>NZ_JADCNH010000006.1 GCF_018904615.1 Verticiella alkaliphila | reverse complement strand
ACGGTCAGCTTGAACTGCTCGTCGTACTTCGCCATGAAAAACACCCCAAAAGTTGGATCCGTGTCCAACTTTTGGGGCGCAGTTCATCGACGCGGGGCTTTTTCATGCCTGCACACGATTACGCCGACGGCGTTTCCTGATGGTAGGCCGTCACGCGCTCGACTTCGTTCTTCGAGCCCAGGATGACGCTCACGCGCTCGTGCAGGCCTTGCGGTTGCACCTCGAGGATGCGCTGGGTGCCGTTGGTGGCGGCGCCGCCCGCCTGCTCGATGAGCATGCTCATCGGGTTGGCTTCGTACATCAGCCGCAGCTTGCCGGGCTTGCCGGGTTCGCGAGCGTCCCAGGGGTACATGAAGATGCCGCCACGGGTCAGGATGCGATGCACGTCGGCCACCATGGAGGCGATCCAGCGCATGTTGAAATCCTTGCCGCGCGGCCGGTCTTGCCGGCCAGGCACTCGTCCACGTAGCGCTTCACGGGCGGGGCCCAGTGGCGCATGTTGGACGCGTTGATGGCGAATTCCTTGGTGTCCGCAGGGATCTGCACGTTTTCCTGCGTGAGCACCCAGGAGCCCATCTCGCGATCCAGTGTGAAGCCGAAGACGCCGTTGCCCAGCGTGAGCACGAGCACCGTCTGCGGGCCATAGACGGCGTAGCCCGCCGCGACCTGCTTCTGGCCTGGCTGCAGGAAGTCCGCTTCCGTGGCTTCGCGGCCGTTGGCGTCCTCGGGCATGCGCAGCACCGAGAAGATGGTGCCGATCGACACGTTCACGTCGATGTTGGACGAACCATCGAGGGGATCGAAAAGCAGCAGGTAGCCGCCACGCGGGTAGGCGTTGGGGATCGGGTGGATGGTGTCCATTTCCTCGGACGCCATGGCGGCGAGATTGCCGCCCCACTCGTTGGCTTCGAGCAGGATTTCGTTGGACAGCACGTCCAGCTTCTTCTGCACTTCGCCCTGGACGTTCTCGCTGTCCAGGCTGCCGAGCACGCCGCCCAGCGCGCCCTTGCTCACGTGATGGCCGATGGTCTTGCAGGCGCGGGCCACGACCTCGATGAGCAGGCGCACGTCGGCCGGCAGCTGCCGGTCACCGCGCTGCTGCTCGATGAGGAACTGGGTAAGAGTCTTGCGTTTCAAGCGGATATCTCCAGGGCTTTGGATACGATTTCAGTGACGTTTCGGGACAGTCCTTCGTGGCCGCGCACGCGCTCCAGGGCCTCGCGCATCGGCGCACGCAGGGCGGGCACGTGGCGCGTCCACTGCTCCATGCCACGGGCGAGGCGGGCGGCGATCTCCGGGTTCAGCGCGTTGAGCGCCAGCACTTGCTCCGCCCAGAAGGCGTAGCCTGAGCCGTCGGCCGCGTGGAAGGCGCGCGGGTTGTTCAGGCAGAACTGGAACACCAGCGCGCGGGCGCGATTCGGGTTGCGCAGCGTGAAGTCCGGGTGGGCGAGGAGGGCGCGGACGGTATCCACCGTCGACGTGCGCGCCGTCGCCTGCAGGGCGAACCACTTGTCGACGACGAGCGGATCGCGCTGGTAGCGGGCGTGAAAGCTCGCGAGCGGCCCGGCAGCGGCGTCGGCACTGGCATAGTTGACCAGCACGCCGAGCGCCGCCAGACGGTCCGTCATGTTGGTGGCGCCGTCATACTGCGCTCGGGCGATCGTCTCGCCCGCGGCGCTGCCGCCCGCCATGAGATAGGCGAGCGCGAGATTCTTCAGATCCCGGCGGCCGGCGGCCAGCGGATCGGGCGAGTACTCGCCCGAGGTCTGGTTCGCCGCGATCGTGGCGCGCAGCGGCTCGGCCAGGGCCGCGCCGATGGCGGCACGCACCGCATCGCGCGCGCGGGCGATCGCCGGCGGATCGATCTCGCCCATGCGCTCGCCCAGCACCTTTTCGGTGGGCAGCGCCAACGCGCGTGCGCGCCAGGCGGGATCCACGACCGGGTCGCGAGCACGGCTCGCCAGGCAGACACCAGCGGCGCGACGTCGGGCGCCGTCGCGCCCGTGGCCTCGGCCGCGACGCGCGCGAGGATGTGGCGGGCTGCGAGCTCCTGGCCCGCCTCCCAGCGCGCGAAGGCGTTGGTGTCGTGCGCGAGCAGTAGCGCGAGTTCCTCGTCGGTGTAGTCGTACTCGACGATCACCGGTGCGGAAAAGTCACGCAGCAGCGAGGGCACCGGCCGGGCGGCGATGCCGTGGAACGTCCAGGATTGCTCGGCCGTCGTGAGTTCGAGCAGCGCGGTGTCCTGGGCTTCGTCCCCTGTGTCCAGGCGCAGCGACAGCGGCTTGCCCTGCGCATCGAGCAAGCCGAGCGCAAACGGAATGTGCAGTGGGGCCTTGTCCACGGCGGCGAGCTTTTCGACGCCCACGGGCGGGCAGCGCTGCGCGAGCGTCACGGTGCAGGTGCCGGCGGCCGCATCGTGGGACAAGGTCACCTTGACGCGCGGCGTGCCGGCCTGGCCATACCAGCCGCGAAAGACGTCGAGGTTGCGGTCGGGATGCTGACGCACATAGACAGATTCCATGGCGGCCACGAAATCGTCGCAGGTGACGGCTTGACCGTCGTGACGGCGGAAGTACTCCGCCATGCCTTCCTGGAAACCCGTCTCGCCCAGCAGCGTGTGCTGCATGCGGATGACTTCGGCGCCTTTCTCGTACACCGTGGCAGTGTAGAAGTTGCCGATCTCCTGGTAGCTCTCCGGGCGGATCGGATGGGCCATGGGCCCGGCATCCTCGGGAAACTGCGCGGCGCGCAGTGCGATCACGTCGTCGATGCGCTTCACGGCGCGCGCGCTCGCCTGTGCCGCGACCAGCGCATCGCCCGCGAGGCCGCCCTGGGCCGTCAGGGCGGCGGCCATCATGTCCGCTGTGAATTCCTGGTCACGGAACACCGTGAGGCCTTCCTTCAGGCTCAGCTGGAACCAGTCACGGCAGGTGACGCGGTTGCCCGTCCAGTTGTGGAAGTACTCGTGGCCGATCACGGCCTCGATGGCGCTGTAGTTGGCGTCCGTGGCGCTGTCCGGGTCCGCGAGCACATAGGCCGCGTTGAACACGTTCAGGCCCTTGTTCTCCATCGCGCCCATGTTGAAGTCGCGCGCGGCCACGATCATGAAGCGGTCCAGATCCAGCTCCAGATCGAAGCGCGATTCATCCCAGCGCAGCGAGCGCTCGAGCGATTCGAGCGCCCAGCCGGTCTTGTCCTCGTTACCCGGATCGGTATAGACCTGCAGCAGCACCTCGCGGCCCGATCGGGTCTTCACCCGCGTCTCGCGCCAGGCGAGCTTGCCTGCGACCAGCGCGAAGAGATAGCACGGCTTGGGGAAGGGGTCGTGCCAGCGCGCCTCGTGGCGGCCGTCGGCCAGATCCTGTTCGGCGACCAGGTTGCCGTTGGACAGCAGCACGGGAAACTGCGCCCGGTCTCCGCGCACCGTCACCGTGTACTCGCTCATCACGTCCGGGCGATCGGCAAACCAGGTGATGCGACGAAAGCCCTCGGCTTCGCATTGCGTGAAGAAGACGCCGTTGGACACGTACAGGCCCATCAGCGTGGAGTTCTCCTGCGGCCGGCAGCGGCTCGTGATCTCGACCTGGCATTGCGCGGGCAGGCCAGCGATGCTCAGCGTCTCGGGCGTGAGGGTGTAGCGCTCGGCGCCGAGGGCCTGGCCATCCACCCGGATGCCGACGAGCTCCAGATCCTCGCCCTGCAGGACGAGCGGGCCGTCCGCGCGGCCATCCGTGCGCGCCACGGCGAAGGTGGCCGTGACCTGGGTGCTGGCGGGATCGAGCTCGAACACCAGGTCCACCGCGGCGATCGTGAACGGGTAGGGTTGGTAATCGTGGCGCCGGATGGTGACGGGAATATCGTTGCGCATGAAAAGCCTCATGGACGGGATTCGCCGATTTTACGCGGGTACGCACGCGCCTGCGGCAGCGTAGAATCTCCCTTGAATCCTTGGCGTGGCATGCGCCATGCTGGGCCATTCCCGTCCCGACGGGAGGAAATCATGAAACACCCCCTGCGATTGCGCTCCCTGCGTGCCACGTTGGCCGCCGTAGCTGCCACCGCGGCGCTGGCTGGCTGCGCTGCCAGCCCCTTCAACGCCCGCGTCACCACCTTCCAGCAGTGGCCGGCAGACGCCGTGGGCGCCACCTATCGTTTCGCCGCCGACAGCCGCCAGGAATCCTTGGAGCAGCGGTCCTACGAGGACGTCATTCGCTCCAGTCTGGGCAGTGTCGGCCTGGTGGAGGCCCAGCCCGGCAGCCGGCCGGCGCGCTTCACGGTGGGTTTCACCTACCGCACTGAGCCCTTCCAGACGTACGCGGAGACGCCCGCGCCGTTCCCGCCGCCGTTCTACGGCTACGGATACTACGGACGTGGGCCGTGGGGCTGGGGCATGGGCTTTCCGTTCGGCGGCTATCCGGCCTACCAGGCCGTCCCCGTGACGGCGTATCGCAATATCCTGGAAGTGTCGATCCGCGATGCGAGCCGCGGCGGCCAGGAAGTGTTCCAGGGCCGGGCGATGCACGCCGGCGGGCCGGACAGCATGGTCGACGCCATGCCCTACCTTGCTCAGGCCGTGTTCGCGGACTTCCCGTACGGTAACGGCCAGACGCGCACGGTTCAGGTGCCGCGCCGCCAGTAAGGTGCGGCGCTGTGGGCCGACCCCATCGGCCCATAGCGCCTGGTCGCGCTCAGCCCGCCGGGCTGCCGGTGACCAGGCGATCGAAGATGTCGTCGCCACCCACTTGCCCCCCTTTGAGCATCAGCTCCACGCCGTCCAGCGTCGGGGTGTGGCTGTGCGTGCGCGATACGGTCACACCGGCGTCCAGACGCATCTGATACGACAGCCCCCACAGGCCCAGGGCCAGCGTGGCATGGCTGGACGTGTCGCCACCAGCAATGCCGACGCGGCCCAACGGGGCACGTTCGGCCTGGCGGTGAACGACCTCTGCGATGAAATCCGCGCTCAGGCGCGCAGCGGTGGCTGCGGCGGTCGTATCCACGGCGGCCTCGGACGCGTCGCCGGTGTAGAGCAACACGTTCTGTCCCGCTTGCAGGCCGGCCAGGACGTCAGAGAGAAGCTCGGCGCGGTAGCTTGCCTCGGTCAGCCAGCGTTGCGGGTGGGCGGCCATGCGACGGTACCGGGTGGCGGCGTCGATCTGACGCGCCGTCACGGGAGACAGACTGCCGGCAAAGACGAAGACCGGCCCGCTGGCGGGCGCGAGTGCGTGAGATTCGGTTCGCGCACTGACGTGACCGGCGCGCGCCCGCAACGTCTGCGCCACTGCATGTACGACACTGCTGCCACCCACGGCCAAGAGCGAGCCCGCCGCCAGGCGCGCCGTCAACAGCCGCCCGATCACGTCGAGATCGTCGTCCGTCAGCGCGTCGAACAGCACCGGTTGCAGCGCGTCGGCGGGCAGGCGGGCCAACGCGGCGGCCAACGCCGCCTCCGGGTCTTCGCGGTACGCGGGGCAGTGCACGGCTGCGATGGGCGCGAGGCCAAGACGGCCGAAGTGCATCACCAGATCGGCCTCAAGCATCGGCGTCACCGGGTGACGGCTCATGGTGGGGTGCCGGTCGATGCGCCAGGTCTGGCCGTGCGCGCCCGCGCGGGCAAAGAGCTGTCCGAAGACGCAATGACGGCCGAGATTGGGCTGACCGCCGATGATGGGCACGAAGCGCTGCGCGACGTGCGGCGCGAGCGTCTCGATCGCCACGGCGATATTGCCCACCTGGGGGGCGCTGTCGAAGGTGGAGCACACCTTGTAGTGGAGTACCGGCACACCCAGGCCTTCGAAGAAACGGCCAACGGGCGCGAGCGCCGCGCGCATCGCCTCGGGCGACATGGCGCGCGCGCTGCCGGCGATGCCGATGGCGTCCAGCGGCCCGGCGCGCCAGCGTGGCGGCATCGGGCACGTCCAGGAACAGCAGGCTGCGCAGCCTTGCGCGGCCAGGGTGGCGAGCGTGTCCGTGGCGCCGGTGAAGTCGTCGCCGTACCAGCCGAAGACCGGCTTGCGCGTGTCGGGCATGATCAGTCCTTGCGGGCGGGCTTGCCGTGCGCCGCCGTCTTGCCAAAGAAGTCCAGGGCGCGCGCGAGCTCGGGTGCCTGGCTGGCCGCCTCGTTCACCGAGATGCCGTCGGCCGCGGCCTGCCAGGCCTGGCGGATACTCGTCACGCCGGCAGCCGCGCCGTCCGGATGGGCGAGGATGCCGCCGCCCGCCATGAACATCACGTCGTCGCGGCCCGCGGCATCCCACGTCGCCTGCACGGTGCCGGCCCACTGACCGGAGGACACGATGGGCATCACGACATCGTCGGAATCCTCGCCCAGCGGGCGATAGCAATCGGCGATGGCCGCCTCGACTTCGGCATCGGGCTGGGCGAATTTGCCCTGCAGACCGTGCACGTGCATGTGATCCACGCCGCCCAATCGCCACAGCGTCTGGTAGGCCTCCACCGAGATGCCCAGCAGCGGATGACGCGAGAGCGCGCCATAGCCGTTGCGGTGCCCGTGGATCGCGAGCGGAGTGTGGCGGCGCAATGTCTGCAGCCCGGCATGCCCGATCCAGTTCAGGCTCGCCATGACGCAGCTGCCGCCCTCGCGCGCGACCAAGTCGGCATGACGACGCATGGCATCGACTTCATCGGTGATGTTGAAGGCATACATCACCTGCTTGCCCGTGCGCTCGGCGTGCTCCCGGATCACGCGCATCACGGCCGGTACGCGGTCCGCCATCGGCGCATGCACGGAATCCGCGCTGACTTCGTCGTCCTTGATGACGTCGATGCCGGCGGCACACAGCTGGGCCACCAGCGCCGCCGTCTCCGCCGTGGTGAGGCCCACACTGGGCTTGATGATGGTGCCGACGAGTGCGCCGCGGCGCACACCGGTGGCCGCGCGGGTGCCCTCGATGCCCACCTTGGGCAGATCGAACTGGCGGCGGTAGCCGTCCGGCACGCGCACGGATTCCAGACGCAGCCCGGTCACTTCGCCCAGATCGTAGAGATTGCCGCACACCGTGGCCACGAGCGTAGGCAGGTTGGCGCGGGTGTTGGCCGTGGGAAACTGCAGGGTGACGCGGGCGCGATGCCAGGGCCCCCTGTTGCCCAGGCGCTCGAGCAGCGCGTTGGACAGGGACGGCGTATTGACCGTCTCCAGGTGTTCGACCGCGAGCGTCGAGGCACGGGCGCGGGCCCGTACATCGTCCGTTTCACCCGCGACGCGGGTGAACGTGCCGCAGGATTGCTCGCCCGCGATCACCTCGGCCACCTTGGCCGGATCGTGCGGAGTTTCGATGAGGTAGGTGGCTTCGAAGTGATCGGGACTCATGGCAGGGACCTGGGCGAGCGGGGCAGGGCACCGCCCGAAAGCGATGCCGGTGCCCGTTTACAGCGTGGAAAGATCGGGGAAAGGGCGCACAGGATCGCTGCCGTCCCACCCTTGCGAGGCCGCGCGGATGCGACGAAAGAGCTCGCCCTTGGGGCCCGCCACCTCGGAGAGCTCCACCACGGCGCCGGGGTGGTACTCCGTGTCGAAGTAGCAGAAGCGGCCGTTGCGACCGACTTCGCCACTCATCACGACGTGCAGGCCGTGGCTTTCCGCCTTGGCGAGCGCGTTGTCGTAGTCCTCCGTCCAGTAGGCGACGTGCTGCAGCCCGGTGCGCCCGGCGCGCAGGAAATCGCGGTACATGGAAGGCACGTCGTTGCGACACTGGATCAGCTCGACCTGCACGTCGCCCGAGTTGGCGAGCGCCACCGAGTTGTGCGGTACGTGGGTCTCGCCGCGGTAGCGGTAGTTCTCGATCGGCACCTGGGGGTTGTAGAACCAGGGGCCGACGCCCAGGGTCTTGCTCCAGTACGCCATCGCCGCTTCGATGTCCGGCACGACGTAACCCAGTTGGCGGATCTCGCCAAAAATTCTGCTCATGATGTGTTCCTGTGGGGCCGCCGTGCTTACTTCGCGCCCTGGACGATCTCGTCCGGGATCGGCACGCCGGCGTACTTCATGTGGATCTCGTTCAACTTGCCATTGGCAAGGTTCTTCTTGACCCATTCATCGACCCAGCCCTTGAGTTCAGGCTCGTTCTTGCGCAGCGCGATGCCGAGCTTGTAGGACTCGATCACGAACTTCACTTCGAATTCGCGGGCGGGATTGCGGTTGGCGATGGCCTGGATGATGGGCGGGGTGATCGCCACGATGTCCGCCTGGCCGCTCGCGGCCGCGGTGATCGAGGCCGCCTCGTCATCGAAGCGCACCACCTTGGCGTCGGGCGCGCGGGCAGAGATGAGCTTGTCCTGCGGGCCGCCGCGCGTCACGGCCACGGATTTGCCGGCCAGATCGGCCATGTTCTTGATCTCGAGGCTCTTGGGGGCGCCCACCGCCGCCTGGATGGCGCCGTAGGGAATCGAGAAGTCGACGGCCCTGGCGCGCTCTTCGGTGATCGACAGCGACGAGATCACCAGATCTGCCTTGTTCGACAGCAGGTTCGGGATACGGCCGGAGTTCGTGGTCTGCACGATCTCGAGCTTCACGCCCAGGTCTTGCGCGAGCAGCCGGGCGGCTTCGACGTCCGAGCCGATGGGCTGCATCTTGTCGTCGACGTAGCCGTAGAAGGGCGCGCCCAGATCGATGGCGACGCGGATGGTGCCGGCCTTCTTGATGTCGGCGAGCTCGGCCGAGGCGCCGGTGGAGAAGGCGCCCAGGGCAGCGGCGAGGAGAGTAGGCAGCAGGGTCTTGCGCAGGTTCATGGAAGTCTCCGTTCTTGTGGGTGTCAGTGCATCAGGGACTGCGTTCTAGGGTCGAGCGATCAGAGGCCGCCGGCGAGGAAGGCTTGCAGTTCCTCGGTCTGCGGATGGCGCAGCATGTCGCCCGTGCCGGTTTCCCAGACACGGCCTTCATGCATGAAGATGATGGTGTCGGCCACCTTGCTCGCGAACTCCATCTCGTGGGTCACGAGCACCATGGTCATGCCGTCGGCGGCGAGCTTTTCGATCACGCGCAGCACTTCGCCGGTCAATTGCGGATCGAGTGCCGAGGTCACCTCGTCGAACAGCATGACCTTGGGCTCCATGGCCAGTGAGCGCGCGATCGCCACGCGTTGCTGTTGGCCGCCCGAGAGCTGCTCGGGATAGGACTTGGCCTTGTCCGCCAGGCCCACTTGCGTCAACGTGCGCATGGCGATCGCGTGCGCATCGGCGCGGCGCATCTTCTTCACCACGGTGGGCGCGAGCATGATGTTCTCTTCCACCGTCAGGTGCGGGAAGAGGTTGTAGCTCTGGAAGACGATGCCGACATCCTGGCGCAGCACGCGCAGGTCGATCTGCGGATCGTGCAGCGCATGGCCGCAGACGTTGATGCTGCCGCTGTCGATCACCTCCAGGCGATCCATGCAGCGCAACGCGGTGCTCTTGCCCGAGCCGCTACGACCGATGATGGCCGTGACCTGGCCCTTGGCAATGGAAAAGGACACGCCCTTGAGCACGGCGTTGCTGCCGAATCGCTTGTGGACGTCCTTGAGTTCAACGACGGTGGACATGGAGAAGGCTCCTTCAGGCGTCGGCCGGCTGGCGGGTGGCGAAGTGCAGGCGATGCTCGAGCTTGCGGCTCCAGACCGACAGCGGATAGCACATGGCGAAATACAGGACGGCGATCAGCACGTACACGAGGAACGGCTGGAAGATCGAGTTGTTGATGAGCTGGCCGGCACGCACGAGCTCGACGAAGCCCACGATCGAGGCGAGCGAGGTGTTCTTCACGATCTGCACCATGAAGCCCACCGTGGAGGGCGTGGCGATGCGCACGGCCTGCGGCAGGATCACGTAGCGCAGGCGCTGGGTGCGGGTGAGCGCCAGGCATTCGGCCGCTTCCCATTGCGTCTTGGCGACCGATTCGATGCAGCCACGCCAGATCTCGCCCAGATAGGCGCTCACGTAGATGATCATCGAGATGCTGGCCGCGGCGATGCCCGGCAGCGAAAAGCCGAAGATGCTCAGCCCGAAGTACGACAGGAAGAGCAGCACGAGCAGCGGCGTGCCCTGCACGATCTGCACGTAGCCCAGCGCGATCCAGCGGATGGCCCTGACGGGGCTCACGCGGGCCAAGGCCACGACGCCGCCCGCCAGGCCGCCACCCACGAAGGCGATCAGTGACAAGGCGATGGTCCAGACGGCTCCCTGCAGGAGGAAGAGCCAGTGATCGAGGGTGAATCCGGAGTTGATCATGGTGTCAGCCTGCGGTCTTGAGCCGGCGCCGGCGGGTGAAGATGAGTTGCCCGAAGGCCCACAGGCCCAGGCGCATCAGCAGCGAGAGCGCCAGATACGCCACGGCGACCACGATGTAGGCCTCGAACGGGCGGAAGGTATCGGCCTGCACGTGGGCCGCCACCGCGGTGAGCTCTTCCACCGAGATCTGCGAGGTCACGGAGGACGCCAGCATCAGCAGCACGAACTGGCTCGTGAGCGCGGGATAGACGTTCTCCATGGCCGGCCGAAGGATCACGTGCCAGTACGCCTGTGCCTTGGTCAGACCCAGGCACTCCGCGGCTTCCACCTGGCCCTTGTGGATCGAATCCATGCCGGCGCGCATGATCTCGCAGCTGTAGGCGGCCACGTTGATGACCAGGGCGAGGAGGGCGGCAGAGAACGCCGACACCTTCCAGCCCAGCGTGGCCAGCCCGAAGAACACCAGGAAGATCTGCACCAGCAGCGGCGTGTTGCGGATGATCTCCACATAGAAGCCGCAGGCGCGGGCGATGAGGCCGGTGCCGCTGCGCCGGCCGATGGCCAAGAGCGTGCCGCAGATGAAGCCGATGATGGTGGCCGGAAAGGACAGCTGGATCGTGAGCCACGCGCCTTCCAGGAACTGCGGCCATTGCGCCAGCACCGTGGCGAAGTCGAATTGATACGTCATGCGGGGATCTACGCGGCGCGGCCAGGCACAGACGCCGCGCGGGGCGCGGGCAGCGGGACATACCCGAATGCAAGCAGGGGCAACGTCATGGCACAGTCTCCGTTCCGCCTCGTGAAGCTGAGGGGAAATGTTCTAGGTATGATGGAATTTGCAGGTGAATGATGGTGCAAATTCACTGTGATAGTATCCGCCCACTCCCATCGATGTCGATAACCAGAAATGATGGAATTTGAGTGATGAAGAAGGCCCCTCGCATTCACGATCTGGCTCACGAGGCCGGCGTCTCGGTCGCCACGGTGGACCGCGTGCTGAACCGCCGGCCCGGCGTGCGCGAGGTCACCGTGCAGCGTGTACTGGCCGCCGCGCGGCGCATGGATTACCCGATCCTGGAAGATGCCCCGGTCGAGCGCGCAGCGCCCTTGCGCGTGACGGTGCTCCTGCCGGCCGGCACCAATCGCGTCATCCAGATGTTTGGCGATGCCATCGATTATTCGCAGGATCAGTTCGCAGCGATGGGCGTGCGCTGCCGATGGGAGGCCATCGAAGGCTTCAATCCGCATGCCCTGGCCGAGAGCCTCCTGAAGCTGCGTGGAAAGACCGATGGCGTGGCCTTCATGGCCGTCGAACACCCTGTCGTGCGCGAGGCCGTCAATGCGCTAGCCGGGTGCGGTATTCCCACCGTGACGCTGATCTCGGACCTGAGCGGCTCCGAGCGCGGCGCCTATGTGGGTCTGGACAACGTCGCCGCCGGACGGTTGGCCGGGTTTCTGTTGGCCCGCCTCACCGGTGGCGCCAAAGGCAAGTTCGCCCGCATCGCCGGCAGCCTCACATACCGCGCCCACAGCGAGCGCGAGTTCGGCTTCACGTGCGTGATGGAAGAGCTGGGCCTGGCACGCAACGTGATCGGCGTGCGCGAAGGGCGAGATGATGCCGATACCAACGCCAAGCTGACACGCAGCCTGCTGGAACAGCATCCCGATCTGCTGGGCATCTACAACATCGGCGGTGGCGCCGAAGGTGTAGGGCAGGCATTACGGGAGGCGCGTCACGGACAGCGGGTGGTGTTCATCGGGCACGGGCTGACCTCGGATATTCGCGGGCTTCTGATCGACGGCACGATGGACGCTGCGATCGTCCTGGATCCGCAATCGGCCGTGATGAGCTGCGTCAGGATCCTGGGGCAGTTGCGGGAGGGGGGCGAAGGGGCGGGGCGGGTGAAGCCAGTGAATAGCGTGGTGATCTTCAAGGAAAACCTGCCGTAGATCGGCTCCTCAGGCCGCTCGCCGCTCACCAGGTTTCGGCTTTCCGTGCTTTCCGACCCTTCCAGGTCGAGCGCCAGATCCTTTCTTGGCTCATATGTCCCTTCTGATCGCTGTCGTTCTCTGCGTGTTCCTGCACACGTTCTCCATGGCCCTGGCGGGTGTCGCGATGGGCGTGACGCTGCGCGAGGTATCCATCGGCTTTGGGCCCACGCTCTTTCGTGCGGGCCGGTTGCGGGTAAGGCTCTTGCCGCTTGGCGGTTCCGTGCAGTTCAAGGATTCGCAGGTGGCCGCGCAGGAGCGACGCGCTGCCGCGGCATGGGCGCGCGATGCCCTGGATGAGAAGGAGAGCCATCTCGAGAAGCCGGACATCGAGGTGCCGGTGCTGGAGGCATCCGATAGCGGGGAGCCGGAGGACGGCGCCCTGGTTCTGGAAGCTTCGGATCTCGAGGGTGCGTTGGATCAGCGCCACGCCATTGTTCAGGGCCTGATCGGCCTCGCCGGATGTGCGGCACTGGTGATGCTGGCCGTGGCGATCTGGCAGGGAGCAGGCTTGCACGCGGTAGTTGCCGGATTCGGGCAGATCGTGGCGGGTGCCATCTCGCCACTCGATGAAGCGCAAGGCCTGATCGCACAGGCCGAGCAAGCGCTGGTCGGGCTGCCGTTGCTCGGCGTCCTGGGGTGGGTGGCAGCGAAGTTGGCGGCGTTCAATCTGCTGCCACTGCCGGCAGCCAATGGCGGGTTCGTCCTGGCCGCGCTGGGACGTGCGCTAGGCATCCAGCGGTACTGGCCGAGCGGGCTGACGATGCTTCTGCTGTTCGTCTACGTGGCTATCGCCATGTCGTGGCTGGTGGCGTTCGGCTCGTACTGGCTATCGTGATGTCATCCTGTTGCCGTCGAGCTGCTGAAGCCCGGGTTGCTCGTCGGCGACAAGGTCCGATGGATCTGCGTCGGCGTTAGCTCACCCCGCCGCGCCTTCGCCGCCCGGCGGGCGTTGCAGCATCGGTCGGTGAAAGATCTCGCCCAGGCCCGCGTAGAAGGGCCCGCCCAACCGCGCGATGGGTCGCAGCTTCTCGGCATCTACGCGCCGGCCATCGAAGACCTCGTGCGACAGATGGAAGGCCACCACTTCACCGATGTAGAGGGTGTTCACCCCACGGCCCAGCACGACGGCCTGGTCGAGCCGGCATTCCATGTGGATCGGGCTGGCCGCGAGTCGGGGCGCGCGCACATGGCGGCTCGGTAGCAGTTCGAGGCCAAGCGCTTCGGCCTCGCTCACGTGGGGTGGGTACTCTTCAGCGCTGCGGTGCGCGAGTTCCATCGTGGACTCGGTGGCCACATTGACCACGAACTCGCGCGTGAGCGCGATATTGCGCGCCGTGTCCTTGATGGCGCCATCGCTTGGGCGCAATGCGATGTTTACCGCCAGCATCGGAGGGCTGGTGGCGACGTAGTTATAGGAGCTGAAGGGTGCCGCGTTGACGCGACCGTCGGTGTCGATGGTGGTGATCCACGCCACCGGCCGGGGCACGACGCTGCCGACGAGCAGGCGATAGGCGGTCTCAGTGTCGAGCTGCGCGCCGTCCACGCAGGAGAATTGGGGTTCTGCCATAGGTCTTCGTCGTCCAGGGCGGGTACGACCCGCAGGGCTGAGGACTCATTCTAGGCGCTCTGCAGCGGCGTCACCATGATGACGGCCGCATACCTGATATGGTGTTGTTTGCGCAGACGGCCGCCATCGCCGTCTGCGCACCGCCCTTCCTCACACCACCCAGAGCCCGCCATCCGCAAACTGCGCGGCCACCACGTCGCTGTTCTGCACCCAGGCGGCGATCAGTTCGACCTGGCTGTGATTGGCCAGATAGGCTTCCCAGAACACCGGCGCACCCGCCGCGTCGCCATCGACGCCGGATTGCGCGTAGAGCGCCGCGACGAACTGCGCGTCGTTCAAGCCATCGAAGCGTTCCTTGAACTCAGCCGAATCGGCGAAGGCTTGCGCCAGGCCGCCGTCGTCCAGATCCTGCGCCACCCACCACTGCAGGCCGCCGAGATCGCTGGGGCGGTCAAAGAGCGTCTGGTAGAGCAGGGCTACCTGTACCACCGACGCAACGCTGTCGTGCGGCAGCGCGAGATCGACCGTGCCGTCGCTGAACTCGCCGCGGTCGATGCGGAACCACTGATCGACGTCGCCAGTGGCAGTGTCGATCACCTGCAGTTGGCCGCTTGCACCCAGGCGGAACTCGTACGCGCTCAGGCTGCCGTTGTAGACGGCGGTGTCGATGCCGTCGCCGCCCACGAGCGTGTCGTTGCCAGTGCCGGGCTCGAAGCGGTTGTCGCCCGCGTTGGCAAACCAGTCGTTTTCCTGTGCGAGGGTGCCTGTGGCGATCACGACGCCGTCGGCGAGCACGGCGGTGCGGTGTTCGTCGCTCAGGGCGATGGACTGCAGGACGTCGGCCCGGCTTGCGCCGTCGGACAAGGTCTGCGTCCAGTACGTGAGGCCCTGCGCATCGGGTGCGCGACCCAGGGCGTTCTGGTAGACGGCCGCCACGAAGGCGACGTCTGTCGTTGTCTCGCCTTGCGTGGCTATCCACTCGGCGGACTTCAGGAAGCTGCGCACCATCGCGTCCACGGGCAGGTCATCGCTCGCCCAGTAATCCAGCCCGCCCAGATCCGGGGTGCGTCCGAAGGCGGCGTGATAGATGAGGGTCAAAGATGCGAGCTTGGCCGTGTGCGCGGCGAGGAACGACAGACCCGAGGCGGAGGTGTCGAGTTCGGCCAGCGTCACCGTCTCGAAGACGCCGGGGTTGAACAGTGCGGTCTCATGGCGAGCCGATAGCGTGCCGTCGGCCGCCAGGTGGAACTCCCAGGCGCCCTGGCTGCTGCGTCCGCCCTGCATCAGGTCGTTGCCCGCCCCGCCCATCAGATGATCGTTGCCGATACCACCGACAAGGATGTCGTCGCCATCGCCGCCATCGATGGTGTCGTCGCCGCCTGCGCTGCCAATGATGTCGTCGCCGCCGCCTCCGGCGAGGTAGTCGTCGTCGGCGCCCAGGAAGATGTTCTGCTGGGCGTCGTCGCCCACGACCCAGTTGCGGCCTTCGCCACCGCGGATCGTCGCGGCCCCCACGATGGCTGCGAAGTCGACGTTGTTGAGCTGTAGCTGGGTGCCTCGTGGCAACGCCGTGGTGTCGACGACCAGGCTGATGGCCGTGGGGTTGAGGCTTCCATCCGGCTGGGACAAGGAACTGCCGTTGATCTGCACGATGGGCGGCGTCGAGAACTCGGGCGCTGACGAGAACACGAGGCTGGTGTGCTGGAAGACGGTGGACGGCGGAAGGCTCCCCTGGAACGCCGTGCCTTGGTCCGCCATGCCGCCCGCCGCGGACGTGCTCTGCTCGATCCGGTGAACGAGATCGATCACCGCCTGGGTGTTGGTCAGCAGCGTGGTGGGGCCCGTGGCCTGGAGGCCGATGCCGGTGGGCAGGCCAACCGTCAGCGCGGTGCTCAAGCCGCCCGGTCCTGTCACGCCCAATGGGATGTCGACGACCCGGCCGTCGCCTGGGGTGCCGGGAATCAGGGGCACGGTCAGTACGGTGTTGATGAGGCCGGTGATGGGGTCGGGGGGAAGGGTTTCGACCGTGACCGGCACGCCATCGATCACGCCGGGCACGATCGGGTTCGTCGGCGGTATGGTCGTGCGGACATCGTATGCCGGTGACACGGCGCTGCCGCTGCCCGGATTGCCGGCCAGGTCGGTCACCGCCAGCAGGTTCACCGACACCAGATTGGCCGTCGCCGTCGTGTTGGCTGCAGGCGTGAACGTCGCTTGCCAGGTGACGCCGTCGTCGTTCGAGGTGAATTCGCTCAACGTGCCGTTGGGCGCAGTCACGGCGTCACGGGTGAAGCCGAGCACGGCTTCGCTGAACGTCACGGTCACCAGCGCCGTCTCGCCGGGTCGCAGGTCCACGTCCGAGAAGGTGACGGTGGCAGTCGGTGCTGCCGTGTCCACGGCATACACCCCGCTGTCGACACTCCCGACACCGGCGTTCCCGATCACCGTGGTGAGGCCGGCATAGTTCAAGGTCAGCACGTTGGCGATACTGGTTGTCCCCTGCGCAGGAGTCAGCGTCGCCGTCCACGTGATGCCGCCATCGTTGGTGTCGAAGTCGCTGAGCACGCCGTCAGGCGCGGTGACGTCGTTCGCCGTCAGGGCATCGATGGCGCTCTCGAAGACGAACGTCACGGTGGCCACCTCGCCAATCGTCAGTCCGGTATCGGAGATCTCGATGGGCTGAGCGAGCAGGGGCAGGGCGGTCTGCACCGCATAGCTCACGCTGGTGCCCTGACCCGCCCCGACGTTGCCGGCGGCATCGACGATGGCCGTGTAGTCCACCGTGAGCGCGTTCGCCGCTGCGGAGACGCCAGCGGCAGGGGTGAAAGTGGCCGTCCAGGTGATGCCGTCGGTCGACGCAAGGTTGGACAACTCGCCGTTGGGCGCGTCCACGGCGTCGAGCTCGAAGGTCGTGATCGCCTTGTTGAAGGTGAACGTGACCGTCGTGGTCTCGCCCGGGCGCAGATCGGCATCCAAGAGCATGACCAAGCCCGACAGTGCCGGAAGCAGTGTGTCCACCACGTAGTCGACGCTGCTCGTGCTGCCGACGCCGGCGTTGCCTGCCAGATCCTGGATGCCGCTCAGATTCAGCGTCAAGCTGCCGATCTGGTCGTTGACGTCCGCGTCGGGCGTCAACGTCGCCGTCCAGGTCAAGCCGCCGTCGAATGACATCGGCGCGGAGAGGGTGCCGAAGGGCACGCTCACATCATCGGCCGTGAAGCCCATGACGGCTTCACTGAAGGTGAACGTCACGGTCGCCATATCGCCACTCTTGAACGCATCGTCGGACAGCAGGATGGTGCCGGTGGGGCGAACGGTGTCGATGTCGTAGATCGCGCTGGTTTGCGTCCCTGCGCCCAGGTTCCCCGCGAGATCCGCGATGCCGACGAGGCTGATCGACATCACGTTGTCCACGCTCGTGACATTGGCCGTTGGCGTGAAGATGGCGGTGTGGGTGATGCCATCGTCCGTGTGCAGATCGCTCAGCGTGCCGTTGGCCGGCGTCACGTTGAAAAGGCTGAACCCGCTGACGGCTTCCGTGAACACGAACGTGACCGTGGTGCTCTGGCCCGCGATGAGCAACGGGTTGGCGAGGCTGGGCGGCAAGGCCAGACCGGGACGTTCCGTATCGATCGCGTAGTTCCCGCTGATGGCGGTGCCAGCACCGACATTGCCCGCACCGTTTGCAATGCCGGTGTAGTCGAGCGCGAGGACGTTCGCAGCGGCGGTGACGCCGGCGTCAGGCGTCAACGTCGCATACCACGTGATGTTGTCGTTCGTGCGCAGGTTGGTCAGTACGCCATTCGGCACGCTGACGTCAGCCACGGTGAACCCGACGACGGCCTCAGTGAAAACGAACGTCACCGTGGCGGCATCGTCAATTTTCAATGCCGTGTCGGAGATGGCGATAGGCTCTGCCAGGGTGGGTGCGGTCGTGTTCACGGCGTAGTTGCCGCTGGAGACAGAGCCGAGCCCGGCGTTGCCCGCAAGGTCGACGATAGCTGTCATGTCCAGGGTCAGCACATTCGTCGAATCGCTGATGCCCACCTCCGGCGTCAGCGTGGCAGTCCAGGTAATGCCGTCCTCGGACGCGAGATTGGACAGCGTGCCATTCGGGGTAGTCACACTCGCCAGGGTGAACTGCGCGATGGCCTCGACGAACGTGAACGTGACCGTTGCCGACTGGCCGGAGGCAAGGCTGGTTTGCGAGATCTCGATGTCTGCGGCCAGATCGGGGCGGACTGTGTCGACGTCATACGCGACGCTGGTCGCGGTGCCAACGCCGGTGTTCCCTGCCAAATCGGAGATGCCCGCGTAATTCAGCGTCAGCACGTTTCCGCTGGTCGATGCACCACCAGCAGGCGTCAGCGTGGCCGTCCATGTCTTGCCGCCGTCGGGTGACGTCAGCGACGACAGGCTGCCGTGGGGCACGGTCACGTCGGCCTCGGTAAAGCCTGCGACAGCCTCGCTGAACGTGAAAGTCACCGTGGCGGTGTCGCCGATGGCGAGCGTCACGTCGGAAATGGCGATGTCAGCCGCGAGCGTGGGGGCCGTTTGATCCACGCTATAGCTCTGGCCGCCGGTGTAGCCGCCCGCAAGCGCCTGGCCGCCGCGGTCGACGATCCCGGTGCCGCTCGCGTTCACGTCCAGGCGCAGTTCGCCATCGCCTTGAACGTTGATGACGGTGACGGTCCATTCGCGCCCGCTGCCCGTCACGGGGCCGATGCTGCCGGTCACACCGTCCGCCATCAGCGTGAAGTCCTGGGCGTCGACACCGGTAACGGACGTTGAGAACACCACGGTGTAGGTCAGCGTCGTAGCGTTGGTGAGTGTGTCGGTTGTGCGCTCGATACTGGTCACCGAGGGCGGCAGGGCATTGATCAGCACCCCGGCAGTCGAGCCGACCCCGTTGAGTTCCAGCAAGGCATCATTGCCCGCGGCGTCTCGGATGGAAGCGCCGTTCAGCGCGATGGCGCCAGGCACCTCGATGCCATTCAGGTCAACATCGCCCGCTTGGACGGTGTAGGTGAAGAAAAGGAGGTTGCCGCCAGAGCCCGTCACATACGAGGCGGACACGCTGCGTCCCAAGTCCAGCGCCAACTCGAGCGTCGGCGTTCCTTGCGTCGTGTCGACGGTCACCACTTCCGAGAGCCGGATAAAGAAATTGAGGTCCTGACCGATCTCGTAAGTAGCGAACGCCGGGACAATCACCGCACCGACCGTCGGCCCGGTCCGATCAACGGTATGGGCTTCTCCGGATGAGAACGTGTGGTGTCCCCAGTTGCCCTGCATGTCCAACGCGCCGAACGTGCCTCCCCGGTAGTCCAGCCGCAACGACCCGTCGCCTGTGATATCGGACACGGTCACGAGGTACGTGGCGCCGCTCCCTGTCACCGACGAGATCACGCCGTCGGCAGTGCCAGTCTTTGAGAGTTCAAATCCGTTGGTGCCCAGGCGCTGCACGTCCTCGGTGAAGGTGACGACATAGGCAATCGACGTCGCGTTGCCTGGCGCCGCGTCCGCCCGTTCGATGGATGTCACCCTGGGGTGCAGCGTATCGAACGGGATGGTCAGGATCGAGGAACCCTGGCCTGGATTCCCGGCGGCATCGGTGTACGAGCCACCCGGCACTTCGATGCTGCCCACGCCTTCACTGTCGTAGGCAGGGATGAAATTCGCGGTTCGCGTGGAACCGGACCCTTGGAGGGAGGTGAGCGTGCCGCCGCTCACTATGACGTCGCCCGCAAACTGATTCCAAGTGAATGTGCTACCAGGATCCTCGCTGAAGGTAAACGTAATCCTGGCCATGTCGCCTGCAGCCAGTGCGGCGCGATCACTCGTGATCGTCACCGTGGGGGCGGTGCGATCCAGCGCGATCGACAGTGCATCGCTCCGGAAACTCCGGGCCGTGCCGTCTTCGGACGTGATCTGGGCATAAACATTGTAGGTGTCGTCCCGCAACGAGTTGGCATCCAGGTTGGACACGGTCCACGTGCCGTTATTGACTGTCGCGGTGGCGGTGACATCACCCGCATCGAAAACGCCATTGCCGTTGGTGTCGATGTAGACCCTGACGGTGCTCGACGTATCTCCGAGTTCGCTCGTACCGCTGAACGTCAGCAGGCTGGCTGCGGTGACATTGTCGGAGTTGGAGCTGCCGCTGTCGCTTCCGGAGGCCAGGTCGAGATGACTGGCGGCGCCCGGCAAGACAAGGACAGTCAGCGTGCGATCAACCGATACCAGGCCGTCGCTCAGGCGGATCGTGACGTGATCCGTACCCGCGAACCCGGTGAGCGCCTGGTACGTGATCCCCCCGTTCGGCACGAGATCGCTTCCCCCCGACGGCGCGGATCCCGCTGCATAGTACACGACCCCGTACATGGGGCCGTCCACGACACTCCAGGTCAGGGTCTGGTCTGGATCGAGATCCGTAGCGTTCAAGTGCGTCGTGATGTCGGCAGCTATTCCGTTCTGATAGACGACGGAGACCCCACCCTGCGCGCTGAAGCTCGGTGCGTCATTCACCGACATGGAAACGATTGTCGTGGTGCTGTCCGTGGTGATGCCGATGCCGTCGGAAACACGGATCGTTAATACCGTGGTATCGGTCGCGCCGGGCGTGACGAGGTTTGCCGTGGGTTGGTAGACCAGGGCCCGAAGGGCGGCCTGCAAGCCTGCGGGCGTGCCGGCGCCGCTTTCATAGGTCAGGCCGCCATCGCTGGTCGAGAACCCCGCAGCCATCAAAGATGCTGCCGTGAAGCTCCCACGGCTCGCGGCGTCTAACGTAACCGTCACTGTGAGCGTGTCACCGTCCGGGTCGGTGAGGACGATGTTGGCGAATGGCGACAGCGTTCCGTTGTCGTTGACGGCCTGCGCGGCGACGGCGCCGCTGATAGTGGGCGGCGTGTTCTCGGCCATGGGAGTTCCGTGTGAGGCGCCGCAACCCGGCGGGTGCCTTCAGCGCTCTAGCGGCATGATTATGAAACTGAGATTCACGTTCAGCAACACACGTTCGTGCGATTGACGAGAATATTTACAGTATGTTATTGGACGGCCAGCGCGAGCTACTTGGCGGCCTCGTCTTCCCAGTGTGCTTTCAACACCGCGCACCCCTGCAAGATGTGTTCGCGCATCAGGAACTCGGCCCGCCCACTGTTGCGTTGCTGGATGGCGTCGAGAATTTGCGCGTGTTCGCAGTTGTAATGGTGGATCGTCAATCGAGGATTGGGATGAAAGGCGCGGAAGACGTCGTGCACGCGTGGTACCCGCCCGATGTGCCGGTGCGTCTGGTCGAGCAGCGCATTGCCCGCGTGGTTCATCAGAATGTCGTGAAAGCGCAGATTCACCTCGCGCCACTGGGCCACGGCGCGCGAATCGGGTTCCGTGTCCCGCGCCAGAATGGCGTTCACCTCGTCGATGCAGCCCTGCAATTCGCGCAAGCAGTCGTCCGGCAAGCCCCGCTGGGCGAGCGTGTTGCACACGTAGCCCTCCAGGATCGCGCGCATCTCATACGATTCATAGAGATCCCGCGCGCTGAACTGTCGCACGGCGAAGCCACGATTGCGCTCATAGGTCACCATCCCTTCGCGCTCGAGGGCGACCAGCGCTTCCCGCACGGGCGTACGTGAGGTCGAGAATCGCTGGGCCAGCTCGACCTCTCTGAGCCGCGCGCCAGGGCCCAGGCTGCCGTCCACGATCAGGCGACGCAGCCGCGCCAGTAGATCGTCCGTCTTGAGCGGCGTGACCGTCTTCTGACGGCTGACGGAGAAGTCTTCGAGCATGGCGGATCCTGAGACGGCGGCGCCTGGGATTTTAGGCGTTGAGGCGGGCAACGTGTCGGGCCGAGAGCGCGCGAGCGATGGCAGGGCCCAGGAGTACGACCACGAAGAGCCGCAGCGTCTGCAACGCGGTGATCGTAGCGAGATCGGCTTGTGCGCCTAACGCGATCACGGCAACCGAATCCAGGCCCCCTGGCGTGGTGGCGAGGTACGCGGTGACCGCGTCGATCGGCATCACCCGCGTGAGCACCCAGGCAGACACCGCGCACACCCCCATGAGCGCGACGATGCCGCAGGCCATGGCAGGCAGCGCATGCAGCAGCGGACGCGCAAGCTCGCGCCTGAATTTCAGGCCGATCGTCCAGCCGATGATGCCAAAGGCGCCAGCGAGCAGCACGCCATGGACCGCGATGGGCAGCACGCCGGTGACGTTCAGGAGGGCGCCCAGCAGCATGGGCACGAGAATGGCGCCGGCCATGATGCGCATCTTCACGCCGATGTATGCGCCGCCCGTCGCGACGGCAAGGGTGAGGAGCGTCTGGGTCATGTCGGCGGGACGCGGCGGGCCGAGACCCATCACCGGCAGCACCTCGGCCGGCGGGGCGGGCAGGACGACGCCCAGCAGCGCGTGCGAGATCACCGACCCCGAGCCGACTACGAGCGCCACGCGCAGGTACTGCATGACGGCGACCATGCGGGAATCGCCGCCGTATTGGTCGGCCATCGCCGCCATGGCCGGTGCGGCGCCGGGCAGCGTGCCCCAGGCGCCGGTGGTGCCAGGCAGAGGGCTGTAGCGCATCAAAGCCCAGCCGATCACCGTGGCCGCCGCCACGGTGGTGCCCACGGTGAGCAGCATCTGCCACCAGTGGCCCAGCACACTCATCAGCACACCGGCGTCCAGCGTGCTCGCCACGACGCAGCCGGTGAGCGCCTGGGCGAGATTGAAGGCGGGACGTGGCACGTCGATGCTGGCCCCGGCCATGCCCATGGCCATGGCCACGAGCATCGGCCCGACGAGGATGCCCGCACCGAAGTCCAGGCCGACGAGGATCCTGGCGAGCGCCCAGGAGGCGCCCAACAACACTGCCCATTGCCAGACCGGCCTGGTCGCTTGCACGTTGGATCAGGCCTCGACGCGTTGAAGATGTTCGATGACCTCAGCCGTGGGCATGACGTCGCCGTACTTCGCATTCATGTCGAAGAGGGCGGCCGCGTGCGGTGCGTCGTGACGATCGCCCACGCATTCGGCCGGGACGATCACGTGAAATCCATGCGAGACCGCGTCCACGGCGGTGGCCCGCACGCAACCACTCGTGGAGCATCCCGTGAGGATCACGGTGTCGTGGCCCATGGCGCGCAGCATGGTGCTCAACGGCGTGCCGAAAAACGCCGACGAATGATGCTTGGTGATCACGATGTCCTGGGGCTGCGGGGCGATCCGTTCATCGAATGCCACCAGCGGCTCGCCAGCCACGAAGCGGCGCAGCGAGGGCACCTTGCGCACGAACATGCCGCCCTGGCTGCCGGCAGCATCGTAGAGGACGTTGGTATAGATGACCGGCACACCCGCCTCACGGGCCGCCGCGTAGAGCGGGGCGCTCGCGATCACGGCGTCGACGACACCCTTGCCGTAGAAGGGCGCACCCGGTTGGGTATAGAAGTCGATGAAATCGATCGAGATGACCGCGGCGCTTTTGCCAAAGCCCGTGCGGGTGTCGAACAAGCCCGCGTAATTGGAATGTAGATCGTCAGTGAGAAAGGCCATGGTCTAGTGTTCCGTCGAGTCAGGAGAAAGCGAGCGCACAGGCTCGGGAAAGTGGCAGGCGACGAAGCCGCCGGCCGGTCGGGCTTGCAATACCGGTTCTTCGCGTTGGCACACCTCGGGCACGGCGCCCGGCGCTCCGCCTGCGAGGGCACGCGCTCGAAAGCACCGAGGGTGGAATCGACAGCCGGAGGGCAGTTGCGTGGCCGAGCCGATCTCGCCGATCGCGATGATCGGGCGGCGCGCCTGCGCGGCATCCGGATCGGGGTGCGGTACGGCCGAGAGCAGCGCTTCGGTATAGGGATGCGCAGGGTTGCCGTAGAGCGTGTCGCGATCGGCGAGCTCCACGATCTTGCCCAGGTAGAGGACGGCCACGCGGTCACTGACATGCCGCACCACCGCGAGATCGTGGGCGATGAACACGTAGCTCAGGCCGCGCTCGCGCTGCAGTGCCTTGAGCAGATTGATGATCTGAGCCTGGATCGAGACGTCCAGCGCGGAGACGGGCTCGTCCAGCACCAGCACCTTGGGGTTCAGCATGAGCGCGCGGGCGATGCCGATGCGCTGGCGCTGCCCGCCGGAGAACTGGTGGGGATACCGCTCGGCGTGATCGGGGTTCAGGCCCACACGAAGCATGGTTTCCCGAATGCGGGCCGAGGATTCCGGCGTCCATGTGCCATGCACTTTCAGCGGCTCGGCCAGCGTCGTGGCAATCGTTTTGCGCGGATCGAGCGAGCCGTAGGGGTCCTGGAACACCATCTGGATATCGCTGCGCATGGCGCGCACCTGCGCGGGCGACAAGGTGGTCAGTTCGCGCCCCTCGAGCTGGACCGAGCCCGCCGTCGGATCGATGAGCCGCAGCATCAGCCGCCCGAGCGTGCTCTTGCCGCTGCCACTCTCGCCGACCAGGCCAAGCGTCTCTCCCGTGCCCAGCGAGAAGGACACGCCATCCACCGCATGCACAGCGCGCCGGTTGCGCGAGAACAGCCCGCGCTTGGCCGCGAAGGTCTTGCGCAGGTCTTTCACCTGGAGAAGATCAGGGACAATGGCCATCAGGTGTCTCGCTTGAGGATGGGCAGCGTGCGCCAGTGCCAGCAGGCGCTGCGATGCTCGTTGTCGTCGGTTGCCTCGCTGCGCGGACGCGTGCTGGTGCAGTCCGCCCGGCCTTGGCGGTGAAAGCAGCGGGGAGCGAACGCACAGCCGGGTGGGAGGGCAGCCACGTTCGGTGGCTGGCCTTCGATGGCGGGCAGATCGTCGCCCGCCACGGAGTCCAGCCGCGGAATGCTGCGAAAGAGCGCGTGGGTGTAGGGGTGCTTGGCGCGGTGAAATATGTCGTCGCGCGAGCCGGATTCCACGACGCGCCCCGCATACATCACGGCCACGCGATCGGCGTAGCGCGCCACGAGGCCCAGGTCATGGGTGATGAGCACCACGCCCATGCCAGTCTCGCGTTGCAGGTCTGCGAGCAGATCCAGGATCTGGGCCTGCACCGTCACGTCCAGCGCGGTCGTGGGCTCGTCGGCGATCAACACCTTGGGTTTGAGCGCCACCGCCATCGCGATCAGCACGCGCTGGCGCATGCCGCCGGACAATTGATGCGGATAGTCGTCGATTCGGCGGATCGGATCCGGGATCTGCACGCGCGCGAGCAGCTCGATGGCGCGTTGGCGAGCCTCGCGTCGGCCGATGGGCAGATGCGCGCGCAACACTTCGATGAGCTGCTGGCCAATGGTGAAGACGGGATTCAGCGCGGTGAGCGGATCCTGGAACACCATGGAGATGACGCGTCCGCGCAGCGTGCGCAGTTGCGCCTGAGGCATGGAGGTCAGGCTGTGACCGTCCAGGATCACCTGGCCCGCCACCACCTTGCCTGGCGCGGCGACGAGGCCCAGGGCCGAGAGGAAGGTCATGGACTTGCCTGAACCGGATTCGCCCACCACCGCGAGGGTCTTGCCAGGTTCCACCCACAGCGAGACCTCGTCGATAACGGTCATCGGGCCGTCGTCGCCTGGGAAGGCTGTGGTGAGCCCGAAGACATCGAGCACGCGGTGCGGGGCGCGGGCGGCGATCGGCGAGGCTGCGGGGCGCGCGACGGAGAGAGCGACAGCGTTCATGGGCAGCCTCAGATCATCTTGGCGTTCGAGCTCTTGCGCATCTGGGGATCCAGCGTGTCGCGAAGGCCATCGCCCAGCAGGTTGAGCGCAATCACCATCAGGGCGATGCAGAAGCCGGCAGACAACGAGATCACCGGGTTGGATTGCAGAAAGCTCTGGCCGTCGGCAATGACGTTGCCCCAGGTGGGCGTGGGCGGCTGAACGCCCAGGCCCAGATAGCTCAGGCCGGCTTCGCCCAGAATGGCAGTGGCAGCACCCACCGTGGCCACGACGATGACGGGGGGCAGGCTGTTGGGGATCACGTGATAGAGCAGGATGCGCCAGCGCGTCATGCCCAGCGCGTGCGAGGCCTCGATGAACGGACGCGGCGCGATCGTGAGGACCACGGCGCGCATGACGGCAGCCACGCGCGGGGTGAAGGCAAGCGACACCGCGATGATCACGGACTCCAGGCTCGACCCGTAGGCCGCCACCAGCGCCAGCGCGAGCAGGAACCCGGGGAAGGCGAGCAGGATGTCGATGAGCGAGACGGTGAGCCGTTCGATCCAGCCGCCCAGGAAGCCGGCCATCGCACCGATTGTCATGCCCAGCAGCAACGACAGCGCCATGACGGATACGGCCACCTTCAATGAGATGCTGGTGCCGTGGATGAGCCGCGATAGGATGTCGCGGCCGTACTGATCCGTGCCGAGCAGATGCGAGGCCGAGGGCTGTGCGAGCGTGTTGGCCAGGTCTGTGTCGAGCGGCGAGTACGGTGCGATGAAGGGCGCGGTGAGCGCCACGAGTGCCATGAAGGCCAGGATCACGAAGCCCGTGAGAAAGCCAGGATGGCGAAAGTGCCGGACCCATTCCGGACGTCGACGACGGGGGGCGGGCACCGGGGCGGCGCTCAAGGCAGGGGTGGAGACAGCGGTTGGCATCAACGTTTCCTCATGCGGGGATCGACGATGGCGTAAGCCATGTCCAGCAATGTGTTGACCACGACGACGCCCACGGCCAGCACCAGAACCCCAGCCTGGACCAGCGGGTAATCGCGTGCAGAGACCGCCTTGAGAATCGTCGAGCCGACGCCCGGGCGACTGAAGACCACTTCGATCAGGATGGCGCTGCCCAGCGAGTGCGCGAAGGTCACGCCAATGATGGCGAGAATGGGGATGACGGCGTTCTTGAAGGCGAGCCGCCAGATGATGCGGCGCTCGGGCACGCCCATGGCCCGTGCCACGCGGATGTAGTCCTGCCCGATGATCTCGAGCATGGCAGACCGGGTGAGCCGCGTGATGTAGGCGGCGACGGACACCCCCAGCACCATGGCGGGCAGCGCCAGGTAGTAGAGCGTGGTCCCGAAGCCTCCCCCCGAGCTCGCGCCCAGTGCCGGGAACCACTGCAGTTCCTGCGCAAAGAGCAGGATGCTCGCCAGCCCCAGCCAGAACACGGGAAACGAGATGCCTGCGAGTGCGGCCAGCATCATCAGCGTGTCCGTCCAGGATCCCTGGCGCATGGCCGTGAGGATGCCCAGCGGCACGCCGATGATGACGGCGAGCACCATGCCAGCGCCAGCGAGCAAGAGCGAGTCGGGCAGGCTCGCGAGCACCTCTTCGACGGCCGGACGCCCGGTGATCACGGAGTTGCCGAGGTCGCCCGTCACGGCGCGCCCCAGATACCCGGCGTACTGCCAGAAGAGCGGCTGATCCAGCCCCATGCTGACGCGCAAGGCGTCCAGCGCCTGCTCGGTCGCGTAGTCCCCCAGCATGTACTGGGCGGGGTCGCCCGGGATGAGGCGAACCAGGAAGAATGCGACGGTGACGATCCCGAGCAGCGTGACCGCGAGCTGCATCACCTGGCGCAGGAGATAGCGCTCCATGCGATCAGCCCAGCGCCACGGGCGCGACGTTGACGGTGAAAAGCGAGTTCTGCACGAATCCCTTCACGCGCGGCCCGTGGGCAATGAAGAGGTGATCCGCGTAGAGCGGGATCACGGGCACGTCGGCCATTGTCTTCTTCAGGATCTCGCCATAGGCCACCTTGCGCGCCGTGTCGTCGGGCGCAGTCGCCGCTGCGGCGATGAGGTCCTCGATCCCGGCGTAGTGCGCGGTATTGAGCCCGGGCGGGAATGACGCCTTGGAGTACAGGGTGAGGATGGGGCTGTCCGGATCGGGGGCGCCGACCACACCCGTGATCGAGGTCGGAATCGTGCCCTTGGCGCGCGCCTGCAGGAAGGTGCCGCGCTCCAGGATCTGCAGCTTGCATTGAATGCCGACAGCCATCAGATCGCTGGCCATGGGCACGACGAGCTTGTCGTACGGCGCAGCAGCGGGGGTGACAAGCTCCAGCGTGAAGTTGCCGACGCCGGCTTCCTTGAGGAGCTCGCGCGCCTTCGCAGGATCGTAGTCGTAGCGCGGCACGTCCTCGCTGTATTCCGGGAACGACGATGTCAGGACATTGAAGGCCTCGCCCTTGGTGCCCTTGAAGAAACCTTGCAGCAGCGCTGGGCGATTGATGGCGTACGCGATGGCGCGGCGCACCCGCACGTCGTCCAGGGGCTTGACGGTGGTGTTGAGCACGAGATTGATCGTGTGGTTGGCGGGGCGGTCCAGCACCGTCACCTTGCCGCCTTGCTTCAAGCGGGCGATCACCTCGGGCTGCTGCAGGCTGAAGAACACGTCGATCTCGCCGTTCTCGAGCGCGATGGCCGAGGCCGTCTCGTCTCGGATGATGCGAAACACCACGCTGCCGACCTTGGGTGCGCCTTCGAAGTAGTCCGGATTGGCCGAAAGACTCACTTCCTGGCCGGGTGTCCACCGCTCGAAAACGAAGGGGCCGGTGCCAACAGGGTTGAGCCGCACCTTCTCGTCACCCATCTCCGTCACGGCCTTGCGGCTCACGATCCAGCCTTGATTGAACGCCGCCACCTTGTGCAGGAATCCGGCGTTGGGCGACTTCAGCGTGATCACCACCGTCTGTGGCGTGGGCGTCTCGATGCGCTCGATGGCCGCGAGCTGCCCGGCGTAGGCGCTGGCTGTCTTCGGGTCGAGCACACGCTCGAAAGAGAACTTGACGTCGTCCGCGGTGAAGGGGCCATGGCCCTTGTGGAAGGTAACGCCCTCGCGCAGCGTGAATGTGTAGACCTTTCCACCGTCGACCGTCCAGGCGCTGGCCAGGTCGGGGACGATGGCGTTGGACGCGGGGTCGTACTTCACCAGGCCGTTGAAGATGTGGCTGGCGACAGACTGGTTTTCGATCTGGAAGATCCGTGCGGGATCGAGGTTGCCGATATCCGAGGCGAGGCGTACACGGACCGTCGACGTGCTCTGTGCCTGTACCAGGCAAGACAGCCCCAGACTCATCACAGCGGCACTGCCACCTGCGAGCAGTGTGAATTGGCGGCGCGACATGCGCAGTGTGGAGTGAGGCTTGGTCATGCGTATTCCCCTGGTTGGTTGGGACATTTGTGCTACCGCACATTGCATGCAATTCTAAACACGAGTTGAAGAAAAGGTTAGGGGTTGACCCTATAAAAAATGCAAATTTCGTGATGAAGTAATGATGGTGCGTCGATCGCACTCGAAATGTGCAAGCATTTCCGCACAAATCTGGTGCTTTTTCGCACTGCAATGGATTTTCGCCCCATAAAATTGCATGCAATCAAGGCGTAGTGCGTCATCGCTGCGCGCGCATGCACCTCTTCAGGGAATGACTCATGTCCGACCTCGACATCTTTGAAAAGCAGGTATTTGGTCAACTGTTGGCCTACGGCAACAGATCCGCGGTGCTCGTCATCGACTTTCAGGAAGGCTTCACACGTGAAGACGGTTTTGGTGGCTACAACATCAACGCCGCCATCGACAACACGGTGTTGCTGCTCGCCACGGCGCGCCAGCATGGCGTGCCGGTGGCCCACGTCCGTTTCACCACACAGCCCGGCGGCTTCGACATCGGCCCCTTTGGCGACAAGGTGCCGCGCTTGCGCGAGCTCACGGCAGACAGCCCGGCGGCGCAGTTCGTGCCCAGCGTGGCGCCGATCGCTGGGGAATACGTGTCTCAGAAGCGCCACGCATCCGCTTTCTTTGGGACGACACTCGCGTCGTGGCTGATCTCGCGCAACGTCGACACGCTGTTGGTGGCAGGCTGCACCACGAGCGGCTGCGTGCGCGCGAGTACGGTGGACGCCTCCGCCTATGGCCTGCGCCCGATGGTGGTGGCCGACTGCGTGGGTGACCGTGCGCCGGGACCGCACGAGTCCAGCCTCTTCGACCTGGGCAAGAAGTACGCGAACATCATTTCGCTCGCCGAAGCGCAAAGGCATCTGAGCGCAGCGTCGACCCTGTCGGCAGCAGCGTGAGGAGCGCCGGTATGGAACCGCATGAACTGACGGCCTGGGCTGCCTCGCAGGCCATCCAGGCGGGAACGCTCACGAGCGAGGCGCTCGTTCGCTCCTGCCTGGAGCGGATCGACGCACGCGACGCGGATGTGCGCGCATGGTTGCACGTCGATCCCGCGTTCGCCCTGCGCTGGGCCAGAGAAGCCGACAAGCGGCCGACGCGCAGCCCCCTGCACGGGCTGCCGTTCGGCGTGAAGGACATGATCGACACGGCAGATCTGCCCACCACGTTCAACTCGCCGTTGTTTCAGGGCTACCAGCCGTCCCGTGACGCGGCCTGCGTCGCGATCCTGCGCTCGGCGGGCGCCGTCCTCCTCGGCAAGACCGACACGGTCGAGTTCGCGGTCGGCGGCCGCAAGGCGGCGACGCGGCACCCCCGCAACTTTGCCCACACGCCCGGCGGTTCGTCATCGGGCTCGGCGGCCGCGGTGGGGGATCGGCAGGTACCCCTCGCCCTGGGCACGCAGACGGGCGGCTCGCACATCCGGCCTGCTTCCTTCAATGGCATCTACGCCCTGAAGCCTACCTGGGGTGCCGTGAGCCGCGAAGGCGCGAAGCTTTATGCTGCGGGCCTGGACACGATCGGCTGGTTCGGCAGATGCGTGGAGGACCTGACGCTGATGGCACAGGCCTACCGCCTGAATGGGGCAAACGAGGACGCGGCTGCGGCCTTGCGTGACATTCGCGTGGGAGTGTGCCGGTCCCCGGTGTGGAAACACATCGAGCCGGCGGGCGAACAGGCGCTGGCGCTCGCGCAATCACGTCTGATCGCTGCAGGCGTGACGGTGGTCGATCTGGAACTACCCGCGGCGTTCGACGGCGTCCGTGATGCTCAGGATGCCATCATGCGCGGTGAGGGCAGGGCGGCCTTCCTCGATCTGGATCTTGCGCATGGCGAAGCCCTGCACGCCGACTTTCGCGCGCACGTGAGCAATGCGTACGGCTACTCGCCCGAGGCGCTCGTGGCGGCCTACGACACCGCAGACCTCGCGCGCGCGCAGTTCGCGGCTGTGTTGCAGGCGGCGAGCGTGGACGTCTTGCTCACGCCGGCGTCCCCGGGCGAAGCGCCCGAGGGCTTGCACACGACAGGCAATCACGTGTTCAACGCCATCTGGACATTGCTGCACGTGCCGTGCGTTGCGGTGCCCTGCACGACGGGGCCCGCCGGGCTGCCGGTGGGCGTGCAGCTCGTCGCGCCGCGCCATCGCGACGGGGCGTTGTTGCAGATGGCGCGCGCCTTGGCGCCGATCATCGACGCAGAGGGCGGTGCTCGCTGAACGAACCCAGTGACGGCGCGGCACCATGACGAAACCCCCCGCTGGCCAGCCAGACGGGGGGTTGACGCGGCTCGGCCTCGAGAGGCCGAACGGCGGATTTACTTCACGCGGCTGCGATACTCGTTGGTGCGCGTGTCGATTTCGATCTTGTCGCCGATGTCGCAGAAGAGCGGCACGGGCAGCTCGAAACCGGAGCTCAGCTTGGCGGGCTTCATGACCTTGCCGGAGGTGTCGCCACGGACGGCCGGCTCGGTGTAGGTGATCTCGCGCACGAGCGTGTTGGGCAGGTCCACCGAGATGGCGCGGCCTTCGTAGAACACGACTTCGGCCGGCATGCCTTCTTCGAGGTAGTTGAGGGCGTCGCCCATGCTCTCGGCTTCGATCTCGTACTGGTTGTACTCGGCATCCATGAAGACATACATGGGATCGCCGAAGTAGGAGTAGGTGCACTCCTTGCGCTCGAGCATCAGCACTTCGAACTTCTCGTCGGCCTTGTACACCGATTCGGTGCCGGAGGCGGTGAGAAGATTCTTCATCTTCAGCTTGACGACGGCGGCGTTGCGGCCGGACTTGTTGTATTCGGCCTTCTGCACCACGAGCGGCTCGCTGCCGACCATGATGACGTTGCCAACGCGCAGTTCCTGGGCAGTTTTCACGGAAAAAATCCTGAGCGGGAAAGAAAAGTTAACTCAGCATTCTAACCCGCCTTGTGCGAATCGACGATGGCCGCGGCGAGTTCCGGGATATCCGTGCTGAGGTGACCGCTCCAGTGTTGCATTGTCGCGACCCAGGGCGCCCACGCGGCCCCGGTCGCCGCTTGCCACGCCGCGGCCAGCGCGGTGGCGTCGGATTGATTCCAGGCCGCGTGCAGCGCGCGCACGGGCTCAGGCGGCGCGAGGCGATCCAGCCAGGCGTTGAGTTTGTCCAGATGCGCCGCGTCTTCCTGCGGATAGATGTGCCAGAGCAGCGGGCGCGCCGCCCATTGGGCGCGCACGAACGAATCCTCCCCACGCACGCCGTTGACGGTGCCGCACCACAGGAGGCGATCGAAATCCGCGTGGGGGAGAAACGGCAGGCGTAACGTGGTCACATGCCCCGTCCCGGGCTGGACGCCCGGCGCGCTGCCGCCCAGGAGTGCGATCACCGCCGGACGCGGCCCGGCAGCGATTACCTGTCGCCAATGCGCTACCGGGGCATCCGGGTAACAGAAGACGGGATAGAGATCGGTGTCGCCGCGCGCGATCGACGCGCTCGTTGCCGGGTCGATGCCGATGCGCGCGAGAAAGGCTTCGCGCGCCGAGGGATCCGCCTGGAGAGCGTCGCGTTCGGCCAGCAGGCCGGGCTCACGCAACAAGCCCCCGGTGCGGGATGTGAAACCCGGAAAAAAGAAGGTCTTGACGACGCCATTGCCCTGCGGCGAGGGCATGCCGTGGCAGCCCTCGGCCCAGTCCTCGGCCGTGAGGTATTCGAGGTTCAGCCAGCGGTGGCCCGGCGTGAGCGCCGCGCGATACGCGGGTGGCGGATCGCAGGCGAACGCCTCGATGACGACGTCGAGCGGCAAGCGTGCGGGGGCCGGGGCCGTCCACATCACGATCTCCACGCCGTCGAGCATGCGGGCACCGGCCGCGACCTCGGGAGCCAGGCGGCCGAAGCTCGCCAGGTCGTCCACCCAGAGACGCACGCGCCAGCCGTAGCCTTGGGCCAGGCGCCGCGCCAGGCGCCAGCACACGCCGATGTCGCCGAAATTGTCGACCACGCGGCAGAAGATGTCCGCGCCCATGCTCGCGCCTTCCCCGCGGCCAGGCGTCACGACTGCGGCGTCGGAGACGCAACCCCGCGCGTGCGCCTGGTGTGGCGTGCTGCCCAATTCATACCGCCTCTGCGACGAAGCGCTGTGCCGGCGTGGACACCTGGTCGCGGGCCGCGACGAGCGGAAGATCGCGCCCGCCGGGCGGCACTTGCGCCACCAGCGCGTACAGACAGCTCACGGCGTGGGACAGGGCATCCGGCACGGCGTCACCCTGCAGAACGCGCGCAAGCAGCACCGCGGAGAAGACGTCGCCCATGCCGTTGGGCATCGGCTCGCAATCGAGCAGTGGCGTCTGGACCTGCCAGGCGGCCTCGGCCGTGATGGCCAGCGTCGCCAGGCGATCGCCCGGCACGTCCGGCGTGCGCAGGCTCGTGATGACGATGACCCCTGGACCTGGACGGCCAGGACCCGTGCGCAGGAGCCCGCGCGCGCAGGCGACCGCATTCGCGATGCTCGTCAGCGCGCGGCCGGCAAGCCATTCGAACTCGAATTGGTTGGGCGTGATGATGTCAGCACGCGGCACGGCCCGGTCGCGCAGGAAATCCGGAATGCCCGGGCGCACGAACATGCCACGCCCCACGTCGCCCATGACGGGATCGCACAGGTAGCGCATGTCCGGGCGCTGGCGCCGGATCTCGGCTACGGCGTCGAGAATGGCCTCGCCGGTGGCCGCGTCGCCCAGATAGCCCGACAGCACGGCATCGCAGCGTGCCAGAACACCGCGCGCGGCCAGACCGTCCAGCACGTCGCGCACGTGGCTCGCCGGGAAGACCTGCCCCTTGAACTCGCCATACCCGGTGTGATTGGAGAACTGCACGGTATGGATCGGCACGGCTTCGATGCCGAGCAGCTGCAGCGCGGGCACAGCCGCCGCGTTGCCCACATGCCCCCAGGCCACGTGGGACTGGATAGTCAGAGCGATCGGCGCGGCGCTCATCGGCGTTGGTACTGCGTGGCGCCGAACATGGCTTCGCGCGCCTTGTCGTCATTCTCGATCGGCTTACGTTCGCTCGCCAGCACCGCCATGCCGCGCTGCACGGCCGCGCGTGCGGCGATGCCGTCGTACCACGCCTTCAGATGCGGAAAATCGTTGAGATCGATGCCTTGCCGCTCATGCGGCACCAGCCACGGATAGACCGCGATGTCCGCGATGCTGTAGTGCTCGCCGCCCAGGAAGGCGGACTTGGCCAGGCGCGTGTCGATGACGCCATAGAGGCGGCGCGCCTCGTTGGTGTAGCGGTCGATGGCGTACTGGATCTTCTCAGGTGCGTAGATCCGGAAGTGGTGGTTCTGCCCCAGCATCGGACCTACCCCGCCCATCTGGAACATCACCCACTGCAGGATGGTGAAGCGCTCGCTGTCGGTATTGCCCAGCAGCTGGCCCGTCTTGCTCGCCAGGTAGACCAGGATGGCGCCCGATTCGAACACCGCATACGGCTTGCCGTCCGGACCATTCGGATCGAGGATGGCCGGGATCTTGTTGTTCGGGCTGATCGAGAGGAAGTCCTTGGCGAACTGGTCACCCTTGCCGATGTTCACCGCATGGACGTTGTACGCGAGGCCGAGTTCTTCGAGCGCGATATGCACTTTCTGGCCATTGGGCGTGGGCCAGCTGTGCAGCTCGATCGGCGCGCCATGCGCGGCGGCAGACGTGGCGGACTTCTTGACGGACTTTTTGGCAGGCTTCGGGGCAGACTTCGATCGGGTCGTCATGGGCGTGAGCGGCGTGGGAGAGGGGTCGGCACAAAGCAGTCAGTGTATGCCCAAAGCCGCCCGTTCCGTGCCCGCTCGGTCGCGTCAAGCCGGCGTCTTGTCCTTGAATTCGCACAAGTCGGCAATCCCGCACTGTGGGCACTTGGGCTTGCGCGCCACACACACGTAGCGGCCATGCAGGATGAGCCAGTGGTGGGCGTCGTGCAGGAACTCGCGCGGCACGAACTTCAACAGGGCGTTCTCGACGGCGACCACGTCCTTGCCCGGTGCGATGCGGGTGCGATTGGATACCCGGAAGATGTGCGTATCCACGGCGATCGTGGGCTGGCCGAAGGCCGTGTTCAGCACGACGTTGGCTGTCTTGCGGCCCACGCCGGGCAGCGCTTCGAGCGATTCACGATCCTGCGGCACCTCGCCGCCGTGCTGCTCGATGAGGATGCGGCAGGTGGCCACCACGTTGCGGGCCTTGGTGCGGTAGAGCCCGATCGTCTTGATGGCGTCGGCCACGCCGTCCTCGCCCAAGGCCAACAGCGCCGCGGGGGTGCCGTGCCTGGCAAAGAGGGGGCGCGTGGCAAGATTCACCGATTTGTCCGTGGCCTGGGCCGACAGCAGCACGGCAATCAGCAGCTGGAACGGCGTACCGTATTCGAGTTCGGTGGTGGGGGTGGGATTGGCCGCACGCAATCGCTCGAAGATGGCGCGGCGCTTCTCGGCATTCATGGCTGGCGTCGCGCACGGGCGCGCGCCAACGCTGCCGCGATGGCGTCACGCTTGCGATCCTCGGCATCGGCGGGCGCGGCGTTGGCAGGTGCTGCCGCCGTGCGTGGCGCGGCGACGGGGCCGGCCGCAGCGCGGGCCTCGACGGGTACGCGAGCGAGTCGGCGTTGACGCCGTTGATGATGCATGCGCGCACGGGTGGCGTCGTCCGCCGTCCACGTGCGAGCGGGCAGCACCGGCTCCATCGTGATGCAATCGACCGGACAGGGCGGCACGCACAGGCCGCAGCCCGTACAGGCGTCGGTCAGCACGGCGTGCATGCGCTTGTTGCCACCGATGATGGCGTCGACGGGGCAGGCGCGAATGCACAGCATGCAGCCGATGCAATGCGCCTCGTCGATGCGCGCTACCGTCAACGGGGCGTCCGCGCCGCGTGTGCGATCGAAGGGCTGAAAGGGCTGGCCCAGCAGATCTGCCAGCGCCTGGGCACCGGCATCGCCGCCAGGCGGGCACCGATCCGTCCCAGCTACGCCATCGGCCAGGGCTTCGGCGTAGGGCAGGCAGCCGTCAAAGCCGCACTGCGTGCACTGGGTCTGGGGCAACACCGCATCCAGGCGCTGGATGCGTTCAAGACGCGACAGCGACATCAGGCAGCAGGCGCGTCGAACTTGCGCACGAATTCGCCCACCTTCGGGCAGATCGTCTCGCGCCAGCGGCGGCCCGAGAAGATGCCGTAGTGCCCGCACTTGGGTGCGATGTAGTGCTGCTTGCGGCTCTTGGGAATGCCGCTGCACAGGCGCTGCGCGGCTTCGGTCTGACCCAGGCCGGAGATGTCGTCGAGCTCACCTTCGATGGTGAAGAGCGCAACGGAGGTGATCGCGCCCGGATTGACCCGGTGGCCGTCGATGTCCCACGTGCCCTTGGCCAGGCGGTACTCCTGGAAGACTTCCTTGATCGTGTCGAGATAGTACTCGGCCGGCATGTCGAGCACGGCGTTGTACTCGTCGTAGAAGCGGCGATGCGATTCCGCATCTTCGTCGTCGCCCTGCACGAGATGCTGATAGAAGTCGTAGTGCGACTGCAGGTGGCGATCCGGGTTCATCGCGACGAAGCCGGTGTGCTGCAGGAAGCCCGGGTACACCTTGCGGCCGGCGCCAGGAAAGCGCGGCGGTACGCGATGAATGAGGTTGTTCTCGAACCACGCATACGACTTGGTGGACGCCAGGTTGTTGACCTCGGTGGGCGAGCAGCGCGGATCGATCGGGCCGCCCATCATGATCATCGAGCGCGGCAGCGCGGCGGGATCCGTCTCGGCCATGAGCGAGACCGCAGCCAGCACCGGCACCGTCGGCTGGCACACCGACATCACGTGGGTGTCCGGCCCCAGGTGGCGAATGAAATCCTGCACGTAGCGCACATAGTCCGCCAGGTGGAACGGCCCGGCAGACATCGGCACCATGCGGGCATCGACCCAGTCGGTGACATACACCTCGTGATTCGGGAGCAGGGCGCGCACGGTGTCGCGCAGCAGCGTGGCATGGTGGCCGGAGAGCGGCGCCACGACCAGGATGCGCGGATCCGCGGCGCGCGAGGGCGACAAGGTGCGCTTGAAGTGGATGAGCTTGCAGAAGGGCTTGTCCAGCACCACGTGCTCGGTGATGGCTGCCGGTACGCCATCCACGTCGGTGGTGTTCAGGCCCCACGCGGGCTTCTCGTAATCCTTGCCGAGGCGGTAGAGAAGCTCGTAGTTGGCCGCGATACGCCGCGACAACGGGGTGTAGGCGAACGGACTGAACGGATTGGAGAACAACTGCGCGCCGGCCTCGGCCAAGGCCACGTAGGGCGTGAGCCAGGTGCGCTGCATGTCGTGAATCTGGTAGAGCATGACGGCATCCCTTTCCATGTCGGGGTAAGACACGCACGCTGCAGGGCGGCGCGCGGTCATTCCGGCGACGTCGGCGTCGCGCGGATATTGCACTGCACCATTCTACTCCGTCCTACATCCTCGCGCCGCCCGGAATAACCCGGCTTTCTACCAGTAATTCTCGACGGCGAGATTTCCCGGGTTGCCCCGGCGCGGGGCGCGAAAGCCGCGATCCTGCACGCGCTGACGCAGGTCGGTCACCATCTCGGGGTTACCACATAGCATGACGCAGGCCCGGGCCGGGTCCAGGGGCAAGCCCACGGCGCGCTCGAGCTCGCCGTTGTCGAGCAGCGTGGTGATGCGCTGCGACAAGACGCCCGGCAGCGCTTCTCGGGTGACGACCGGCACGTAGTGCAGGCGTGTCGGATCTGCCTGAAGATACTCGCCGATGACCGGATGCTGCGCGAGGGCCGCGATCTGGTCCGCGTAGGCGAGCTCCTCGCGCGTGCGCACGCTGTGCACCAGGACGAGGGGGCCAAACGATTCCCACACCGGAAGATCCGCCAGGATGGACAGGAAGGGGGCGAGCCCGGTGCCCGAGGAGAGCATCCAGAGGCTGCGCGTGGCGGGCACGTCCTGCGCGAAGCGATCGGTGGTCAGAAAACCGTACGCCGTCTTGTCCACATAGAGCGTGTCGCCCGGCCGCAGGTGTTCGAGGGTGCTCGTGAACTGCCCGCCGTCGACCACGATGGAGAAGAACTCCAGGTGCTCGTCATAGGGTGCGGACACCATGGAGTAAGCGCGCCAGACGATCTCTTCGCTACCTTGGGGGCGAACACCCAGCCGCGCGAATTGACCGGCCACGAAGCGAAACCCGGGGTCGCGGGTACAGCGCAGCGAGAACAGCTTGCCGGGTACCCAGGTATGCAGCCAGGTGATCGTCTGGGCGGTGTACTTGTCCTCGCTCACATGACCTCGCTTACTTCTCCAGGTGCTCGAGCTTGCCGGGCACGTTGTTCCACTCGTCGGCGTCGTCCAGCGGCTTCTTCGTGCGGGTGATGGCAGGCCAGTCGCGGGAGAGCTCGGCGTTGATCTCGAGGAACTTCACCTGGTCCGCCGGCACATCTTCCTCGGCGAAGATGGCGTTGGCAGGGCACTCGGGAATGCAGACGGCACAGTCGATGCATTCGTCGGGATCGATCACGAGAAAGTTGGGGCCTTCCCGGAAACAGTCCACGGGACAGACGTCCACGCAATCAGTGAATTTGCACTTGATGCAGTTCTCGGTGACGACGTGAGTCATCTGGGCACTCCGGATCTTCGAGGGGGCTGGCGCAGGAATGCGCAAAGCCGGGTAGTTTACTGTGCCCGCGCCGGCATCGCAGGGGAAACCCTGCGCGGGACCGGGTAGAGCGCCCGCAGGGCGCGTGCCCGCGTGATGTGCGCAGGCCGCGCGAGCGGCATCACGCGCGGGGCAGGTGCTTGGCGAGCAATGCGGCAAAGCGCTCGAATGCCGCGTGCGCGCCCGCGATGACGTCATTGCCGTCCGTACGCGAGAGCGCGTCACTGTCGAGGGCCGTCACGAAGCGGCGCCACACGGCGCCGCGTCCCTCCGGGTAGGCCGCCAGATTGCGCGCGCCAAAGTCGGCCGACAGCCCGAGCCGGGCCTCGGCTTCCTTGAGCAGGAATGCCGCGCCGAGTGTCGAGCCCTCCGACACGTACAGCCAGCCCAGGGCAGGCGCGCCTTGCACCTGCGTCGTGGCGATCGCGTCGTCAGGCACCTCGCGCGCGAGGTCGGCCAGATCTGCCTGGGCAGCCGCCAGTCGGCCGCGCACGGCGAGATCCGGCACCTGCGCCTTGACGTACGCGTCGTCAAAGAGATGTTCCACGTCGCGCTGGAACACATACTGCGCAGCCACGAAGCCGGCAAACCGCTCGCGCGCCGCGAAGGGCTGCGCTTCGTGCATCTGCTGGTGCATGCGCTCATGCTGGGCCGCAGTCGCATCGCGCAGACGTTGCGACAGGCGGGTGGAGGTGTCGATGAGGGCAGGCATGGCAGGGCACGGAGACGGGAAAGCGAGCGTCTATTGTGGCGCATGTCGGCGCACTGCGCTCTGCCTGCCCGCTGACTGCGGTCTGCGCGCCCACCGGTCGGGCAAGTCGGTTGTGCTATGGTTCGCGAAAAGCCAAACCACGGCCTTCGCCGCAAGACGCAAGACGGGACATGCGCCAAACGCTCTCTACATTACGAAAGACGCTCGCCAACGGGCGCAAGCTTTCCATGCTCACGTGCTACGAGGCGAGTTTCGCCCAGGTCATGGATGCCGCGGGCATCGATTGTCTGCTCGTGGGCGATTCGCTCGGCATGGTCGTGCAAGGTCGGGATTCGACGCTCGCCGTGACGGTCGAGGACATCGCCTATCACACGGCGAACATCGCGCGCGGTTCCCGCAAGGCCTTCCTGCTCGCTGACATGCCCTTCGGCAGCTATCACGAGAGCCCAGCCCAGGCGATGCGCAGCGCTGTGCGCCTGATGCAGGCCGGCGCCCAGATGGTCAAGCTCGAGGGCGGCGCCGAGCTCGAAGGCATCGTGCGGCAGTTCGTCCACGCCGGCATCCCGGTGTGCGCTCACGTGGGGCTCCTGCCCCAGCATGTGCATGCCATCGGCGGCTTTCGTGTGCAAGGCAAGGCGCAGAGCGATGCGGATCGCATCCTGCACGATGCCCAGGTCCTGGAGGCCGCGGGTGCGGCCATGGTGCTCGTCGAAGGCGTGCCCGAGGGCCTCGGGCGGCGCATCGCCGAGACGAGCCACGCCATCACCATCGGCATCGGCGCCAGCGTGGCCTGCGACGGCCAGGTGCTGGTGATGCAGGACATGCTCGGGCTCAACGCCTCGCCGGCGCGCTTCGTGAAGGATTTCACGAAAGACCTGCCGGCAGGCGAGGGCGGCATCATCGAGCGCGCCTTCCGGCAGTACGCTGAGGAGGTGGCCGACGGGCGCTTTCCGGCCGCAGCCCATGTGTATGGGCTTTCCGGCGACGATGCCGCTGCCTACGGCGGCCAGCGCCCCGCGACACCGCCGGCGGCTTGAGCCCCGGCTGACGGCCGAGCGCCTTGCGGCGCGGCCCTGACGACATGATCATCACCTCGCTGCTCGACACCGACCTGTACAAATTCAGCATGATGCAGGTCGTGCTCCACCACTTTCCTGCCGCGCAGGTCGAATACCGCTACAAGTGCCGCAACGCCGGTGTGGATCTCGTGCCCTGCCTGGACGAGATCCGCGCCGAGATCCACGCGCTGTGCCAGCTGCGATTCACGCAGGACGAACTCGATTACCTGCGCAGCCTGCGCTTCATCAAAAGCGACTTCATCGACTTCCTGGGGCTCTTCCACCTGCCCGAGAAGTGCATCACCGTGATGCCCTCGGCCATCCCTGGCGAGCTCGACATCACCGTGAAGGGGGCGTGGCTGCACACGATCCTCTTCGAGATCCCGGTCCTGTCCATCATCAACGAGGTGTACTTCCGGCGCACCTGCGAGAACCCGGATTGGGACGAAGCCCGCGGGCGTCTCGCCGAGAAAATCCGCCTCGTGCGCGAAGACCCCGAGCTTGCGCAGTTCCGGGTGGCCGACTATGGCACGCGGCGCCGCTTCTCCAAGGCTTGGCACAGCGAGGTGATCGATACGCTCGTTGCCCACATGGGCGAGAATTTCGCCGGCACGAGCAACGTCTATTTCGCCATGACCCACGGCATCAAGCCGCTGGGCACGATGGGCCACGAGTATCTCCAGGCCTGCCAGGCACTGGGGCCGCGTCTGCGGGATTCCCAGGTCTTCGCCCTGGAAACGTGGGCCCGTGAGTATCGAGGCGATCTCGGGATCGCGCTGTCGGACGTGTACGGCATCGACGCCTTCCTGCGCGACTTCGACATGTACTTCTGCAAGCTCTTCGATGGCGCACGTCATGATTCCGGCGAGCCCTTCACCTGGGGCGAGCGCATGCTCGAGCACTATCGGCAGAACCGCGTCGACCCGCACACCAAGACCCTGGTGTTCTCGGATGGCCTGACGTTTCCGCTGGCCATCCAGCTCGCCAAGCGGTTCCTGGGCCGCTGCCAGGTCGCTTTCGGTATCGGGACGAACCTGACCAACGATGTGGGCTGCACGCCGCTGCAGATCGTGATGAAGATGGTGCGCTGCAATGGGCAGCCGGTGGCCAAGGTCTCGGACACGCCCGAAAAGACGATGTGCGACGACCCGGCCTACCTGGCCTACCTACGCCAGGTGTTCGACATCCGCTGACGGTGACGCGACGGGCTGCCGCCGTTGGGCGGCCTCGCCCACGCGCGAGAGCAAGGCCACGGGGAGCAGCCCGGCCAGCACGATGAGAAGCGCCGCCACGGCGCCGTCCTCGTAGGCCCCGCGCGCTGCCTCGGCGTAGAGCAGCGTGGCGAGCGTATCGACGTTCAGCGGGCGCAGCAGCAACGTGGCCGGCAACTCCTTCATGCAGTCCACGAAGACGAGCAGGGCGGCGGCGGCCAGCGCCGGGCGCAAGAGGGGCAGGTGCACGCGCCGCAGCAAGGCGCCGTCGCCGTGGCCCAATGTGCGTGCGGCGGCATCGAGCGACACCGGCACCCGCGATAGCCCCGCATCGACGCTGCCCGCCGGGATGGCGAGAAATCGCACCGCATAGGCGAGCACGATGGCCGCACCCGAGCCCAGGATCACGAGGCCCATCGAGACGCCGAACCAGTGCTCGGCGACATCCGCGATGAGGCCGTCCACGAGCATCAGCGGGCTCAACAGGCCGATCGCGAGCACGGTGCCCGGCACGGCATAGCCGAGCGAGGCGACACGCTGCAGCGCCCGGGCGGGGCGACCGGGCCGCACCCGCACGGCATAGGCCACGATGAGACCGCCCACCACGGTGAAGAGCGTCGCGGCCAGCGCGAGGCTGATCGTGGTGATCGTCCCCTTGAGAAGATAGGGCGAGAACCCGGCGAACTGCACGCGTTGCACGGCGGCGTGCACCAGATAGGCGACCGGGGCCACGAAGCCGATCCACACGGGCAGGCTACCGAGGACCAGCAGGACGAGGCCGCGCACGCCACGCACTGGAATCGGCTGCATGCGGCGCGGGGCGCTGGCCGTGGCCGCATAGCGCTGGCGCTTGCGTGCCCAGCGTTCGGCGACGACCAGGATGACCACCACCGAGATCATGGCGAGCGCCAGCTGCGCGGCCCCGGCCAGATCCGAGCGCGTGATCCAGGTGGTGTAGATCGCCACGGTGAGCGTGCGCACGCCCAGGAACTCGCTCGCCCCGACGTCGTTGAGGGCTTCCATCAGCGCGAGACTCGCCCCCACGGCAATGGCCGGGCGCGCCATGGGCAGCGCCACGCGGCGAAAGAGGGCCAGGGGGCGGGTGCCGAGCGTGCGAGCCGCCTCGACGAGGCTCGCGGCCTGCATCAGGAACACCGCGCGCACGGTGATGTAGACGTAGGGGTAGAGCACGAAGCCCAGGAGGACGATGCACCCCGTCATGGAGCGGATGTCCGGCAGGCGGAACTGACGCGGGCTGGTGTAGCCCAGCCACTCTCTCAACACGGTCTGCACGGGGCCGATGGGGTGCAGCAGATCCAGGTAGGCGTAGGCGATGATGTAGGTGGGCATCGCCAGCGGCAGCAGCAGCGCCCACGCGAGCGCGCGCCGGCCCGGAAAATCATACGCCGTGACGAGCCAGGCACAGGCCGTGCCGAGCGTGATCACGATCAGGCCCACGCCAGCGAGCAGCACGGAAGTGTCGCGCAGCGCCGCGGGCAGCACGGATTGCGCGAGGTGCAGCCAGTGGTTGAGAGACCCACCAGCTGCCGCGATCGCCAGCGCCCCGATGGGCGCGACCACGGCGATCGCGATGAGGGCAGAGCCAGGAAGCCAGAAGCCGGTCCTCCCGGCACGCCCGCGCATCAGTCGTCGAAGCCGACCTTGTCGACCAGCTGGCTGGCCTGGCGGCGGTGCGAGGCGATGTCCTTCAACGACAGGTTGTCGACCTTGAGTTCACCGAAGCTCTGGAGCAGCGGATCGACCGGTGCGCCCGGCTTGACCGGATACTCGTAGTTGGCGGCGGCGTAGATGCCCTGGGCTTCGTCCGAGACGAGGTACTCCAGGTACTGGACGGCGGCAGTCTTGTTGGGCGCGTGACGGGCCACGGCAGCACCGCTCACGTTCACGTGCGTGCCGCCCTTCTCGAACACGGGCTGAACCACCTTGAAGGCGTCGCCCCAGGTCTTTTGCTCGTCGCCGCTCTTGCCGCTCTTCATCTGGCCGGCGTAGTAGGCATTGGCCACCGCGATATCGCAGATGCCGCCCAGGATGTCGCGCGCGCCGTTGCGATCGCCACCCGCAGCCTTGCGGGCGAGGTTGGCCTTCATGCCGCGCAGCCACTCCTCGGTCTTGGCCTCGCCGTGATGGGCGATGTAGGCCGAGATGAGCGAGATGTTGTAAGGGTGCTGGCCCGAGCGGATGCACAGCTTGCCCTTCCACTTCGGATCGGCGAGCTCTTCGTACGTGAAGTTCGTGAGCTTCAGATCGTTGTCCGCGTAGAGCACGCGGCTGCGCAGCGACAGGGCGAACCACTCACCCTGCGGGTCACGCAGGTTGGCGGGAATCGCGGCGTTGAGCGTTTCGGAGGTGACGGGCTGGGTGACCTTCTGCTCGACCAAATCCACGAGGTTGCCGAAATCCACCGTCATCAGCACGTCCGCCGGCGAACGCTCGCCCTCGGCGGCCACACGCTCGGCCAGACCATCCTTCAAGGTGATCATGTTGACCTTGATGCCCGTCTTCTGCGTGAAGGCTTCATTCAGCGGCTGGATGAGGCCGGGCTCGCGCGTGGTGTAGAGGTTCACCTCGGCGGCAGCGGCAGTGCCGGCGACGGCAAAGAAGCAGGCAGCGCCAAGAACGGCGCGGCGCAGGGCAAGGGGGGCGAACGAAGGCAAAGCCATGGCGTCTCCAGTCGGGGAGGGTAGGGCGCACACGCCCGGTCGGGCGAGCGCGGCGAAACAATACCTGAGAATGATACGTAGATACAGCACCATTTCGGACGTTGCGTGGACCACCATCGTCGGGCTGGGTTCCCGAGCCGCACGGCTCGAACAGGCCGGCCTTGCTAAAATGCGGGGTTTTTCCTGAATCCGAGCGCTCCCGCCACCGTGATCTCCACTTCGAATCTCACCATCCAGTTCGGCCCCAAGCCGCTTTTCGAGAACATCTCGGCCAAGTTCGGCGGCGGCAACCGCTATGGCCTCATCGGCGCCAATGGCAGCGGCAAGTCCACGCTGATGAAGATCATCGGCGGCGACCTGGAGCCCTCCTCGGGCAACGTGGCGCTGGATCCTGGCACGCGCCTGGGCAAGCTGCGCCAGGACCAGTTCGCTTTCGAGGACGTGCGCGTGCTGGACGTGGTGCTCATGGGTCACACAGAGATGTGGGAGGCCATGACCGAGCGCGACGCGATCTACGCGAACCCGGAAGCTTCCGAAGACGACTACATGCGCGCGGCCGAACTCGAGGCGAAGTTCGCCGAGTACGACGGCTACACCGCCGAATCGCGCGCGGGCGAACTGCTGCTCGGCCTGGAATTTCCGGTCGAGCAGCACACGCTGCCGATGCGCGAGATCGCCCCGGGCTGGAAGCTGCGCGTGCTGCTCGCGCAGGCGCTCTTCTCCAATCCGGACGTGCTGCTGCTGGACGAACCCACCAACAACCTGGACATCAACACGATCCGCTGGCTGGAAGGGGTGCTGAACCAGTACCGCTCGACGATGATCATCATCAGCCATGATCGTCACTTCCTGAACCAGGTCTGCACCCACATGGCCGATCTGGACTACGGCACGCTCACGGTGTATCCGGGCAGCTACGACGACTACATGCTGGCTTCGGTGCAGGCGCGCGAGCGTCAGTCGGCCCAGAACGCCAAGGCCAAGGAACGCGTGATCGAGCTGCAGGACTTCGTGCGCCGCTTCTCGGCGAACAAGTCCAAGGCCCGCCAGGCCACCTCGCGCCTGAAGCAGGTCGACAAGATCAAGTCGGAGATGGTCGAGGTCAAGCCGTCTTCGCGCCAGAATCCGTTCATCCGCTTCGAGCAGAACAAGGTCTTGCACCGCCAGGCCGTGGAGGTCGAAGGCGTGAAAAAGGCCTACGACGAGCCCGTGATCGGCAACTTCAACGCCATGGTCGAAGCCGGCGAGAAGATCGCCATCATCGGCGCCAACGGCGTGGGCAAGACCACGCTCCTGCGCATGCTGGCCGGCAATCTCGAGCCGGACGCGGGCAAGGTGAAGTGGTCCGAGAATGCCGACATCGGCTACATGGCGCAGGACGTCTCGGGCGAATTCCAGCGCGGCGAGGATCTCTTCGACTGGATGTCCTACTACTCGCAGCCGGGCGACGAAGACCAGGCCGTGCGTGCTGCGCTGGGCCGTCTGCTCTTCTCGAGCGATGACCTGCCCAAGAAGCCGTCGGTGCTCTCCGGGGGCGAGAAGAACCGCATGATGTTCGGCCGGCTCATGCTGGGCCGTCACAACGTGCTGCTGATGGACGAGCCCACGAACCACCTGGACATGGAATCCATCGAGTCGCTGCAGCTCGCGCTCGACAAGTTCGCTGGCACGCTGATCTTCGTGTCGCACGACCGCGAATTCGTCTCGGGCCTGGCCACGCGCATCTTCGAAGTGCTGCCGGGCGGTGAAGTCGTCGACTACCGCGGCAATTATGAGGATTACCTCACCTCGCGCGGCATCGAGGGCTGACACGCATGGCTCTCACCCCGCCCGCCGCCAACGCCAGCCTGCAGGACTGGCTCGCGTACCTGGAAGCCCTGCACGCCAAGCCGATCGATCTCGGCCTGGGTCGCGTGAAGGCGGTGGCCGAGCGCATGGCGCTCGCGCTGCCGTGCGCGAGCATCGTCGTCGCCGGCACCAACGGCAAAGGCTCGACCTGCGCCATGCTCGAGGGCATCCTGCTTGCCGCTGGCTACCGGGTGGGGATGTATACCTCGCCGCACCTGGTGGATTTCAACGAGCGCGCACGCCTGAACGGGCAGCTCGCCACGGATGCCCAGTTCACCGAACGCTTTGCGGCCGTCGAGGCGGCGCGCGGCGAGATCTCGCTCACGTACTTCGAATTCACCACGCTCGCGATCCTCTCGCTCTTTGCCGAGTCGTCGCTGGACGTGGCCATCCTGGAAGTGGGGCTGGGCGGCCGGCTGGACGCGGTCAACATCATCGATGCAGACTGCGCCATCGTGACCAGTGTGGATCTGGATCACATGGAGTATCTGGGCGACACGCGCGAGAAGATCGGCCTAGAGAAGGCGCACGTGTTCCGGGCAGGGCGCCCGGCCATCTGTGCCGATCCGTCGCCGCCGCAATCGCTCATCGACCACGCCGAAGCCATCGGCGCGGATCTACGGCTCTTCGGGCGTGACTTCAATTATTCGGGCGATCGCCAGCAGTGGAACTACGGCGGGCGGGCGCGCCGTCGCAATGCGCTCGCGTATCCCGCGCTGCGCGGTGCCAATCAGCTGCTCAACGCGTCTGGCGCCCTCGCTGCGCTCGAGGCGCTGGAACACCGTCTGCCGGTGCCCCAGCAAGCCGTGCGGCAAGGGCTGCTGCAAGCCACGCTGCCCGGCCGGTTCCAGATCGTGCCGGGCCAGCCCACCCTGATCCTGGACGTGGCGCACAACCCGCACGCGGCCGCCGTGCTCAGCCAGAATCTCGACAACATGGGGTTTTTTCCCTACACCCACGCGGTGTTCGGGATGCTGGGCGACAAGGACGTGGACACCGTCATCGAACGCATGAAGGATCGTGTCGATCACTGGTATTGCGTGGCGCTGCCGGGCCCGCGCGCCATGCCGGCTGAGGCTTTGGCCGAGCGGGTGCGCGCGGCCGGTGGTGGCGAGGGCAATGACCGATCGGTGACGGTGTGTGACAACCCGGCCGCAGGCCTGGCGGCAGCCCGTGGCAAGGCATCCGACGGTGATAGAATTGTCGTCTTTGGCTCGTTTCTGACTGTCGCTGGGGTCTTGTCGCATGGGGTTCTTTACGCGCAACCAAAAGGGTGACGAGGACGACGTCCCGTCGTCATCCCAAGCGGCCGAGACCGGCGCGTCCGGCCGGCGCCGCAACGCCGCCGCCCGCGAGGAGTCCGCTGCCGACGACTTGCGTCGGCGCGCTCGGCGGCGCCTGGTGGGCGCCATCGCGATGGTGCTCATCGCTGTCGTCGTCCTGCCGATGGTGCTGGATGGCGAAGGCACACCGCCGCCCGAGAACGTCCCGGTCGCCATTCCAAGCCAGAACACACCGTTTCAGCCGAACCTGACGGCCACGGCGCCCGTGGCGCCGCCGACGCCCATCGGCGCTGATGGCGCGCCCAGCGCCACGCCGGATCCGGCGCAGCCTGCGGGATCGCCGGATGCGGGCAGGGTCGGTCAGGATCACGGGGTGCCGGGCCAGAACGGCCAGGGCCGCGTCCCCGCCAGTATCGCCACGATCACGCCGTTGCCGGGTCAGGAAAACCGGCAGATGCCGCCGACGACGCCGACGACACCCGCGGAACCGAGGACGCCGCCGGCAAACACGCCGCCTGCCACGCCGTCACGCACGACGCCGCCCGCGCCGCCACCGACCACAGAGACGCGTCCGCAACCCAACGCCGCTGCGGCGCAGAAGGAAGCCGAAGCCGCCCGTGCACTGGCGTTGCTGCAGGGCAAGCCCGTGCCGCCCGCCAGCGCCAGCGGGGGTTCCAGTGCCGCTGCGGCCAGCAATTCCAGCCGTTTCGCAGTGCAAGTCGTCGCCGTGCGTTCCCGCGAAGGCGCCGATGCCCTCCTGCAGCGCTTGCGTGGCGCGGGTCTGACCGCCTATATTGAATCCATCAATACCCCGGACGGTCAGGTGCATCGCGTGAGACTCGGCCCGTTCAACTCCCGCAGCCAGGCCGAAAGTGCGCAAGCGAAGTTGCGCTCCGTGCCGGGCGGATACAGCGGTAGCCTGGTGCCCCTGTGACCGGTTTCGACTTCGTGGCGCTGGCCGTCGTGCTGGCTTCCACCGTGGTTGGCCTCGTGCGCGGCCTCGTGCGCGAAGTGTTGTCGCTCATTGCGTTCGCGGCTGCCTTCTTGGCAGCCGTCTGGTGGGCCCCTGGGTTTACGAGGCACTCACCCCATATATCGAGACAGGGCTGTTGCGCATGGCGGTCGCCTATTTGGGCGTCTTCTTCGCAGTCCTGCTGCTGGTCGGCATCATCAACGTCGCCTTGGGTACGCTCATTTCCTCGACGGGCCTGGCGCCCGCCGATCGCGGGCTCGGCATGGTCTTCGGGCTGGCGCGTGCGCTTCTGATCCTCGTGATCCTGGTGATCGCCGCGGGCTACACGCCGATGCCGCAAGAGGCCTGGTGGCGCCAGGCGCTGCTGTCCGGCCCGCTGGAGCAGGCCGTGGTGGCAGTCAAGGATCGCCTGCCGCCCGAGGCGGGCCAGTGGGTACCGTATCCCTACACGCCGCAGCCAGGTGCGCGGCCGTTGCCGGCGCCCGGGGCCATTCCCTCGCCGGGCATGCCGACGCTGCCGACCTTGCCGACGCCCGCCGCGCCGGCAGGGCAGGAGAAGGCGATTTGAAGGTGCCGTGGCATGTCGCCGCGGCGTGAGCAACAGAACCGGCCGTGCCCGACCTGGGCCGCCGGCGCATTCAGTGAAGCCCTGCCAACCGGCGGGGCATAGGGTCGAGAGCCATCCATGTGTGGAATCGTCGGTGTCGTGGCGCATGCGCCCGTCAATCAACTCATTTATGACAGCCTGCTGCTGCTGCAGCACCGTGGTCAGGATGCCGCCGGCATCGCCACGGCATGCGACAGCATGTTCAGCACCTACCGCGCGCGCGGCCAGGTGCGGGATGTCTTTCGCACGCGGAACATGCGCTCGCTGCCGGGCAATGCCGGCATCGGCCAGGTGCGTTACCCCACGGCCGGGTCCAGCGAGAACGAAGAGGAATCCCAGCCGCTGTACGTGAACGCGCCCTTTGGCATCACGTTCGCACACAACGGCAACCTCACAAATCACGAAGAGCTGCGTCGCGAACTCTTCCAGATCGACCGCCGCCACATCAATACCAATTCGGATTCCGAAGTGCTGCTCAACGTGTTCGCGCACGAGCTGCAGCGCGCCACGGCGGGCGGCTCGCTCGACGAGGAAGCCGTGTTCCGTGCCGTGGCCCAGGTCCACGAGCGGGTGCGCGGTGCCTACGCCGTCGTGGCGGTCATCGCCGGCTTCGGCATGGTGGCCTTCCGTGATCCGTTCGGCATCCGTCCGCTCGTCATGGGGCGCGCCATGTCGGACGCGGGGGCCGAGTGGATGGTGGCCTCCGAATCCGTCGCGCTGGAGGGCACCGGTTTCGCGTTCGAGCGCGATATCCAGCCGGGCGAAGCGGTGTGCTACACCTTCGAGGGTGTGGTCACGGCCCGGCAGTGTGCCCAGAACCCGCAGCTCAAGCCGTGTGTGTTCGAGTACGTGTATCTTGCCCGCCCGGATTCGCTGATGGACGGCGTCTCGGTCTATGGCGCGCGTCTGCGCATGGGTGAGTACCTCGCAGACAAGGTGGCCCGCCAGCTCAACGCCGGCGACATCGATGTCGTCATGCCGATTCCCGACTCCTCGCGTCCGGCGGCCATGCAGCTCGCCTCGCGCCTGAATCTCGACTATCGCGAAGGCTTCATCAAGAATCGCTACGTCGGCCGCACCTTCATCATGCCGGGCCAGGCGGTGCGCAAGAAATCCGTGCGCCAGAAGCTCAACGCGATCGGGGTGGAGTTCGCCGGCAAGAACGTGCTCATCGTCGACGACTCCATCGTGCGCGGCACCACCAGCGGCGAGATCGTCGACATGGCGCGGGCAGCGGGCGCGAACAAGGTGTACTTCGCCTCGGCAGCGCCTCCCGTGCGTTACCCTAACGTCTACGGCATCGACATGCCGACGCGTGGGGAACTGATCGCCCATGGCCGTACGGACGAGGAAGTGGCGCGGATCATCGGTGCCGATGCGCTGGTGTACCAGGATATCGAAGGCATGACGCGCGCCATCAGCGACATCAACCCTGCCTTGCGCGAGTTCGAAGCTTCGTGCTTCAACGGTCACTACATTACTGGCGACGTTACGCCGGAACTCCTCGGTCGCGTCGAGGACCGTCGCAATTCGGCATAAGAGCGCCGTTCGTTAGCTCTTTTGGTCATGAGCTCATGCCGCATCGTTGTTTAGTGCGGCAGGAGGCCTAGGCTAGAATGACCTGATCACGGCTCTGCGGCCGGCCCGGCAGTACGCCCGGCCGGCCGCGGCGCTTTACGGATTCGAGTCAAGCAGGCGTATCCATGTACAACTACACCCTCGCCGACCAGGCTCTGGTGGACCAGCGCGTTGCGCAGTTCCGTGACCAGACGCGCCGGTTTCTCAGCGGCGAACTGAGCGACGATGATTTCCGGCCGCTGCGCTTGCAGAACGGCCTGTACATCCAGCGTCACGCGCCCATGCTGCGCGTGGCGATCCCGTACGGCCTGCTGGCCAGCCGGCAGCTGCGCACCTTCGCCACGATCGCCCGCCGTTGGGATCGCGGCTATGGACACTTCAGCACGCGCCAGAACATCCAGTTCAACTGGCCTGAACTCAAGGACGTGCCGGACATCCTGGCCGAACTCGCCAAGGTGCAGATGCACGCCATCCAGACCAGTGGCAACTGCATCCGCAACACGACCACGGATCATTTCGCGGGCGTCGCGCCCGACGAACTCGTCGACCCGCTCGTCTGGTGCGAGGTGATCCGCCAGTGGTCCACGCTGCACCCGGAGTTTGCCTTCCTGCCGCGCAAGTTCAAGATCGCGGTGAGTGGCGCCACGCATGATCGCGCGGCAGTCGGCGTTCATGACATCGGCCTGCAGGCTGTGCACAACGACGCGGGCGAGCTCGGCTTTCGTGTGTGGATCGGCGGCGGTCTTGGCCGCACGCCCGTGCTGGGCAGTCTCATCAATCCCTTCGTGCCGTGGCAGCATCTGCTGAGCTACCTCGAAGCGGCGTTGCGCGTCTATAACCTGCATGGTCGGCGCGACAACAAGTACAAGGCCCGCATCAAGATTCTGGTGCGTGAGCTCAAGCCTGAGGTCTACGCGGATCAGGTGGCTGCGGAGTGGGCGCATCTGCGTGACGGCCCGACCACGCTCACGCAAGCCCACCTGGACGAGATCGCCGGCCGCTTTTCGCGCACGGTGTATGAACAGGGCCTTCCTGAGGTCGATCTGTCGGCCCAGACGGGTGCGGATCCGCGCTTTGCCCGTTGGGTGCGTACTTGCGTGCATCCGCACCGGGTGACCGGCTACAACGCCGTCACCGTCTCGCTCAAGGCCACGGGTGTGCCTCCCGGCGACATCACGGCCGACCAGATGGATCTCGTGGCGGACCTGGCTGATCAATACAGCCACGGCGAGATGCGTATCTCGCATGAACAGAACATCGTCTTTGCTGACGTGAAGCGCGACACGCTTCACGCGCTGTGGCAGGCGCTGGACGCGCAAGGTCTGGCCACGCCGAACATCGGCATGCTCACCAACATCATCTGCTGCCCGGGTGGCGATTTCTGCGCGCTCGCCAATGCCGTCGCCATTCCCGTCGCCGAGGCCATCCAGCGTCGCTTCGACAATCTGGATTACCTCTACGACGTGGGTGAGCTCGATCTGAACATCTCGGGTTGCATCAATTCCTGTGGCCACCATCACGTGGGTCACATCGGCATCCTCGGCGTCGACAAGGCGGGTGAGGAGTGGTACCAGGTCACGCTGGGCGGTCGTCAGAGCGCTGGTCCGGGCAAGGCGTTCGACGCCTCGGACGTCTTTGCCAAGGGCGGGGGTGGTGCTGCCATCGGCAAGATCATCGGTCGTTCCTTCTCGCGCGAGCAGGTGCCGGACGTGGTGGAGCAACTCGTGAAGACGTATCTCACCGTGCGCGACAGCGACGCCGAGCGCTTCATCGATGTGGTCGAGCGTGTGGGTCTCGATCCCTTCAAGGCAGACGTCTATGGCGACGCGCCGACGCGCCGCCGTGAGGAGGCGGAGAATGTCTGAAGCCATCATCGACAGCGGCACGCCCACGGTGGTGCAGGCCGAACGCATCCTGGCAGACGACTGGCAACGCTTCGTGCCTGCCGACTCGGGCGACGCGCTTCCTGCTGCCGGCACGAAGTGGCTGGTGCCCGTTGCGACGTGGCTTGCGCACGATGCCGCACTGCGCGCGCGTGGCGAGCCGGTGGGGATTCTCATCGCGCCGGCAGACGACGTCATGACGCTGGAAGGGCGTCTGGACGGCGTGTCGGTCGTGGCGGTGGATTTTCCTGCCTTCGCGGACGGTCGCGGCTTCAGCAGCGGTCGACTCTTGCGCACCCGCCTCGGTTGGACAGGCGAGCTGCGCGCGGTGGGCGACGTGTTGATCGACACCGTCTTCTATTTGTCGCGTTGTGGCTTTGACAGCTTTGCGGTCAAGCCCGGTCATGACCCGGCGCTTGCCCAGCAACAGCTGCAGGCCTTCAGTGTGAACTATCAGCCCAATTACCGGCAGCCTGCCGGCGAGGCGGCGTGATGTCCGGGCCCAGGGTCTACCTCGTGGGTGCGGGTCCCGGTGCAGCGGACCTGCTCACCGTGCGCGCGGCGCGTCTCATCGCGCAGGCGGACATCGTGTTGCACGACGCCCTGGTGCCGGCCGAGATCCTGGCCCTGGCCGAACGGGCGCGCATCGTGCCCGTGGGCAAGCGCAGCGGGCGTCCGTCCAGTGCGCAGTCCTTCATCAACAAGCAGCTCATCGATGCCGCCCGCCGCCACACGGTGGTGGTGCGTCTGAAGGGCGGCGATCCCATGCTGTTCGGTCGCGCGCAGGAGGAAATCGACGCGCTGGTCCATGCCGGCATCGCGGTCGAGATCGTGCCCGGGATCAGCGCGGCATTCGGGGCTGCCGCGAGCGTGCAGCAATCCCTCACCCAGCGCGGCGTGTCGCGCAGCGTCATGCTGCTCACGCCTGCCGTGGGCAAGGGAGAGACGGGTCACGACTGGGCAACGGCTGCCGTGGCCGCCGACACGGCTGTGCTGTACATGGCAGGCCGTCAGGCGGGCGCGATCGCGGCGGGGCTGCTCGTGGCCGGTGTGCCGGCCACGCGGCCTGCCGTCATTGTCGAGAACGCTACCCTGGGCACGCGCGAACGTGTCTTCGTGACCACCGTGGGGCAACTCGAGGCCGAGGCCGCGCGCCTGGGTGACGGACCGGCGCTCATCCTGCTGGGTGACGTCTTTTCGAGCCTGCAGCAGCGGGCGGATATCGCCGAGCACCTGGGGCTGGGGTCGCACCACCGCGCCGCCTGAGCCGGCCTGGCAGCCGCGCTGTCCAGGCCAGGCTCTCCGTTACGCCGCAGGTCGCCCGCGGCTGAGTCCGATCAGCGCCACCAGCGCCATCACCACGAACAGGATCAGCGTCCAGATCTCATAGCGCACGCCGAGCAGATCGACGGCGCTGTCGGCGCACGTCGCGTAGATGCCGAAGGCCTGCGGCAACAGCATGTCCAGACCGGACAGGGTGACCGCCTGATCCGCAAAGCTCAGATCGCACGTGAACGCGTGCGCGGCCACCGTGTGCTGATACCAGGCCGCGATGGCCCCGCCAATCCCGAGCAGGAAGCCCACCGCCAGGCACAGGCTCGCCAGGCCCCCGGATCGGCGGGCCAGCCAGCCGATGCCCGCCACGATCGCAATCGCGACGCAGATCATGCGCTGCAGGATGCACCAGGCGCAGGGCTGCATGCCTAGCACATGCTGCGAGAAGAGGGCGAACAGGAACGCGCCGGCACTCGCGAGGGCCAGGATGGCCAACGCACGGTCGCGGGTCAGAAAGGAGGTCACGGGGTCACCGCATCAGTTGGTTGAAAAGCTCGAAGACGCCATCCCACATGATCTGCACACCCAGGCAGAGCAGGATGAACGCGGTCATGCGCATGAACACCGCGGTGCCCGTCTCGCCCAGCGGACGCAGGAGCTGCAGGGCGAAGCGCAGGCAGACGAACACGGCCACGGCGATCACGGCCAGGGCCGGCAGCGCGCCGGCGATATGTACGGCCCGCAGTGACAGGCGAGGATCATGCAGGCTCGCGCCCACCGTGATGGCCGCGGCGATCGAGCCAGGGCCGCAGGCAATCGGGAAGGTGAGGGGGTAGAACGCCTGTCGCCGGGCCATCTCGGGCGTGTAGCCTTCTGCGAACTCGGCAGCCCGCTGCACGCCGGCATCGGTGGAGTTCAGCAGCCGCCAGGCAGTGGTGGCCACCAGCAGCCCGCCAGCGAGTCGCACCACCGGGAGCGAAATGCCGAAGAAGTTGAGCACGGGCGAGCCCGCGATCATGGCTGCACCGAGCAGCAGGAACACGTTGCGGGCGATGCGCGTGGCGAGTACTGCCCGCGTCGCCGTCGTTGCACCGCTGGTGAGCGACAGAAACACCGGTGCGGTGGCTGTCGGATTCAGGATGGGGAGGAGGGTGGCAAGGGCGAAGAGGAAGCTCTTGCCGAAACCGATCAGGTACGTCTCAATGGGCATGGCACCATCTCGCCCAGGGCGGGAAGGGGGTCGGGCAGGTCAGCAGACCGCATGTCAGGCGGGCGTGCCGAGCGGGTAGGGTAGGTCGGCAAGACGGATCGCAGGGCCATCGAGGGCGCCAAGCCGCAGATCCGCCTGCGTGGCGGCCTCGGCCGGTGCCTCGAAGAGCAGGCTCGCCGCGGTGCCGAGCACGGCGGCCGACACGACGCGCCCGATCGGCTCGCCCCCACGGACCGCATCGAAGACGTCCTGGCCCGCAACGGCGCCGATCGCATCCACGTGTCCGTGCAGCATGCGGCGCTTCTGCTTGCCCAGGTAGTGGCTTCGCGCAACGATCTCCTGCCCGGGATAGCAACCCTTGGTGAAACTCACACCGCCCAGCAGGTCGAGATTGACCATCTGCGGGGTGAAGAGTTCCTGAGCGGCCGCTTCGACCCACGGCAGGCCGGCAGCGATGTCCTGAGCATGCCAGCTCGCGAGGGCCTGCGGCGTGGGCTCGACCGCCGCGCCCGGGGCGATCACCCACCACCGGCCTGCGGGGCCGGTGTCCGCGCACGGCGCTGCGATCCATGTCGTGCCTTCGGGGGTAGTGAGGCGCTGCCAGGCGGACGTGGGCAGACCGGGGACCTGGGCGGCGAGAGCTGCCACCGCGTCAGGCGCGTCGGCCCACACGCCCGCGATGCCTGCCGCAGCGTCGGCCAGTACCACCTTGGCGCGCAAGACGAACATGCGCAGCCGCTTCACCACACCGGCCGCCGTGCTGGCCGGCAGCAGCGCCTGGACGCCGTCGCCACTGTCTCGCCACACGAGCAGGCTGCCAAGGATGCGCCCCTTGGCTGTGCAATACGCCGCCGGTCGAGCGGCATCCGGCGCGAGGCCCTGGACGTCCTGCGTGAGCTGCCCGTGCAGAAAGGGCACGGCATCCACGCCATTGGCAGTGACGAAGGAAAGGTCGGTGAGGGCAGCGGCCTGGACACCGGCGGGCAGCGACGGCAGAAAGGAGGCGTTCATGCGAGGGAATTCAGCAGGGAGGGGGAGCACAGCAGGTATGATACCGGGGCTGTCGACCCTGCACCCCGTTATGCTCCGTTTTCTGCTCAGATTGTTGCTGTTGCTTGCATTTGCTGCGGTTTTGACCGCCGCAGGCCTAACCTATTGGGTCGTGCGCCCCTTGCCCCTGCCGGCCGAGCGCGTCGATTTCAGCATTGCGCCCGGCAGTGGCATGCGCACGGTGGCCCGCACGTTGAACGAAGCGGGCATCGACGTGCAGCCAGATCTCTTCGTGGCGCTGTCACGCGGGTCCGGCCTGGATACCCAGGTCAAGGCTGGCGGCTATGAGGTGCGTCAGGGTGACAGCCTCTGGGACGTGCTGCAGCGCATGGCTGCGGGCGACGTGACCCACGCACGCATCACGTTCATCGAGGGTTGGACGTACCGTCAGGTCCGCGACGCCCTGGCGCGCCACCCCGATGTGGCGCAGACGTTGACCGACGTGGATGACGCCGCGTTGCTCGAGCGCCTGGGCGAGACCGAGACCCATCCCGAAGGGCTCTTCTATCCCGATACCTACAGCTTTGCCAAAGGCTCGTCGGATTTCGACATCCTGCGCCGTGCCTGGCAGGCGCAGCGCGAGCAGCTCGCGAGCGCCTGGGCCGAGCGCGATCCCGAGGTGCCGTGGAAGACGCCCTACGAGATGCTCATCATGGCCTCCATCGTCGAGAAGGAGACCGGACACTCGCCAGACCGCGCGAAGGTGGCGGGTGTCTTCGCGAACCGCCTGCGCATCAACATGCCGCTGCAGACGGACCCCACCGTGATCTACGGTATGGGCGAGAGCTACACCGGTACGCTCACGCGCAAGCACCTGCAGATCGATTCGCGCTGGAACACCTATACGCGTCCCGGCCTGCCGCCTACGCCCATCGCGAACCCCGGGCGTGCCTCGCTGCAGGCAGCGGCCCATCCTGAAGTGCACAAGTATTTCTATTTCGTCTCCCGGGGAGACGGCACCAGTGCCTTCTCGCCTGACCTGGCCACGCACAATCGCTACGTCTACCGCTACATCCGCGGCGGGGGTCAGCGATGAACCCAGTGCACGAAGGGCAAGCCGCGCGACGTCGCGGTCGGCTGCTCACGCTCGAGGGCGTGGACGGCGCCGGCAAGAGCACGCATGTGGACTGGGTGAGCGAGCGCCTGCGCGCTGCTGGCCTGGAGGTCGTGACCACCCGAGAGCCTGGGGGCACGCCGCTGGGCGAGCGGCTGCGTGAGCTTGTGCTGCACGAGGCGATGGGGCTGGAGACCGAAACGCTCTTGATGTTCGCTGCCCGATGCGAGCATCTGCGCACGGTCATCGAGCCGGCACTCGCGGCCGGCCAGTGGGTGGTGTGCGATCGCTTCACGGACGCCACCTATGCCTACCAGGGCGGCGGTCGGGAGCTTGGGGCGTCGCGCATCGCTCCGCTCGAGCAGTGGGTGCATGCGGGCTTGCAACCGGACCGGACCTGGCTCTTCGACGTGCCGCTCGAGGTGGCAAGGGAGCGTCTGGGTCGTGCGCGTACGCCAGATCGCTTCGAGCGCGAGAGCGACGCCTTCTTCGAGCGCACGCGCGCGAGCTATCACGCGCGTGTCGCGGCCGATCCGGCACGGTTCCTGGTGATCGACGGCGAGCTATCCATTGACGCCATTCGCCGGCTGCTGGATGCCGACATCGACAGGATGCGTCATGCAGGATGACGCCCCCGTCATGGACACGGGTATTCTGCCCTGGCATGTGGAGATCGCCCGCACCTGGCTCTCGTCGCGCGAACGATTTGCCCACGCCTGGCTGATCCACGGGGCGACCGGCATCGGCAAGCTGCAGTTTGCGCGCGCGTGCGCGAGCAGCATGCTGTGCGAGAACCCGCAGGGGCATCTCGCGTGTGGTGCGTGCGACGCCTGCCTGTGGCTGCGCCACGGCAATCATCCGGATTTCCGGGCGCTTCGCCCGGAGGCCATCGCCGCGACGGAAGGCCCCTTCGTTGCCGCCGAGGATGCGGCGCCGCGCAGCAAGACGCTGTCGCGCGACATCCGCATCGAACAGGTGCGCGCGCTCGAGACCTGGCTCAATACCGCCACCCATCGCGGCGGCGATCGCATCGTGCTCCTCTATCCGGCCGAGGCGTTGAACGCCGTGTCAGCCAACGCGCTGCTCAAGATCCTGGAGGAGCCGCCTGCGCATACGGTATTTCTGATCGTCGCGGATGCCCCCGATCGGCTGTTGCCCACGCTCGTGTCACGGTGTCGACGGCTGCCGCTCGCGCCCCCCGCGCCGGACGCCGCGCTGCAGTGGCTGCGCGCCGAGGGCGTGAAGGATGCCGCGGCGTATCTCGCCGCGGCGGGCGGCGCGCCACTGGCTGCCGCGCGTCTGGCCGAATCCGGCAGCGAAGCCTGCCCCGGCTGGCTGCGGCGCTGGTTGCAGGCGCTGGCCGCGGGCAGGGCAGGGGCTGTGGTGCCGGAACTCGTGACCGATCTGGAGAAGCAACCGGCGGAGCAATGGCTCGACGCCTTCCAGCGCGTGCTCACCGATCTCGCCTGCGTGCAGGCCGGCGCGCCCGCGCGCTACTACCCGGGTCTGGCAAACCTCCTGGCGGAAGCGGCCTCACGCGTCTCACGTGTGCAGGTCACGCAGACGGCCCGATGGCTGACCTCCCAGCAACGGGTGTCGCGCCACCCCCTCAATCCCGGCCTCTTCACCCATGCGGTGTTGCTGCGCGTGTCCGGGTTGGCGGCGGCATGAGCGCACAACGCACGACCGATGAGCGCGACACGGCAGATGCCGCCATGCGAGTGCTGCTCGTGGAAGACGAGCACGAGCTTGCCGCGTGGCTCATCCGTGCCTTGACCGAGAGCGGGTTCGTGATCGAACACGCGAGCAGCGCTGCCGCCGCGAGCCAGGCGCTCCTGGGTGGTACCTTCGCGGCCATCTTGCTGGATCTGCGTTTGCCGGATGGCGATGGCATGAGCCTTCTGGGCGACATCCGTCAGCGCAACGATCGCACGCCCATTCTCATCCTGACGGCGCAAGGCAGCCTGAGCGATCGCGTCCGCGGTCTGCGGCTGGGTGCAGACGACTTCCTGGTCAAGCCCTTCGCGCTCGCCGAACTGGAGGCGCGCCTGTCGGCCCTGATGCGGCGCAGCCACGGCGGCTCCTATCCGCGCCTGCGCTGCGGCTCGCTCATGTTCGATGATCAAGCCAAGGTATTCCTGCTCGATGATCGGGCGCTGGCAGTCACGCGTCGCGAGTACGCCGCGCTCATGATTCTTCTGCAGCACAGCGGCCGGCCGGTCTCGCGTCAGGATCTCTTCTCGCAGGTGTTCGAGAACGCCGACGACACGGGCCCGGAGGCCATCGAGGTCGTGGTGCATCGCCTGCGCAAGAAGCTCGGCGAAGCCGTGCGGATCGTGACGGTGCGCGGATTGGGCTACATGCTGGAGGCTGGCGCGGATGACGTGGCCTAGTCGCAGGCCGCGCCTGAAGACGACCTTGCTCGCCCTGCTGGTGCCGAGCGTGGTGGCGCTCCTCATGTTCGACATCTGGAGCGACTACCAGATGCTGCACCGGACCACCGACGATGCCTATGATCGGGCATTGCTCGGCCCGGCCCTGGCCTTGAGCAACAGCGCGACGCCCGCACCCGAGGGCGGCGTCCACCTCGACGTGCCGCAGCTGGCACTGGCCATGCTCGAATCCGCGCCCGGCCAGCGCGTCTACTATCGCGTCACCCTGGTGGACCTGCCGCGCCTGAAGGCGCCGCACGAACGACGTCCCGTCTGGCTCCAGCCCAACGTGGCTGAGCTTGAGTCGGCAACACTCACCACCGTCGCCGGCATGCGCGATCTGCCGCTGCCCAATGGCTGGCCAAGCGGGGTGGAGCCGATCTTCTACAACACGGCCTATCGCTCGGACCCGGTGCGGGTCGTGGCCCTGTCGCGTCCGCTCTCGCGGGCCGACGTCTGGGGCCCGCAGCTGCTCGTGCAGGTGGCCGAATCGACCGCTGCGCGCAGCGCACTGCAGCGCCAGGCCTGGGCCGACACGCTGCGCCGCAATGTGATCACCATCGCGGTGCTCATCGGCATGCTGCTCTTTGGCGTGTATCTCGGGCTGCGTCCCTTGAGCCGGTTGAGCGACGAAGTGCGCAGCCGCGTGCCAGGCGATCTCACGCCGCTGGACACGTCCAGCATCCCGGAGGAGATCGCACCGCTCGTGCGCGCCATCAATCACCACGTGCAGCGGCTGCGCACGCTGCTCGATGCCCAGGCGCAGTTCCTCGCCGATGCCTCCCACCAGTTGCGCACGCCGCTGGCCATCATGCGCACTCAGGTGGAGTACGCCTTGCGCGAGCCCGGTACGCCGCGCACGCGGCAGAGCCTGGATGCCATCCTCGCGCAACTCGAGCGCAGCGGGCGGCTCACGTCGCAATTGCTGGCGCTGGCACACGCCCGGCAAGCGCCTGCGATGTCGCCCAGCAGCGTCTTCGACGCTCGCCGGCTGGCCCACGAACTCACCGTGCAGCACTTGCCGCTCGCCTGGGCCAAGCACCAGGATCTGGGCTGGGACGAATCGGGTGAGGGCGGGCCGCTGCGCGTGCACGCCATGGAATCGGCCATCGTCGAAGCGGTGTCGAACATCCTGCACAACGCAATCCAGTACACGCCGGAAGGCGGCAGTATCACGGTGTCGGCGCGGGCGCGCGATGGGATGGCCGAGATCACGGTGCGTGACACCGGCCCCGGCATTCCTGCGCCGCTGCGCGAGAAGGCCTTCGAACGCTTCCGTCGGATCGGCACGTCGCAGGCGGATGGTGCGGGCCTGGGCCTGGCGATCGCCCGCACTTTCGTGACGCGGTGCAACGGCACGATCGAGCTTCGCGACGGCGATGAGAATGCCGAGGGTGGCCATGGCCTGGGTGTCGTCGTGCGACTGCGCCTCGCCTGACGCCTACAATACGGGTTTGCCCGCATCGGCGCACCGCGTCTGCCTGCCTCTCCATGTACATCGATTCGCATTGCCACCTCGACTTTCCCCAGTTGCGTGAACGCCTGCCCGAGATCCTCGCGCGCATGCAGGAGAACGACGTGCAGCAGGCCTTGTGCGTGAGCGTCAATCTGGATGACTGGCCGGGGCTCATGTCCCTGGTCGACGCCCAGCCCAGGCTGTGGGCCTCCGTGGGCGTGCACCCGGATTACGAGGACGTGGCCGAGCCCACCGTGGCGGATCTCGTGGCCAAGGCACGCAGTCATCCGCGCGTCGTGGCGATCGGTGAAACCGGGCTGGATTATTATCGGCTCGAAGGCAATCTGGAGTGGCAGCGCGAGCGCTTCCGGGTGCACATCCGCGCGGCGCGGGAAACGGGCTTGCCCCTCATCATTCACACGCGCGCCGCCTCCGAAGACACCCTGCGCATCATGGCAGAGGAGGGCGCGGCCGAGGTGGGCGGCGTCATGCATTGCTTCACGGAATCCCAGGCCGTGGCCGACGCCGCGATCGCCATGAACTTCATGATCTCGCTCTCGGGCATCGTGACGTTCAAGAGCGCGCGCGATCTTCATGCCCTGGCGGTGAACCTGCCGCTGGATCGCCTGCTGATCGAAACCGATTCGCCGTACCTGGCGCCAGTGCCGTATCGCGGCAAGACGAACGAGCCTGGCTTCGTGCGCCACGTGGCCGAGCACATTGCCACGCTGCGCGGCTGTACCGCACAGGCTATCGGCGATGCCACGACGGCGAACTTCCATCGTCTGTTCGCCAGGACTGCGCCTTCTGTGTGAGGCGGCGCACGGCCCAACGCTCTGCATTCGTGCCCGCATCGTTGCTGTGCTGCAACAATGAGTTGAGGGTTTAGGGACTTATCGGACCTCGGGTAAACCCGGAGAATCTGGGTCATGGCGAATCAACGCCGCAACTCAGAACGAGGCTCCATCATGAAAAACGTCCTTACGATTTCGCTTCTTTCGGCAACAATGCTGGCTGGCCAGGCGTTCGCTGCACCCAGCACGATCGGTGAAATGCCCGACTACCCCGCCAATGTGATGGTGAAGTCGAATGCCCCGGCCAAGACGCGTGCCGAGGTGGTTGCCGAGTTGCAGGCCACTCCGGTGACCGGCACCGAGCTGGGCGACATGCCCGACTATCCGCAGGCCTATCAGCATGCGAGCGCTGCACCCGCCAAGACCCGCGCTGAGGTGCGTGCCGAGCTGAACCAGGCCGTGGCAGACGGCACGATGCTCTCGAGTGGGATCGACTACCCCGGCGCCTTCTAAATCAGTCCGACATTGGGATGGCGACCGGTCGCACCCGGCGCTCGCCCAGCGCGACATGCGGTGGATCCGGCATCTCCTGATCCGAAGACTGCAACAAGGCCGTCAGGTGCTCCGCGAGGTAGTCGATGAGCACCCGCACGGCGGGCACCATCCCGCGCCGGGAGGCATACGCGCCGTAGACGATGCCCTCCGGTGCGCGCCAATCCGGCAGTAGTGGCACCAGATTCCCTGAGCCGTTATCCACCCGTCGCCACAGCTTATGGGGCAGAAGGCCTATGCCTTCGCCGCTGCGCACGCTCTCCAGCAATGCCTGGAACTCGGCGCACACGAGTCTTGGGTAATGCACGACATCCAGCGCCTGGCCGGAAGGGTCGTACAGCCGCCACGTATCGGCGCCCGTGCTCGCAGCATCCCAGCTCACGGTCGTGTGGTCCCGCAAGTCTGAAGGTGAGGTGGGCGCGCCGCAGCGTGCGATGTAGTCCCGGCTGGCGACGAGGCTCAGTTCGCTCACGCCGTAGCGTCGCACGATGACGTTGGCGTCTTCTTCGACTTTCTCGCGTACGCGCAACGCGATGTCCACCCGGTCCTGGAACAGATCCACGATCGTGGCGGTCGCGTGCACGCGCAGTGTCACCTTCGGGTACGCCCGCAAAAAGCCGGGTAATACCACGGGCAACACCGCCTGGGCCAGACCGATCGGCGCGCTCAGCGTGACGGGCCCCGTCGGCTCGGCAAGCAGGTCCAGCATCGCCTCGTCCGCCTCCTGCGCCGTCTCCGCGATAATCCGGCAATACCCCAGATAACGCTCACCGGCCTCCGTCGGGATGAGCTTGCGCGTGCTGCGCTGAAGCAGGCGCAGGCCCAGACGCTGCTCGAGCGCCGCCACGCGCCGGCTCAGGTGCGACTTGGACACTTCCAGAGCGCGGGCAGCGGCGCTGAATCCGCCATCGTCCACGACGCGGGCGAAATAGTAGAGATCGTTCAGATCCCTGAGGCTTGTCGGTCGAAGCCCCGGCAGGTCGTGCTCGGCAGAGTCAGGCATGGAATTCCGGTTGCAGGGTCCGTTTCTTGCATGGGCAGGGCTCACGTCTTCAGCCATCCCATGAGGAGAATACGCCATGACACAGCCTAAGGACCCCTCCGAGCGCCGCGGCGAGACTGCCGAACAGAATCATGTCGGCGAAAAGCGCCCCAAGCTGCCGCACGAGCACGACGAGTCGTCCGGCAGCCAGGCCAGCGAGCCGCGTGATGTCATGCGACAGGCCAAGGCGGACATCGACAACGGGCAGGAGGATACCGATCTGCGGGGTAGCCAAGGCCGACGCGAGAAGGCCATACCGCCGAGCACGGGACGAGGCTAGCGGCACGCTGTTTGCTGGACTGTAAGCACCTTTCCTCAGGAGTACCACCATGTTGTATTACGCCGTCGTGTTCTTCGTGATCGCTTTGATTGCTGCGTTCTTCGGGTTCGGCGGTATCGCCGCGGGTGCAGCGAGCATCGCCAAGATTCTGTTCTTCATCTTCCTCGTGATCTTCGTCGTGACGCTGGTCATGGGGCTGATGCGCCGCTGAGCCCGTCCACTCACGAACTTGTCAGGAGAATGCCCGGATGAACTTCAATAGCAAAGATATCAACGCCAGCCGCCGCAAGGTGTCCGAAGGCTTTCATGACCTCCTCGAAGGCGTGGAAGAGATGCTGCGTGCCTCGGGCCGCCAGGTGCGCCAGGAAGCCGACGCCTCGCACGGTCGCGTGGGCCGCGGCGTGGAACAGGTCCGCGATTGGGCCGATGACGTAGGCACGCAGGTGCGCCGCGGGTATCACGACGTGGCGGAGTCCGCCTCTGGCTACGTGAACACCGCACAGACCTACGTGCGCAGCCACCCCGGCACCGTGGCCGGCATCGCTGCCGCCGTGGCCGGCGTCGTGATCGCCTGCCTGCTGACCCAGCGTCGTTGAATCGAGCGTCGGGGCGAACCTTGTGTCGCCTCGACGCTGTCCACGAGGAGATTGCATGAGCCAGGATGACACCACGCCCACGCCGCCGCCCGTCGGCGACCCGCCGATTTCTCCCGCCGGCGATCCGCCGGTGCAGGATCCGCCGCCAGCGCCGGGCCATCCGCCGTCTGAGCCGCCGCCACCCAGTGCCCCGCCGGCAGAGCCGCCGGTCCGCTAGCGCCAGGGCGTCCGGAAGGAGAGACGCCATCACCCGAATGAGGAGGAGAACCATGTCCAGGATTGTTGCCGCACGATTCGACACCTTCGAGGCTGCCGAGCAGGCGTCGTTGGCCTTGCAGCGGTCGCAGTTCGCGGCCGACGCGATCTCGGTATTCTTCGTGACCCAGCCTGGGGAGCACGGCAGCTATCCTGTCGGTGGCGATCGCACGAATGATCCGGCCGCCAAGCACTCGCCCAAGGGGGCCATCATCGGTGCCGTGGGGCTTGGGCTGGTCGGTCTCGTCGTGGGTCTGGTCATTCGCTACGGCTTTTCCATCTCGCCCTGGATCCTCTTCGTGACGACTTTGCTCGGGGCCTACATCGGCTCGTTGCTGGGGGCGCTCATCGCGACCAAGCATCGACGTCCTGCGCGCCAGCCGGGTCGGCCCACCGGGCGCCGACAGGCGGGTGTGATGGCTGCCGTGCGCGTCGACGCCACCACCGAGACGCAGGCCGTGCGCACGCTGCGTGACGCCGGCGGCCTTGATATCGAGCAAGCCGAAGGCCAGTGGCGCGACGGCCAGTGGGTTGACTTCGACCCGGTGCATTCGCCAGTGCTCACCGACAAGTTGCCGGCGACGGCCCACTGAGACCGCGGACCCGACGCGGGTTGCGTACAATACGCCCACGCTAGGCGGCCCTGGCGCGCGGCCCGTCACGGGCTCGCGCCGGTGCCCGTTCATCAAGGAGTTGGGATTGGCCTCGAGCCCACGTGACAAGTTCATCCATCAGGATGCCGAGGAGTGCGCGCGCGAGCCGATCCATATCCCGGGCAGTATCCAGCCGCATGGCGTCCTACTCGTCGTTGGCGCGTCCGACGGCACCATTCTGCAGGCCAGCCGGAATGCGGCCATGTGGTTTTATCGTCCGACCGACGCCATCCTCGGCCGGACGCTGTCGGAAGTGGCCCCCGAGGCGGCGGCTCTGCTGAGCGCGCGGCCTGTGCTGCTGGAAGGCGGTGCCACGCATCTGGGTGATGTGGCGATCGACGGTGGCCGGCGCGTCGCGCTGCTCGTGCATCGCGTGGATGACGCCTTCGTGGTCGAGTTCGAGCCGGCGGACGATCTCGTCCAGATTCACGAGACGCTGTACCCGCTGGTGCGCACCTTTCTGCCTCGATTGCAGGCGGCGCAGGACGTGCGCGCCATGTGCGAGCTCGCGGTCCAGGAGATTCAGCGCGTCACGGGCTTCGGTCGCGTCCTGGCGTATGACTTCGATGCGGAAGGCCATGGGCACGTGCTTGCCGAGGCGTGTGCGGAAGGCTATGCAACGTATGACGGCCTGCATTTTCCGGCGTCCGACATCCCGCCGCAGGCCCGCGATCTTTACGTGCGAAACCGGATTCGCGTCATTCACGATGCCGATTACGAGCCATCGCCCATCGAGCCTGCGCTCGATCGGCCCCTCGATCTGAGCTACTCCGTGCTGCGCAGCGTGTCACCAGTGCACGTGCAGTACATGAAGAACATGGGCACGTTCGCGTCCATGTCGGTGTCCATCATCGTCGATGGAGAGCTCTGGGGGCTCATCTCCTGCCACCACCTGCAGGCGCGGCACGTACCGCTGCACGTGCGCACGGCATGCGAACTCCTGAGCCGCGTCCTGTCATTGCAGATCGAAGCGGGCGAGCGCCACGCCCTGGTGTCGGCTCGGTTTCGTCTGCGCCGCGACATCGTCACGATGCTCACGGCCATGTCCGACTGCGACAGCGTGACGCGCGGCCTGATGTCGGTGCCCGATACCTTTGTGTCGTTCGTGGAAGCGGACGGTGCCGCGGTGGTGGCCGGGGAGCGCTGCGAACGCTTTGGTCTCGCGCCCTCTCGGGAGACAGTGCTGGCCCTGTGCCAGTGGTTGGGCGCACGCGAAGGGCAGGACGTGTTCCAGTCCATCAATGTTTCCCAGGATATCCCCGAACTCCCGACGCTGGCCGACGCCTGCGCGGGCGTGCTCGCCGTGCCTATCTCGTCGCTGCACTCGCATTATCTGCTGTGGTTCCGGCAGGAGCAGGTCCAGACCGTGAACTGGGCCGGCAAGCCCGAAAAGCTCCAGGACACGGCCGGCCGGCTTTCGCCGCGCCACAGCTTTTCGCTGTGGCAGGAGACCGTGCACGGTTACTCACGTCGCTGGGTGGACGTCGATGCCGAAGCGGCGCGCGAACTGCGCAACGCCGTGCTCGGCCTCGTCCTTCGCAAAGCCGAGGAAAAGGCCCAGCTCGCGTCGGACCTGGCCGAGAGCAACCGCGAACTCGAAGCGTTCTCCTACAGCGTATCGCATGACCTGCGCGCGCCGCTGCGGCACATCGCAGGCTATACGGAGCTCTTGACGGACACGGAGGGCGAGAAGCTCTCCGAGCGCGGTCGGCGCTTTCTGAGCAACATCGAGGAGTCGGCACGCTTTGCCGGCACGCTGGTCGACAATCTGCTGAGCTTCTCGCAGATGGGCCGGGCCGCGCTACGCTACTCCGATGTCAGCCTGCAGGCCCTTGTAGACACGATCCGCAGCGAAATGGCGCCGGATCTGGAAGGCCGCGTGGTGCAGTGGAAGGTGGCCCCGTTGCCCGTGGTGCTCGCCGACGCCGCCTTCGTGCACCTGGCGCTACGTAACCTCCTTGGCAATGCCGTGAAGTACACCCGGCAGCGCAATCCCGCTATCATCGAGGTGGGTGCCGAGCTGGGAGACGATGAAGTGGTCATCTTCGTGAAGGACAACGGCGTCGGCTTCAACATGAAGTACGCCAACAAGCTCTTCGGCGTATTCCAGCGCCTGCATCGCATGGAAGACTTCGAAGGAACCGGTATTGGTCTAGCCAGCGTGCGTCGCATCATCGAGCGGCACGATGGCCGCGTCTGGGCAGAGGGCGAGCCCGATCACGGCGCCACGTTCTATTTTTCGCTGCCGCATCACGGCGCTACCCGATGATTGTGTCTTCGCCTCTCATGCTCAAGCCCATTCTCCTGACTGAAGACAACCCCCGCGACCTGGAGCTCACGCTGATCGCGCTCGAGCGCAGCCAGCTCGCCAACGAGGTCGTCATCGCGCGCGACGGCGTGGAAGCCCTGGATTACCTGTTGCGCCGAGAGCAGTACGCTGATCGGCCGGAAGGCAATCCCGCGGTCATGCTGCTCGATCTGAAGCTGCCGCGCGTCGACGGCCTGGACGTACTGGCCACCGTGCGCGCCACGCCCGAATTGCGCAGCATCCCGGTGGTGATGCTCACGTCCTCGCGCGAAGAGCCCGATCTGCTTCGGGCCTACAGCCTGGGCGTGAATGCCTACGTGGTGAAGCCGGTCGAGTTCAAGGACTTCGTGGGCGCGATCTCCGATCTCGGCGTGTTCTGGGCAGTGCTCAATGAGCCACCGCCAGGCTCCATGCGCCTGCAGCGCGCACGTCTGGCACCTCACGAACCCCGAGAGGACGCCTGAGTCTTCCGCACGCGCTGTCACGGTTTGCCGTGACGGCCCCTTGTCGGACATCACCGGCGCAGCATGGTCACGCAGAACATCGACATCCTCCTCATCGAGGACAGCAAGCACGACGCGGAACTCGCTCTCATCGTTCTCGAGAGGGCGGGCTACGAGGTGGCTGCCAGGATCGTGCACGATCGCCAGGGCATGGACGAGGCGCTGCGCACTCAGCGCTTCGATCTGGTCATCTCGGACTATGTGCTGCCGAGCTTCTCTGGATCCGAGGCGCTGCAGATCGCCAGGGAATACGTTCCCGAGACCCCGTTTCTCTTCTTCTCCGGCGTCTTCGGCGAAGCCCACGCCGTCGAGATGATGCGCATGGGGGCGACGGATTACGTCCTCAAGCAGAACCTGTCACTGTTGCCCAAGGCGGTCGATCGCGCCTTGTCGGAAGTGCGGGAACGTCGCGAGCGCAATCGCATCGAGACCGAATTGCGCGAGCTCGAGTTGCAGTCGCGCCTGGCCATCGACGCGGCGCGACTGGGCGTCTGGGATCTGGATCCTCGCACCGGCCGTCTGATGTGGGACGAGCGGTGTCGCCAGCTGCTCGAATTGGAACCGGGTGCCGAGCCGTCGATCGCTGGCTTCCTGAAGCGCTGCCGCCCGGATGACCGCGCCCGCCTGATGGCCACCGTGCGCCAGGCCATGGAGGTCGAAGGCACCGGCGATTATCAGGAACAGTATCGCGTGAGGTTGCCCGGCGGACGACATCGCTGGATCTCCACCCGCGGCCGGGCCTTGTTCCAGGATGGTCAATGCGTCCGCTTCACGGGCGTCGTCATGGACGTGACGAGCGAGCGGCTGGCCACGCAGGCCCTGGAGCAGCAGAACGAGGCACTGGGCGAACGTGTCGAGCTGCGGACCCGCGAACGCGATCGCACCTGGGCGCTGTCGCGCGACATCCTCACGATCTGTGACTCGACGCTGCGACCGACGGCGGTCAATCCCGCCTGGCGCGACGTGCTGGGCTGGACCGAATCCCAGATCCTGGGTCATTCGTTCTTCACGCTCGTGCACCCCGACGACATGGCCGCCACGCACCGCGTGGTCGACGCGTTGGGGCAGGGCACCATCATCAGCCGTTTCGTGAACCGTCTGCGCCACGCGGACGGCAGCTACCGATGGATCTCATGGTCGGCCGTACCCGAGAACGACGTGATCTACGCGAGCGGGCGTGATATCACCCGGGACATGCATACCGTCGAGGAATTGGCGGCGGCCAATCGCGCGCTCACCGAACAGATCGACGAGCGCGAGCGCGTGGAAGCGGCGCTGCGGCAGATGCAGCGACTGGAAGCCGTGGGGCAACTCACGGCCGGGGTGGCACACGACTTCAACAACCTGCTCGTCGTGATCCTCTCCAGTGCGGCGCTGCTCGAGCGCGACATTCCGCCAGAACTGCTGCGAGAGCGCGCCAGCCAACGGCTGCGCAACATCCGCGAGGCGGGCGAGCGTGGGGCCAAGCTCACGGCCCAATTGCTCGCCTTTGCACGGCGCCAGCAGCTCGAACCGCGCGTGATCGACCTGAACGAGGCCATCACGGCCATGCTCGGTCTGCTGCAGAGCACGCTCGGGACTGCCGTCACGATCGAGACCTCGTTCGACCCGGCCGTGCGGCCCGCGCTGGCCGATCCGACGCAGCTCGAACTCATCGTGCTCAATCTCGTCATCAACGCGCGCGACGCGATGCCCGAGGGTGGACGACTGATGTTGTCCACCAGCAATTGCACGCTGGTGGATCCGCCGCAACGGGCCGAGGAGCCCGAGCCCGGCGAGTACATCGTGCTGGAAGTCACTGACAGCGGTACCGGCATGACCCCGGAAGTGCTCGCCAAGGCATTCGAACCTTTCTTCACCACCAAGGACGTGGGCAAGGGCTCGGGGCTGGGCCTCGCTCAGGTGTTCGGCTTTGCCAAGCAGACGGGCGGTGGCGCTCGCATCACCACGGTCCATGGCCAGGGCACGACCGTCACGGTCTTTCTGCCGATGGTGCCGGGTGGGCAGCCCACGACCGAGGCGGTCATCCCCGGGCTTGCCGCCGGCACCCAGATCGCGGGCCCGGTGCGCACCGTCCTGCTGGTGGACGACGATGACGCCGTGCGGGAAGTCACGGCCATCCTCCTGGAGGATCTGGGCTGCGACGTGATTCAGGCCAGTACGGGCCAGGCCGCGCTGGAGATCCTGCGGTCGGGCAGAGCCGTGGACGTGCTGATGACGGACTTCGCGATGCCGCGCATGAACGGCGCCGAGCTTGCTCGCGCCGCCCGTGCGCTCGATCCGACGTTGCCGCTCATCTTCGTGACGGGTTATGCCGAATTGCGTGGCCTGGAGATCCCCGACGCGCAACTGCTGCAGAAGCCCTTTGGCGAATCGGATCTGATGGAGCGCGTGCAGCGCGCCACCCGCGAGCCCGGCTGAACGCTCGCCCCACGGCGGGGGCAGGGCGGGGCCGCATGCCCCGCCGCCTCGCAGCGGGAGGCGCCCGGGTCGGTTACGTGAGGAACACCGCTAGCAGCACGATGCCCAGCAGCACCCGGTAGATGACGAAGGGCAGCAGCCCCGTGCGCGCCAGCAGGGCGAGAAATGCGCGAATGCACAGGTAGGCCGTTACGGCCGAGATCACGATGCCCCACCCGATGGCATGCCAGTCGATGGGCACGGCGCTACGCGCGAGCTCCAGACCTTCCACGCCACCGGCCAGCACGATCACCGGGATGGACAGCAGAAACGAGAATCGGGCCGCTGCCTGGCGCGTGAGTCCCGCCATCATGCCGGCGGTGAGGGTGATCCCCGAGCGCGACGTGCCAGGGATGATGGCCAGGACCTGCGCGCAGGCGATGAACAGCACGTCGCGCGGGCGCATCTCGCGTTCGGTGCGTGTGCCGCGATGGCGCCAGTCCACCCAGCCCAGGAGCAGACCGAAGACGATCATCCCAAACGCCAGCACGACGGGCGAACGCAACTGCGTCTCGACCAGGCCCTTCAGGAGCAGGCCGGCCAGACCGATGGGAATCGTCCCGAGCAGGACCGCCCACGCGAGCTTGGCATCGATGGTGGTGCCCTTGCCAGTGACGGAGGCGAACCAGGCCACGGTCATGTTGGCCAGATCGCGTCGGAAGTACCAGAGCACGGCGGTCAGCGTGCCGACGTGCAATGCGACGTCGAAAGCCAGGCCCTGGTCGGGCCAACCGAGCACCACGGGGACGAGCACCAGGTGGGCTGAGCTGGATACCGGAAGAAATTCGGTGAGGCCTTGAACGATGGCCAGCACCACGATATGTAGGAATTCCACTGCGACTCCCTGCCTGAGCAGATTCACGCCGCGGCCGCCGCTCGGTCGGGCATGGGCCGGGATCGTACCGCGAACCTGGGTGCCCTGTGAGCGACTTTGCAGGGTTTAGGACCCACGAAAAAGTCGCCTGTTGTAACATCGGTCGGTTATGCCCGTCGCACCGGGTTCAAGTCTCTCGGATTTATCTCACGATGATTGCTTCGCCCCGCCAATCGACGAAGGCTCTCTACGTTGCGATTGCGTTTGTCGTCGGCACGTTGCTCGTGGTGGATGCCCTCACGGCACGCGGTTATGCCGAATGGATACTGCATGCAAGTGCCATTGCCATGTGCCTGTTTGCTGCAAGCCGCTTTGCGCCGCTGGTCACGGCCGCGGCTGCCTCGCTCGCGTTGGCGCTCGGATTTCTGTTGTCGCCCGGTGGCGAGATCACCGAGATCGGCGTCTTCAACCGCACCGTGGGCGCGCTGACGTTCTGGATTCTGGCGGGCATCGTGTACCGCTACATCATCTCGCGCGATCGCTTTCAGCATCAGACCTGGTTGCAGCAAGGCTTGGGGCGCATCGCGAGCGCGGTGCGCGGCGAGGCCGTTCCCTCGCGCGTGGCGGGCAATGTCCTGCGGACGCTCACAGGCTACCTGCATGCCGACGTGGCCGCCTACTACATCATCGAATCCGGCAAGCTGCGCCGGCTCGCGACCTGGGCGGTGCCGGCTGAAGGCGACCTCCCCGAGACGATCGATATCGGCGCGGGTCTGCTCGGTCAGGCGGTGGTGGACAACCGGGTGATCCACGTGCGCGGCATCCCCGCCAACTACCTGCGCCTGGGCTCCACCCTGGGCTCGAGCCCCTCGGGCCAGGTGATCGTGGCGCCCATCACGGCGGATGGTGACGTGATCGGCGCCATCGAGCTTGGCTACGCTCGCGGCGATGGCGATCCGGCGGGGGTGATCGAGTTCCTGGGCGTGGCTGCCGAGGCTATCGGCATGTCGATTCGTGCGGCCCTGTACCGCCATCGTCTGGAAGACCTCCTCTCCGAGACGCAACGTCAGAGCGAAGAGCTCCAGGTGCAGCAGGAAGAATTGCGCGTGTCCAACGAGGAGCTTGAGGAGCGGGGCAGGGCGTTGATGGAGTCGCAGACGCGACTCGAAGCCCAGCAGGCCGATCTGGAGCAGTCCAACGTGCGCCTGGAAGAGCACGCACAGGATCTGGAACGTCAGAAGCAGCAGTTGCTCGCGGCCCAGCATGCGCTGGCCGAGTCCGCGCACCAGCTAGAGTCGGCCAACCAGTACAAGTCGCAGTTCCTCGCCAACATGTCGCACGAGCTGCGCACGCCACTGAACAGCTCGCTCATTCTGTCGCGTCTGCTCATGGACAACAAGCACGGCAACCTGAGCGAAGAGCAGGTGCGTTATGCCGGCACGATCCACTCGTCCAACGCGGATCTGCTCACGCTGATCAACGACATTCTCGATCTGTCGCGTGTCGAGGCAGGCCACATCGAGGTCGAGCTCGAGTCGGTGCCGGTCGCCAACATCCTGCAGTCGCTGGAGCAGACCTTCCGGCCGCAGGCAGTGCAGAAGGGGCTTACCCTGGCGCTGGAATCGGCGCCCGGCGTGCCGGCCGCCTTGGTGACGGACAATCAGCGGCTCACCCAGATCCTGAAGAATCTCATCGCCAACGCGCTCAAGTTCACGGAAGCCGGCGGCGTCACCGTGCGCGTGGCAGCCGAAGGCAGCACGCACGTGCGTTTCGAGGTGCAGGACAGCGGGATCGGCATCCCGCCCGAGCAGCACCAGGACGTCTTCGATGCCTTCCGGCAGGCCGATGGCAGCACGCGCCGCAAGTATGGCGGCAGCGGACTGGGCCTGGCCATCTCGCGCGAGTTCGCCGAGCTCCTGGGCGGACGCATCGAAGTGGCAAGCCAGGTGGGCGAGGGCAGCACCTTCACGCTGTATCTGCCCGTGGTGTCATCGCCTGCGCCGGCTCAGCGGCCGGCCGCACCGGATCCGGCACGATCCGCCCGCCCTGGGCGCGCGAGCACGCCGGCACCGATCGCCGCTGCGCCCGTGTCTGCCCCTGTGGCCGCGCCGGCGACGCCGGTCCGTGTGGTCGATGATCGGCACAGCCGCCAGCGGGGCGATCGCCTCATCCTGGTCATCGAGGACGACGCTGCCTTCGCGCGCATCCTCTATGACCTCGCCCACGAGCTCGACTTCGACTGCGTGCTTGCCGGCACGGCCCAGGAAGGCATCGCGCTGGCACGCGAGCACCAGCCCTGCGGCATCCTGCTGGACATGGGCCTGCCGGACAACTCCGGGCTGTCGGTGCTGGAACAGTTGAAGCGCAGCCCGGACACCCGCCACATCCCGATCCACGTGGCGTCTGTCGAGGATCATGCCGAGACGGCGCTGCACCTGGGCGCCGTGGGCTATACCTTGAAGCCTGTCGCCCGCGAGCAGATCATCGCCGCCATCGATGCGCTGCAGGATCGCCTGGCCCACCGGCTGCGCCGCATCCTCGTCATCGAGGACGACGACACGCTGCGCGAGAACATCGGTCTGCTGCTCAGCACCGACGGCGTCGAGATCCGCGGGGTGGGCACGGTGGCCGATGCCATCGCCGAGCTCACCACCGGCCGCTACGACTGCGTCGTCATGGACCTCGTGCTGCCCGACGGCACGGGCTATGACCTGCTCGAACTGATGTCCGAGCAGGGGCGCAACACCATGCCCCCCGTCATCGTCTACACCGGCCGCTCGCTCTCGGCCGAGGACGAGCGCCGTCTGCGCCGCTACTCGCGCTCGATCATCATCAAGGGCGCACGTTCCCCCGAGCGCCTGCTCGACGAAGTCACGCTCTTTCTGCACAGCGTCGAGGCCGAGCTGCCGCCGGATCGCCAGCGCATGCTGAAGGAGGTGCGCCAGCGCGACACGATGTTCGAAGGGCGCACGATCCTGCTGGCCGAGGACGACATCCGCAACATCTTCGCGCTCTCGCAGGTGATCGAGCCGCTGGGCGCCAAGCTGGAGATCGCCCGCAACGGACGGGAGGCCGTCGAGCGCCTGAATCGCGCTGGTGACGAGGTCGACCTCGTCCTCATGGACATCATGATGCCGGAGATGGACGGGCTGGCCGCGATGGAAGCCATCCGCGCGCAGCCGCGTCACGCCAAGCTGCCCATCATTGCGCTGACGGCCAAGGCGATGGCGTCCGATCGCCAGCGCTGCATCGACGCCGGCGCCAACGACTACATCGCCAAGCCCATCGACGTGGACAAGCTCCTGTCGCTGTGCCGCGTCTGGCTGCCGCACTGATGCCGCACAACGATCCGGAATCGATGTCGCTCTTCGATATCGAGCTCAGACTTCTCCTGGAGGCCATCCAGGCAAAGTACCAGCACGATTTCAGGGGCTATTCGATGGCGTCGCTGCGGCGTCGCCTCGGGCGCGCGTTGGAGGATCTGCGCGTCGACAGCCTCTCGCAGCTGCAGCACCGGGTGTTGCGCGAGCCGGCCGTGTTCGCCCGCCTCATGCAGTACCTCACCGTGCAGGTGAGCGAGATGTTCCGCGACCCGTCGTACTTTCGAGCCCTGCGCGAAGCGGTGGTGCCGGTCCTGAAGACCTACCCCTCGGTGAAGGTGTGGGTGGCCGGCTGCAGTTCGGGCGAGGAGCTCTGGTCGCTGGCCATCCTCTTTGCCGAAGAAGGCCTGGCCGAGCGCACCATCTTCTATGCGACCGACATCAATCCCGAGGCGTTGCGCTGCGCGCGCGAGGGGGTCTATGCAGTCGAACGCATGGCGGGCTTCAGCACGAACTATCTCGCTGCCGGCGGCAAGGCTTCGTTGTCGGACTACTATCACGCGAGTTATGGCGGCGCACACTTTTCGCGTGACCTGATCGGCCAGGCGGTGTTCGCGGACCACAGCCTCGCCACGGACAACGTGTTCTCGGAAGTCCATCTCGTGTCCTGTCGCAACGTGCTCATCTATTTCAATCGCGAGCTGCAGGATCGGGCCGTGGGTCTCTTCGGCGAATCGCTGGTGCGGCGCGGCTTTCTCGGACTGGGCAGTCAGGAGAGCCTGCGGTTCTCGCGGCACGCCGCGGATTTCGAGCCCGTCGTGCCCGCCGAGCGGGTGTACCAACGCCGATGACGACGCCGACCCGCTCTGTCACGCCCGCACCGCCCGACACCCTTGTCGTCATGGGCGCCTCGTCCGGCGGCGTCCAGGCTTTGCTGAGCCTGCTGCCCTCGCTGCCGGCCGATTTCGCGCCCGCCATCGTCGTCGTCCTGCACATTCCGGCTGACGCGCCAGCGCGCTTGGCGGAGCTTTTCGGGAGCCGATGCCGCTTGCCGGTGGCCCAGGCCGAGGACAAGATGCCGCTCGCGCCGGGCACCATTCTCTTCGCACCGCCCGGGTACCACACGCAGATCGAAGCCGACGGCAGCATTGCGCTCTCGGTGGATCCACCGGAACATTTCTCGCGCCCATCGATCGATGTCTTGTTCGAATCCGCTGCCTGGGCCTGGCGCGAGCGTTGCCTTGGCGTGCTGCTCACCGGCGCGAATGCCGATGGCGCTGCCGGGCTGGCGGCGATCCATGATGCTGGCGGGCGCACCTGGGTGCAGGATCCCATCAGCGCCCAGGCACAGGAAATGCCGCGCAGCGCCCTCGCGCTGGGCACCCCCGCCGACGTGCTGTCTCTGCGCGCCATCGCCGAACGTCTCGGCCGCATGACGCGCGAACACCCCACCGATTTTCCTTCATCGCCCTCCGGGCATTCACCTACCTAGCGATGGCAGATCCGATCAAAGTCCTCGTCGTCGACGACATCGAGCAGAACCTGGTGGTCCTGCAGGCCTTGCTCGAGCGTCCCGGACTCGAACTGCTCTGTGCCCATTCCGGCGCCGAAGCCCTCGAACTGCTGCTCACCCATTCGGTGGCCCTCGCCTTGCTCGACGTCCACATGCCCGCCATGGACGGCTTCGAGCTCGCCGAACTCATGCGCGGCAGCCCGCGTACGCGCCAGGTGCCGATCATCTTCCTCACGGCCACCGATCGCAATGCGATGCGTACCTTCCGGGGCTATGACGCCGGTGCCGTGGATTTCCTCTACAAGCCATTCGATCCGCACATCCTGCGCAGCAAGGTCGAAGTCTTCGTGAAGCTTTTTGCCGGGCAGCGGCAACTCGCCGAGCAGAACGCCGCGCTGCAGGAAGCGCTGCGCATGAACGACATGTTCGTGGCCGTGCTGGGCCACGACCTGCGCAATCCGCTCGCGGCGATGATGAACCTCGCCGAGATCGTGCATCGCGTGGGCGAGAGCGAGAAGGTGCGCTCAGCCGGCCAGCGCATCTCGCAGAGCGGCCAGCGCATGGCACGCCTCATCGAACAGATGTTGGACCTGGCCATGGTGAGGGCAGGGCGGGTCACGCTCGCCCCGGTCGACATGGACATGCGCCTGTTGTGCGAGCAGATCGTGGGCGAGTTCGCTGGCGCGAATACCGAGCAGCAGCTCGAATTGGAATGCATTGGCGCCACGCGCGGGCAGTGGGATCCGGACCGACTCGGGCAAGTCCTGTCCAATCTCATTGGCAACGCGGTGCAGTATGGTGTGGGAAGCGCTGTGCACGTCACCGTGGATGGCTCGGTGGCCGAGAGCCTGCGCGTGCGCGTGAGCAATGCCGGCCACATCGCGCAGGAAACCATCGAACGGCTTTTCGAACCGTTCGAACGCGGCGAGCGCGACGGTGCAAGCGACGGCTATGGCCTGGGGCTCTTCATCGTCCACGAACTCGTGACGCTGCACCACGGTACGATCGGGGTACACAGTCAGGGCGGGCAGACCACGTTCGAAGTCGTCCTGCCGAAGCGGCCGCCCTCCAGCGCTCGCGCGGCGCGGATCTGACCCGACTATCTGGAGCGATGCATGACGACCCCTGCCGATTCGCCTGCCTTTGACCGTATTCAGGCCCGCGTGGCTGACGTGGGCGGCATCCCGGTGCATCGCGTGCTGCCCACGCGGCTGCGGCGCACCATCGGCCCGTGGTGCTTTCTCGATCACGCCGGCCCCAGCGTCTTTCGCGTGGCCGCCGAAGGCATGCAGGTGGGGGCGCATCCGCACATCGGGTTGCAGACCTTCACCTGGATGATGGCGGGCGAGCTCATTCACCGTGACAGCCTCGGCAGCGAGCAGCGCATCCGGCCTGGGCAGGTCAACCTGATGACGGCCGGACGCGGCATCAGTCACACCGAATCCACGCCCGAGGGCTGCACCGCACTGCATGCCGCGCAGCTGTGGATCGCCTTGCCGCCCGAGCACCAACATGTGGCGCCACGCTTCGATCACTATCCCGAACTGCCGCAGCGCAAGGAGGGCGGCGTGACACTCACCCTGCTCGCAGGCACCGCCTTCGGACAGACCGCACCGACCCTGACCTACTCGCCGCTGGTGGGCGTCGATCTGAACTGGCATGCAGACGGCGAGGTCACGCTCGCGCTCGACCCCGCCTTCGAATATGGCGTGCTGCCCGTCACTCAGGCGATGGAAGTCGACGGCGAGGCCCTGCCGCAGGAATCGCTCGTCTATCTCGGCCGCGGCGCCATGAGATCCGCGTCAGCGCCGAGGCCGGCACGCGTGCCATCCTGGTCGGCGGCATCCCGCCTGCCGAGCCTGTGCTCATCTGGTGGAATTTCGTCGGCTACGACAAGACCGTGATCGCGCAAGCCCAGCGGGATTGGGAAGCGGCTGATGCCCGGTTCGGCACCGTGCCCGGGCCGTTGCAGGACAGAATGACGGCGCCGCCGCTGCCCTGGCCGGGGGTGTAGTCTTGCGTATCGCATCAAGGCTGCCATTGACGGTTACACGAATGCGCGGCAGGATGGGTGCAATCCTCACGTGATGTAACCATTCACGATAATTCTAAAAATACGGTGACTGGGTGAGGCCGACGTTGCGTAACTCGGTCATGGCTTGCATGCACCTCGCTTTCTGCTTCCCGCTACCGCCGTTTTCCTGGAGCTTGTCATGGCGCCCACGCCAATTGTTCACGATGCCAGCCACGATGCAACCAACAGTATGCTGGCCGATGACAGCCCGCCCTCGATCAGCGGCAACATCACCGTACCCGCCAACGCCGCTTATAGGGCAGGTCAGACGCTCGACTTTACGGTCACCTTCACCGAAGACGTGATCATCACCGGCACCAGCAGCATGTTGGTCATGGACGTTGGCGGCGCGGCACGCAGCGCGACGTACCACACGCATTCGAGCACCAGCATCACCTATCGCTATACCGTGCAACCTGGAGACAGCGACTCCAATGGCATCCAAGTCACGAATATCGTGCTCAACGGCAGCACCATTCGCGATGCGGCTGGCAACGACGCCATTTTTTGGCTGGCCGGTCACCTGCCGTCGACGGCAGGCATCCTGATCGATACCACCGCGCCCGCTGTGGCCACCGTCGCGGTGCCGTTCAATGCCGTGTATGGTGCCGGGCAAAACCTGGATTTCACCGTCAACTTCGACGAGAACGTCCAGGTGACGGGCAGCGACAGCACGCTCAGCCTGACCGTGGGCGACGCGACCCGCAGCGCGGTATTCCTGTCCAGCAGCGGCAACACCGTGACCTACCGCTACATCGTGCAGGCGGGCGACAGGGATGCGAACGGCATCGTGGTCGGCGCCTTGAACACGGGCAGCAGCACCATCCGCGATGCCGCCGGCAACCCGGCCGACCTGACCCTGCAAGGCGTTGGCGTGACGACCGGCGTGATCGTCGATGGGACCGTCCCGTCGATCAGCGGGACGATCGCCGTCCCGGACGACGGTAGCTACCCAGAGGGCCAGGTTCTGCACTTCACCGTGACGTTCGATGAGAACGTCATCGTCACCGGGACGGCAAGCACCCTGACCCTGACGATTGGCAGCGCGCCGCGCAGCGCCACCTACGAATCTAAGACGGCCAACAGCATCACCTACACCTACACCGTGCAGGCGGGCGACAACGACGCCGATGGCATTGCCATCAACGGTATCGCGCTCAACGGCGGCACCATTCGCGACGCTGTCGGCAACAACGCGGATCTCAGCCTGGCGGGGCATCTGCCATCGACTGCCGGCATCCTGATCGACACCGTGGCGCCTGTCGTCAGTGGTGACATCGGCGTGCCGGCCGATGGCCTGTACGGTTTGGGCCAGACGCTGAGCTTTACGGTGACGTTCGACGAAGAGGTGGCGGTCACGGGCACGGACAGCGCGCTGGGCCTGAGCATCGGCGGCACGCTGCGCGAGGCGGCCTACGCCGACAAGACGGCCAATGCCATCATCTACACCTATACCTTGCAGGCCGGCGACAACGCCGCCGACGGCATCGCGCTGGGCGCGATCACGCGCAACACGACCGCGATCACCGATCTCGCAGGTAACGCTGCCGTCCTTTCGCTGGACGGTGCGGTCCCCGCGCTGGACGGCATCCGGGTCGACACGGACGCTCCGATCTTCACGGGCGCCACCGTGAACGGCCGGACGCTCGTCATGACCTACAGCGACACGGCCGAGCTGGATGCGGTGCATGCGCCCCCCGTCAGCGCGTTCGCGGTGATGGCGGGCGGCAGGAGCGTGACGGTGAGCAGCGTGGCGATCGATGCGGCCGCGCACACCGTGACCTTGACGCTGGCTACGACCGTGACCTTCGGCCAAGTGGTGAGCGTCGCTTACGCCGACCCGACGCCCGACGATGACGTGCACGCCATCCAGGATGCGGCGGGCAACGATGCCGCGAGTCTGCCGGGCACTGCCGTGACCAACCACACACCTGCGCCGGTGCCGCCACCGACCCAGACGACCCTCATCGATGGGGTGCCTGTCGTCAGCAGCACGGCCGTGCGCAGCGACGGCACGGTGGTCCAGGTGCTGACCGTGCCCATCGTGACGCCGTCGCGGCAGGACCAGGGCGGCGACCGTGCACGGGCCGACATTCCGCTCGTGAAGCATGCGGCGGGGGATACGCTGCTGCTCGCGCAGGTGCCCGTGGGCTTCGGCCTGGAGGCGAGCGGCGTCCAGCCCCAGCTACCCAGCCTGTCGCTGAAGCATCTGATCCGTGAGATCACGGCGCACACGGCCGACGGCTCGGCAACGCAGCAGGCCATGACCGGCGGCGGTCAGGCCTTCGTGGAGGAGCTGGCAGCCGACAGCTTGCTCCTGGTGCAGACGATCGTCGTCATGGGTGAGGGCGATGGCAGCGGGATGCCACTGGTGCTGAGCAGCCAACTGCAGAGCGACGAATCGGTGCGTACCGCACTCGTGATCGATACACGCGGCTCGGCGAACAGCTCGCCTATCGAACTGCAAAACGTGGCGTTTGCCGCGATCATCGGCGAGGCGACCGTGACTGGCGGCAACGGCGCGCAGGTCGTCTGGGGGGATGATGCCGACCAGACCTTCATCCTGGGCGCCGGTAACGATACCCTGTACGGCGGAGATGGCGATGACCTGATCGTCGGTGGAGAGGGCGATGACTACCTCGACGGAGGCCAAGGTCATGACACCGCAGGCTTCAGTGGGCGTGCCGACGATTATTCGCTGCGCTTCCAGGATGGTGTGCTCGTCATCACCGACAAGGCCGGCAACGACGGCACGGACACGGTAGCCGCCGTGGAGACGCTGCGCTTTGCAGGCGGGCAGGGCACAGGAACGGACGCCGTGTTGGCGCGCCTCTACGAGGGCCTGCTTCAGCGCCCGGCGTCCGCCGCAGAAGTGGCATTCTGGGAGGATCAGCATGCGAAGGGCGCGTCGATGCACGACGTGGCGGCCGCGATCCTGGCGTCGGCCGAGGCTGGCCAGCCGGGGAATCTCGGCGGGGTCATCGACGACGCGGCGTTCGTGGCCAGCCTCTACGAGAGCGTGCTCGGCCGTGCAGGCGATGCGTCCGGCACGGCGTTCTGGCTGGCGGCCATGGCGGACGGAACCGACCGCGCAAGCGTTGCGCTGAGCTTCGTGAACGCCGTAGAGAAGCTGTCTGCATCCTACGATCTCGATTTCAACCACAGCGACCCGGCGGTGCTGGTGCGCATGTACCACGCGATGTTCGGCCGGGCACCGGACGAGGCGGGACTCAATTTCTGGCTCGGCGCCCGGGAGCAGGGCATGTCGATGGGCGCGATCGCTGACACCTTCGCGGCGTCTGACGAAGCCCGCAGCCTGCAGCAGCAAACCGGCGATGTCGGGTTCATCGATCATCTCTGTCACACCGCGCTGAACCGTGAGGCTTCCGGAGCCGAGAAAGCCCTGCTGCTGGCGCAGTTGCAGCAGGGCGTCTACGACTATGGTCAGGTGCTCCTGAACGTGGCCGAGTCTGCCGAGAGCATTGCCCTCGTGGGCAACGTGAACACCAGCCTAAGCTTCGTGTAGGGTCAGATCACGGCGCGCCGCAACCGGTTCGACACCCATTCCGACAGGAACACCGTGCCCAGGATGGCTGCGAAGATCACGGTCACCTGTGGCCAGGCGAGCGTGTCCACGGACGCGGCCAGCGGCATGCCGATGCCGCCCGCGCCCACGATGCCGAGGACCGTGGATTCGCGGATGTTGATGTCCCAGCGGTACAGGGCCGTGGCGATGAACGCAGGCTTGACCTGCGGCACGACGGCATAGGCGAGCGTTTGCGCACCGGTGGCCCCGGTGGCGGTGATCGCCTCCACCTGGCGCGCGTCGATCTCTTCGATCGCTTCATACACGAGCTTGCCCACGAAACCGACGGAGCGCAGGGCGATGGCGATGATGCCCGCGAGCACGCCGGGGCCCACGACCGTGACGAGCAGCATCGCCCAGATCAGTGAGTTCACCGAGCGCGAGGCCACGATCATCAGCAGCGCGACGGGCCGCACGAAGCGCACGCTCGGGCTGGTGTTGGACGCCGCTGCGAAGGCGATCGGCAGGGCGATCACGGTGCCGATGGCCGTGCCCAGCGTGGCGATGTTCAGCGTGTCCCACAAGGGCTTGACGATGGCCTCGGCATACGACCAGCGTGGCGGCCACATGCGTGAGACGAGATCCCAGCCGGCGGCCGGTGCATCCCAGGCGAAGGCCCAGATCGTGTGCTCGCTGATGCGCGACCAGCAGATGGCGAAGAGGAGGGCAGCACACAGCCACCCGAGCCAGGCGAGGCGAGCCTGGGCCGGCGTGCGGGCCTCCCAGGTGGTAGGGAACGTCGTCATAGGCAGCGGCGCCGCACCCAGCCCGAGGCATACTCGCAGGCAAGGACGATGGCGATGATGATGAGAAGAATGGCCGCAGCCGTCGTGAACTCGTAGCGGTCGAACGCCGTGTTGAGCGTGGCGCCAATACCGCCGGCCCCCACGATGCCGATGATGGCCGACTCGCGAAAGTTGATGTCGAAGCGGTACATGGCCAGGCCCGCCAGGCGCGGCATCACCTGGGGCTGCACGGCATAGCAGACGAGCTGCCACCAGCCGGCGCCCGTGGCGCGGATCGCCTCGAGCTGGGCGGCTTCGGTCGTCTCGATCTCTTCGGCCAGCAGCTTGCCGAGAAAGCCCATGGACGCGATGACGAGCGTGATCATCCCAGCCAGCGGCCCGAAGCCGAACATCTTCACGAGCAGGATGGCGATGATGAGCTCGGGAAACGCCCGCGACACGGCGATGAAGCCCCGGCACACTGCATACAACATCGGGTGGCTCAGGTTGCGGGCTGCGCCCAGCGCCAGCGGAATGCTCAGCACCACGCCGATCGCGGTGGCCACCACCGTCATGGCTAGGCTCTCCAGGATGCCTTCGGAGATCTCGCGCCAGCGCGTGACGAAGTCGGGTTCGGCGAAGGCAGCGACGAAACGCCAGCCCCGCACGAGGCCCTCGGCGACGCGGCCAGCGTCCATCTGCACGGAGCCCAGCGCCGCCCACAGGTAGGCCAGCGCAGCGGCCGCGACTGCCCAGCGCCAGCCGGGGGACAGGCGGCGCGGCGGCCGCCAGGTGGTGGGCATCGTCATGTCGCAGGCGCCCGTGAGTAGGACACGGCGGGCCGGGCAGCGGGCAGGGCGCTCACGCTGGGTACGGACTCTGGCGGTGGCTCGGTCTGACCGGCGTCAGTCGTTCCCGGCGCATTCCAGTCTTCCTCACCGTAGATGGCCGTCAACGCGGCGGCACCCAGACCCGCCGGTGCGCCGTCGTACACGATGCGGCCTTTCTGAAGGCCGACGATGCGATCGGCGAATCGCGTGGCGAGGGCCACGTCGTGGATGTTCACGATGGCCGACAGCCCGCGTTCGCGACACAGCTCGCACAGGAGCCGCATCACATGACGCGAGGTGCGGGGATCCAGGCTCGCGGTCGGCTCGTCCACGAGCAACAGCAACGGATCCTGCATCAGCGCGCGGGCGATCCCGACCCGCTGGCGCTGACCGCCCGACAAGGCGTCGGCGCGCTGATTCTCGTAGCCCGACAGGCCCACGCGCTCCAGAAATGCATACGCCTGGGCGACGTCCTCGCCGGAGAACCGGCGCAGCCAGCTGCGCCAGAACCCGGTGTAGCCCAGACGGCCCGAGAGCACGTTCTCCATGACGGTGAGCCGTTCGACCAGTGCATACTCCTGGAAGATCATGCCCAGCTGACGCCGAGCTTCGCGCAGGCCGCGCCGGCCCAGTCCGGCGAGTGAGCGACCGGCCAGGCTCAGCTCGCCGGACGACGGCTCGACCAGACGGTTCACGCAGCGGATCAGCGTGCTCTTGCCGGCCCCCGAGGGGCCGATGAGCGCCAGCACCTGACCGGCGGGCACGTCCAGATTGACGTCCGACAGGGCCGTAGCCCCCGTCGGATAGCGCTTGGACAGGCCACGCACGCGCAGCAACGGCAGGGCGCTCGTCACGGTTTCGGGCATCGTCATTGGCACGCGTAGCTCACGTCCATCGCCTTGTCGATGTCACGCACCACGGCCCAGTGCTCGCGGTAGGTGATAGGCAGGAAGGCTTCCTGAGCCGGCTCGGCCTTGCCGAACTCGGCCAGGAGCGCCGAATCCGTCCAGTCATACGTGAAGAAGGCTTCCTTGACCTTCTCTGCAAGCTCGGGCTTCAGGTTGTAGACGTAGCCATAGCCTGTGGTCGGAAACGACTGCGACTTGTAGATGCTGCGGATCTTGGTGCTGTCCACGGCGTTGCGCGCGAACATGCGCTTCATCACCGAATTGGCCACGGCGGCGGCGTCGTAGTCGCGGTTGGCGACGCCAATCACGGAGTTGTCGTGCTTGCCCGAGAACATCGGCGTGTAGTCCTTCTCGGCGTGCATCTGGTATTCGCTCGCGAGCAGTGCCGAGGGCGCCTTATAGCCGGAGTTCGACGTCTGCGACGTGAACGCGATGCGCTGGCCGCGCAGATCCGGGATCCGCTGGGCCTTGCTGTCCGCCGGCACGATGATCTCCATCTCGTAACCATAGGCGCCGTTGCGGTCGGCCATCATCGCGAAGGGCACGAAGCCCGCGCAGTTGACGGCGAGCGGGTTGCCGCCCGTGTTGAAACCCGCCACATGCAGGCGGCCGGCGCGCATCGCCTCGATCTGGGCCGCATTCGATTGCACAGGGAAGAACTGGCTTTCCATTGCCTCTCCTTTACCCACCTCAATCACACGCATAATGTGTATTATGTCAAGTTAAGTGCATATACGGATTCAGGAGGATCCAGCGGTGAGCCCTTCACGGGTCCATTGGGTCACCGGGAGCGTCGAGCATGCCACCGCTAGACTCGCGTGGGCGGCGTCGGCGTCCATCTTGCGCGACCCGCTTCGCGGCACAGATGATGAGTCGGTGACTCAGCGCTGCTCGTCCTCATGCCATGGGTGCAGACCCCATGTGCTCCCGTCTCCCAACGATCAGTCCAATGCCGGCTCGTCCGGCGGTGCGCTTGGCCGTGCACGCCGGACACGGCCTGCCGCTGCGGTGACGATGCGATCGAGACGTGCCTGGGCGTCGTGACATTGCTGCTTCCAGGCGTCGACCTGCGTGCCCAGATCCGTATTGCGTTCCCGGAGCGCAGTCTGGATGGCCTCCGCGGATGCCTGGACGTCCCGGCAGCGGGCTTCCCACTGTTGAGCCGCGGCACGCGCGATGGCGAGCGCCTCGCGCGCCTCACCTGCGCCGGATTCGGCCGCGGCGCAGCGCGCCGTGAGCGTGGCCACCTGACCGGTCAGGCCTTGTCGTTCCTGCTCCCAGGCCTTGTGCGCACGCCGGGCGGCCTGACGCTCGCTGTCCAGTTCGGTCAGCCAGCGCCGTTCATGCGTGGCGTGTCGTTGCTCGGCCTGTGCCAGAGCATCCCGCTGCGCTTGCACGGCCTCCTGCATGGCGCGCTCGTGGCTGCGCTGTGCCTCACTCATCGCCGCTTGATGATGGGCCTGTTCGTCCTGCAACGCCTGGGCGGCGGTACGTTCGGCCGTCTGCGCGGCATCTCGCTGCGCCAAGGCCGTCTGCAGCGACGCCTCTGCCTGGCGCAACCGTGCCTCCAGCGCCCGTGCGCGGCCCTCGGCCGCCTCCGCCTGGGCGCGCGCCGCGCCCACGGCAGCCACAAGATCGGCTTCGCGTTGCCGCAGGCGCTCGGCGTCGCGGTGCAGGGCCTCGCGATCCTTGTCCAGCGCCGAGCGGGCAGTCGCCAGCGCGTCGTGTTGCTCTGTGAGCGCCGCCTGGGCGGCCTCTCGCGCGGCATCGTTCGCACTGCGCCAGACAGCCTGGAAAGCCTGCGCCACGGGCGCCGGCATCGCACCGCCCTCCTCTGCCGCGCCCCCCTCCCCCGCGAGCCGCGCCCCGAGCGTGCGGAACCAGGCCTTGAGGTGAGGGCCGACGGTATTGGGCGATCCGCGACCCAGATGAGCCCGCACGCGCTCGATGGTGGGCTGGTCGCCCGCGAGCAGCAGCGCATCGGCCGCTGACCACACATCCGTTGCCTGAATTCCGATGGCCATGCGCCGCTCCTGGGAGGAAAATCACGAAACCGATGTTTAGGTTGGATAACAGAAGATTATCCGACGTAAACGATATCAATGTGTACTATATAATACGTATCACGTATTTATCAATACATTCCTGTTGCGACCATGCCCTACCCGCCCGATTCGGACCCGACCCATCCACCGACGCCCGATGATTCGGCACACCCTGCCATCGACGGCGCGGCACCGGACTCGAACGGCCCTGATTCAGCGCCGCGTCGGCCGCACCCTGCCCCTGTCGTGCAGCGCCGCGCCGTTGCCCGGCCCGCGGCACGCAGCACAGCACTCTCCCTGGAGGTGCTCGGCGACAGCGAGGCCTCGCTGCGTGCGCTGGTGCGCGAAGGCAGCGCGGACAACACCGTCGCCGCCTATCAGGCGGCCATGCGCTATTGGGAAGCCTGGTACGGCATGCGTTACGGTGGCGCCCTGCCCTGGCCCGTGCCTGAAACCGTCGTGCTGCAGTTCGTGGCCGACCACGTCGAGCACCAGAGCGCGCGCGGCATGATCCACGACCTGCCCAAGGCCATCGACGAGGCGCTGGTCGCCTGCGGTGCCAAGCGCGCCGTCGGACCCTACCGGCTGACGACGGTCATGCACCGCGTCGCCGTGCTGTCCGAAGCCCATGAAAGCCAGGGACTGGCCAACCCCTGCCACGGCCGCGCCGTGCGCACTGTGCTTGCCAAGACGCGCAGCGCCTACGCCCGCCGCGGCGAGCGTCCGGTGCGCAAGGAGGCCCTCACGCGCGAGCCGCTGGAGCAGTTGCTCGACACCTGTGACGACTCTCTGATCGGCTTGCGCGATCGTGCCCTGCTCCTCTTTGCCTGGGCCAGCGGCGGCCGCCGGCGCTCGGAAGTCGTTCGCGCCACCTGCGAGAACACGCGTCGCACGCCGGAGGGCTTTGTCTACAGCCTGAGCTATGGCAAGAACAATCAGGAGGGCCGCGACCGCGCCAACATGCACAAGCCCATCGTCGGCCGGGCGGCCGAGGCGCTGCAGGCTTGGCTGGACGCCGCAGGCATCCGCGACGGCGCGCTCTTTCGGCGTGTACGTCGTGGCGGCAACGTCGGCGAGGCGCTCGGCGCCGAGGCCGTGCGGCGAATCGTGCAGGCCCGCGCGCTGGCCGCCGGCCTGGACGGGGATTTCGGTGCCCACAGCCTGCGCTCTGGATTCGTCACCGAAGCGGGCCGTCAGGGGGTGCCGCTGGCCGAGGTGATGGCGATGACGGGGCACGTCAGCGTGGCCACTGCGATGCACTATCACCAGGCCGGTGCGGTGAGCGGTTGGCGCGGCGGGCGTCTTCTCGACGAGCCGGCCGCAGCGCACGGACGTGCGCGTTCAGGCCTGCAAGATCCGCGAGCGGTTGACGACGAGTAGGACGACACCCACGTCGACGACCGCCGCCATCCACATCGCGTTTGCGCGCACTCCATCTGGCGAGGGCGCGTAGCGCCGTGTACAGCCATCCGGGCACGTCGTGTGCAGAGCGGGCACTGTAACCAGGAGCGTCAGACAGTGCTTGCGGTGGCACGGGCCCCGAAGCGTGTCTGCAGTCATCGACGTGAGAATCATCGTGACCCGCATGCGCGGGATGGTGGACAGGTTGCACCCGTGCGGATCAGGGCTGGCAGGCAGCCATGGCATTGCTGCAAAACGGGCAGGAACACACAGGGCACACCCTGTATCTACGCCGGGGTCAACCCTGCAAGATCCAGGGTTGCTCATCCCAACGGCTAGGTCTACGCCTACCGCGCTTAGACCATTTTATTGTCCATACGACGCATCCGACGGATCGGACGTTGACATATCATCTGACCCATTACATCTTCATACCGGCACGGCCAGCATTTCCGGGAGTTATGGGTGGTTTTGCTTAAGCAGTGTAACTTGTTGTACCCGGATTTCGCCATGCGGACATAATACTTGCGGCGATGCCCGCGGTGTCCGATTCCTGGACGTAGGCCAACGCGCCCGCGCCAGGGATTGGTCACCCGGCAACTCGCCTCTGCTTAGGGGTGGCGCATGACCAAAGTCGTACTCGTCGAGGCACATCCATTGATACGCCTCGGCCTGCATCAACTGCTGGGTGCCATGGCGGGAAGCTGGGATGTCATGGCCCTGGATGCGCGGTCCATCAGCGAATTCGCTTACCTGGACTGCGATGTGGAGTTGGTCATCCTCGGCATGGCACCAGAGCCGGCACAAAGCTGGCAGACCCTGGCCGAGGTCGAGCGCATCCTGCATCCGCGCCGCACGCTGTTGCTGTCCGAGCCGGCCGCGGCCTGGCAGCCGCCCGCCGGCATGCAGTACGCCAGCGTCTACGGCTGTATTTCCCGGACCGCGCCCGTCGAGGTGGTCGAAGCCGCGATCCGTCTGGGGATGGCCGGCGAACACGTCGTGGCGCAACGCACCGCTGTCACCCCGCAGAGCAAGTCTGCCACGCCGTGGCCGGCTCCCCCCGAGCCCAATCGGTGGCAGCCGCCGCCGGTGCACTTGAACGGCGCCGAGCCGGAACTCGAATCCGAGCCGCCTGTGGCGGTGGCGCCCGTTGTACCGACGCGCACGGCCCTCGATCCCGTGGCCGGCGCTCAGCTCCTGAACGTCACGCCGCGCCAGTACGAAGTGTTGACGCTGCTTGCCCGAGGCTACCCGATCAAGACCGTGAGCCGGATGCTCAACATCTCGACGGCGACGGCCAAGGCGCACGCCTCGACCCTGTATCAACGTCTGCGCGTGAACAGCAAGGGCGAAGCGGTTTACGCCGCACGGCAACGAGGCGTGTTCTTCGACTGATCGGCCACCCGGCCTACCCGGGTTTAGACCGTACGTCCAATGGGCGCTCGCCCGTAAAAGGCGTGCAATGGTGTCAAGCGTTACCAATTCCGGTACCGCTACGCGCGAGGTCCGCGACCGGCCTCACGCCACCTGGCACAGGACGTTTCCATGCACTCGACCGCCAAAGCCGCTCAGGCCCGCTCCCAGCCCACGCTCTACGGTGCCGAGGGCATCCGCGGATTCTGGCCCGCAGACCTGCACCCCAACTTCGCTCGCAGCCTCGGCCAGGCCCTGGGACACTGGGTCCGCGCCCAGGGGGAGACGGCCATCATGGTGGGCCGAGACATGCGGCTGTCGAGCGTGCAACTGAGCGCCGCCCTGCAGTCGGGCGTGCGCGAGGCGGGCGTGAAGGTCTACGACGCTGGCATGTGCAGTGCCCCAGTGCTCTACTTCGGGGCCCGTCTTCTGGAATGCCCTGTCACCGTTCGCGTCGGCGCGGCACACGACCTGGCTGAACGCAATGGCGTCGAAATCGCGCACGACGGCAGCCTGCTCGACGCCGCGCAGTGGACGGCAGTGCGCGAGCGCATGAGTCATCCGGCGCCGAATGCGCCCACGCCCGCCGGCGCCTACGCGCCCGTGGCCTTGCAAGCCTGCTACATCGCACGCCTCCTGTGCGACATCCCGTCGCTTGCCGGTCTTCGCGTGGTGATCGACGCGGGCAACGGCACGGCAGGGCTCACGGCGCCGGCGCTCTTTCGGGCGTTGGGCTGCGAAGTGACCGAACTCTTCTGTGACCCGGACGAGACGTTCCCGCAACACTTGCCCGACCCCACCGATCCGCGCAATCTGCAGGACCTCACCTACTGCCTGCGGTATGCCAACGCCGACCTCGGTCTGGCCTTCGATGCGGACGCGCGCCGTGTGGTGGCCGTGACGCCGAGTGGACAGATCATTGGCGTGGATCAACAGCTGGTGCTCTTCGCACGGGACCTGCTCAAGGACAACCCCGGTGCGCGCATCCTGAGCGACACGCAGAACAGCCGGCGCGTCACGGCCGCCGTGGAGGATGCGGGCGGACAGTCGATCGCCGCCGCCGGCGGACGGGCCGGAATGCGCGAGCGCATGCAGGCGGTCGGCGCCGCGATCGCGGGCGATGCGGCCGGGCACGTGTGCTTCACCGATCGCTGGTTCGGCGCGCCCGACGCGCTCTACACCGCGGCGCGTCTGCTCGAGATCGCCTCGCGCACGAACGACACCGCCGCCGTGCTCGAAGCGCTGCCGCGCGCGTATGCAACGCCCGAACTCCAAGCCGATACCGGCGCCTCGGATCCGCTCAACGTCCTGCAGTCGCTCGCGAGCCAGGGGCAGTTCACCGGCTCGAGCCAGGCGGTCGATGCGACGGGCCTGCGGGTGGAATACGCCGATGGTGTGGGCGTCGCGCGCAGCGCCGACAGTCTTGCCGGGCTCGTCTTCCGGTTCGAGGCAGACACCCCACAGGCGCTCGTGCGCATCCAGAGCACTTTCCGCCGTCAACTGCGCCGCGTGGCGCCCCGTGTCCAGGTGCCTTTCTGATCATGGCTTCCTCTGTCTTCGGAACCGACGGCGTGCGCGGCACTGTCGGTGGCCCGCGCATTCATGCCGCTTTCGCCCTGCACCTGGGCTATGCCGCGGGTCGCGTGCTGGCGCGCGAAGCCGGCGGGCGCGCCGGCAGCCGCCCGACCGTCCTGATCGGCAAGGACACCCGGGTGTCCGGCTATATGCTGGAGTCTGCCTTGCAGGCGGGTTTCTCGGCCGCGGGTGTGGACGTGGTGCTCGCAGGGCCGTTGCCGACGCCCGCCGTGGCCTATCTCGTGCGGGCACAGCGCCTGACCGCCGGGGTCGTGATCAGTGCATCGCACAACCCCTTTCCCGACAACGGCATCAAGTTCTTCTCGGCGCAGGGCACGAAACTGCCCGACGCCACGGAGGCCGCGATCGACGCGGCCCTGGTCGACCCGCCCGGCTGTGTCCCGTCGCACCAGCTGGGCCGAGCGCGGCGCCTGGATGATGCCGCGGGCCGCTATGTGGAGTTCTGCAAGAGTACGTTCCCGACGCGGCTGGACCTGAACGGCATGCACATCGTGGTCGATGCCGCGCATGGCGCGGCCTATCACGTGGCTCCCGACATCTTTCGCGAACTCGGTGCGCGCGTCACGACGATCGGGTGCGAGCCCGATGGTTTCAACATCAACGAGAACGCTGGGTCCATGTACCCACAAGCGTTGGCGGATGCGGTGCGCGGCAGCGGGGCCGACCTTGGCGTGGCGCTCGATGGCGATGCAGACCGGTTGATCATGGCCGACAGCAGCGGCCGCATCTACAACGGAGATGAACTCCTCTATGCCATCGTGCGTGAGCGAGCACAGCATGCGACGGTGGACGGGGTGGTCGGCACGCTCATGTCCAACCTCGGCCTGGAGCGCCGCCTCCAGACGCTGGGCATCGGCTTTGCCCGCGCCGCCGTGGGGGACCGCTACGTGCTGGAACGCATGCAGGCACTGGGCTGGCACTACGGCGGAGAAACCTCCGGACATTTGCTCTGCCTGGATCGGCACACGACCGGCGACGGCCTGGTGGCAGCCCTGCAGGTGCTGAGCGCGCTGCGCCAGTCCGGCCTCGGGCTCGCGCAATGGGTGTCCGATCTCACACTGTATCCGCAGCACATGGTCAATGTACCGCTCGATCCGGGTACGCCCTGGGAGCAGCACGCCGGGCTGACGCGGGCGCGGGCCGACGTCGCGCGGCAACTGGGCGATCGGGGCCGCATCGTGATTCGCGCGTCCGGCACCGAGCCCAAGCTGCGTCTGATGGTCGAGGCCGAGGACGCGAGTCTCGCCCACAGCTGCGTCCAAGAGCTCGCCCACGCCGTCATGGCGCGCGGCTGATTCGCGCCGGCACCATGATGCCGGCGCCCTCCCTACTCCATTGAATCTAATCCCACGTGCGCCCGAGGCACGCGTGGGTCACCGTCAGTTGGTGTCGCCCGTGCGTGCCACGCTATCGCCCGGCAGCAGGTTGACGCCCCGCCGCGTGGCGAGCTGAATGGCTTCCTGGCAGTTGGTCACATCCAGGCGGCGATACATGGAGGACGCATGCGCTTTGACGGTCGCCTCGGAAATGCCCAATGCGCGGCCGACGGCCTTGAGCGACATGCCATGCGCGCGCAATACCAGAATCTCGAATTGACGCGGGGTGATGCGCAGTTCGCGCGAGCCTTGCGCGATCAGGCGCGGCCCGGGCAACAGCGTCGCCGGAGCCACCGGGGCAGGCTCGACGGACACGACGCCTTGCTCGGCGTGGGGCGTGTCCGGGAAACACCGCCCGCCAGCGAGGATCAGCTTGACGGCGGCTTCGACCAGGTCGGACGGCGCCGAGCGCCGAATGCGCCCGGCCACGCTGGCATGGCGCACCAGCGGGACGCGCAGCTCATCCGTCAGTAGCAGGATGTGTCGAGGCGCCGTGAGGGCGATCATGCGATCAAGCAGGAGCTGATCGTTCCTGTCGTCGCCGCTCAGGCCGAACAACAGGATCTGGACGGACAGCGAGGTCAGCGGCCCACCGGTGGGTCGAGCAACTCGGGATCGTAGGTGTGGATCTCGCCAATGCTGCTGATGGCTCCGAGAATGCGAGCCAATCCCAGACGCAGCAAGGGTTGCGGATCCATCAAGGCCGCGGCGAACATGAGGGGGCTGGCTCCCGTACTGGCCCTCGGTGGCGGCGTTCTGCGCCTGCTCGGGACCGACGATTGGTAACAGCCCTACATTAGAGGAAGTGACGTCACCCGGCATCGGCAAGATGGCGTAGGCGGGGGCAATGCGCTGGATTAGGCCCGCGAGCGCCCCAGCAGAGGCTCGCCGCCGCGCCGGTACAACAGGATACTGTCGATCCAGCCCATGAGGGTCATCAAGCCGGCCACGGCGTAGAGGTAACCTGCATGCGTCGACATCGCTTCCAGCAACGGCGCTTCGCTGGTGTGCGCAATAAAAGGCACTACGCCTCCGGCCACCAGCGCCAGAAAGGCTGCTGCCAGCGTCCAGCCGACGCCAGCCAACCACCATCGTTTGCGTTGCACCGCTTGCATGTCGTTCCCCGCGCGCCGAGCATGATTTCGCGCCGCAGGTGAGAACTATAACCCGCTACCGCCTTCTGGCGTAGTCCATCTGCAGCGTTGTAGCCACCCAAGGGGTTTTCCTAAGATGCCTCCCACGGGTCGCGATCTCTCGATGGACTCCCTCTACAGGCTGGTGCGATGAACCGACACGCTTCCCCTTTGTCCCGTGCAATGCTGCCAACGCTGCTGGCGGCCGGACTTTGCCTGGGCCACGCTGCGCACGCGCAGCCTTCGTCCCGCGATGCCGTGCGCAACGAGGTCGATGCTGCCCGCGCCGCGGGTGCCGCGGGGCTGGCGCTGGACATCGCCTCACGCCAGCGCAGCGCGTTCAGCGAGCTCGAGTTCGCTCGCCTGCGGCACGCGGCCCTCGCCCAGCGCTTGCGCTGGGCGCAGGACGAAATGCGTGAAAGCATTGCCCGCACCCGGACGCGGGATCTGGATGCAGCGCTGGGCGAAGGATGGCAGCTCCTGGACAGTCTGCCGGCCACGGGAGACTTCGCACCGCTGCGCATGCAGGTCACCTACGACATGATCTTCGGCCTGGCGCTGCGGGGTCGCGCCAGTTCGGCCACGCAGCTCTTCGAATCGCTTGGCAAGCAGATGGATGCCTACCCGCCCTACGTGCTTGTCGCCGCGGGCGATGCCTACGAATTCCAGGAGCGGCTGGATTCCGCCATTGCCGCCTATGAGACGGCGCTGCGCATCTCGGGCCCGGGCGACGTGGACGAAGTCGGTGTGCGCGAGAAGCTCTTCTACGCCTACCTGGACCGGGGCCGACCCGAGGAGGCTGGCGAGAACCTGGAGCGTATCGAGCGCGCCTCGCCCGCCCTCGTCGAGCTCGCGCCGAACCCGGAAACGCCGAACGCAGACTTCGAGCGTGCCAACCGAATGAAGGCACAATACCTTCTGTACACCGGCCGCACCTCCCAGGGCATCATCGCGGTGGACGCCCTGCGCCATGACGCGCCGTTCAGCACGGGTCTGCGCAATGCCGCTGCCGATGCCCGCATGAGCGATGGCCATCCCGAGCAGGCCCGGGAAGCCTTCCGCATCGCGACCCAGGAACAGCCGAACGACACCGAAGCGCTCATCGGGCTTGCCCGCTCATCCCTCACGTTGCGAGACATTCGCACGGCCAAGGAGATCAGCACAGCGCTTTCCGAGCGGCTGCCCGAATCCAGTGCGGTGCGCAATCTGCGCCGCGACGTGGACGTGTACGAATCGCCGCTGCTCGTCATGGAAGGCGCCGCTTCGCGTGGGCCGAGCGATGGCAGCATCGTCGCCGGCAAGGAGTGGTCGCTCGACACCAAGCTCTACTCCGCACCGATCGCCAACGACTTTCGCGTGTTCGCGCACCAGTTCACCGGACAGGCCAACATCGAGGACCAGAATCGCTCGCGCATCCGCAATGGCGTGGGCGTGGACTACCGGCGCGACCGCGTCGAGGCCTCGGCGGAGATCCACCGCTCCACCGGCATGGGCGCACGTACGGGCGTGAGTGGTGACATCCACTTCTATCCGGCCGACACCTGGCGGCTGACGGCGGGGTTCGACACGGACAGCAACGACCTGCCCTGGCGCGCGTACTGGAACGGCGTGCATGGCTGGACGGGCACGGTGGGCGTGCGCTATCAGCCCAATGCGCGCCGCTACCTGGATGCCACCTACAAGCGGGATGACTACAGCGACGGCAACGTGCGCCAGTCCGCCGGGCTCACCTGGTTCGAGACGCTCTATGAATCGCCGCGCCATGCGGTCTCGGGCTGGGCCTCGGTCACGACCTCGCGCAACAGTCTGACGGACGTGCCCTACTTCAGCCCGAGCCACGACGCCACCGCGCAGTTGACCGCGATGTACGAGTGGCGGCCCTGGCGCGATGGCCAGAAGGCCTTCCGTCAACGCGTGTACGGCACCGTGGGCGGCTACCGCCAGGCTGGCTTCAGCACCGAGCCGCTGTGGGAGATCCGCCTGGAGCAGGTGTGGGATCTGCCACGCCACACCACCATCACCTATGGCATCGGCTATGGCCGGCGCAGCTACGACGGTCAACCCGAGAACCGGGCCTCCGCCTACTTCAGCCTCAACGTACCTTTCTGACGCCATGCCACGCCTCCCGCGCTTCCTGTCCGTCCTTCTGCTCTGGACGAGCGTTGTCCTGGGTGCACAGGCCGCCTCGCTCGCGGCCCTGGACACGACACCGCCGCCTGACCCGGACGACGGCCTCACCTTCCGGGTGCTCTGTCTGCACGATGTGCGGGACGGGTTGCGCGCGTCCTTTCGCGACCATCCGGACGCCTACGCGATCGACACCCGCGCCCTGGTCGACATGTTCGAGTGGCTTCGTACGCACGACTACCATCCCGTGAGCCTGGCGCAGGTCGAGGCCGCGCGCAGCGGCGGCCCGCGGCTGCCCCCGCGGGCGATCCTGCTCACGTTCGACGACGGGCTGGCCAGTCACTACACCAAGGTCTTTCCCCTGCTCCAGCGCTTTCAGTACCCGGCGGTGTTCGCGCTGGTGACGAGCTGGGTGGAGCTGCCGCCCGCGCAGGCCGTCAAGCTCGGGCCTAAGCTCACCGTGCCGCGCGACACGTTCCTCAATTGGGATCAGGTCCGCGAGATGTCGCAATCGCCGCTGGTGGAGTTCATCTCGCACTCGCACGATCTGCACCACGGCATCCTGGCCAATCCGCAAGGCAACGAGCGCCCCGCGGCGGCCACCCGGCTCTACCTGCCCAAGGAGAACCGCTATGAGACGGACGACGAATTCCGCGCCCGGCTGCGCGGGGACCTGGCCGAGAGCATCCGGCTCATCACGCAGCACACCGGCAAGACCCCGCATGCGATCGCCTGGCCGTATGGCGCGCAGAATCGCGATTCGGACGCTGTCGCCGAATCCCTGGGTTTGACCACCATGCTCACTCTGCGCACGGGGCCGAACACCCCGGACGTGCCGCTCTCGCAGGTTCGTCGTTCGCTGGTCGATTACCAGACATCGGTTGGCAAGCTCGCGGCGCTGATCAACCAACCTACCTGGAAGAACGAGAAGCCCGCGCCCGTGCAACGCATCGTGCAGGTCGATCTGGACTATGTCTACGATCCAGATCCGGAGCAGCAGGAGCGCAATCTCTCGCGACTCATCGACCGCATCAAGGATCTGCAGCCCAGCGCCGTGTACCTGCAGGCCTTTGCCGATCCGGACGGCTCGGGCAACATCACCTCGCTGTATTTCCCGAACCGGCACATGCCGATGCGCGCGGATCTCTTTAACCGCGTGTCCTGGCAGCTGCGCACCCGGGCCAACGTCAGCGTCTACGCGTGGATGCCTGTGCTCACTTTCACGCTGCCGCAAGGCCATCCCATGCAGGGGCGTGTCGTGCAGTCCACGCGTTCTGCTGGCGAACGCGGCCTGGGTAGCCCCACACGTCTGTCCCCGTTCGATCCGGGCGTGCGCCAGGTGGTCGATGATATCTATGAAGACCTGGCCAAGTCGTCCTGGTTCGAAGGCCTGCTGTTTCATGACGATGCCGTGCTGGACGACACGGAGGACGTGAGTCCGGCCGCGCTTGCGACCTATGCGAGCTGGGGGTTGCCCGCCGACGTCGCCGCCATCAAGGCAGATCCCGCGGCGCACGACCGGTGGGTCCGGGGCAAGACACGCTTTCTGATTGACTTCACTCAGGAGATCACGCGCACCGTGGAGGCCTACCAGCGTGGCGAAGTGATGCGGCGTGCGCGCAACCTCTACGCCCGGCCCGTGATGGACCCGGCTGCCGAGAAGGACTTCTCGCAGAACCTGCCGGACTTCCTCGCCAATTACGACTATGTCGCCCTCATGGCCATGCCGCGCATGGAGGACGCCGCACATCCGCAGCGCTGGCTGCGGGCCCTGGCTGATCGCGTAAAGGCGATGGGCGGACTGGGCCGGACGATCTTCGAGCTGCAGAGCGTGGATTGGCGCAACGGACAACCCGTCGACAGTCACGAATTGCTCGCCGAGATGAATCTGTTGCGCAGCGCAGGCGCGGTGCACTACGGCTACTACCCGGATGACTTCGTCGCGGATCACCCGAACATCGAGGTGCTGCGTGAGGCGATGTCGCTCATGTCCACGTTGCAGGTGCGGCGCATGACCCCCGAACAGCAGGAAAGCCGCGAGCGTGTGCTCCAGGCTCAACAACAGCCCTGACGCGGAAAAAGTCGAGATCATGGAGCCCAATGTCCATTTCGGGGTGACGAGTTTCGTCTTCTACTACCCCTTCTTCATGTCGTACCTGTGGATCATCGGCGGGCTGCTGCACTACTTTCTCTTCGAGAAGGGACGCGAGCTGCACGACACCCAACTCCCCAGCCAACCCCGCGTGGCCGTGGTAGTGCCTTGTTACAACGAGGGCGAGAACGTGCGCGAGGTGATCGCGCACCTGCACACGCTGCGCTATGCGAACTACCACGTCATCGCCGTCAACGACGGCAGCCGGGACGACACGGGTGCGCTGCTCAACGCCCTGGCGGACGAGTATCCGGACATGCTCGTGGTGCACCAGCACCGCAACGAGGGCAAGGCAATCGGCCTGAACACCGCCGCCCAGCTGACCGACGCGGAGTACCTCCTGTGCATCGACGGCGATTCCCTGCCGGACCCGGACAGCATCACCTACATGCTGTCGCACTTCCTGAACGACCGGCGCATCGGCGCGGTGACGGGCAACCCGCGCATCCGCAATCGATCGACCATGCTGGGCCGCATGCAGGTGGGCGAGTTCTCATCGATCATCGGCCTCATCAAGCGCACGCAGCAACTCTACGGCCGCCTCATGACGGTGTCGGGCGTGATGGCCATGTTCCGCCAGCGCGCCCTGCGCGACGTGGGGTACTGGAGCCCGGAGATGCTCACCGAGGACATCGACGTCAGCTGGAAGCTGCAGATCGGCGGCTGGCTGATTCGCTACGAGCCGCGCGCACTCACGTGGATCCTCATGCCCGAGACCTTCAAGGGCCTCTTCAAACAGCGGCTGCGCTGGGCGAAGGGCGGCATCCAGACCGCGGTCAAGTACGCCCCCAAGCTGCTGCATCCGCGCCATGCGCTCATGTGGCCGATCTTCGCCGAGTTCTGGCTGAGCGTGATCTGGGCGCACAGCCTGATGCTGCTGATCGTGCTCGCGCTCGTCGGCCTCGCGATCCCGCTGCCGGACGGCTGGCGCTACGACATCATCCCGCGATGGCACGGCACGCTGCTCTTTCTGACCTGCCTGGCTCAGTTGCTGGCCGGGGTGATCATCGATCACAAGTATGACTACCGCATCTTCCGTTACTTCACGGACACGGTGTGGTATCCGGTGGCGTTCTGGGTCATTGGCATGATCACGACAGTGATTGCCCTGCCCCAGGTCGTCTTCAAGCGCACCGCCGGACGCGCACGCTGGGTGAGCCCTGACCGAGGAGTCAAGTATGAGAAGCCTGATCATTGATGCAAGCGCGGCCCCCTTCAGCGACTTCATGCGTCGCTATGGGCGCACGGACGGCATGCTCTACGCCGTTTGGTACCGCGTGGCGCGGCCCGCCATGGTGATCCTGATGTGGGTGCTGTTCGGGCTCTACGTGCACCATTCGCTGGTGACCGTGGGCGGCACGGCAGCCGAGATCGCCGAACTCATCGTGTACGTGGGCGTCGTGGCGAGCATGGCGGCTCTGCTCGTGAGCTGGATGATCATCGGCGGCTTTCACAGCTGGATCCGGTTGCGCGACATGGCCGAGACCCAGGCGCTGTACGAAGGCGACGCCCCATTGAACGTCGCAGACTGGCCGGTGCCTGAGCAGACGCAGCGCGTCCTCGTCGTGCACGACGATCTTGGCCGCATCGTGGCCGTCGAGCCCTGGCAGGCGACCGATGCCGAGCCTGATCCGGTGCTGGAGATCGTGCACGATGGCCTTCCGACCGTGCCGTCCTACCTCATGCGGCGCACGGGCTGAACGCGCGACACGATTGCACACAGCCTGTCACGGCGGGGCGTGAGACGATGCGGGCTTGTTGGCCCCGGCAGGGACCGGCGGCCTGCCACACGTTGGCGTAGCCGCTGGCGGATGCTCGGGGCGTCCACTCGGAGATGTGACGTGACGCGAGGCAACGTGCCGAATCCCCCCTGGCGGGGTCCCCTGGCCGCGACGCTGGCCGCCCTTGCGGTCGTGGCGGCGAGTCCGGCTCAGGCTGACGGCCCCTTTCCCGACATGCTGACCAGCGCGGATCGTGACCGCCTGTCGATGTTCGACCCGATCCGCCGGGACATCCTGGCCTACGTGGGCCAGCATGCGAGCCGACTGGACCGGGAAGAGCTCAATCACGTGCTCTCGGGCTCTGCCACCGATCTCGCGCCCGCCGATATGGCAGGCGACTGGCGCTGCCGCTCGATCCAGATGTGGCGCGACCCGGGGCTGCCGATCGTGATCTACGGGGACTTTCGCTGCCGCATCACCGATGATGGCGCGGGCTTGCGCCTGGAGAAGCTGACGGGCTCGCAACGCACGGGCGGCACGTTCTATGACGTGGGCGAGACACGTCTGGGCTACGCCGGCGCGCAGGCGCTGGGTAACGAGAAGACCATCCCTCGCTATGGCGCGAAGCGCGAGCGCAATCAGGCCGGTTATCTGATGCCGATCTCGCGCGATCGCATGCGCCTGGAATTCCCGCGGCCGACGAACGCGGAATTCGAGATCCTCGAACTGCGCCGCTGAGCCCGGGATCGACGCCGCTGGGGCCTGGCGCAGATCGCCGACCGTGCCTTGCGGCATGCCTGTTGCGCTCCGCGCGGAGTCGGGATCCATGACGGGGCGAAGGTAGCCCTTGAGTCTCCCTGACACGAGCCCTGCCGCGCTACCATATCGGCTTCTGCCTGCCTCACCTTTCGGACCCGCCATGAGCGCTCCCTCCCTGCCCGGCCTGGGCACTCCTCTTCTGCCCGGCGCATTGCGCGTCATGCTGCTGGGCGCCGGCGAACTCGGCAAGGAGGTCGTCATCGCCCTGCAGCGTCTGGGCGTCGAAGTCATCGCTGTCGACCGCTACGCCGATGCACCCGCTCAGCAGGTGGCCCACCGCGCCCACGTCGTGGACATGACGGACCCGGCGGCCCTGCGCGCCGTGATCGAGGCCGAAGCGCCGCACATCGTCGTACCCGAGATCGAGGCGATCGCCACGGATCTGCTCGTCGCCATGGAAGCCGCCGGCCAGATCCGGGTCACGCCCACCGCCCGCGCAGCCCAGCTCACGATGAATCGTGAGGGCATCCGCCGGCTTGCCGCCGAAACCCTCGGCCTGCCCACCTCGCCCTATCAGTTCGCCGACACGGAAGACGCCCTGCGCGCTGCCGTCACGGGCGGCATCGGCTTTCCCTGCCTGGTCAAGCCCGTCATGTCCTCCTCGGGCAAGGGCCAGTCGCTCTTGCGCAGCGAGGCCGATATCGCGCCGGCGTGGGCCTACGCCCAGGCGGGCGGGCGTGCTGGTGCTGGCCGTGTGATTGTCGAAGGCTTCATCCAGTTCGACTACGAGATCACGCTGCTCACGGTGCGAGCCCTGGGCGCGGACGGCAGCGTGCGCACCCATTTCTGCGATCCGATCGGCCATCGCCAGGTGGACGGCGATTACGTGGAGAGCTGGCAACCGCAGCGCATGTCCACGGCGGCGCTCGTGCGTGCGCGGGAGATCGCAGCCAAGGTCACGGGCAACCTGGGCGGCCTGGGCGTCTTCGGGGTCGAACTCTTCGTGGCGGGCGATCAGGTCTGGTTCTCGGAAGTCAGCCCGCGACCGCACGACACTGGCATGGTCACCCTGGTCACGCAGGCGCAGAGCGAATTCGCCCTGCATGCCCGCGCCCTGCTGGGCCTGCCGGTCGATACGCGCATGCGGGAGCCGGGTGCGAGTGCCGTCATCTACGGGAGCGTCGACGCCGAGGCGGTTGCGTTCGACGGCGTGGCCACTGCTTTGTCCGAGCCTGGCACGGAAGTTCGCCTCTTCGGCAAGCCGCGCAGCTTCGTCAAGCGCCGCATGGGCGTGGCGCTCGCCGTCGATGGTGACGTCGACAGCGCGCGCGCCAAGGCCAAGCGCGCGGCCGAGGCCGTGACGGTCCGAGTGCGCCCGAGCACAGGCCTCGCCTGATGGCGGGCACGGCGATTTTCTGGTTCCGGCGCGATCTGCGCCTGGCGGACAACACCGGCTTGCTACGCGCGCTGGCCGAAGCCGCGTCCGTGCAGCCGGTCTTCGTCTTCGACACCACCATCCTGGCGGGGCTGCCCCGCCAGGATCGCCGCGTGGATTTCATCCACCGGAGTCTGCAGGCACTGCACGAGACGTTGCAGACATGCGGCGGGGGTTTGCGCGTGGTGCACGGCGACCCCGTTCGCGAGCTGCCGGCGCTCGCCAGGGCCCTCAAGGCCGATGTCGTCTATTGCAACGACGACTACGAGCCTGCCGCCGTGGCCCGCGACGCTGCCGTCGAGTCCGCGTTGAACGCCATGGACGTGCGCTTCGAACGCAGCAAGGACGCCGTGGTGTTCGCCCGCGACGAGGTGCTGACCCAGCAGCGCAAGCCCTACACGGTATTCACGCCGTACCGCAAGGCGTGGTTCGCCCGCCTGAAGGCAGAGCCACTCGCCGATCTGGACACCTTGAGGGCAGAGCCGCTGGCAGCCTTGCACAAGCGGCTCGCGCCGTCGCGTGGCGGTCAACTGCCGAGCCTGGCGGATCTCGGTTTCGAGACGACCGATCTGGACGCCCTGGGCGTCGTCGCCGGGACCACCGGGGCAGAGGCTGCGCTGCAGCAGTTCCTGCAACACGCCATCGGCGAATACCCCACCGACCGTGACATCCCTGGCACGGAGGGCACGTCTCGCCTGTCGCTGCACAACCGCTTCGGCACCCTGTCGATCCGCCGACTCGTGGCCGAGGCGCAGGCGCACGCGCACGACCATCCTCGCCATGCCGAGGCCTGCACGACCTGGATCAGCGAGCTCGCGTGGCGCGACTTCTTCTTCCAGATCCTGCATCACCATCCGCATGTGGCCGAAGGACCGTTCAAGACGGTCTACGAGCATCTCGCGTGGGAGAACGACGACGCCCTCTTCGCCGCCTGGTGCGAGGGACGGACGGGCTACCCCATCGTGGACGCCGCCATGCGCCAGCTCGTCGAGACGGGCTTCATGCACAACCGGCTTCGCATGGTGGCGGCCTCCTTCCTCACCAAGGATCTGCTCATCGACTGGCGCCGTGGCGAGGCGTTCTTCGCCTTGCACCTGCTCGACTACGAGCTTGCCTGCAACAACGGCAACTGGCAGTGGGCGGCATCCACGGGGTGCGACCCGCAACCCTACTTCCGGGTCTTCAACCCGGCGCGCCAGAGCGAACGCTTCGACCCGGAAGCGCGCTTCATCCACGCCTATCTGCCGGCCCTGCGTGCCGTGCCGGCGGACTACCTCCATGAGCCGGCCAAGCATGCCAAGGTGCTGGCCCGGCACGGTGTGGTCCTGGGCAAGGACTATCCCGAGCCCGTCGTGGAGCACGCCGAGCGGGCGCGCCGTGCCGTGCGCCTCTTCGAGCTCGCCCGCCAGAGCGCCGAGTAGCCGAGCGCCGGCCTCATCGCCGATGAGCAGGATTCGCGGGTGGCCCAGCAGGATGTGCCACCCGCGCTTGCCCCTGACCCGCTGTTGCCACAGGGCACGCCCTTTGCCTTGATCCTTCGCACGCGCCGCGCACGTTGCCGCGGCAGGCTTCGGAGGAACAGCATGAAAGCCTTGTGTTGGCACGGCAAGCAGGATATTCGGTGGGACACCGTCCCGGACCCCATCCTCGAGCATCCCCGAGATGCCATCCTGAAAGTGTCGAGCTGCGCGATCTGCGGCTCCGACCTGCATCTCTTCGGCGGCTTCATGCCCAGCATGAAGTGCGGCGACGTGATGGGTCACGAGTTCATGGGTGAAGTCGTCGAGACAGGCAAGGAGACCGGCGACCTGAAGGTCGGCGATCGGGTCGTCATCCCCTTCACCATCACCTGCGGGGAGTGCGACCAGTGCCGTCGCGGCTTCTTCGCGGCGTGCGAACGCAGCAACCGCAATCGGGACATGGCCGCCAAGGTGTTCGGTCACACCACGGCAGGTCTCTTCGGGTACTCGCACCTCACCGGCGGGTATGCAGGCGGGCAGGCCGAGTATGTGCGCGTGCCCTTTGCGGATCACACGCATGTCAAGGTGCCCAAGGACATCCCCGACGAACAGGCCCTGTTCCTCGGCGACATCCTGCCCACGGGGTGGCAGGCAGCCGTGCAGTGCGACATCGAACCCACGGATACGGTCGCCATCTGGGGCGCGGGCCCCGTTGGCCAGATGGCGTTGCGCAGCGCCGTGCTGTTGGGTGCCAGGCAAGTCATCATGATCGATCATCTGCCTGACCGGCTTTCCATGGCGCGCGCCGGCGGTGCCATCACGATCAACTTCGATGAGGAGAGCGTGCTCGAGCGGCTTTGGGACCTGACCGCGGGCAAGGGGCCGGAGAAGTGCATCGACGCAGTCGGCATGGAGTCGCATGCGGCACGTTCGCTCGACTCGCTGGTCGACCGTGCCAAGCAAGCCATGTGGCTCGAGAGTGATCGTCCGCACGTGCTGCGCGAAATGATCTATGTGTGCCGGGCCGGCGGTGTCCTGTCGATCCCTGGCGTCTACGGCGGACTGATCGACAAGCTGCCCATGGGCGCCTCCATGAACAAGGGGCTCACATGGCGCATGGGACAGACGCACGTCAAGCGATGGACGGACGACCTCGTCAAGCGCATCCTCGACAAGCAGATTGATCCCTCCTTTGTCATCACCCACACCAAGCCCCTGCAAGAGGGCCCTGACATGTACCGGACATTCCGCGCCAAGGAAGATGGCTGCGTGAAGGTCGTGCTCAAGCCCTGAGGAGAATCCATGGAACGACAAACCATCGTGCGAAAAGCCGGGCGGCGTGTGCAGCGCTCCGGAGAGAGCGTGGCACACGGCGCGGCGTGGTTCAGCATTGCACTGGGCGTGGTGGAGCTGGTGGCGCCACACGCCGTCGCGCGGGTGGCGGGCCTTCGCCCCGGCAGCTCCCATGTCGTGCGGCTGTGCGGCATTCGCGAGATCGCCACGGGCATTGGCCTCTTGCGTGCGCGCAATGCGGCGCCCTGGCTGTGGGGCCGCGTGGCCGGCGACCTGCTCGACGCCGGCATCGTGGCCAAGCTCGCCGACAAGCACAGCGTGGCGCCGGTTGCCAAGGCCGTGAGCGCGGTCGCCGCTGTCGGCGCCATCATGAGTGTCGATGCCTTCACGGCTCACCATTACAAGCAGCCTGCCCGTGGCGTGGCCCCGTGGGAAGACTACAGCGATCGCAGTGGATTTCCTGGCGGCGTCGATGCCGCGCGGGGCGCAGCCAGCGATGCGCCTGTGCCAGCGGACACGCGCACACCGCCCGCCTTGCGGCCTTGGGAGGACGACAAATCGCCGACGCTCGCTGACGCCGCCCGTCTCGGTGACGCGCCGCCTCGGCCAGGGAATACGCCACCCAAGTCGCCGGCTGATCGCCCGGAAGGCGGCTCGCCGCCGCCTGCCAAGCCGGGCGACGGCGTGGCATCTGCGGCGACGTCGAAGGCCTGACGCCATCGGGGCGGCCGCGCGGCGGCGCGGTCAGTCTGCGCATGAGAAGAGGGACGGCCTCGGCCGTCCCTCTTCTCATGCTGCCAACGCGATCATTTCTTCTTGACGGGTGGCAGATCCGTGCAGTGGCCGTCCGCGGCCTCCGCCGCCAGGCCGATCGATTCACCCAGCGTCGGGTGCGGGTGGATGGTCTTGCCGATGTCCACGCTGTCCGCGCCCATCTCGATGGCCAGGGCCACTTCGCCGATGAGATCGCCGGCATGCGTGCCGACGATGCCGCCACCCACGATGCGGCCGGTGGCCTCATCGAAGAGCAGCTTCGTGAAGCCTTCGTCACGGCCGTTGGCGATGGCACGGCCCGAGGCGTTCCACGGCATCACGCCCTTCTTCACCTTCACGCCCTGCTTCTTGGCGTCGTCTTCCGTCAGGCCCACCCACGCGATCTCCGGATCCGTATAGGCCACGGACGGGATCACGCGCGCATCGAAGTGGCTCTTCTCGCCGGCGGCGGCTTCCGCGGCCACATGGGCTTCGTGCACGGCCTTGTGCGCCAACATGGGCTGGCCCACGATGTCGCCGATGGCGAAGATGTGCGGCACATTCGTGCGCATCTGCGAGTCGACCTCGATGAAGCCGCGCTCGGTCACCGTCACGCCTGCTTTGTCGGCATCGATACGCTTGCCGTTGGGCGCACGGCCCACGGCCTGCAGCACCAGGTCGTAACGCTGCGGTTCCTTCGGGGCGCCCTCGCCTTCGAAGGTCACGTAGATGCCATCCTCGCGGGCCTCGGCACCCACCGTCTTGGTCTTGAGCAGGATGTTGTCGAAGCGCGGGGCGTTCAGCTTCTGCCAGACCTTGACCAGGTCACGATCGGCGCCCGGCATCAGGCCATCGAGCATCTCGACCACGTCCAGACGCGCGCCCAGTGTGGAATACACCGTGCCCATTTCGAGCCCGATGATGCCGCCGCCGATGATGAGCATCTTCTTGGGCAGGCTGCGCAGTTGCAGCGCGCCCGTGGAATCGACGATGCGATCGTCTTCCGGCAGGAACGGCAGCTTCACCGACTGGCTGCCGGCGGCGATGATGGCGTTGCGAAACGCGACGATCTTGCCGTCCTTGCCCGTGACCGCCAAGTGGTTGGGGCCGACGAACTTGCCCTCGCCCTGCAGCACGGTGACCTTGCGCATCTTGGCCATGGCCGCGAGGCCGCCCGTGAGCTTGCCGATCACGCCGTCCTTGAAGCTGCGCAGCTTGTCCAGATCGATGGTGGGCTCGCCGAAGCTCACGCCGTGCGCGGCCTGGGCACGCGCTTCATCGATCACGGCAGCCGTGTGCAGCAGCGCCTTGGACGGGATGCAGCCCACGTTCAGGCACACGCCACCCAGGGTGGCATAGCGTTCCACCAGCACCACGTTCAGGCCGAGGTCGGCCGCGCGGAATGCGGCCGAGTAGCCGCCGGGGCCCGCGCCCAGCACGAGCACGTCGCACTCGATGTCGGCCTTGCCCTCGTACGCCGCGGCCGCCGGGGCCGGAGCTGCGCTCGAGGTGGCGGGCGCTGGCTTGGCAGGCTCGGCCGGCGCCTTGGGCGCGGCCGCCGCCTTGTCTTCGGTCGGCTTGGCGGCAGCCTGGCTGTCGCCTTCGCTCGCGGCGCCTTCGGCGGCGGGCTCGAGCTGCAGCAGCACGCTGCCCTGCTTGACCTTGTCGCCCACCTTCACGCTGAGCGCCTTGACTAGGCCGCCCTGCGACGCGGGAATCTCCATGGAAGCCTTGTCGGATTCCACCGTGACGAGGCTTTGCTCGGCCTCGATGGTGTCGCCGACGGCCACCAGGACTTCGATGACTTCGACTTCGTCGAAATCACCGATATCGGGAACCTTGATCTCTACGGTATTGGCCATGGATGTCCCGTCCTTACAGCATCACGCGGCGAAAGTCGGCCAGAAGGCCGGCCAGGTGGGCGTTGAAGCGCGCCGCTGCGGCACCGTCGATGACGCGGTGATCGTACGAGAGCGACAGCGGCACGGTGAGCTGGGGCACGAAGGCCTTGCCGTCCCACACCGGCTTCTGGTAGCTGCGCGACACGCCGAGAATGGCCACTTCCGGCGCATTGATGATGGGCGTGAAGTGGGTGCCGCCGATGCCGCCCAGGGACGAGATCGAGAAGCAGCCGCCCTGCATCTCCGCAGGCGAGAGCTTGCCGTCGCGTGCCTTCTTGGCGAGCGCGGAGGTCTCCTCGGCGATCTCAAGAATGCCCTTCTTGTCCGCATCGCGGATCACCGGCACGACGAGCCCATTGGGCGTGTCGGCAGCAAAACCGATGTGGAAGTATTGCTTGAAGACGAGGTTGTCGCTATCGAGCGACGCATTGAATTGTGGGAACTTTTTCAACGTGGCCACGACGGCCTTGATGAGGAAGGCCAGCATCGTCACCTTGATGCCGGATTTCTCGTTCTCGCGATTGAGCTGCACGCGCAGCGCTTCCAGGCTCGTGATGTCCGCTTCGTCGTTGTTCGTGACGTGCGGGATCATGACCCAATTGCGATGCAGGTTCGCGCCCGAGATCTTCTGAATGCGCGAGAGCGCCTTCGTCTCGATCGGGCCGAACTTGCTGAAATCCACCTTCGGCCAGGGCAAGAGGCCGAGTGCGGCGCCATCTGCGCTGCCCGAGGCCGCGGCTGCCGGGGCATTGCCTGCCAGCGCCTGCTTGACGAAGCCGCGCACGTCGTCCTGCGTGATGCGCTGCTTGGGGCCCGTGCCCCGCACCTTGTGCAGATCCACGCCCAGCTCGCGGGCGAACTTGCGCACCGAGGGCGAGGCATGCGGCACCGGCACCGCGCTGTCCGTGGCAGCAGCCTGCACGGGCGCACTGCGCGCGGCCTGCCCGGCGGGTGCCGTCGCCGGCTTGTCCTGGGCCGGCTCGGCCTTCACAGGCGCGGCCTCGGCCTTGGCCGGCTGGGCTGCCGGCGCTTCAGCCTTCGCGGGCGCGGCCGCAGGTTTGTCGTCTTCGGCGGGCTTGGCCTCGCCCTCGCCTGCAGGCTCGAGCTGCAACAGCACGCTGCCCTGCTTGACCTTGTCGCCCACCTTCACGCTCAGGGACTTCACCACGCCGCCTTGCGACGCGGGGATTTCCATGGAGGCCTTGTCGGACTCCACCGTGATGAGGCTTTGCTCGCCTTCGATGGTGTCACCCACCGCCACCAGCACCTCGATGACCTCGACCTCGTCGAAGTCGCCGATGTCCGGAACCTTGATCTCTACCGTTTGGCTCATCGTCTGCGTCCCCGATCAGGCAGTGTGCGGATTGGTCTTGCCGGCATTGATGCCGTACTTCTGGATCGCCTTGGCCACCGACTCGGCCGGCACCTTGCCTTCATCGGCCAAGGCGCGCAGCGCGGAGATCACGACGAAGCGGCGATCCACTTCGAAGTGCTCACGCAGCTTGGCGCGGAAGTCCGAACGGCCGTAGCCGTCCGTACCCAGCACGCGGAAGGCACGATCCGTCGGCAGGTAGGCGCGAATCTGCTCGGCGAACATCTTCATGTAGTCGGTCGAGGCAACCACCGGGCCGGGGTGATCGGCCAAGGCACGCGCCACGTAGGGCACGCGCGGGGCCTTGTCTTCCGGATGCAGGAGGTTGTGGCGCTCGGCATCCATGCCGTCGCGGCGCAGCTCCGTGAAGCTCGTCACGCTCCAGACGTCCGAGGCCACGCCCCAGTCGTCGCGCAGCAGGTCCTGAGCGGCCATCACTTCGCGCAGGATCGAGCCGCAGCCCATCAGCTGCACGCGCGGTGCGTCCTGCTTGTCGGTGCGGGCCGACTGCAGCAGGTACATCCCGCGGATGATGCCGTCCTCGTCGCCCGGCTTCAGGCCCGGGTGCGGGTAGTTCTCGTTGAGCAGCGTCAGGTAGTAGTAGACGTTCTCCTGGTCCTGCACCATGCGCTTCAGGCCATGCTGCACGATGACGGCGACTTCGTGCGAGAAGGTCGGGTCATACGAGACGCAGTTCGGGATGGTGCTGGAGATGAGGTGGCTGTGGCCATCCTCGTGCTGCAGGCCTTCGCCGTTCAACGTCGTGCGCCCGGACGTGCCGCCCAGGAGGAAGCCGCGCGCCTGCATGTCGCCAGCGGCCCAGGCCAGATCGCCGATGCGCTGGAAGCCGAACATCGAGTAGTAGATGTAGAACGGCACCATGATGCGGTTGTTCGTCGAGTACGACGTGGCCGCGGCGATCCACGAGCTGAAGGCGCCCGCTTCGTTGATGCCTTCCTGCAGGATCTGACCGTTCTTGGCTTCCTTGTAGTACATGACCTGGTCCTTGTCGACCGGGATGTACTTCTGGCCTTCCGGGGCGTAGATGCCGATCTGGCGGAAGAGCCCTTCCATGCCGAACGTGCGCGATTCGTCCGCGACGATGGGCACCACACGCGGGCCGAGTTCCTTGTCGCGCAGCAGCGTGGTCAGCACGCGCACGAAGGCTTGCGTGGTGGACACTTCACGGCCTTCGGCGGTGGGATCGAGCACGGCCTGGAACGCGGAGAGCGCCGGCACCGGCAGCGTCTCGTCGGCGCGCTCGCGGCGCTTGGGCAGGTAACCGCCCAGGGCCTTGCGACGCTCGTGCATGTACTGCATTTCCTCGGAATCCGCCGGGGGCATGTAGTACGGCAGCTCTTCGAGCTTGTCGTCCGGCACCGGGATGTTGAAGCGGTCGCGGAATTCGCGGATCGATTGCGTATCGAGCTTCTTCTGCTGGTGGGTCGGGTTCTTGGCTTCGCCCACGCGGCCCATGCCATAACCCTTGATGGTCTTGGCGAGGATGACCGTCGGCTGGCCTTCGTGGTTCACGGCAGCATGGAACGCGGCGTAGACCTTGTGCGGATCGTGGCCGCCACGGTTCAGGCGCCAGACGTCCTCGTCGGTCATGCGGCTGACCATCTCCAGGAGCTTGGGGTGCTTGCCGAAGAACTTCTCGCGCACGAAGGCGCCGTCATTGGCCTTGTAGGCCTGGTATTCGCCGTCGACCGTCTCTTCCATGATGCGGCGCAGGATGCCTTCCTTGTCGCGCGCGAGCAGCGGATCCCAGTAGCCACCCCAGATGAGCTTGATGACGTTCCAGCCGGAACCGCGGAAGTCGCCTTCGAGTTCCTGGATGATCTTGCCGTTGCCGCGCACCGGGCCGTCCAGACGCTGCAGATTGCAGTTGATGACGAAGACCAGGTTGTCCAGCTTTTCGCGGGCCGCGAGGCTGATCGCACCGAGCGACTCGGGCTCGTCCATTTCGCCGTCGCCGCAGAACACCCAGACCTTGCGGTTGCTGGTGTCGGCAATGCCACGGGCATGCAGGTACTTCAGGAAACGCGCCTGGTAGATGGCCATCAGCGGGCCCAGGCCCATGGACACCGTCGGGAACTGCCAGAAATCCGGCATGAGCTTCGGGTGGGGGTAGGACGACAGGCCCTTGCCCTCGACTTCCTGGCGGAAGTTGTTCAGCTGGTCTTCCGTGAGGCGGCCTTCCAGGTAGGCGCGGCCGTAGATGCCGGGCGAGGAGTGGCCCTGGAAGTAGACCAGGTCGCCGCCGTGGTTCTCGGATTCGGCATGCCAGAAATGGTTCTGGCCGGTGCCGATCATCGTGGCGAGCGAGGCGAACGAGGCGATGTGGCCGCCCAGATCGCCGCCATCGGCCGGCGCGTGGCGGTTGGCCTTGACCACCATGGCCATGGCGTTCCAGCGCACATAGGAACGGATGCGCTCTTCCAGGTCATGACGACCCGGCGACGGCGCTTCCTGGTGCGGGGCGATGGTGTTGACGTAGGCCGTGGTGGCCTTGAACGGCATATTGGCGCCGGAACGGCGGCCCAGCTCGATCAGACGCTCCATCAGGTAGTGCGCGCGGCCGGGACCCTCCCGATCGAGCACGGCTTCGAGCGCCTCGAGCCATTCCTGGGTCTCTTGGGCGTCGTCGTCGGGGGGCGTGGCGGGCAGCGCGGACATAGGATCGTCTCCGTGGAAATCGGTGAATGCGCGAATTCTAGGGGCTCGGACAGGCCCCCGGCAATCAAAATTTCATATTGCGGCGCATCATTTCATAATATGAAATCGCAAAACAGTGACCCCGAATTACACTACGCACGCTATGGCTCGTCCTCCCACCCCCGGCCAGTCCGCCGCCTCTCTCGAAGCCGGCCGCACGCGGCGCAACCTGTATTGGGTCACGCCCCTCATCGCCCTGGTGGCGGTGCTTGGGGTGCTCGCGGCCGTCATCGTCTGGATGGACCGGCTGGAGAGCCCATACTTGGCCCTGACCGGCGCTTCGCACCGCACGCTGCTGTGGGTGGTGGTCTCGCTGTCACTCGTGATCGTCTGGGCCTTGTTGACTCTGTGGCGTCATACCCGGTTCCGCCAGCGCGCCGAAGCCGCCCTCATCGCCGAGACGGCCTTTCGACGCGCCATGGAGAACTCCATGCTCACCGGCATGCGCGTGCTCGACATGGATGGGCGCATCACCTATGTGAACCCGGCCTTCTGCCGCATCATCGGCTGGAACGAGTCCGATCTCATCGGTCGCACCGCACCCTTTCCCTATTGGGTGCCAGGCCAGCACGCCGCGCACCAGCGCATGATGACGATGCTGCTGGCCGGCAATGCGCCCACGTCCGGCCTGGAGATGCAGGCACAACGCCGTGATGGCTCGCGCCTGACCACGCGGATGTACGTCTCCCCCCTGGTGGACCGGCACGGCGTGCAGACGGGCTGGATGACCTCGCTCACGGACATCACCGAATCCAAGCGCATCCGCGAGACGCTGGCCGCCGCGCACGAGCGTTTCATGACGGTGCTCGAGGGCCTGGACGACGCGATCTCCGTCACGGCCGATGGCGCCCAGGGGCTGGAGCTCCTTTTCGCCAACAAGACCTATCGTCGCATTTTCGGTTCCCAGGCAAGCGGCCATGGGCAGCTCCTGGCCGGCCGGCGCGGCCGCTACACCGAGGAAGCCGTCGAGGTGTTCTCGCCCGCGGTCAAGCGCTGGTTCGAGGTGCACCACCGCATGCTCGCCTGGACGGACGGACGACGCGTGCGCATGCAGGTGGCGCGCGACATCACCGAGCGCCGCGCCCAGGAGGAAGCCTCGCTGCTGCAGCAGGAGAAGATCCAGATCACGAGCCGGCTCATCACCATGGGCGAGATGGCCTCCTCGCTCGCCCACGAGCTCAACCAGCCGCTCACGGCCATCGCCAACTACAGCATGGGCGCCGTGGCGCTCGTGCGCGCAGGCAAGACCGAGCCCACCTACCTGCTGCCCGCTCTGGAGAAGGCCGCCGCGCAGGCCGAGCGGGCCGGGCTCATCATCCGGCGCATCCGCGAGTTCGTCAAACGCAGCGAGCCGCGTCACCAGCGCGTGCAAATCAACGGCATCATCGACAATGCCGTGGGCTTTGCCGAGATCGACGCCGAGAAGCGCCGCATCGAGATCATCCGCCAGGTGCCGCCGGATCTGCCCGAAGTGTTGGCCGATCCGATCCTCATCGAGCAAGTGCTGCTCAACCTCATCAAGAACGGCATGGATGCCATGGTCGAGGCCGAGCGACGCGTCGTCTTCGTGCGCGTCGTGCAGCGGCCCGACACGCTCGAGATCTCGGTCGTGGATCACGGACACGGCTTGGGCGATCTGGATCCGCAGCGCCTCTTCGAACCGTTTTTCAGCACCAAGGCCGAAGGCATGGGCATGGGGCTGAACATCTGTCGCACCATCATCGAGTCCCATCATGGCCGCCTCTGGGCGGTCCCGAACGCAGAAGGCGGCACGGTCTTCTCGTTCTCGCTGCCCTGGGTGGCACCTCAGCCCGCGGCCGACCGCGACGTCGACAACGAGACCGAGACCGGCAACGTACCGGCATTGGCATTCACAAAGGAGCAACCCGCATGAGAAACACCTCCCCCTCGAATACCGTCTTCATCGTCGATGACGACGAAGCGGTACGCGACTCCCTGCGCTGGCTGCTCGAAGCAAACGGCTATCGCGTGCGGGCCTACGAGAGTGCCGAGGCGTTCCTGTCAGCGTACGATCCCGCCGTCGTCGGTGTGCTGATCGTGGACGTGCGCATGCCGGGCATGAGCGGGCTGGAGCTGCAGGAGCACCTGATCGCTCGCCAGATTCCGCTGCCGACCGTCTTCATTACGGGCCACGGCGACGTGCCCATGGCCGTGTCCACCATCAAGAAGGGCGCGGTCGACTTCCTCGAGAAGCCGTTCAACGACACGGACCTGCGCCAGATCGTGGCGAACATGTTCGATCGTGCCCACCGCCAGGCCGCCGAGGCCGCCAACCGGCGCGACCGCGAGGCCATGCTCGCGCGCCTCACCTCGCGCGAACAGCAGGTGCTCGAACGCATCGTCGCGGGCCGGCTGAACAAGCAGATCGCCGATGACCTCGGCATCAGCATCAAGACCGTCGAGGCGCACCGCGCCAACATCATGGAAAAGCTCCAGGTGGCTACGGTGGCCGATCTCATGAAGGTCGCGCTCAGCAAGGCCGACGCCTGAGCCCCAAGCCTTCCCCCCTTTTTCGCATCGCCAAGGACTTACACGCATCATGACCGCGCGCATCATCAACGGAACCGAACTCGCCCGCTCCCTTCGTGCCCAGGCCGCCGAGCGGGCCGCGCGCCTCGTCGAGCGCCACGGCGTGAAGCCTGGCCTCGCCGTGCTGCTCGTGGGCGCCGATCCGGCCTCGCAAGTCTATGTGCGCAACAAAGTCAAGGCGTGCGAGGAAGCGGGCTTTCACTCCGTCATGGAGACCCTGCCGCCGGATCTCTCCGAGGCCGACCTGCTCGCTCGCATCGACGCCCTCAACCACGACCCGGCCATTCACGGCATTCTCGTGCAGTTGCCCCTGCCCGGCCACCTGTCCTCGCACACGGTGATCGAAGCCATTGCGCCCGAGAAGGACGTCGATGGCTTTCACGTCGCCAACGCTGGCCAGCTGATGACGGGCAAGCCGCAATTCATTCCGTGCACGCCGTATGGCGTCATGAAGATGCTCGAATCCGTCGAGGTGCCGCTGCGCGGGGCCGAGGCAGTCGTGGTGGGTGCGAGCAACATCGTCGGCAAGCCGATGGCCATGCTGCTGCTGCAGGCCGGCGCCACCGTGACGCTGTGCAACTCCAAGACGCGCGATCTCGCCGCGCACACGCGGCGCGCCGACGTGCTCGTGGTGGCCACGGGCCGCCCGGGCATGATCACCGGCGACATGGTCAAGCCCGGTGCCGTCGTGATCGACGTGGGCATCAACCGCGGCGCCGACGGCAAGCTCTGCGGTGACGTGGACTACGCCTCGGCGCAGGCCGTCGCCGGCGCCATCACCCCCGTGCCGGGCGGTGTGGGCCCCATGACCATCGCCATGCTGCTCATCAATACCCTGGAAGCCGCCGAACGCAGCCAGGCCGCCTGACGCGGCCACTTTCCTGACCCGCCGGGGGCATTCGCTTCGGGCGGTGGCGCGTGGGGACGGGGCCGGCCTGCGGGGCGCGGAACTTGTGTTTGCGCGCGCCATCCCAACCTGTCCTCCATTCTTCTGATACGGATCCCCCGCCGCCATGACCAACCCCCTGCTGCACATCGGTGAACTCCAGGCCTTCGCGGACATCCGTCCCGAGCATGTGGAGCCCGCCATCGATGCCCTGCTCGTGCAGGCGCGCGACGCCGTCGAGCGTGCCGCCGATCCGGCACTGCCGGCGACCTGGGAGGCCGTGGTCGACCCGCTCGACGCCGCCACCGAGCCGCTCTGGCGCGCCTGGTCGGCCGTCGGCCACCTGAACGCTGTCGTCAACACGCCGGAACTGCGGGCGGCCTACAACGCGGCCCTGCCCAAGGTGACGGAATTCTCCACCTGGGTCGGGCTGCATGAGGGTCTGTACCGCCAGTACCGACGACTGCACGAATCCGTCGCGGCCGAGCTGCCGGCCACGCGCCAGCGCATCCTCGAGCTCGCGCTGCGCGACTTTCGCCTGAGCGGTGTGGAACTGCCGCCCGAGCAACGTGCCCGCTTCGCCGAGATTTCCGAAGCAGAAGCCGCCGCCTCGCAGAAGTTCTCCGAGAACGTCCTCGACGCGACGGACGCGTTCGCCTACGTGACCGAGGACGCGGCCGAGCTCGCAGGCCTGCCCGAGGACGTACTCGCCACGGCGCGCGCCACGGCCGAGGAAGACGGCCTCGCGGGTTACAAGCTCACCCTGCAGGCGCCCTGCTACATCCCCGTGATGCAATACGCGGAGAATCGCGAGCTGCGCGCCCGCTTCTACCGCGCCTACGGCACGCGCGCGTCCGACAGCGGCGACACCGCGTACGACAACTCCACCCTCATCGAGCAGTTGCTGGATCTGCGCGCCGAAGAATCGGCCATGCTGGGCTTCTCGCACTTCGCCGAGCGCCAGTTGCAGACCCGCATGGCCGAGTCCGCCGACCAGGTGCTGGGCTTTCTGCGCGACCTGGGCGCGCGCGCCCGCCGCTTCGCGCAACGCGATCTGGAGGAAGTGCGCGCGTTCGCCGCCGATTCGCTCGGCATCACCGACCTGCAGCCGTGGGACGTGGCCTTCGCGTCCGAGCGGCTGCGCACCCAGCGCTACGCGTACTCCGAAGACGAGGTGAAGCAGTATTTCCCGCAGCCACGCGTGGTGCAGGGGCTCTTCGCGGTGCTGCAGGATCTGTTTGGCGTGCAGATGCGTGCGGTCGAGGCGTCCGTCTGGCACCGTGACGTCCAGGCGCTGCGGGTGGAGAATGCCGATGGCAGCCTTGCCGGGCACCTGTACCTGGACCTATTTGCCCGCACCGGCAAGCAGGGCGGCGCGTGGGTGGATCTGGACCGCAATCGCCATCGCACCGCCCAGGGGCTGCAGGCGCCGGTGGTGTTCCTCACCTGCAATTTCGCGGCGCCCTCGGCCGACACGCCCTCGCTGCTCACGCACGACGACGTGATCACCCTCTTCCACGAAATGGGCCATGCCCTGCACGCGCTGCTCTCCGAAGTGGACGATCCGGGCGCCTCGCCCTTCTCGAGCGTGGAGTGGGACGCCATCGAACTGCCGTCGCAGTTCATGGAGAACTTCTGCTGGGAGTACGACGTGCTCGCGCGGCTCTCGGGCCACGTGCGCACGGGCGAGCCGCTGCCGGCCGCCCTGCACGCCAAGCTGCTGGCCGCGCGCAACTTCCAGAGCGGGCTTGGCGCGGTGCGCCAGATCGAATTTGCCCTCTTCGACATGCTGCTGCATCAGGGCACGCGCCAACCCGCCATCTCGGACGTCCTGCAAGTGCTGGAGGACGTGCGCCGTGAAGTCGCCGTCATCACGCCGCCCGAGTGGCACCGTTCCCCGCACAGCTTCTCGCACATCTTCGCGGGTGGCTACGGCGCGGGCTACTACAGCTACAAGTGGGCCGAGGTGCTCTCGGCCGACGCCTTCGCGGCCTTCGAAGAGGAAGCGGGCGATGCCACGCGACTCTCGCCGGTGGTGGGCGAACGCTTCCGGCGCGAGATTCTCGCGGTGGGTGGCAGCCGCCCGGCGATCGATTCCTTCCGTGCCTTTCGCGGGCGCGAGCCGCAGATCGACGCGCTGCTGCGCCACTCCGGCATGGCGGATTGAGGGTGCGTCCGGCGCGCCCCGCGCTGCTACACTAGGTCGATAATTAGAAAATCCGGGATGGTCCACGCGGGCCTCCCGGCCGCAAACGACCTGGAGGAAGACGTTCCATGAAAGCGCTTTTGTGCAAGCAGTATGGTTTGCCGGACACCCTGAGCCTCACCGACGTGGCTGACCCTCAGCCCGGCAAGGGCGAAGTCGTCGTCGACGTGCAGGCCGCCGGGGTGAACTTCCCAGACGTGCTCATCATCCAGAACAAATACCAGTTCAAGCCGGAACTGCCCTTCGCGCCGGGCGGTGAGATGGCGGGCGTCATCAGCGCCGTGGGCGACGGCGTGACCGACCGCAAGGTGGGCGACCGCGTGCTCGGCCTGACGACCTACGGCTCGTTCGCGGAGAAAGTGGCCCTGCCCGCCGCGCGCAGCGTGCCGATCCCGGAGGGCGTGGGCTTCGACACGGCCGCGGCCTTCCTGCTCACCTACGCCACGTCCTGGCACGCTCTGAAGGATCGCGGTGCCCTGCAGGCGGGCGAGACGCTGCTGGTGCTTGGTGCGGCGGGCGGGGTGGGCCTGTCGGCCATCCAGATCGGCAAGGCCCTGGGCGCACGCGTGATCGCTGCGGCCTCCACGGACGAAAAGCTCGCCATCTGCCGCGCCAACGGGGCGGACGAGACCATCAACTACAGCACCGAGGACTTGCGCGAGCGCCTGAAGGCCTTGACCGATGGCAAGGGCCCGGACGTGATCTACGACCCGGTGGGCGGCGACTACGCCGAGCCGGCGTTCCGCAGCATCGCCTGGCGCGGGCGCTACCTGGTCATCGGCTTTGCCAATGGCGAGATCCCTCGCCTTCCGCTCAACCTCGCTCTGCTCAAGGGGGCGGCGATCATTGGCGTCTTCTGGGGCAACTACACCGCGCGCGAGCCGGCGCACTTCGCCAAGGACGTCGAAGACATGTTCGCCCTGGTGCGCGAGGGCAAGTTGAAGCCGCACATCTCTGGCCGCTACCCGCTCGCCGAGGGGGCGCGTGCGCTGGAGGACATGATGAACCGCAAGGTCACCGGCAAGGTGGTCATCGAGATGGGAGCCAAGGCATGACGACCCGCAATCGCCGCATCGTGCTCGCCTCACGTCCCGACGGGGCCGTGACACCGGACAACTTCCGCTTCGAGACCGTGGACGTGCCTGAACCCGCCGAGGGCCAGGTGCTCGTGCGCGTGCACTACCTCTCGCTCGATCCCTACATGCGCGGGCGCATGAACGATGGCCGCTCCTACGCCAATCCGCAGGCGCTGGACGAGACCATGGTGGGTGGCACGGTGGGCGAAGTCATCGCCTCCCGGGACCCGGGCTTTGCCGTGGGCGACAAGGTCGTCGGCAACCTCGGCTGGCAGGAATACGGCGTGGCTGACGCCAAGATCCTGCAGAAGGTGGACGACAGCCGCGTGCCGCTCTCGGCCTTTCTGGGGCCCGCCGGCATGCCCGGCGTCACGGCATGGTATGGCTATCGCAAGATCATCGCCCCCAAGGCGGGTGAGACCGTGGTCGTCAGCGCCGCCAGCGGCGCCGTGGGCAGCGTCGTGGGCCAGCTCGCCAAGGCCGACGGCATGCGCGCCGTCGGCATCGCGGGCGGCCCCGAGAAGTGCGACTACGTGGTGCGAGAGCTGGGCTTCGATGCCTGCGTGGACTACAAGGCCGCCCAGACGCCCAAGGAACTCGCCCGGCTCATCAAGGAGGCCACGCCTGACGGCGTCGACGGCTACTTCGAGAACGTGGGTGGCGACATCCTCAACACCGTGCTCGGCCGGCTGAATACGTTCGCGCGCGTGGCGGTGTGCGGCCTCATCAGCGACTACAACAACAAGCCGGGCGAGGCAGCCAAGAGTGCCATCCAGAATCCGGTGATGTTCCTCGTGGCGCGCTTTCGGATGGAAGGCTTCATCGTGTCCGACCATCTGGACATCTGGCCCGAGGCGGTGCGCGAACTCACGGGCCTGCTCGCCGAGGGGCGCCTGAAGTACCGCGAATCCATTGCCGAGGGCCTGGATGCCACCCCCGAGGCCTTCATTGGTCTTCTCGCCGGGCGCAACTTCGGCAAGCAGCTGGTGCGGCTGGTCTAGCGGCCCTACTGCCCGAGCACGGTCACGACCACGCTGCGATGGTGCGGCCGTGACCGGTGCTCCCAGAGATACACCCCCTGCCAGGTGCCCAATGCCAGCCGGCCGCCCGTCACAGGCACACTCAATGACGTCTGGGTGAGCACCGAGCGCAGGTGTGCCGGCATGTCGTCGGGGCCTTCGTCATCGTGCTGGTAGCGGGGATCGCCATCCGGCACCAGGCGGGCGAAGTAGGCTTGCAGATCCACATGCACGGCAGGATCCGCGTTCTCCGTGATGATGAGCGAGCAGCTCGTGTGCTGCGCGAAGACCTGGGCGAGCCCTGTCTGTATGCCGCTGGCGCGCACGATGCGCCCCAGCGCGGGCGTGATGTCGGTCAAACCCCGGCCGGGGTGTCGATGTCGAGGCGGTCCTGCGCAATGCGCAGGCCAACGGAAGATTCGGCGGGCATGCCGCCATCATCGCATGGCCGCGCTCGCCCGACACGCCTGCGAGGGCTAAAATCGGCCCTTTGCCCAGGCAAGGCCACGCTGCGCCAGGCGCCTCATGAGCGACGTCCCCTTCAACCTGCGCGCCATCGCCGTCCCGGCGTTCGGTCCGTCTCTGCTGTACGGCCTCTCCACGGGGGCGACCCTGCCGGTCACCGCGCTCACGGCGCGGGATCTGGGTGCCTCGGTGGCGGTATCCGGCATGATCGCCGCCTTGATGGGCATCGGCTCGCTGGTGAGCAACCTGCCGGCGGCGGCGCTGGCCGCCCGCGTGGGCGAGCGCCGCGCCATGATGGGTGCCGCCGTCTTCGGCGTGCTCGCACTGTTGCTGTGCCTCGCGGCCACCCACATCGCAATGCTGGCCACGGGCGTCTTCATGGTGGGCATGGCCTCCGCCGTCTTCCTGCTCGCCCGCCAGAGCTACCTCACCGAAGCCGTGCCGCTGCCCATGCGCGCGCGTGCCATGTCCACCCTCGGGGGTACCACCCGCATCGGGTTTTTCATGGGCCCTCTGCTGGGCGCAGGGTTCATCCAGTGGCTCGGCTTGTCCGGCGCGTACTGGGTGGCACTGCTCGGCATGGTGGGTACTGGCGTCATTGCTTACGCCTATGCGGATTTCGGCACAAGCGGCAGCTCGCGCAGCGCCCCGGGTCAGCGCGGCCCGAGCACGGTACAACTCATGCGCGACCACGGACGGGTGCTCGCCACGCTCGGCCTGGGGGTCGTGCTGGTCAGCGTGCTGCGCGCCTCGCGCCAGGTCGTGGTGCCGCTGTGGGCCGACCACCTCGGCCTGGAAGCCACGGTGATCTCGTTGATCTACGCCTTCGTGGCCGCCATCGACATGGCAGTGTTCTACCCGGCCGGCAAGATCATGGACGAGCGTGGCCGCGTCTGGGTGGCGGTGCCCTGCGTAGCGCTGATGGGCGCCGCCCTGATGCTCATCCCCCTCACCAGCGCGCCTGTGGCCTTCGTCCTCGTCTGCCTGGTGCTCGGCTTTGGCAACGGCATCGGCTCAGGCATCGTCATGACCCTCGCCGCCGACTCGGCCCCCGTGCAGGGGCGCACGCGCTTTCTCGGCATCTGGCGTCTGCTCTCGGACATCGGCAGCAGCGGCGGGCCGGCGCTGCTGGCCGGCATCACCGCCCTCGCCTCGCTGGGCCCGGCGATTGCCACCATCGGCGCGCTGGGCTGGGTCGCCGCCGCCCTCTTTTGGCGCCACCTCCCCCACGACACGCCGCCGCGGTGATCCCGCCCAAGTCCACGATGCGTATCTCCAGCCTGCAGAGCACCGCCTTGCGTTACTTCCTGGAAGTCGCGCGACACGGCTCTCTCGCCGGGGCTTCGCGCGCGCTGCATGTCGCCGCCTCGGCGATCAGTCGTCAAGTGGCCGGGCTGGAACGCAGCGTCGGGCAACGGCTTTTCGATCGACTGCCGCGCGGCATGGTGCTCACCCCCGCGGGCGAGATCCTCGCGAGCTACGCCCGCCGGGCCGACCAGGAGGCCGAACGCGCCATGCAGGACGTGCTCGGCCTGCAGGATCTGCACGCCGGCCAGGTGCGCGTCGTGGCCTCCGAGGGCTTCGCGAGCCACCTGCTGCCGCGCGCCATGGCGGCGTTTCGGCAGAGCTACGCCGATATCGCCTTCACGCTGGACATGGTCACGGCGGACATGGTCGCCGAGCGGGTGCGCGAGGGCGACGCGGACATTGGCGTGGCCTACCAGCTCGCCCCTGCCGCGGACATCCGTGTGGTCTACCGTCAGCGTGCCACGGCCAAGGCCGTGATGCGTGCCGATCACCCCCTCGCGCGGCACGCCAGTCTCACCTTGCGCCAGATCGCCGCCTACCCTTTGGCGGTATCGGATCGGCGCACGACGCTGCGGCAGGTGCTGGATGCGGCCTGTGCACGCCAACGCGTCGTGCTGGAGCCGGCGCTGGAGACGAACGCCATGTCCACGCTGCACGCCTTCGTGCTCGCGGGCGGCGGCCTCACCCTGCTGAGCGAAGTCTCGCTGCGCCACTTGCCCTCCGATGGCGAACTCGTTGCCGTGTCGCTCAAGGAACGCTTCCTGCCGGCGCGCGAGTTCACGCTGCAGGTGCTCCAGGGCCGCACCCTGCCGCCCGCTGCCGATCACTTCCTCCAGTTCCTCATCGCCCGTCTGGACGCGCCGCTGGACGCGAACTGATCCTGCAACGCAGGGCCGCGCAAGTGAGCGCAGGCCAGGGTGGCGCACTTTTGCCTTGCCGAATCGGCAATGGCTACCTCGACAATCGATGATTGTGGCAATGCAAGATCGCGGCGTACATTCCTCGCATTCTGCTTCGACGCCTGTTCATGTCACGAGACCATGCTATCGCCCTCGCCGTCCAGACGCTGGACTCTGGCCGTTTTGCCACGGCGCTTGCCCGCCGCGTCGCCTATGTGACGGAGAGCGAGGAGCCCGACGCCGCAGCAGCGGCATTGCGCGCCTATCTCGACGAGGAGATGCGACCCACCCTCGCCGGCCTGGGCTTCACCGTGCTCGACATCGCCAACCCGATCGATCCGCGTCTGCCCGCCATCATTGCCGAGCGCATCGAAGATCCTTCCCTGCCCACCGTCCTCCTGTACGGGCATGGCGACGTCGTGCGCGGTCATGCGTCACAGTGGCGCGACGGCCTCGCCCCCTACACGCTGACCGACGAAGGCGACCGCTGGTACGGTCGGGGCACGGCCGACAACAAGGGTCAGCACTCGGTCAATCTTGCCGCGCTCGAAGCCGTGCTCCAGGCGCGCGAGGGCCGGCTCGGCTTCAATGTACGCGTGCTCCTGGAGATGGGCGAGGAAGCCGGCTCGCCGGGGCTGCGCGAGATCTGCCAGACGCACCGTGACGCCCTGGCGGCGGATTTGTTCATCGCCAGCGACGGCCCCCGCGTGGCGGCCGAGCGGCCCACGCTCTTTCTGGGCTCGCGCGGCGCCATCAATTTCACCCTCACGCTGCAGCGCCGCGAGCGCGGCTATCACGCGGGCAACTGGGGCGGCGCGCTCGCCAATCCCGCCATCGAGATGGCTCACGCGATCGCGAGCCTGGTCGATGCGAATGGCCGTCTGGCTGTCGCCGGATTGCGGCCCGACAGCCTGCCAGAGGCCGTTCGTGCGGCGCTGCGCGATGTGCCGCTGGGTGGCGGCGCCAACGATCCCGCGGTCGACGCGCACTGGGGCGAGCCCGGACTCACGCCCATCGAGCGCGTGATCGGGTGGAACGACCTGGAGGTGCTTGCCATGACCGCCGGCACGCCCGGACGCCCGGTCGGCGCGATCCCCGGCAGCGCGACCGCGTGGTGCCAGATGCGCCTGGTGGTGGGCACTGACGTCAACGATGTGCCGCACCGAGTACGGGCGCACCTCGATGCGCACGGCTTCTCGCACGTGGCCCTGGAGGTGGGAATGCGCGCACCTGCGACCCGGCTGGACCCGACCTCGCCCTGGGTGTCCTGGGCGATGGACGCGATGGCGCAAGCCCTTGGCCAACCGATCACCTTGCTGCCGAACCTGGGGGGGTCCTTGCCCAACGACATCTTTGCCAACGATCTGGGCCTGCCCACGCTCTGGGTGCCGCATTCCTATGGCGCGTGTGGGCAGCACGCCGCCGACGAGCACATGCTCAAGCCCGTCGCCCGCGAAGGGCTGGCCATGATGGCCGGCCTTTTCTGGGCCCTGGGTGACACCGGCGATACCGTCCGTCAGGCGCACCTGCGCCACGCCGCCTCATCCGCTCATTCCCCCTCGCAGGCCTGAAGGAATCCTCCGCATGACGCCCGTTCGCACTCTCGCTCTTCTCACCGCCAGCGCGTTCGCTGGGACCGCTGCCGCGGCCGCGCCGTGGCCCGCGCAGCCGGTCACGATCGTCGTCCCCTTCCCGCCCGGCGGCGGGACGGACATCGTGGCGCGCCTGCTGGCCAACAAGCTGCAGCCTGCGCTTGGCCAAGCGGTGCTCGTGGAGAATCGCCCGGGCGCGGCCACCGCCATTGGCGCGCGCGCCGTTGCTGCCGCCAAGCCGGATGGCTACACCCTGCTGCTGTCGGGCTCGTCCACCTACGCTGTGGTGCCGGCCCTGCGCTCGGATCTGCCCTATGACCCCTTGAAGAGCTTCGCGCCGATCGCCATCGTGGCCGATGCCCCGCTCGCGCTGCTCGTGAGCAATCAGAGCGGCATCAAGAGCGTGCCGGAGTTGGTCAAGACCTTCCAGAGCGATCCCCAGAAAGGCATGTACGCGACCTTTGGCAGCGGCTCGGCGCCGCACCTGGCCGGTGCGATGTTCGCCGAGACGCTGAAGGTCTCGCTCACGCCTGTGCCCTACCGCGGCAGCGGCCCGGCCATGACCGCCCTGATGGGCGGCGAGGTGCCCTTGAGCTTCGACACGATCGCGGCCTCCGCGCCGCAAGCGCGCGCCGGCAGCGTGCGCGCCCTGGCCGTCACCGGCGATCGCCCGTCGCCCTCTTTGCCCGGCGTGCCAACCTATGCCGAGCTCGGCATCGGCGACGCCTCCATGGTGGGCTGGTACGCGCTGGCCGCACCGGCCGGCACGCCCGCACCTGTGCTAGACGCGATCTATGCCGCGGTGAAGACGGCCATGGAAGACCCGCAGGTGAAGGAGAGCTTCGTGACGAACGGTCTCGATCCCGTGCTGGTGGACGCTGAGGGTTTCCGCGAGCGCATGGAGCGCGAGCTCAAGCAGTTTGCGGAAGTGGCGCGGCGGTCTAATATCACCATGGAATAAACTTCAGGACTAAAGCAATGCACACGCTCACGCGCGAGGACTGCATCCAGCGGGACACCGCGGATCGCCTGGCAGGACTTCGCTCGCAGTTCGAGCTGCCGGACGGCACCATCTACCTCGACGGCAATTCGCTGGGCGTGCTGCCCCGCGCCACGCCGGACCGCGTCCAGGCCGTGATCCGCCAGGAATGGGGCCAGGATCTCATCCAGAGCTGGAACAAGGCGGGCTGGATCACGCAACCGCAGCGCGTGGGCGACAAGATTGGACGGCTGATCGGCGCCGGCCCCGGCCAGGTCGTGGCGACGGATTCCACCTCGCTCAACCTCTACAAGGTGCTGTCGGTCGCCCTCGCCCTGGTGCGGGCCCGCGATCCCAAGCGCACGGTGATCGTGTCCGAACGCGAGAACTTCCCGACGGACCTCTACATTGCCGAGAGCCTCGCGCGCCAGCACGGCTTCACGCTGCGCCTGGTCGAGCACGATGGCATCGATGCCTCGCTGGACGACACGCTGGCCGTCTTGATGCTCACGCAGGTGAATTACCGCACCGGCCGTCAGCACGACTTGCGGCGCATCACCGCGGCCGCGCACGCAGCCGGCGCGCTCACGGTCTGGGATCTGGCGCATTCGGCCGGCGCCGTGCCGCTCGCGCTGGAAGCCGACGATGCCGATTTCGCCGTGGGCTGCGGGTACAAGTACCTGAACGGCGGGCCCGGTGCACCGGCCTTCGCCTGGGTGCATCCGCGCGTGGCGGCCCAGCTCGATGCCGACGCCGCCTGGCAGCCGCTTGCCGGCTGGATGGGTCACGCGGCGCCTTTCGCCTTCACCACGGATTACCGGCCCGCCGGCGGCATTACCCGATTCCTGAGCGGCACGCCCTCGGCCATCGCACTGTCGGCCCTGGAATGCGGCGTGGACACCGTGCTCGCCGCCGAACCGCACGGCGGCATGGCGGCCCTGCGCGAGAAGTCGCTCGCGCTCACGGATGTCTTCTTGGATCTCGTCCAGTCCCGCTGCGCGGGTCACGGCCTCACCGTGCAGACCCCGCTCGCGCATGCCGAGCGCGGCAGCCAAGTGAGCCTCTTGCGCGACGAAGGCGCCTATGCCATCGTTCAAGCGCTCATTGCCCGCGGCGTCGTGGGCGATTTTCGCGATCCCGGCATCCTGCGCTTTGGCTTCACCCCGCTGTACGTACGCTTCGTCGACGTCTGGGATGCCGTCGAGCACCTCGTCCAAGTCCTCGAACGCCAGGAGTGGCGTGACGAGCGCTTCCACCAGAAGGCCGCGGTGACCTGACATCATGAGCAACGAACGCATTGTCCAAGAAGAGAAGGCCAAGCTCGACTTCAGCCGGGACATGAGCTATGGCGATTACCTGCACCTCGATGAGATCCTGAGCGCGCAGCACCCGCTGTCGCCTGCGCACGACGAGATGCTCTTCATCGTGCAGCACCAGACGAGCGAGCTCTGGATGAAGCTCATGCTCCACGAGCTCACGGCGGCCACGGCCTGCGTCACGCGCGACGAGATGCCGAACGCCTTCAAGATGCTGGCGCGCGTCACGCGCATCATGGAGCAGCTCGTGGGCGCCTGGACGGTGCTCGCCACCATGACGCCGCCCGAGTACACCGCGATGCGGCCCTATCTCGCAAATTCCAGCGGCTTTCAAAGTGCGCAGTATCGCTGCATCGAATTCGCCCTGGGCAACAAGAACGCGGCCATGTTGAAGCCCCACGCGCACCGGCCCGAGCTGCACGCCCGGGTCGAGGCCGCGTGGCGCACGCCGTCGCTGTACGACGAGGCGCTGCGCCTCATGGCGCGACATGGCCTGCCCGTCCCGCAGGACCGACTCGAGCGCGACTGGACCCAACCCTACGAATTCAGTGAGGCCGTGCAGGATGCCTGGCTCACCGTCTATCGCCACCCGCAGCAGTACTGGGATCTCTACCAGTTGGGCGAGAAGCTCACCGATATCGAGGATGCCTTCCGTCTGTGGCGATTCCGGCACGTCACCACCGTGGAGCGCGTGATCGGCTTCAAGCGGGGCACCGGCGGCACGGGAGGCGTGAGCTACCTGCGCAAGATGCTCGACGTCGTGCTGTTCCCCGAGATCTGGCGCTTGCGCACTGAGCTCTGATCGAGCCAAGCACGCCAAAAAGGCCGGCCATCGCCGGCCTTTTTTTATCCCGTTTGTGCCAACAAGGCACGTCCCTGTCGCAGATTAACCGACATCACGACGCATCACGATCGAGACACCCACTCCACAGGCGTTCCCAATTGATACCGACATAAAGTCGCGGGCTAATTCGACGTTAATACGAACTGGGCGGTCCTATTCATCATACAACCCGACAACGTTCGTCACTTCCTCGAGGTCATCGTGAATCCAATGAAGGTATCCACCCGTCTGGCTACAGGCTTCGGCCTCCTCCTGCTCGGTCTGCTGGTTGTCTCTAGCCTGGGGCTGTGGGGCATGGCGGACATGCGAGATGATCTCTCCCGCGTCGTCGATGTGCACGGCGAACAGACCCGCCTCGTAGGCATCATGCGCACTTCCGTGCTGGACCGCGGCATCGCCATTCGCAACGCCGCGCTGGTCGACGACAGCGCGTTGCGCGAGGAAGAGCTGCAACGCATGGAGCGCCAGCATCAGGTGTACACCGAGGCCGCGCGGCGCCTGGGCCTCATGATCGCCGACACGGGTGACGACGACAACGTGCACTCGACTGACACCGAGCGCCGATTGATGAGCGAGATCCAGCGCGCCGAGGCTGCGACGCTTCCTGGACTCACCCGGGCAGTGCAACAGGCCCGCGCAGGCGATGCCGATGCCGTGATCCGGACGCTCATGACCACGGTTCGTCCGGCCCAGCGCGACTGGCTCAATGCGCTCGCTGCGTTGAGCACCGAAGAGGAGACCATCAGCAAGGCCGCCTCGGATGGCGCTGCTGTTCATTACGTTCACCTGCGCAACGCGCTCGTCTTCACGGGAGGTCTGAGCGCCCTCCTCGGGCTGGTGATGGCTTATCTGATCGCACGCAGCATCCTGCGTCAACTGGGTGGCGAGCCGCGACTCGCCCAGCACGTCGCACAAGAGATCGCCAACGGCAACCTAGCCGTGCAGGTGCCCGTTTCCCAGGGCGATCGCAACAGCCTCATCGCCGCGCTGGAGGCCATGCGCCGGCAACTGAACGCCATCGTCTCCGATATCCAGGGCTCCACCGAATCGATCTCCAGTGCTTCGGCACAGATCGCCCAGGGCAACGCCGACCTATCCCAGCGCACGGAAGAGCAAGCCGCCTCGCTCGAAGAATCGGCCGCGAGCATCGAGCAGCTAACCGCCACCGTCAAGCAGAATGCCGACAACGCCAAGCAAGGCAGTGTGCTCGCCACCCGCGCCTCGGACATCGCCTCAGCGGGCGGCGATGTGGTCGGTCGCGTCGTGACCACCATGCAGGACATTTCCGCCAGTTCCGCGAAGGTCGCGGAGATTCTGTCGGTGATCGAGGGCATCACGTTCCAGACCAACATCCTGGCCCTGAACGCTGCTGTCGAAGCCGCCCGCGCCGGTGAGCAAGGTCGTGGCTTTGCGGTCGTGGCCGGTGAGGTGCGCACGCTTGCCCAGCGCAGCGCCACGGCCGCCAGGGAAATCAAGGAGCTGATCCAGACGTCCGTGCAGCACGTGGCCGCAGGCTCTGAGCTCGTGGCCTCGGCCGGCAGCACCATGGACGACATCGTGCGCGCCGTGGCGCGCGTGACCGACATCATGGGCGAGATCGCGTCGGCCTCCGACGAGCAAAGCGAGGGCATTGGCCAGGTGAACACCGCGGTCACACAAATGGACGCCGTCACGCAACAGAACGCTGCCCTCGTGGAAGAAGCCGCCGCCGCGGCCGAGGCGGTCGCAGAACAGGCGCGTCACCTGCGTCAGAGCGTGGCCACGTTCCGCGTGGACATGCAGGGCATGGTGGTCGAGGCAGCCGCCAAGGCCCTGAGCGGCCCGGGTCAGCGCCTATTGCCGGCCTGACCGGGCGGCATCTTGCGTCAGCGCGCCACGACCCAGTCGGCGCACGTCCCCATCCCGCCCACGCCCGAGACGTAGAGCGCGCCGTGCCGATACCAGTCGGCCTGGCGACGCACCGCCGGTGGCGGTGCGTTGGGCGGTTAACATGCCCTCCTTGCCTGCAGTTAGTGTGGTCCGCACGCTGGCCATCGTCAGCCGGTGCCCCTCCTGCCATCCCCCGCTCTCATCAAGGATGCAGTTCCCCATGAAAATCGCGACGTGGAACGTCAACTCGCTCAAAATCCGCCTGGGCCAGGTCCTGGATTGGCTTGCCGCCAATCCCGTGGATGCGCTGTGCCTGCAGGAACTGAAACTCACGGATGACAAGTTTCCGGTGGCCGAGATCCAGGCCGCGGGCTATCACGCGGCGTTTGCCGGCCAGAAGACCTACAACGGCGTGGCCGTGCTTTCGCGCACGGCACCGCGCGACGTGGTGCGCGGCATGCCGGGCTTCGAGGACACGCACCAGCGGCTGATCGCCGTCACGTTGGATTCGCCGGCGGGCGACGTGCGCGTCCTGAGCGCCTACTGCCCCAACGGCCAGTCGCTCGACAGCGAGAAATACCCCTACAAACTCGGCTGGTATGCTGCCTTGCGCGAGTACATGGTGACCGAACTCGCGCAGCATCCGCGGCTCGCGTTGCTGGGCGACTTCAATGTGGCGCCCGAAGACCGTGACGTGCACGATCCTGCCAAGTGGGAGGGTCAGGTACTGGTCTCGCCGCCCGAGCGGGCAGCGCTGCAGGCCTTGATCGACCTGGATCTGAGCGACGCCTTCCGGCTCTTCGAGCAGCCGGAGAAATCCTTCAGCTGGTGGGATTACCGCCAGCTCGGTTTTCGCCGCAATGCCGGCCTGCGCATCGACCACATCCTGCTCTCACCAGCGCTGCGCGAGGTGTGCGAGGCCTGCATCATCGACAAGGAGCCGCGTCGCAACGAACAGCCCTCGGATCACACGCCGGTGGTCGCCACGCTGGCACTCTGAAGCATCAGGCCGGGAATCGGCGAGCCGCGTCCAGCGCCAGCCCAGAGCCGATGCTGCCGAAGACGTCGCCCTCAACGTGCCGTGCCTGGGCAAGACGCGCCCCGATGCGTTCGCGCAGCAGGGGCACCCGGCTCGAGCCGCCTGTGAAGAACACCGTGTCGACCTGATCGGCGCGAATGCCCGCATCCGTCAGCAGCGTCCCGACGGTATCGTCCACCTTGGTGACGAGTTGATCGATGGCGCGGTCCAGGTCGGCGCGGGTGAGCGACACCGACAGTCCTTGCGCCAGCCGATCGAGTGACACATCCGCCGTACCGTTGTCCGACACGCCGATCTTCGCCTGCTCCATCTGGTGCGCCAGCCAATGCCCCGCACGCTCCTGCACCAGGCGCAGCAGCAGATCCAGGCGATCCTTGTCCACGGCTTCCGCACGCACCTGACGCAGCATGTCCTGCATCTTGCGCGTATAGACGTTGTTGATGGTGTGCCAGGACGCGAGGTGAATGTACGGCATGGCCGGTACCTGCTTGCCGCTCACGAGTTCGCCGCCCAGACCCAGCATCGGCATGACGGCCGTCAGGCTGAACTGCTTGTCGAAATCCGTGCCACCGATGTGCACACCGCCATTGGCGAGGATGTCGTCGCGCCGCTCGGTCAGGTGGGCGCGCGCCGGAGACAGGCGAACGAGGGAGAAGTCCGAAGTCCCGCCGCCGATGTCGACGACGAGCACGAGCTCTTCGCTCTGGATGCGGGATTCGTAGTCGAAGGCGGCCGCAAGCGGCTCGAACTGGAAGGCGACGTCGGCAAAGCCCACGTCGCGCGCGATCTCGCCCAGCGTATCCTCGGCGAGCTTGTCGGCCGCGGCATCGTCGTCCACGAAGAACACCGGCCTGCCGAACACGGCCTGGGTGAAGACGCGCTTGGCATCGCCCTGAGCGCGATCGCGCAGCTCACGGATGTAGGCCGTCAGCAACGCGCGAAACGGCATGGGCCGTCCGCGCACTTCGGTGGTGCCATCCATGAGGGAGCTGCCAAGCAGACTCTTCATGGAGCGCATGAGCCGCCCGTCGTAGCCGGCCAGGTAATCGGCCAACGCCGCGCGGCCGTGGCTCACGTCCTCGTCGTCGTCATGAAAGAAGATCGCCGAAGGCAGCGTGGGCTTGCCCTCTTCGAGGGCAAGAAGCGGGCTTGCCTGGGGGTGGCACTGGGTGCGGCACCAGCCGACGGTCGAGTTGGAGGTGCCGAAGTCGACACCGCAGGCAGACGTAATCATGGGCGGTCCGGGGCGAGCGGGCAAAACCGGCTAGTTTACCTGACCAGCGCAGATCCCGCGCCGCCCTCGTCCATGCCAGATCACATCGTGCGGGCGATGATCTCCTTCATGATCTCGCTCGTGCCGCCATAGATGCGCATGACGCGCGCATCGATCCACGCGCGGCCGATGCCGTACTCGCTCATGTAGCCGTAGCCGCCGTGCATCTGCAGGAAGGCATCGAGGAGCCGGCCCTGCATCTCGCTGGACGTGAGCTTGGCCATGGCGGCCATCTCGGGCGTGAGCTCGCGCTTCAGATGCAGCTCGAGGCAGTGATCGACGAACACCCGCATCATGGTGGCTTCGGCCTTGGCCTCGGCCAGCTTGAAGCGGGTGTTCTGGTAATCGGCAATGGGCTGGCCGAAGGCCTTGCGCTCGCGCGTGTACTGCAGAGTGCGCTCGAGCATCGTCTCGATGGAGGTGGCGGCCCGCAGTGCGATGATGAGACGCTCCTGCGCGAGTTCGTGCATCAGGTAGCCGAACCCCGCGTTTTCCTCGCCCAGCAGATTCTCCACCGGCACGCGCACGTCCTCGAAGAAGAGCTCGGCCGTGTCCTGCGCGAGCAGGCCGATCTTCTCGAGCTTGCGCCCGCGCGAGAAGCCGGCCATGCCCTCTTCCACCACCAGCAGCGAGATTCCTCGCCCGCCCTTTTCCGGGGCCGTCTTGACGACCACGATCACGAGGTCGGCATTCATCCCGTTGGTGATGAAGGTCTTCTGGCCATTGACGACGTAATGATCCCCCTCGAGGCGCGCGGTGGTACGTACCGACTTCAGGTCGCTGCCGGTACCCGGCTCGGTCATGGCGATGGCGCCGATGCGCTCGCCGCGGGCCATGGCGGGCAACCAGCGATCCCGCTGCGCCTCGGTGCCGTAGCGATACAGGTAGGGGCAGACGATGTCCGAATGCAGCGAGAAGCCCAGCCCGCTCGCGCCCACCCGCGTGGTCTCCTCCAAGATGACGGCCGAGTGGCCGAAATCGCCGCCCCCGCCATAGGGCTCGGGCAGCATCGTGTTCAGCAGGCCTTCCTCGCCGGCCTTGCGCCAGACAGACTTCGGGACGATGCCCGCTTTCTCCCAGTCGGCATGAAAGGGCGCGACTTCGCGCTCCATGAAGCGGCGCGCGGATTCGCGCAGTTGCTCGTGATCGTCGCGAAAGACGGTACGCATGGGGTTGTCTCCTCAGGGTTCTGAATGGCGCCGCTCAGGCGGCGGCCTTGTTGCGGCGCACGGCGAAGCCGCCGGGAGCGTTCGTCCGGAAGTGATCCTTCAGGCGGCGACGCAGGAGCTTGCCGCTTTCGAGGCGCGGCAGCGGATGGTCGAAGACGAAGCGACGCGGCACCTTCATGCCGGCCAGGTGTTCGCGGCAATGCGCGGCCAGCGCCTCGGCCATGGCCTCGTCGCCGACGACGCCAGGCTGCAGCTGGATCACGGCCAGCACGGATTCCCCGAATTCCGCGTCCGGCGCGCCGATCACGGCCGCATCGTCCACGGCCTCGTGCTGCATGAGCGCACCTTCGATCTCGGCCGGGTAGATGTTCACGCCGCCCGAGAGGATGAGGTCCACGCGCCGGTCGCTCATGTACAGATAGCCGTTGGCGTCGACGTGGCCGATGTCGCCGTACGTGGCCCAGCCCTTGTCGTTGTAGGCCTTGCGCGTCTTCTCGGGATCGTTGTGGTACTCGAAGCGCGGGCCGCCGGAGAAATAGATCGTGCCGACCTCATCCACGCCCAGCTCGTTGCCTTCTTCGTCCACGATGTGGAGCTGGCCGAGAATGGCACGCCCCACGGATCCCGGGTGGCGCAGCCAGTCCTGGCTGTCGATCGCGGTGAGCCCGACCGTCTCGGAGCCGCCGTAGTACTCGTAGACCACCGGTCCAAACCAATCGATGATGGCGCGCTTGACGTGCACCGGGCACGGCGCGGCGGCATGGATCGCGACCCTCAGGCTCGACAGGTCGTAGGTGCGGCGTTCGTCCTCGGGCAGATCGAGCAGACGAACGAACATCGTCGGCACCCACTGGCTGTGGGTGACGCGGAAGTCCTGAATGGCCTTCAACGCCACGCGCGCATCGAACTTGCGCAAGGCCACGCCCACGCCACCGATCTCGGTGGTGCGCATGAGATAGCGCAAGGGCGCGGCGTGATAGAACGGTGCGGGCGACAGGTATACCGTGTCCCGGGAGAAGCCATACGACTTCTTCCACGACGTCATTTCCGGCTCTTCCTTGTGCCGATCGGCGAACGGCACGAGCGCCCGCTTGATGCCCTTGGGCAGACCGGTGGTGCCCGACGAATACAGCAGGTCGCGGCCCAGCGCCCGCTCGGGCAGCGGCACCGTCACGTCCACGTCGACCAGGGCGTCTTCGAGCGCCGGTAGCCCGGGCACCGGTTCGCCCACGCTGTAGGTCGGGATGGCGTCATCCTCGCGCAGCGCGGCGATCTCGCGCGCCAAAGGCGCCATCGCCGCCGTGGTGAAGACGCGCTTCGCGCCGCAATCGCTCAGCACGTAGGCCGCCTCGGCCGCCGTGAGGTGGATGTTGATGGGGGTGTAGTACAGGCCCGCACGCCGCGCCGCCCAGGCGATGTCGAAGAGTGCGAGATTGTTCTCCATCAGGATGCCCACGTTCTCTCCGGCCTGCAGCCCCTGGTCCACCAGCCAGCGGGCGATCCGCGCGGAGCGCTCGTCCAGCTCGCGCCACGTGCGGGTCTGGGCGACGCCTGTGGTATCCAGCAGGTAGAGCGCCGTGTCATCGGGCCTCTCGCGGGCCCATGTCTGCAATGCGGTCAATGTCTTCTCCTCGTTCTGGGGTATTCGATGGGGGCGCCGAGGCGCTAGGGCGCGATGTTCATGGCCGTCTCGACGGTGCGCACCAGCGTGACGGCGCGCGGCCCGATGTCCTGGAGCAGTTCGTCACCCTGCAGATTGAACTTGCCCACGGAGGCCGCAAGCGTCCAGAACTCACCGTCCACCGGGGCGCGAAATGGCACGGAGACGGTCTCGATCTCGCGGTGCAGATCGCCGTGGCTGCGGCACACGCCGTGTTCGGCCATGTCGCGTTCGGCCTGGGCGAGACGGGCCTCGAGCCAGGGCCGACGGCTGCCGTCGGAATCGCGCAGGCCCTGCAGCAGATAGGCTTCGCGGGCCTGCGCGGGCAGGCTCAGCAGGTACGCGCGGCCTGACGCGGTGCGCGAGAGCGAGATGTTGCCACCCACTTCCGGGCGGAAGAGCACGCTCTGCGCGCCGTGCACGATCTCGACGTAGGTGAGCGTGTGGCGATAGCCCGCAATGAGGGCCACCTGCCCGCGGATATGGTCGGCCAATGCCTGCATCAGGGGGCGTGCCACCTGACGCACCGTCATGCGCGCCAACGCGGGCGCACCCAGCGTGAGCATGCCCAGCCCGGGCACGTAGCGTGACAGCCGCTCCGAATAGCGCAGCAGACCCAGCTCACAGAGCGTGTCCACCAGCCGCACGAGCGTGGGCTTGGGCAGGCCGGTGACCAGGGCAAGCTCCTTCAAGCTGAGCTCGGGGCGGCCGGGCGTGAAGGCGCGCAGCACCGCGACGCCGCGCGCCAAGGCGCTGACGAGACGAGATTCCATCTCGGCATCCGGCGCGGTATCCCGCGCGATCGAGGCGAGTTCTGTGTCCATGCGATGTCCGTCACCAGTTGAAGGCGGATGATAAAAGAGAGTGGCTCAATAACCAACACTTGCGAATCAAAATTTTGCTGTTGACCATCCGAATAATGAAATCTATAGTCCACAAACCAGATATCGATGGCCGGTTTCCACGGCCACCCTGAGACATTTCCTGCCCGGTCCCGGGCACACCGGAGTCCCCCATGAAGAATCCCGTCATCGTCGACGCCATCCGCTCGCCGCTGGGCCGCTCCAAGCCCGGCTCGCTCTTCACCGAGATGCATCCCACCGAATTGCTCGCCCAGGTGCTCAAGGCCCTGGTCGAGCGCAACGGCATCGATCCCGGCAGCGTCGATGACGTCATCACGGGCTGCGTGAGCCAGGTGGGCGAACAGTCGGGCTCACCCGGGCGCATCGCGTGGCTGGCCGCCGGTTTCCCGGAGCACGTGCCCTCCACCACCGTCGAGCGCAAGTGCGGCAGCAGCCAGCAAGCCGTGCATTTCGCCCATCAGGGCATCGCCGCTGGCGCCTACGACATCGTGATCGCCTGCGGCGTGGAATCCATGAGCCGGGTGCCATGGGCATTTCCCGCATCGACCAGAATCCGTATGGCCCCTCGTTCCTCGAGCGCTATGCCCCCGGCCTGATCGGCCAGGGCGTGTGCGCCGAGCGGGTGGCCGCGAAGTGGCAGATCAGCCGCGAAGCCATGGACGCCTACTCGGCGCGCTCCCACGCCCGGGCCGACGATGCCCGCAAGGCTGGCTACTTCGCCAAGGAGATCGTGCCGATCCAGACCCCGACCGGCACGGCAGAACAGGACGAGACCATTCGCGCGGGCACCACGGCCGAAAAGCTGGCGGACCTGAAACCGTCGTTTCGCAATGACGAACTGCACGCGCGCTTTCCGGAGATCGAATGGTCGGTCACGGCGGGCAATGCCTCGCAGATCAGCGATGGCGCTTCGGCCGTGCTGATGATGAGCGAGGACACCGCGCTGCGCCTGGGCCTCACCCCGCGCGCCCGGGTCGTGGCGATGGACGTGATCGGCGACGATCCGCTCATGATGCTCACCGCGCCCATTCCTGCCACGCAGCGCGTGCTGCGCAAGGCCGGCCTCACGCTGGATGACATCAGCCACTTCGAAGTGAACGAAGCCTTCGCCTCGGTGCCGATGGCCTGGCAGCGCGAGTTGGGCACGGACGACGCGCGACTGAACCCGTGGGGCGGCGCGATCGCCCTCGGCCACCCGCTGGGTGCGTCGGGCACCCGCATCATGGCCACCCTCATCAACGGCTTGCATACGCAGGGCGGGCGCTATGGCCTGCAGACGATGTGCGAAGCCGGCGGCATGGCCAACGCCACCATCATCGAGCGCCTGTAAGCGCCACCTTTTCCTGGAGACATACGTCGTGAAACTGCAGAACATCGTTGCCCTCGTCACGGGCGGTGCATCGGGCCTGGGCCTGGCCACGGCCCGTCGCCTCATCGAAGGCGGTGCCAAGGTCGTGATCGCCGATCTGGAACGCTCCAACGGTGCCGACGCCGCGCTGTCGCTTGGCCCCAATGCGCGTTTCTCCATTGCCGACGTGACGGACACCGACCAGATGAACGCGGCGCTCGACGTGGCCGAGAGCCTGGGCGAGCTGCGGGCCGTGGTGCATTGCGCCGGCGGTGGCGCGGCCATTCGGCTGGTCGAGAAGGACGGCAGCCCGGGCTCAATGGAGAAGTTCGAATCGGTGATCCGCCTGAACGTGATCGGCAGCTTCAACGTGCTGCGCCTGTCGGCAGCGCGCATGGCCAGGAACGAAGTCATCGACGGTGAGCGCGGCGCCTGCGTGCTGACGGCCTCGGTGGCGGCTTTCGAAGGTCAGATCGGCCAGGTCCCCTACGCCACGGCCAAGGCCGGTGTCGTGGGCCTCACGCTCGTGTCGGCGCGCGATCTCGCCTCCAAGAACATCCGCGTCAACACGATCGCCCCCGGCATCTTCGACACGCCGATGCTTGCGCGCCTGTCCGAAGACATCCGCACCTCGCTGGGCCGCTCGGTGCCGAACCCGGCGCGCCTGGGCCAGCCGGAAGAGTTCGCCGAGCTCGCGACGCACATGATCCAGAATGGCTATCTGAATGGCGAGACGATCCGCCTGGATGGCGCCATCCGCATGCAGCCGCGCTGAGCATACGGGCCGGTGTGGCGCGCATGCGCGCCCCCGGCCCCTGGAACACCCATCTCACGATTCGAGGGAGGAGACACCCCATGAACGAAGAACTCCTGGTCGAGGTACGCGACGGCGTGCAGATCATGACGCTGAACCGGCCCGAGGCCCGCAACGCCGCCACCCTGGCGCTCTCGCAGGCCATGGCCAAGGCCCTGGACGAGCTGGACGCCCGCGACGACATTCGCCTGGGCATCATCACGGGCGCCGGCGGCAACTTCTGCGCGGGCATGGATCTGAAGGGATTTCTGCGCGGCGAGCGCCCCGCCGTCGAAGGCCGAGGCTTTGCCGGCTTGAATGAGCGGCCGCCGCGCAAGCCGCTGATCGCCGCCGTCGAAGGCTATGCGCTGGCCGGCGGCTTCGAAGTCGCGCTTGCGTGCGACCTCATCGTCGCTGCCGACAACGCCAACTTCGGGCTGCCCGAAGTCAAGCGTGGCCTGATGGCGACCGCGGGCGGCCTGCTGCGTCTGCCGCACCGCCTGCCGTATCACATTGCGATGGAGTACATCCTGACCGGCAACCTCCTGCCCGCGGCCGACGCCCACCGCTTCGGACTCGTGAACCGGCTCGTGCCAGCGGGCCAGGCGCTGGAGACGGCGCTCGAGCTGGCCAAGACCATCGCGGCCAATGGCCCCCTCGCCACGGCGGGCAGCAAGCGCGTGGTGGTGGAATCCGGCGCGTGGGCGCCAGACGAGCAGTTCGCCCGCCAGCGCGAGGTCGCGACCCCTGTCTTCGAATCCCAGGACGCCCGCGAGGGTGCCCGCGCCTTCGCCGAGAAGCGCGCGCCTGTCTGGCAGGGCAAGTGACATGAGCGAGACCGAAACCTCCCCGATCCGTACGCACCGCGACGGCGCCATCGGCATCCTCACCATCGATCGACCGGCCCGCATGAACGCGCTGACGCCCCGTGCGGGTCTGGCGCTCAAGCGCGAACTCACCGCCCTGCTCGATGACGATGCCGTGCGCATCGTGGTGCTGACGGGCGAAGGCGGCCACTTCTGCACGGGCGCGGATCTGAAGGACCGCACGCCCGGCCCCAACGGAGAGCGGCTGCTCGGCGTGCTGCACGACGTGTTCGCCTTGATGGTCGAGTCGCGCAAGCCGCTGGTCGCGGCCGTCGAAGGCAATGCCTACGGCGCAGGCTTCTCGCTGGCGGTGGCCTGCGATTATGTGGTGGCCGCGGAGAACGCCAAGTTCTGCGCGCCTTTCACGGGCATCGGCCTGGTGCCGGACGTCGGCCTGGCTCTCACTCTGCCGGCGCGCATCGGCATGGGCCGCGCACGCCGCATGATGATCGAAGGCTTGGCAGTGCAAGCTCCGCAGGCGCTCGACTGGGGCATGATCGAGCACACGGCACCGGTCGGCGAGGCCCTGCCTGCCGCCGTCGAGTGTGCACGCAAGCTCCTCACGCGCGCGCCGCTGGCAGTCGCGGCCTTGCGTCGCCTCCTGGGCCAGCAGTGGCAGGATCCGCACGCGTTCCTGCGTGAGGAGCGCCGACTGCAGGATTCGCTGCAGCAAAGCAGCGACTTCGTCGAGGGCGTACGTTCCTTCGTCGAGAAGCGCCCCGCGCAGTTCACGGGCAAGTAGTCGTCCTCGGCGGCCGGCGTCAGCCGGCCACCGCCGCATCCTGCTGCACCTCGCAGCGGATGACGTCCAGCGCGGTGTGTGTCGACGTGAGCGCCCGCTCACCCAGCCGCCGCGCCCAGTACGCGGCAGAGCCGAGATCCGTGCTCCACTGCTGCAGCCGGCGCGTATAGACCTGCAGGACGTGTTCCACGGTCACGCCAATCGCGCCGTGCACGGCATGGCCGATCGCTGCCACCTGCCCTGCGCGCTCAGCGCACACCGCCATCCCTGCCTCCACGGCTGCCGCGACGGGCGCCTTGCCCGGGCCTGCCGTGCACGCAATCTGTGCCGCCATGCGCATCATCGCCGCGTGTTCGGCCATGACCGCCAGCTGATGCTGGATCGCCTGGAACTTGCCGATGCTGCGACCGAACTGGCAGCGTTCCTGCACGTACTGCAGCGAGAGCTGCAGTACGCGATCGGCGGCGCCCGCGAGCAGCGCGGTCTGCCCTGCGGCGGCATGGTCCAGCAGGCCAGCAGCCGGGCCCAGCGGCGCGACGTGGCTTTGCGACGGCCACGTCAGCGACACGACCAGACTGCGCTGCACGCCGTCGGGTTCGGCCGAGGCCTCGGCCACGGGCAGCAGGCACGCCTGGCCATCGCACACGCCCAGCACCTGGTCTGCCTGCGCACCCAGCGCCACCCGGGCAGCCTGACAGCCTTGGGCATGGCGCCGCACACCCAACGGCGCCAGGGCCATCAACCCCGCTGGGCAGGCGTGGCCGTTCGCATCAAGCCAGCCGCGCGCCAGCAGTGTGGCCGCCAGCGGCACGGGCACGGCGTGCCGGCCCGCCGCGAACAGCACACCGAACACATCGGTCAGGCCCAGGCCCGCGCCCCCGTGCGACTCGCGCACGAGCGCGTTGGCAAAGCCGGCCTCATCCAGCGCTTCCCACATCGGCAGCGGATTGCCACCCGCCTCGATGGCGTGTACGGCCTTGGGCGTGCACACGTCCGCAAACAACGCCTCGGCGGCTTCAAACAACATCGTATCCATCATCGCTCCTGTCTCAACGCAGCCCGAGGCCCCGCGCGATCATCCCGCGCAGGATCTCGCGCGTGCCGCCTCGCAGCGAGAAGGTCGGCGCAACCTGCAGCAGATAGGCGGCCGTGCGTACGAGCTCGGGCGGCACGGGCTGATCGGGATCGGCCGCGAGCGCCTGGGCGATCTCCTGGGGCAATGCCTGCTCCACCGTCGTCCCGGCATCCTTGACCAGAGCGGCTTCCACGAGCGGGCTTTCGCCCTGGGCAAGGCGGGCCGTCACGCCGATCGACAGCCCGCGCAGGGCCGAGAGCTCGGCGAGCAGCCGGCCCAGGCGCTCGGAATGGACGCCCGCGGCGCGCCCGCTCGGGCCGTCTCGCGCTGCCAGGCGAGCCAGCGCTCGAGCAGCACCATGCTCGAGTAGAGCCGTTCGGGGCCGCTGCGCTCGAACGCGAGTTCGGCGTTCACCTGCAGCCAGCCATCCCCCTCGGCACCGACCAGGGCTTCCTCGGGCAGGTGAACGTCGTCGAAGAACACCTGCGAGAAATGGGCGTCACCCGCCAGATCGACGATGGGGTGGATGTTCACACCGGGCCGGGCCAGGTCGATGATGACCTGCGACAAGCCTTTCTGGCGATCCGCCGGCGTGCCGCTCGTACGCACCAGCGCGATCATGTAGTGCGAGTGCTGCGCGTTGGTCGTCCAGATCTTGCCGCCGTTCAAACGCCAGCCATGCGCGGTGCGTTCGGCGCGCGTGGTGACGCTGGCCAGGTCCGAGCCCGCGCCCGGCTCGCTCATGCCGATGCAGAAGAACGACTCTCCACGACAGATACGCGGAATGTGGCATTGCCGTTGCGCCTCGTTGCCAAAGCGCAGGATGAGCGGCGCGCTCTGGCGATCCGCGATCCAGTGTGCCGCGACAGGCGCCCCCGCGCACAAGAGTTCCTCCACCAGCACGAAGCGCGCGAAGTGACCGAGCCCCGCGCCGCCGTATTCCGTCGGCAGTGTGAGGCCGACCCAGCCGCGTTGTGCCAGACGCCGGCTGAAGTCGGCGTCAAAGCCCATCCACGAGCGGGCGCGGCGCTCGGCCGGCATGTCGCCAATGGCCTCGGCGATGAAGGCACGGATCTCGGCGCGCAAGGCTTCGTCCGTGTCGGGAATGCGGTGACGTTCGATGGTGTGCATGCCCAAGAGCGTAGCCATCCGTATCACGGCCGTCCAATGCCGATCGAGGAAGCAGTGATAGCGCGAAGTGATCACAGGGCGGGCAAACCATATTGGACCCGAAAAGGCGACGCCCGTAGCATGGCCTTTTCCCCGGACGATGCAGCCATGACCTTTCTTCGCTATGACCAGGACGGCCCCGTCGTCACGCTGACGATGGACCAGCCCGAGGTGCGCAATGCCTTGACCGGCAACACGGCCGTGGCCGAATTCACCGCCGCCTGCCGGCGCATCGAGGAGGACCACAGCGTCAAGGTGGTTATCCTGACGGCCACGGGCTCCGTGTTCTCATCAGGCGGCAACATCCGCACCATGCAGGAGCAACTCGATCCAGCCGTCTCCGTCGCGCAGCTGCGCCATGTCTATCGCGAGGGCATTCAGCGGCTGCCCCTGGCCCTGTACAACCTGGAGGTGCCCGTGATCGCGGCCGTCAACGGGCCCGCGATCGGCGCGGGGTGCGATCTCGCCTGCATGTGCGACATCCGCGTCGCGGCCGACACCGCGCGCTTTGCCGAGAGTTTCGTCAAGCTCGGAATCATTCCGGGCGACGGGGGCGCGTGGCTGCTTCCGCGGGCGATCGGCATGTCACGCGCCGCGGAACTGACCTTCACGGGCGACATGATCGATGCGCACCAGGCGCTGGCCTGGGGACTGGTGTCGCGCGTGGTAGCTGCAGACGACCTGATGCGCGAAGCGCGTGATCTCGCCCAGCGCATTGCCCAGCAATCCGGGCCGGCGCTGCGCCTGAGCAAACGTCTGTTGCGCGAAGGGCAGCATACCCGTCTGGATACGCTGCTGGAGCTCTCTGCCGGATTTCAGGCCATTGCCCACCGCACGGAAGAACACCGCGCGGCGGTCGAGGCCTTCGTGGCGCGCAGCGACACGCGCCGGCCATAAGACGCAGGGCGCCGTCTGCCCTACTCCATGCCCAGCTCACGCATCTTGCGTGTGATGGTGTTGCGGCCCAGGCCGAGCCGCCCGGCCGCATCCACGCGACGTCCACCGCACGCGTGCAGGGCCGCCGTGATCAGCACGCGTTCGAAGTCGCGGGTCATCTCGTGCATGATGTTGCTCTCGCCCGAGCGCAGGCGGCCCATGGCGTCGGTCTGCAGGCTGTTCAGCCAGGCCGCACCCACCGGTGCGCCGACAGTCGACGAGGATCGCTCGCCGGCGTAAGCGACGCCGCCTGCCATGTCGGGTTCGCGAGCGGGCGCCGGCGCGGGTGCGGGCTCGCCCAGGCTCGTCGTGTCCGACTGCCAGCCCCCCTGAGCGACGTGCCCGGCAGTCTCGCTCTCGCGCAGTCCGCCTTCGCGAAGCTCCGGGGGCAGATCGCGCAGATCGATCACCTGCGACGGCGCCATCACCGTGAGCCAGTGGCAGATGTTCTCGAGCTGACGCACGTTGCCCGGGAAGGGAAAGCGCATCAGGGCCTGCGAGGCAGACGGATTGAGCCGCTTGGGCTCCACGCCCAGGCTGCGCGCGCTGGACGCCAGGAAATGCGCGGCCAGCAAGGGAATGTCTTCAGCGCGCTCGCGCAACGGCGGCAGGCGCAGGCGAATCACGTTCAACCGATGGAACAAGTCCTCACGGAACGTGCCTTGACGCACGCGCTGCTCCAGCGGCTGGTGCGTGGCAGCGATCACGCGCACATTCACGCGGATCGGGCTCGCGCCTCCCACCCGATAGAAGGTGCCGTCGCCCAGCACCCGCAGGAGCCGCGTCTGCAACTCGGCGGGCATGTCGCCGATCTCGTCCAGGAAGAGCGTGCCGCCATCGGCTTCCTCGAAGCGACCGGCGCGGCGTGCATGCGCGCCCGTGAAGGCGCCGCGCTCATGGCCGAAGAGTTCGGATTCGAGCAGCTCGCCCGCGATCGCCGCGGTGTTGATCGCCACGAAGGGCTTGTCGGCGCGCGGGCTGTGACGGTGCAAGGCGCGTGCAACGAGCTCCTTGCCGCTGCCCGATTCGCCCGTGATGAGCACGGTGGCGCTGGAGGCCGAGAGCCGACCGATCGCGCGAAAGAGCTCCTGCATCGCGGGCGCCTGGCCCAGCATGCCGGGCTGGAATGCCGCGCTGCTCATGGCGGGGGTGATGGCATCGGCGCTCGGCTCATCCTCACGCCCGCCGGCATCGCTCGTGCCGCCGATGGCCCGGCGGATGAGCGCCAGCGCCGCGTCCACGTCGAAGGGCTTGGCGAGGTAGTCGAAGGCACCGCCCTGGAACGACGCCACAGCGCTGTCCAGATCCGAGTAGGCGGTCATGATGATGACCGGCACCTCGGGGTGGCGTGCCTTGATGGCGCGCAACAGTTCCAGCCCGCCCAGGCCCGGCATGCGGATGTCGGACACCAGCACCTGCGGGCGCTGATGTTCGAGGGCTGCCAGGGCGTCGGCGGCGTTGGCAAAACTCACGCACGGGATGGCCGCGCGCTCCAGGGCTTTTTCGAGCACCCAGCGGATGGAACGATCGTCATCGACGACCCAAATCGGTTTCATCGCGTGCTCCGGTTAAGCGGGAGAGGTCAGGGGCAGCATCAGCCGGAACTCCGTGCAGCCTGGGCGGCTCTCGACATCGATCTCGCCGCCGTGCTGCTGCACGATGGTCTGCACCACCGACAGGCCCAGCCCCGTGCCGCCATCGCGGCCCGAGACGAGCGGCAGGAACACGCGCTCGCGGATCGCCTCGGGGATGCCGGGGCCGTTGTCGATCACCTGCAGCACGAGGATCAGCGGGTGGCGCTGCCGCGCCAGGGTCACCTGCCGGGCCACCCGCGTGCGCAACGTGATCTCGGCCTGCCCCTGGCGGCGACGCTCTGCCAGTGCCTGGGCGGCATTGCGCACCACGTTGAGCAGCGCCTGGATCAGCTGTTCGCGATCGGCGGTGAGTTCGGGTGCAGAGATGTCGTAGTCGCGGATGAGCTTCAGCCCCGCACCACATTCGGCCATCACGAGGGCGGCGACGCGCTCGCAGACTTCATGGATGTTCACGGGGCCGAGTCGTCGCGGCGTGCGGTGCGGCGCCAGCAGCCGGTCCACCAGGGCGTGCAGGCGATCGGCTTCGGCAATGATGACCTGGGTGTATTCGGTCAGGCGGGGGTCGCCCAGCTCGGCTTGCAGCAGTTGTGCTGCGCCGCGCAGGCCCCCCAGGGGATTCTTCACTTCATGGGCGAGATTGCGCAGCAATTCCCGATTCGCATCGGCGTGCTCCAGGCGCTCTTCGGCGCGCTCGATCCGCGTGCGGTAATGGGTTTCGCGCAGTTCCAGCAGCACGGGCCAGGGTTGGCCATGCTGCACCACCACGGCTGCGCTCAAGTCCAGCGGCTCGCCGCCACCGGGACGCGCCAGCTGCAATGGCAATGTCTTGTGGGCGAAGGCCTCGTCCAGGGCTTCGCGCAAGGATTGGCGCAGGTCCTCGGCTTCCTCGAAGAGGTTGCACGCGTCCAGGCCCAGCAGGTGACGCCGCGACAGGCCGAAGATGTCTTCGGCCGCCGCATTGGCGTGCACGATGGTGCCCTGCTCGTCGAGCAGGAGCACCGCACTCACCAGCAGGTCCAGAACCGAGAGATCATGTGCGCCAGCGTCCAACATTCCGGGGCCCCTGTCTTCGATGCCGGACCTGAACATCACAGACCGTAGTACAGGTCGAATTCGACCGGGTGCGTGGTCATGCGCAGGCGATTCACTTCTTCGTACTTCTGGGTGATGTACGCATCCAGCATGCTGTTGCTGAACACGCCGCCACGGGTCAGGAACTCGCGATCCTTGTCCAGGGCTTCCAAGGCCTGATCCAGCGAGGAGCAGACGGTCGGGATCTTCGCGTCTTCTTCCGGCGGCAGGTCGTACAGGTTCTTGTCGGCGGGATCGCCGGGGTGGATCTTGTTCATGACGCCGTCCAGGCCGGCCATCATGAGCGCCGAGAACGCCAGGTACGGGTTGGCCATGGGATCCGGGAAGCGCGTCTCGATACGGCGAGCCTTGGGGTTGCTCACGTACGGAATGCGGATCGAGGCCGAGCGGTTGCGGGCCGAGTAGGCGAGCTTGACCGGGGCTTCGAAGTGCGGGACCAGACGCTTGTACGAGTTCGTGCTGGGGTTGGTGATGGCGTTCAGGGCACGGGCGTGCTTGATGATGCCGCCGATGTAGAACAGGGCGAACTCGGACAGACCGGCGTAGCCGTTGCCAGCAAAAAGGTTCTGGCCGTCCTTCCAGATCGACTGGTGCACGTGCATGCCGGAGCCGTTGTCACCGACGATGGGCTTGGGCATGAAGGTCGCCGTCTTGCCGTAGGCGTCAGCCACGTTCCAGACGGTGTACTTCAGGATCTGGTTCCAGTCGGCGCGGCGCACCAGCGTGTTGAACACGGTGCCGATCTCGAGCTGGCCCGGGGCGGCGACTTCGTGGTGGTGCACTTCGACCGGCACGCCTTGCTCTTCGAGCAGCGTGCACATTTCCGAGCGCATGTCCTGGAAGGAGTCGGTGGGAGGCACGGGGAAGTAGCCGCCCTTCACGCGCGGACGGTGACCGGTGTTGGTGCCGTTCTCGTACTCGACGCCGCTATCCCAGGGCGCTTCTTCGGCCTTGATCTTGTAGAAGGCGCCGGAGGCGTTGGCCGCCCAGGTCACGCCGTCGAAGACGAAGAATTCGGGTTCGGGGCCGAAGTAGGCGGTGTCGCCGATGCCGCTGGACTTCAGGTAGGCTTCAGCGCGCTTGGCGAGCGAACGCGGGTCACGATCGTAGCCCTTCAGGTCGGCCGGCTCGACGACGTCGCAGGTCAGGATCAGCGTGGTTTGTTCGCGGAAGGGATCCAGATGGGCCGTGTCGGCATCGGGCATGAGCAGCATGTCCGAGGCTTCGATGCCCTTCCAGCCGGCGATGGACGAACCATCGAAGGCCTGACCGGACTCAAGCTTGTCTTCGTCGACGGCGTGGGCCGGCACGGAGATGTGGTGCTCCTTGCCCAGCGTGTCGGTGAAGCGGAAGTCGACGAACTTGACTTCCTTGTCCTGAATCAGCTTGAGAACGTCTTGATGCGTGGCCATGAATACTCCTCTACGGAAAGTGGCGGTCAAGTCTTGGAAATGCGATGAAAACGATAATGCACGTACTGTGCCAATTCATGACACCGAGCACGATTTCGAGGCGGGGCAGGCGAAACCGCCTGCACTGCCCCTGGGCAGCCGGATGACGGCGGCTGCGGACGGACACCCCGAGACGGTGCATGCCACCGCCGGAATCGAGACTCAGGGGCGGGAATGCTCCACTATAGGGCATGATAAGCACCAAACGGTGGCATTGGGATCCATGACGCACCGATCTGATGCACTTAACGGGAAGGTGCGCACTGAAACGGCGTGCGACGCCCAGCGGCGGCGCACGCGTTACCAACGCATTGGCTCAGTCACGCGCGCCGAAGATCGATGTGCCCAAACGCACGATGGTCGCGCCTTCGGCGATAGCGAGTTCGAAATCCCCAGACATCCCCATCGACAGTTCATCGTAGCGCCAGTGGGCCGGGCCATCCTGCCTGGCCCGCTCCCGGACCTGCGCCAATGACTGGAAGCAGGCGCGCACGAGCGCATCGTCCTCAGAAGGCAAGGCCAGCGTCATGAAGCCAGCCACGGCGAGACTCTGGCAGGCCGAGATCGCCTGCAGGAAGTCCGGCACTTCCTCGGGGGCCAAGCCCGACTTGGAGGCCTCGCCCGAAGTATTTACCTGGATCAGCACCCGCAGGCTGCGCCCGGCCGACTGCAGGCGTCGGTCCAGCTCCTCGGCAAGCCGCACGCTGTCGAGCGAGTGCAGTTCCGCGGCGAACTGCACCACGTGCCGTGCCTTGTTGGTCTGCAGGTGCCCGATGACGCACCAGTCCGCCGCGAGATCGGCCATGGCCTCGGCCTTGGCCTGCGCCTCCTGAACCTTGTTCTCACCGAACCAGCGACATCCGGCCGCGTGCGCGGCGCGAATGAGCGGCTCGCTCACCGTCTTGGTCACGGGCAGCAGCCGCACACTCCCCGCGGGGCGCTGCGCGGCCTCACACGCGGCATCGATGCGCGCCTGGATCTCGGCCAGTCGGCCGGCGATGTCGGTAGGGGAAACATCCACAGTCATATCAAGAGCACGCGTGGTCTACAGGAACATCGCCTGAAGGTCGTTGAGAAAGCGCCAGCCCAGCGGCGTCGGCATGATGCGACCGGGATCCGGGTCGAGCAGCCCCTTGGCGCTCGCGGCAGCCAACGCCGGCGAGATCGCCGCCAGCGAGACGCCGGTGCGTGCCGTGAACTCGGCCGTCGCAATGCCTTCACGCAGGCGCAGGGCGTTGAGCATGAACTCGAAAGGCAGTTCGTCCGGCGGGATCACGCGGTCTTCGGCCAGATGCGAGCCATCGCGGCGGCCCGCCTGCGCAAGCCAGGTCTGCGGACTGCGCACGCGGGCCTGGCGCACGATGCGGTCCGGGAAGGAGATCTTGCTGTGCGCACCGGGGCCGATACCCAGGTAATCGCCGAATTCCCAGTAGTTCACGTTGTGCCGGCAGCGCGCACCGGGCCGCGCCCAGGCCGACACCTCGTAGTGCTCAAGACCGGCTGCGGCGGCCGTCTCCACGACGGTGTCGTGCATGGCGGCGGCCGTGTCGTCGTCAGGCAGGCCTTGCGGCGGGTACTTGGCGAACACGGTGTTCGGCTCTAGCGTGAGCTGATAGAGCGACAGGTGCTCCGTGCCCATGCCGAGCGCCAGGCGCACGTCGCGGGCCAGCGAATCCGTGGTCTGCCCCGGCAGGGCCGTCATGAGATCCAGGTTCACCCGGCTCACGGCGCGCTGTGCCGCTTCGACAGCCGACACCGCGGCCTTCGCGTCGTGGATGCGCCCGAGCGCCCGCAGACAGGCGTCATCGAAGCTCTGCACCCCCAGGGAGATGCGGTTCACGCCGCTCTGGGCATAGGCCGCGAAGCGTTCGGCTTCGGAGGCGCCGGGATTGGCCTCCAGCGTGATCTCGGCTTCCGGCAGGAGCGGCAGATACGAGCGCACGAGCGCCAGCATGCTGTCCACCGCGTGGGCCGAGAGCAGGCTGGGCGTACCACCACCCACGAAGACGCTCACGATCTTGCGACCCCAGATGAGCGGCAAGGCCTGCTCGAGATCGGCAGCCAGGGCCGCCAGATACTCGGCCTCGGGCAACGCCGTAGGCGCCTCGTGCGAATTGAAGTCGCAGTACGGGCATTTGCGCACGCACCATGGCACGTGAATGTAGAGCGCCAATGGGGGCAACAGCGTGAGCTGGGTGCCCCTGGCCGGCGCGAGCGGCGCCGCCCCGGCAGGCGCACGCCCGGCCGCTTCGCGCTGAATCGGGATGGTTCGCATGGATGCGTCAGCCTGCCGCCTGCAGCTTGGCCACGAGTTCGGCCAGTGCCAGCGCACGGTGGCTCACAGCATTCTTCTCTGCCGGGGTCAGCTCGGCCGCAGTGCGACCCAGGTCGGGCAGGAAGAAGTACGGGTCGTATCCGAAGCCGTTGGCGCCACGCGGCGTGGCGAGGATCTCACCGTTCCAGATTCCCTCGCCCACCACGGGCTCGGCATCTTCGGCGCTGCGTACCAGCGCCAGGACGGCCACGTACCAGGCCGACCGATCCTCGGCACCTTCCAGGCGCTCCACCAACAGCGCGTTGTTCGCCGCGTCGGATTTCTCGCCGCCGTTCATGGCGGCAAAGCGCGCGGAGTAGACGCCGGGTGCGCCGCCCAGGGCGCGCACACACAGACCGGAATCGTCGGCAAGCGCGGGCAGGCCCGTCACCCGGCTGGCGTGTCGCGCCTTCTCGACGGCATTGCCGAGGAAGGTGGCGTGCGGCTCTTCGGCCTCGGTCACACCCAGCTCGGATTGGGGCACGAGGGTGATGCCCAGCGGGGCGAAGAGCGCGGAGAACTCGCGCAGCTTGCCCGCATTGTTGGAGGCAAGCACGACGCGCGTGAGCGGCCCGTTGGCAGGCGGCACGGCGCCGAGCGCTTCACCCGACGACGCCAATGCCGCGCCCTCGTCGTGCCCATGGGCGGGCGTGTCAGCCCCGCCATCCGGACGCGTCGTGCTCATGCCAGCGCCTCGCGCTGCAGCCGCACGAGTTGCCCGATACCCGACTGGGCCAGGTCGAGCAGCGCATCGAGCTGCGCGCGCGAAAAAGCGTTGCCCTCGGCCGTGCCCTGCACTTCGACGATGCCGCCCTCGCCCGTCATGACGACGTTCATGTCGGTGTCGCAGTCCGAATCCTCGGCGTAGTCCAGATCCAGCACCGGCTGGCCACGATACAGCCCCACGGAGACCGCCGCCACGTGATCGCGCAGCGGCGACACGGCGAGCTGGCCACGGTCCATGAGCCAGCGCACGGCATCGGCCGCGGCCACGTAGGCGCCAGTGATGGCCGCCGTCCGGGTGCCGCCGTCGGCCTGGATGACGTCGCAATCCAGATGCAGCGTGCGCTCGCCGAGGGCTGCGAGATCCACGACGGCGCGCAGACTGCGGCCGATCAGGCGCTGGATCTCCTGCGTGCGGCCGCTCTGCTTGCCGCGCGCGGCTTCGCGGTCGCCCCGGGTGTGCGTGGCGCGCGGCAGCATGCCGTATTCGGCCGTCACCCAGCCCTGGCCGCGGCCCTTGAGGAACGGCGGCACCTTCTCGAGCACGCTCGCCGTGCAAAGCACCTGCGTGTCGCCAAAGCTCACCAGCACCGAGCCTTCGGCATGCCGCGTGAAGCCGCGTTGCAGGCGGATGGGACGCAGGGCGTCGGGACGACGGCCGGAGGGCCGGGCGACGGCCTGGCCGTCGGTTGCGAACGCTGTCATATATGATGGCTACCCGTTGCCGCGGAACGCGCGCCGGCCCCTGTCAAAGGCGCCTGACCCGTTCCCGCGGTCTGCATGCAAACCTTCATTGTACGAGCCGCCATGATCCGCAGCATGACTGCCTTCGGCAGCGCCAGCGTCAACCTCGAGCGCGGCACCCTCGCCCTCGAGTTGCGCAGCGTCAACAGCCGCTTTCTCGATCTGCACTTTCGCCTGCCCGACGAACTGCGCCACCTGGAAGGGGCGCTGCGCGAGCGCATCTCGGCCGCCGTCCCCCGCGGCAAGGTCGAAGTGCGCATCAACCTCACCCGCCGCGCCAGCACCGATCCGACCCGCCTGAACCTCGCGGCCCTCGAAGGCGCCGCCGAGCTGTTGCGCGCGGTACGCGCCATCGTGCCGGACACGGCCACGCCCCGTTTGGCTGAGCTGCTCGCCTGGCCAGGCGTACAGGCGGACGCCGACGACCCTGCCCACTGGGATGAAGCCGCCCTGCAATCGGTGGACACGGCCCTGGTCCAGTTGCAGGACGCGCGCGTGGCCGAGGGCGCGCGCCTCGCGGGCATCATGCGCGAGCGCGCCGACGCGATCGGCGAGATCGTGACGCAGATCCAGGGCCAGCTGCCGCAGATCCTCGTCGACTACCGCGAACGCCTGGGCCGCAAGCTGCGTGACGCAGTGGAATCGGCCTTTCCCGGCGGGCTGCAAAGCATCACGGGTGCCGAACTCTCCGAGCGCCTCGCGCACGAAGCCACGCTCTTCACGCTGCGTATCGACGTTGACGAAGAACTCTCACGTCTGGGTTCGCATCGCGCCGAGCTCGACCGGATCCTCAGCGGCAGCGCCACACCGGGCAAGGGCAAAGCGAGCGGCAGCCCGGGCAAGCGCCTGGACTTCCTGTTCCAGGAGATGAATCGCGAAGCCAACACGCTAGGCTCTAAGGCCGGCGCGATCGAGATGACCCGCGCGGCAGTCGACCTGAAGCTCCTTATCGAACAGCTGCGCGAGCAGGCGCAGAACATCGAGTAGCGAGCGCGCACGGGCCGGCGTTGGCAAGCCGGCTTTTTTCGCAACCTAATTAGCCGCCCGGCAAGGGTAAACCCGTAAGCCACTGTTACCATTTAATTTGTATGATGACATGGTCAACCTAGGACCATGCGTCGACGACCCGCTTTGTCGGTCCTCGTGCACCGTGCGGTCCAAGGCAGGATTTCTCCCACTATGCTTTTGCCTGGACCTTCCGTATGGCCTTCACGCTTTCCCGCCGCGCTGTCCTGTGCGCCGCTGCCGGCTCCCTTCTCGCGCTGACCACCCCGCTTGCCCTCGCGCAAGCCTGGCCCGAGCGCCCGATCCGCCTGGTCGTGCCCTTCCCGCCCGGCGGCCTCATCGACAGCATGGCGCGCCTGGTGAGTGCTCACCTGGGGCAGGCCCTGGGTCAGACCGTGGTCGTGGACAACAAGCCCGGTGCGGGCGGCAACATCGGCGCAGCCGATGCCGCGCGCGCCAACCCCGATGGCTACACCCTGCTGATGGCGTCGCCCGCCATCACGATCAGCCCTGCGGTCTACAAGAGCCTGCCCTACGCGCCCGACTCACTCGAAGCCATTGCGATGCTGGGCCGCGTACCCAACGTGCTGGTCGTCAACACGGAATCCGGCATCAAGACGGTGCAGGAGCTCGTGGCGCAGGCCAAGGCCAAACCCGGTGCGCTGAACTACGCCTCCAACGGCAACGGTACCTCGTTGCATCTGAGCGCCGAGCTCTTCAAAAGGCTCACCAACACGGACGTCACGCACGTGCCCTATCGCGGCTCGGCCGCCGCGTCTTCGGCCATGCTGGGCAACGAAGTCAACATGATGTTCGACAACCTGCCCTCGGCCATGGGCCAGATCCAGGCGGGCCGCCTGCGAGCATTGGCCGTCACCACCGCGCAGCGCAGCGAGTCGCTGCCGGACGTGCCTACGCTCATGGAAGCGGGTCTGAGCAACTTCAACGTCAGCGCCTGGTTCGGCGTGGTCGCGCCCGCCGGCGTGCCGCCCGAGGTCGTCGCACGCCTGTCCGCCGCGCTGGCTGAGGTGGTCAAGAATCCGGAAGTCGTGGCCGCCATGAAGCGTCAGGGCGCCGAGCCGGCGTTCATGGATCCCAAGGCGACGAGCGCTGCTCTGGCCAGCGATGCGGCGCAATGGAAGCAGGTGGCCACCGCGGCGAACATCATCATCGATTGACGCGACGGTTCCCGCGCCCGGTAACGTCAGGGCTTGAGGTACAGTCGCAGGCACCCCGTGTGCTGCCCTGGAATCCTCTTGCCCCCTGACGTTGCGCCCATGTCTTCTCCGTTCTCCGCCATCAAGCCGGGCATCAAGCTCGCCGACCAGGTCGCCAGCGCCCTGGAGACGGCGATCCGTACCGGGCGCATCCAGGCTGAAGAGAAGCTGCCCACGGAGGTCGTCCTCGCGCAGCAGTTCCAGGTGAGCCGAACGGTGGTGCGCGAGGCCATTTCGCGGCTCAAGTCGCTGGGCCTGGTGGAATCGCGCCAGGGCAGCGGGATGTACGCCCGGGCGCCTGGCATCGAGCCGCTGCAGTTCGATCTGCAGGAGGCCGCCTCGCGCGAGGCCGTCATGCAGATCGTCGAGGTGCGCCGCGCGCTGGAGGCCGAGGTGGCCGAGATGGCCGCCCAGCGCCGCACCCGCAAGGACATCAGCGCGATCCGGCAGGCGATGCAGGCCATCCAGACTGCCGTACTCGCGGGCCGTGACGGCGTGGAAGAGGACGTGCAGTTCCATCGCGCCATTGCGCATGCCGCCGGAAACCCGTTCATGATCAACACGCTCGACTATCTCTCGCAGTTCCTGCAGGGCGCGACCCGCGTCACGCGCGCCAATGAGGCGCGCCGCGGTGATTTCGCCCAGGCTGTCACGCGCGAACACGAGCGCATCGTGGCGGCGATCGAAGCCGGCGATCCTGCCGCGGCCCGGCACGCGGCGGCCGAGCACATGCGCAACGCGCTGACGCGCATTGCGCACGCCGATCCGGACTTCTGGACCGGCGATGGCGCGCGCCTGGCCGAACCGTTGCTGCGCCGGCCGCCGACGGTCTGACGGCCGGGGGGCCACCCCTGTGAGTCATGACACCCCCGCTACCGAAATGTCGCGCAAATTTGTATGATGACCTGTTTGCCACATAAATTATGCGCTGCGACGCCGTATCGCAGCCTGTCGTCTGGAGACTCACTCCCATGTCCACGTTGACCCTGCTCGGCATCGGCGCCGGCAGTATCGTCCTGCTCCTCCTGCTCATCGTCCGCTGGCAGATGCACGCCTTCGTGGCGATGATCCTCGTCAGCCTACTGGTGGCCTTCGCCACCGGCATGCCGATCGCCGACATCATCACCAACGTGATCGCCGGCATGGGCGGCACACTCGGCTCGGTCGCCATTCTCGTCGCCCTGGGCGCCATGCTCGGTCGCATGATCGAGGTCTCAGGCGGCGCCGCGGGCCTGGCCAGCCGCTTCACGCAGATTCTCGGGCCCTCGCGGGTGCCGATGGCGCTGACGGCAGCCGCCCTGGTGTTGGCCATTCCGGTGTTCTTCGACGTCGGCTTCATCATCCTCGTGCCGATCATCTATGGCTTCTGCAAGGCGGCGGGCGTCAATCCCGTGAAGTTTGGCCTGCCCGTGGCCGGCATCATGCTGGCAGCACACGTCGTAATGCCGCCGCACCCGGGCATCGTCGGTGGCGCGGCCATCGTTCAGGCTGACGTGGGCTGGATCACGATCATCGGCCTTGCGATCTGCATCCCACTTGCCGTGCTGGCGCAGTACGTGGCAGGCTGGCTCAACCGCAAAGGCTATCCGATGCTGCCCACGACGGCAGAGCAGTTCGCGGCCTTTGGCACGGGCGGCTCCGCATCGGCATCCGAGCGTCGCGCCCCGGGCGTGGGCACTATCCTGGCCCTCATCCTGATCCCGCTTGCCCTCATCATGGCCGGCACCACCGGCGCCACGCTCCTGCCCAAAGGTGACAGCGTGCGCAACGTGCTGGGCTTCATCGGCTCTCCGGTCTTCGCCCTGCTTGTGGCTGTCGGCCTCGCGATGTGGCTCCTCGGCCGCAGCCAGGCCTGGAGCCGAGAGCGCACCAATGCGATCATGGAATCCGCACTGCCGCCGGCCGCCACCGTGATTCTCGTGACTGGCGCAGGTGGCGTCTTCGCCAAGGTGCTCACGGCCAGCGGCATCGGCGCGGCGCTCTCGGCGAGCCTCACCGCCACGCACCTGCCGCTCATCCTGCTCGCCTTCGTGATGTCGCTCGCGCTGCGTGCAGCGCAAGGCTCGGCAACCGTGGCCATCATCACCACGTGCGGCCTGCTGGCCGAAGCCATCGCCACCGGCGGGTACACCGCGCTGCAGGTGGCCTTGATCACCGTGGCCATCGGTTTCGGCAGCCTCGGGTTGTCGCACGTCAACGATTCGGGCTTCTGGATCGTGACCCGCTATCTGGGGTTGAGCGTGGGCGACGGCCTGCGCACCTGGACGGTACTCACGACCGTGCTGGGCCTGGCTGGCTTCGCGTTCACGGCCGCGCTGTGGACCCTGGTGGCCTGAGCCCGCGCTCACTGATCTTTCAAGGACAACACTATGACTCAACCGACCGTTGGCATCATCGGCCTGGGCGCCATGGGCGCTGGCATCGCCAAGACCCTGCGCAACAACGGCTTCACCGTGCATGTGTGCGACGTGCGCCCCGGCGTGGCGGCAGCCTTCGCAGCCGAAGGCGGCACGGCCCATGACACGGCGGCCTCGCTGGCGCAGGCGAGCGACGTGGTCGTGTCCGTCGTCGTCAACGCCGCGCAGACGGAGAGCGTGCTCTTTGGCGACAACGGCGCAGCCGCGGCCATGCGCGCGGGCAGCACCTTCGTGATGTGCTCCACCGTGGACCCGAACTGGTCCGTGGCGCTGGAAGCCCGCCTGAATGCGCTGGGGCTACATTACGTCGACGCGCCCATCTCGGGCGGTGCTGCGAAGGCGGCTTCGGGTCAGATGACCATGATGACCTCGGCCAAGGCGGAGGCCTATGCAGCGGCCGGTGCCGTGCTCGACGGCATGGCCGGCAAGGTCTATCGCCTGGGCAATGCCGCGGGCGCGGGCAGCAAGGTCAAGATCATCAACCAGCTGCTTGCGGGCGTGCACATCGCCGTGGCGGCCGAGGCGATGGCCCTGGGCCTGCGCGAAGGCGTCGAAGCGGACGCCCTGTACGAAGTGATCACGAACAGCGCCGGCAACAGCTGGATGTTCGAGAATCGCATGGCGCACGTGCTGGCGGGCGATTACACGCCGCTGTCGGCGGTGGACATCTTCGTGAAGGATCTGGGCCTGGTGCTCGATACCGCACGCGCGACCAAGTTCCCGCTGCCTCTGGCCGCCACCGCACACCAGATGTTCATGCAGGCCTCCACGGCGGGCTTCGCCAAGGAAGACGACAGCGCCGTCATCAAGATCTTCCCGGGCATCACCCTCCCGGAAGGCAAGGAGCAGGCATGACGCGGGCTCGACTGGGCTGCATCGCCGATGACTTCACCGGCGCGACCGATCTTGCCAACAATCTCGTGCGTGCGGGCATGCGCGTCGTGCAGGCCATGGGCGTGCCCCAGGCACCGCTCGACACCGATGCCGACGCCGTCGTGGTGGCGCTGAAGTCGCGCACGATTCCTGCGCAGGACGCGATCGCCGAATCGCTCCAGGCGCTCGCCTGGTTGCAGGCGCAAGGCGTTGAGCAGATCTACTTCAAGTACTGCTCCACCTTCGACAGCACCGCGCAAGGCAACATCGGTCCGGTCACGGATGCCCTGATGGCAGCACTGGGCACGGACTTCACCATTGCGACACCGGCTTTCCCGGACAATCATCGCACGGTGTTCAAGGGCTACCTCTTCGTGGGTGACGAGCTCCTGAACGAGAGCGGCATGAAGAACCACCCGCTCACGCCGATGACCGACGCGAACCTGGTGCGCGTGCTGCAGGCACAGACGCCCAGCCGGGTGGGCCTCATCGACCACCGCGTCGTGGCGCAGGGCGACGCCGCCATCCGCGCGCGCATCGATGCGCTCAAGGCCGAGGGTGTGCGCATGGCTGTGGTCGATGCCGTCTCCAACGCCGACCTGATGCGTCTGGGCCCGGCGTTGAAGGGCATGCCGCTCGTGACCGCTGGCTCGGGCGTGGCGATCGGCCTGCCGGGCAACTTCGACGTGGTGCCGGGCGAGGACGCCGCGCGCCTGCCCGCACCGCAGGGCCTGCAGGCCATCGTATCCGGCAGCTGCTCCGTGGCCACCAATCAACAGGTCATGGACTTCATCCAGTCCGGCAAGCCGGCGCTGGCCATCGATCCCCTGCGCGTGGCCGCGGGCAAGGACGTCACCGCCGAAGCCCTGGCCTGGGCCGACACGCACCTCGCCCAGGGCCCGGTGCTGGTCTACTCGACCGCAGAGCCCTCGGCGGTACGTGCGGTACAGGCAAAGCTCGGCTCGGCACAGGCCGGTGCCATGCTGGAAGACACCATCGCCGCCATCGCCCGTGGCCTGGTCCAGCGCGGCGTGCGCCAGCTCATCGTGGCGGGCGGCGAGACCTCGGGCGCCTGCGTGCAGGCCCTGGGCATCACGCAGATGCGCATCGGCGCCCAGATCGACCCGGGCGTGCCATGGTGCCATGCGGTGGCGCCCGACGCGCCCGAGGGCATGCACGTCACGCTCAAGTCCGGTAACTTCGGCAGCCGCGACTTCTTCACCAAGGCCTTTGCCCACGGAGCGACATGACCGCCACGCCCCCCTTCCTGGACGAAGCCCAGGCTCGCGAGGAGATCTGCCGCGTCGGCCGCAGCCTGTACGAGCGCCGTTACGTGCACGCCAGTGCCGGCAACATCAGTGTGCGTCTGGCCGACGGTTATCTCATCACGCCCACCGACGCGTGCCTGGGCGTGCTGCAGCCCGAACGCCTGGCGCGGCTCGACGCCCAGGGCCAGCAGGTCTCCGGGGATCGAGCCAGCAAGACGATTGCCCTGCACCGTCACATCTACGACGCCACGGCCGCAGCAGGCCAGCCCGCGCGCTGCGTGATCCACACCCACAGCACGCAGCTCGTGGCGTGCTCGCTCGCAGCAGACCACGCCGCCGGCGGTGCGCTCGCGGACGACGCGGAACTGCTGCGCCCGATCACGCCCTACTTCGTGATGAAGGTGGGGCGCGTGCCGCATATCGCCTACCGCCGGCCGGGCGACCCGGATGCCGCGCACGCCGTGGCCCGCACGATCGCGCAGCACGCGGCCCAGGGTCGCCGTTTGCGCGCCGTGATGCTGGCCCGGTTGGGGCCAAACGTCTGGCATGACACGCCGGCCGAAGCCATGGCCGTGCTGGAAGAGCTGGAGGAGACCGCCCACCTGCATCGCCTGCAGCCAGACGTCATCCCGCTCACCGACGCCCAGATCGACAAGCTGCGCCAGACCTTCGGTGCGAGCTGGTGACATCGGCCAGCCGCCCTACGCTTTCCTGAGACGACTCACCATGCCCCGTTTCGCTGCCAACCTGTCCATGCTCTACAACGAGGTGGACTTCCTCGACCGCTTCGCCGCGGCCGCCCGCGATGGCTTCACGGCCGTCGAATACCTCTTTCCCTACGCCTATCCCGCGGCAGAACTTGCTGCGCGCCTGCAAACCAGCGGTCTGCAGCAGGTGCTCTTCAACGCCCCGCCGGGCGACTGGGACGCGGGTGAGCGCGGCATCGCCTGCATTCCCGGGCGCGAGGCCGAGTTCCGTGAAGGCATTGCCCAGGCCATCGCCTACGCCCAGACGCTAAAGTGCCCGCGCATCCATGTGATGGCCGGCCTGGTGCCGGCAGGCTTGGATGCCGCCACCGTGCGTGACACGTATGTGGCCAACGTGCGCTACGCCGCAGAGCTTGCCGCGCCCCACGGCATCCAGATCCTGCTCGAGCCGATCAACGGCCGCGACATGCCGGGCTTCTTTCTGAGCCGCCAGGATCAGGCGCACGCGCTGATCGCTGAGATCGGAGCGGCCAACGTCAAGGTGCAGATGGATCTGTATCACTGCCAGATCGTCGAAGGCGACCTCGCCATGAAGATCCGCCACTCTCTTCCGACGGGCAATGTGGGACATATCCAGATCGCCGGCGTGCCCGAACGCCACGAGCCCGACGTGGGCGAGATCAACTACACCTACCTCTTCCACCTGCTCGACAGCCTGGGCTACGACGGGTGGATCGGCTGCGAGTATCGCCCAGGTCGCACCAGCGCCGCGCATCCGACGACCGAAGGTCTGGGCTGGCTCAAGGCCTGGCTTTGAACTCGATCACCACCGATAGCGCAGGCTGGCGCGCACGGATCGCTGATAGCCGTAGTAGCAGAACGACGTCGACCAGCACGACGCGAAGTATTCCTTGTTGAAGAGGTTGGACACGTTCAGGGCCACCTGCATGCCCTTCAGATCGGGTGACACGCGGCCGAGGTCGAGGTCCAACGCCGCATCGACCAGCGTGGCGGCCGGCACCTTGAACGTGTTCTGAGGGTCCCCTGCGCTCGTGCCCAGATAGCGCACGCCGGCGGCCATCCCGAGGCCGGCCAGCGGACCGTCCTGCAGCTCATATCGTGTCCAGACCGACGCCTGGTGCACGGGCACGCCCGTGGGCGCCTTGCCGACCAGACTGGGGCTGCTCGAGCTGGCGTTGTCCCGCGTATAGGCGTTGTCGATGTAGGAATAATTGCCGATCACGGTCAGGCCACGTGCAAGCTCGCCACGCGCTTCGAACTCAAGCCCCCGCGTGCGCAATTCGCCCGTCTGCTCCTGGCAGCCGGTGCCGATGCACCCCGGAATGGCCGTCAGCAGATTCTTGCGTCTTACGTCGAAGGCTGCCGCCGTGAACAAGGCGTTCGTGCCGCGCGGCTGGTACTTCACGCCGACTTCGATCTGCTCGCCTTCGGTGGGGTCGAACGGATTGCCGTCGCGATCCGTGCCGCTCTGCGGCTCGAACGACTCGGAGTAGCTGACGTAGGGTGCCACGCCGCTGTCGAAGTTGTAGATCAGCCCGGCCCGCCCTGTGAAGGCCTTGGCGCGCTGCGGCGTATGCCGCGTCACGCCTGTCGCCAGTGTCGTCGCGTCACTCATGGTGCGAGACCAGTCGTAGCGCCCGCCCAGCAGCACGGACAGGCGGTCCAGTTTGATCTGGTCCTGCGCATACACACCGGTCTGATACTGACGCTGATGCGTCTGCGAGATCCAGTTGGGTTCGGGAATGACCTGCCGATAGTCAGGATTGAAGATGTCCAGCGGCGGCGCCGCATCGAACGAGCTGCCCAGCGTGTCCGAATCCAGGTGCGCGAAGTCCACGCCCACCAACGCCGTATGGTGCAAGGCGCCCGTGGCGAAGTCCGCCTGCAGGCGGTTGTCGAGCACGACCTGGTCCATCTCGACGTTCGTGCCGCCCCGTCGGCGTTGCATCAAGGTGAGGCCGGGATCGACGAACCCGGTGCCGGAGGAATCCGCGTAGACCGTGCGGTAGATGCCTTCGGCATGCAGCAGGCGCCCGTTCGAGCGCCAGGCGAGCGCGTCGCTGAACCGATGCTCGAACTGATAGCCCACGAGATTGTGGCGGCGGTCGCTGGTCTCGTAATTCGCATCGCCGTCGTAGAACCCTGCTCGCAGCCGATATCCATCGGCCGGCACGGTCAACGCGCGCATGGCGGGCACGCCGCCGTAAGACCCCATGTCAGGATCGCGTTGGAAGTTCGTGAGGATCGTGAGGCGCGTATCGCGGTTCGGCTGCCAGGTGAACGAAGGCGCGATCCAGTAGCGCCGCTCCTTCGTGTGATCGATCTGGCCGTCCGACAGGTAGGCCGAGCCCGTCACGCGATACAGGAAGCGCTTGTCCGCATCGAGCGGCCCAGAGAAGTCGGCGTCCAGCCGCCGATAGTCGAAGTTGCCTACGTGCAGCCCGATCTCGTTGAGCCGCTCAGTGAGGGGGCGCTTGCTGATCTGGTTCACGATGCCGCCCGGCCCGCCCTGCCCGAACATCACCGATGACGGGCCCTTCAGGACATCGATGCGTTCGAGCCGGTACGCGTCGACCTGGGGCAGCGCATCACGCGAACCGAACACGCGCAGGCCATCCAGGAAGGAAGCTGCGGAGAAGCCACGGACAGTGAACTGATCCAGTCGGGTGGCCACCGCGCCGCGGTTCTCGGGTGTGACGCCCGAGGTGTAGCGCAACGCCTGATTCAAGGAGGTCGCGCCCTGCTGCCGAAGCTGATCCTGGGTGACGGTGGAGATCGATTGCGGGATCTCGATGACGGGCGTATCCGTCTTGGTCGCGGTCAGGCTTTCCTGAGCAAGGTAGCCGGACGTCGGTTCCAGCGCACTGGCCGTGCTCTGCACGAGAATCGGGGCAAGCGCAGGCACGGGCGTGCCCGCCGCGGCCTGCGCCATCGCCATCGCCGGAAGCGGCAACAGCATGGCAATCGTGGTGCATAAAGGCTTGGGCAGAGCGCGCCTGACGGGCATGGGAACTCCTGAGAAATCGCGCGACAGCGCATAAGAAACGACCGAGACCTTAACATGAATGATAATTATTGTTATTTTTATTTTTGTTTATTCAAATGTATGCGCGTCGGTCGTACACGTCCGTGCGTGAAGGCCTTCTCAGGAATTAGATGTGCGCGGCCCCCTCGCTCACCCGCGCACCGCCGCCTCGATCGCGGCCACGTCGATCTTGCGCATGGTCATCATGGCCTCGAAGGCCCGCTTGGCCGCTGCCCGGTCAGGGCTGGCGATCGCGTCCGTCAGCACGCGCGGGGTGATCTGCCAGCTCACGCCCCACCGGTCCTTGCACCAGCCGCACACGCTTTCCTGGCCGCCGTTGTCAACGATCGCCTGCCAGAGCCGGTCGGTCTCGGCCTGATCGTCCGTGGCGACCTGAAACGAGAAGGCCTCATTGTGCGTGAAGTCGCTGCCCCCATTGAGGCCCAGACATGGGATGCCCATCACCGTGAACTCGACGGTGATGACGTCGCCCGCCTTGCCGGCGGGATAATCGCCAGGGGCCTGGTGCACGGCCGTGACAGCGCTGTCGGGAAAGGTCCGGGCATAGAATTCGGCGGCTTGCTGCGCGGTGCCGTCGTACCACAGGCAGATCGTGTTCTTGGGGGTCATCGCCAGGCTCCTCGGGGTTGAGACTGCAGGGACACCAACAGGCGACGCTGTCGCAGGACGCGTTACCCTGCGCCAAAGCATACGCCCTCTGTCGTCTTTCCCGTCATGCCGCACCCACCTGTCCTCACCCCTGCCCGCATCGATAGCCTGGACGCCCTGCGCGGCCTCGCGCTGCTGGGCATTCTCGTCGTCAACATCCAGCTCTTCGTGTCCGGCGCCGGCAATCTTGGCCTGCAGCCAGAGGGCACAGGGCCGCTCGATCAGGCCGTCCGGTTCCTGGTGGCGCTGGCGTTCGAGGGCAAGTTCTACCTGCTCTTCTCGTTCCTCTTCGGCTACAGCTTCACCTTGCAGGCGCAGTCCGTCGAGCGCGATGGCGCGGACTTCGCGGCACGGATGCGCCGGCGACTAGCCATGCTGTGGATCTTCGGTGCGCTGCATGCCGTGTTCGTTTTCTATGGCGACATCCTCGCCACCTACGCCGTGATGGGCCTGGTGCTGCTCGCCTGGCGAGACAAGGACGACCGTCAGCTGTGGCGAGCCGCCTGCGCGCTGTTTGGGATCACAACCGTGGTCTGGCTCGCGATCGGCGTGGCGCTGGAAGTGCCCGCCGTGCCGGTGGATGTTGCCGCGCTCGCGGCCGATGCCCAAGGGGTCGTGGCCGCCTACACGCAGTCGGCATCGAGCGCCTGGCAGCAGAACCTGCGCGATGTGGCGCTGGCCGCCATCGGCCTCATCTTCGTCCAGGCACCGATGGCACTGGCCATGTTCTGCGTCGGCCGCGTGGCGGCGCGCCACGAGCTGCTGGCCCGTCCGAATCAGCACGCCGCGCTGTTGCACCGCATGCTGGCGTGGGGCATCGGGATCGGGCTGCCCGGCGCGGTGGTTTACGCGTACCTCTCTCTCTACACCCCCATGCCCCTGCTCGGGCTCGCCATGGGTCTGGCCACGGCGCCCTTTCTGACCGCCGCCTACGTGGCCGGGGCTCTGCTTCTGCTGAGATCGAACGTCGGGCACACCCTGCGCCGCCTGCTGGTTCCCGTGGGCCGGATGGCCTTGTCGCACTACTTGACGCAATCCGTCGTGCTGGCGTGGTTGTTCTACGCCTATGGGCTGGGCTGGATGGGGCAGCGCTCGCCCGTCGCGGTGCTGGGCATCGCCCTGGCGCTGTTCGCGGTGCAGGTCGCCATCAGTCGCTGGTGGCTGCACCGCGCCCCGTATGGCTGGATGGAATGGCTGCTGCGCGCCGCCACCCTGGGCCACCGCCCCACGAGGCGGCGGCCGGAGGATGCGGGCTAGCCGCGCATCAGAACGAGCCGAACAGCGTGCCCAGCGTGATCACCGTGATCAGGGCCACCAAGGGCGCTACCATGGTCACCATGGCGATGTTGGCGTACGACTGACGGTGGTTCAGCTTGCAGATCGCCAGAAGCGTGATGATGGCGCCGCAGTGCGGCAAGGTGTCCATGCCACCGGCGGCCATCACCGCCACCCGGTGCAGCAGTTCGGGGCTCATGCCCACCTGCTCGGCCATCGCCAGATACTCGGCGCCCAGCGTCTGCAGCGCAATGCTGAGGCCACCGGAGGAGGATCCGGTGATGCCGGCCAGCACGTTCATGGCGACCGCTTCCGAGATCAGCGGATTGTTGGGCGACACATTGAGCACCGCATCGCGAATCAGCGCGAAGCCCGCCAGGCCGGCGATGACGGCGCCATAACCCACCTCAGAAGCCGTGTTGAAGAGCGGCAGCATGAAGCCGAAGACGCCCTTGTTGACCGATTCACGCAGGTTCTCCCACTTGCCCAGCCGCACCAGCACGAGCGTGAGGCAGGCCACCGCCAACGCGATGATGAGCGCCCACAGGCCGGTCGTCTTGGCCGGATCGACGTTGGGAAAGCTTGCCTGCATGAAGGCGAAATCCATGCGCGGGAAGATGCCGTACGTGAAGAGCGCGTTGATGCCGATCACGAGCAGCAGCGGCAACACCGCCAGCGCAAGCGGCATCACGGAAAGCCCGCCACGTTCGGCGCCCTCGGCAGGCGCCTGAGCGCCATCGTCCTCGTGCACGCCGTAGCCCTCTCCATCGGCCCGTGCCCGCGTGGCGCGTGAACGCAGCCAGGCCATGCCGCCCACCAGCATGATCGCCGAGCCGATCAGGCCCAGGCCCGGTGCGGCAAACACGTTGGTGCCGAAGAACGGGATCGGGATCGCGTTCTGAATCGCGGGCGTGCCGGGCATCGCCGTCATCGTGAACGTGAAGGCGCCCAGGGCGATCGTGGCCGGGATCAGGCGCTTGGGCACGTCAGCGGCGCGGAACAGCGCTTTGGCAATGGGATAGATCGCGAAGGCCACGACGAAAAGCGACACGCCCCCGTACGTGAGCACGGCGCAGGCGAGCACCACGGTGAGGATCGCATGCCGATGCCCCAGCCGCCGCGTGATGGCCTGCGCAATAGTGTTGGCCGCACCGGAATCGGCCATGAGCTGACCAAAGAGCGCGCCCAGCAAGAAGATGGGCAGGAACTGGATGACGTAGTTGCCAAGCGCACGCATGAACGTGTCGGTGTAGATCGGCAGCAGCTGCATGGCATCGCCGGACAGCAGCACGGCGAGCGCGGCCATGATGGGCGCGAGCAACAGCACCGTGACGCCTCGGTAGGCAAAGAACATCAATAAAGCGAGCGATACCATGATCGCCAGAATGCCGGGCATGCGGGGGTCTCCTCGGGTCAGGGGTGTACGGGTTACGAGATGATAAGCAATCGGGATGACACGCGAGATCAGGGCTTGGCCGAACCGCGCCGGCCATGGCTTGCCCGCCGACGCGGCGTCATCGGCTGGCCCATGCCGCGCGCGGCCTCGCGCAGGCACGCCACGAGCCGCTCGCTGGCTGGATTCAACGGATGCTCACGCAGCGTGATGATGCCCACGGGCGGCAGATCCAGCGGCAGCACGAGCGGGAGGATGTCGAGCCAACCCTGACGCGCGTAATGCTCGGCCACGCTGCGGGCCACGAAGCCCACCGCCTCGCGTTCACGCAGGAATGTCATCACGGCCAAGTGCGAAGCCGATTCGATGACGTCCGTGGGCGGAGCGAGCCCATGCTGGTGGAAGGTCTGCTCGAGCTTGACGCGAAGCGACGCCCATGGCGGTGGCATCACACAGGGCTGGGCTGCGATCGTGCCCCAGGTCGGCCGCCGGGCCCTCGTCAAGGCATGCCCTGGCCGCACGACCACCACCATGGGTTCGTCGTACAACGCCTCCGTGAGCAGATCCGGCGCCGCGTAGCCGGGCTCGAGCCGGCCCACGAAGACGTCGAGTTCGCCAGAACGCAAGCGCGGCAGCAGTCGGGTGAGATCGCCCTCCTCCACGAGCACGGTGGCCTGGGGGGCCCGCGCCTTGAGCGCCGTCACCGCCTGCGCGAGCAGCACCGGCAGGGCGACGACCATGGCGCCGACGCGCGTGCGCCCCGCGGTCCCGCTCGCCATGGCCGCGATCTCCTCGCGCGTCGTCTCGTACTGGGCCAGCACCCCGCGCGCGAAGCGCACGAGCGACACCCCCGCGGGCGTGGGCTCGCTGCCCCGCGTGGAGCGCGTGAAGAGCGTGAGATCGAGCATGGCTTCGACGTCGCCAAGCATCTTGGACACCGCGGGCTGCGACACCGCCAGGAACTCTGCCGTGCGCCCGAGATGACGGAATTCGTCCAGGGCGACGATGAGCTGCAGGTGGCGCAGCTTGATGTTGGAGCGCAATACGCGGTCTAGTTGGGTCATGCACGCAGTGTAGATAACCCAAACCTCATGAAGCAATTCCACTTTTCGATTGGATTGTTATGGGGCAGACGCGCAGAATCCGCTCCACACACAAAGCCCCCGCCGCACGGCGGGTCACAACAGACGGAGACTCCATGTCGCGTTCCCCTCTTGCCAATCCTCGGCGTCGTCAGCTCATGGCCGGCAGCGCAGCGCTGATCGCCTGCGGCGTGGCCGGCCGCATGCCCACGGCGGTGGCCGCCTCGGCCACGTATCCGGCCCGGCCCATCACCTTCATCTGTCCGTGGCCCGTGGGCGGCACGGCCGACCAGTCGATGCGCGCGCTGTGTCAGGCCGCGAGCGAAGCCTTGGGCCAGTCCGTGGTGTTGGAGAACAAGGCGGGGGCTTCCGGGATGATTGGGGCGCAGGCGCTGGCGCGCGCGGCGGCCGACGGGTACACGATCGGGCAGATCCCGATCTCGGTGACGCGCTTCTCCCAGCTCGGCACCCTGGCGCTGGATCCGCGCCAATCCTTCACGTATCTCGCGCGCACCTCGGGTCAGACCTTCGGCATCGCCGTGCCGGCAGAATCCCGCTTCCAGACGCTCAAGGACGTGGTGGAAGCGTCCAAGGCCAAGCCGGGCAGCCTCACCTACGGGCATGCGGGCATTGGCGGCGCGACGCACGTCGGCATGGAAGAATTCGCGCTTGCCGCCGGCATCGAGCTGCACGCGGTGGCCTACCGCGGCGGCGCGGCAGCCCTGATGGACGTGCTCGGGGGCCAGGTCGATCTGCTCGCGGATTCGAGTTCCTGGGCGCCCCATGTGGAGAGCGGCAAGATGCGCCTGCTCGCGACCTGGGGCGACACGCGCCCCCCGCGTTTTGCACAGGCCCCCACGCTGCGCGAGCTGGGCTACGACGTCGTGGTGCAGGCGCCCAATGGCGTCGGGGCCCCCGCGGGCATGGACCCGGCCATCGCCCAGGTGCTGCGCGACGCCTTTCGCCAGGCCGTGCAAAGCGAGTCGTTCCGTCGTGCGACGGACCTCATCGACGCGCCGCTCATGTATCTCGACGGCCCGGAATACGCCCAGTACATCGCCGCGGAGTACGACCGCGAGACCGTGCTCATCGAACGTCTCGGCCTGAAGGCCCTGCTGCAGAAAGGTTGATGCCCGTGAGTGAGCTGCCTCTGACGCTGCGCCTGCACGCGTCCGACAACGTCGTGATCGCCCGTCAGGTGCTGGGGCTGGGCATCACCCTGCCCGAACTCGGCGCCCGCCTGCGCTCGCAGGTGCCCGCAGGCCACAAGCTTGCAGCCCGCGCGATCGCCCAGGGCGAGATCATCCGCAAGTACAACACCGTGATCGGCGTGGCCACGCGTGACATCGCCCAGGGCGAGCACGTGCACGCGCACAACATGGCACTCGCGCACGGCGACGTCGATCCGGCCTTCGGCGCGGACGTCGCGCCCGTCGCCTATGTGCCGGTGGCCGAACGCGCCCGCTTCGACGGGTACGTGCGCGCCGATGGCCGCGTGGGCACGCGCAACTTCATCGGCATTCTTTCCACCGTGAACTGTTCGTCCTCGGTGATCTCGCGCATCGCCGCCCACTTCACGCCCGAGCGCCTGGCCGACTGGCCAAACGTGGACGGGGTCGTGGCCTTCGCCCAGACGAGCGGCTGTGGCATGTCCTCGCCCAGCGAGCACTTCGATACGTTGCGCCGCACCTTGGCGGGCTACGCACGCCATCCCAATCTTGCCGGCGTGCTGGTGGTCGGGCTGGGCTGCGAGCGCAACCAGGTGGCGGGCCTCGTGGAATCCCAGGCCCTCGAGTCGCGCGTGCAGACCCTCGTCATGCAGGACACAGGGGGCACCCGCGCCACCATCGCGGCGGGCATCGCCGCCGTCCAAGCGCTGCTGCCGGCCGCGAACGAAGCCCGCCGCGAGTCCGTGGATGCGAGCCACCTCACGATCGGCCTGGAGTGCGGCGGTTCCGACGGCTTCTCTGCGATCAGTGCGAACCCTGCGCTGGGCGCCGCCATGGACATCCTGGTCCGCCACGGCGGCACGGCCATTCTCTCGGAGACGCCCGAGATCCACGGGGTGGAGTTCATGCTCACGCGCCGCGCGGTCACGCCCGCGGTGGGCCACGCGCTGCTCGATCGGCTGGCGTGGTGGGAGACCTACGCGCAAGGCCACAACGCGCAGTTCAACGGCGTGGTCGGTCATGGCAATCAGCAAGGCGGCCTTGCCAACATCGTCGAAAAATCCCTGGGCTCGGCGATGAAGGGCGGCACAACGCCCTTGCAGGCGGTGTATCGGTACGCCGAGCCGATCCAGCATCACGGTCTGGTGTTCATGGATTCCCCGGGCTATGACCCGGTGGCCGTGACCGGCCAGATCGCGAGCGGCGCCAACCTGATCTGCTTCACCACGGGCCGAGGCTCGATGTTCGGCTCCAAGCCGGCACCCACGCTCAAGCTCGCGAGCAACACGCCCATGTTCGAGCGACTGGAAGAGGACATGGACATCAACTGCGGACTCGTCATCGACGGCGAGCGCGACATCGCCGGCATGGGCCAGGCGATCTTCGAACACATCCTCGCCGCGGCCTCGGGCCGCCCCACCAAGAGCGAAGCCCTGGGCCTGGGCGACCACGAATTCGTGCCCTGGCATCTGGGCATTGTGAGCTGAGCATGACTGAACTGCGTTCCCAAGATTGTCTTTCCCGCGTCCCTGCCGCGCTTCGCCTGGATACCCACTGCATCGGCGGGCGCTGGCAGCCCTCCGCCGATGCGGCCCGCTTTGCCGTGACGGATCCGGCCACCGGTGCCACGATCGCCGACGTGGCCGATGGCAGCGCCCTGGAAGCCACGCAAGCCGCGGACGCCGCGAGCACCGCCCTGCCGGGCTGGCGTGCCACACCGGCCCGTGAGCGCGCCCGTCTGCTGCGCCGCTGGCACGCCGCCATCGTCGAGCACACGGAGGCGCTTGCCGCGCTGATCTCGGCCGAACAGGGCAAGCCGCTCGCCGAAGCGGCCGGCGAAGTCGCGTACGGCGCGTCCTATGTGGCCTGGTTCGCGGAAGAAGCCTTGCGCATCCAGGGCGACATCCTGGCGGCCGCCGGGACGGGCCAACGCATGTGGGTACAAAAGCACCCGGTGGGGGTCGTCGCCGCGATCACGCCGTGGAACTTCCCCCTCGCCATGATCGCGCGCAAGATCGCCCCAGCGCTCGCAGCCGGTTGCACGGTGGTGGCCAAGCCGGCCGAGGACACACCGCTCACCGCCCTCGCGCTGGCTGAGCTCGCCGCGCAGGCGGGCCTTCCCCCCGGCGTGCTCAACATCGTCGCGGCTTCGCGCGAGCGCGCTCCGGCTGTCGTGGATGCCTGGCTCGCCGACGGCCGGGTGCGCAAGCTCACCTTCACCGGCTCGACCGCCGTGGGCAAGCATCTCGCGCGCGCCTCTGCCGACACGTTGAAGAAGGTGTCGCTGGAGCTGGGCGGCAACGCCCCGTTCATTGTGTTCGAGGACGCCGATCTGGAGGCCGCGGTCGCCGGCCTGATGGCAGCCAAGTTCCGCAACGGTGGTCAGACCTGTGTGTGTCCCAACCGCGTCTACGTGCACGACTCGGTCCACGATGCTTTCGTCGAACGGCTACGCGAAGCGGTGACGGGCCTCACGGTGGGTCCGGCCTGGGAGCCGGACGTGCGCATCGGCCCCATGATCAATGCCCGTGCCGTCGAGAAGATCGGCCAGCACCTGGCCGATGCCGTGGCCCAGGGCGCCCGGCTGATAACCGGCGGCATGCGGGTGCGCGAGGCCGATGGCCCGCACTACGTGGCGCCGGCGGTGCTCACGGGGGCCACCCCCGCCATGCGCCTCGCCTGCGAGGAAACCTTCGGGCCGGTCGTACCGGTGTTCCGGTTTCACGACGAGGCCGAGGTGATCCGCGCCGCCAACGACACGCCGTACGGCCTGGCGGCCTACTTCTACAGCCGGGATGCCCGCCGCATTGCCCGGGTGGCGCCGCAACTCGACACCGGCATGGTGGGCATCAACGAAGGCGCCATCGCCTCGGAAGTCGCGCCGTTTGGCGGGGTCAAGGAATCCGGCTACGGTCGCGAGGGTTCCCGCTACGGCCTGGACGACTACCTGCAAACGCAATACCTGTGCGAAGGCCAGCTCGGCTGAGCCATCACGACGAGGATTCCCGCATGCCTGCCGACAACACTTTCAAGACCGCGCTCGCCGCGCGACACCCCCGCATCGGCCTGTGGCTGTCCATGGCCGATCCGTATCTGGCCGAAGTGTCCGCCACCGCGGGCTTCGACTGGATGCTCATCGACGGGGAGCACGCGCCCAACGATCTGCAGAGCATGCTCCAGGCGCTGCAGGCGGTGGCCCCGTATCCCGTACATCCGGTGGTGCGCCCGGTCAAGGGCGACACGGCCTTGATGAAGCAGCTGCTGGACATCGGCGTGAAGAGCCTGCTCGTGCCCATGGTGGATACGGCCGACGAGGCGCGCGCCCTGGTCGCGGCCACCCGCTATCCGCCCGCCGGTGTGCGCGGAGTCGGCAGTGCGGTTGGCCGCGCCTCGCGCTTTTCCGCGCGTGCCGACTACCTGGACGTGGCCGATGACGAGATCTGCCTGCTCGTGCAGGTGGAGAGCGCGACCGCGCTGCAGAACCTGGACGCCATCTGCGCAGTCGAGGGGGTGGATGGCGTCTTCATCGGCCCGGCCGATCTCGCGGCCTCGCTCGGCCATCGCGGCAAGCCCGGCCACCCCGAGGTGCAGTCCGCCATCGACGCGGCCATGGCCGTTATCATCGGGCATGGCAAGGCGGCCGGCACGCTCACGTCCGACCCCGCGCTGGCCGAGCGTTACCTGGCGCAAGGCGCCACCTTCGTGGCCACTGGCGTGGACGTGCTGCTGTACGCGCAGGCAGCGCGCAGCCTGGCAGCCCGCTTCGGGCGCGGGCCGGCCGCTTTGCCCGCCGATCGCTCGGCGTATTGACGCCTTCCCCGGGCTTGCCCGATCTTGGACGACACCGCACGCATGACCTCTCCTTTGCTCCCCTCGCCCGCCGACACCCTCACCGCACTGCAGGCGATCGTTGGCGCGGATGCCTGCCGCACCGAACCCGACGACGTGGCTGGGTTCGTCACGGACTATCGGGGCCTGTATCGCGGCAGCGCGCACGTGGTGGTGCTGCCGGCCGATACGGACCAAGTGAGTCGCGTCATGGCGTGGTGTCACGAACACGGCGTGCCGGTGGTGCCGCAAGGCGGCAACACCTCGCTCATGGGTGGCGCCGTGCCGGACGACACGGGCACGGCCGTGCTCGTCAACCTGCGCCGGCTGAACCGTGTGCTCGCGGTGGACACGACCAACGACACGCTCACGGTGCAGGCGGGCGTGACGCTGCATGGCGCCCGCATGGCCGCCGAGCAGGCTGGCCGCCTCTTTCCGTTGCGCATCGGCTCGGAGGGCTCCTGCCAGATCGGCGGCAACCTCGCCACGAATGCCGGCGGCACCGCCGTGCTGCGCTACGGCAACATGCGCGACCTCGTTCTCGGCCTGGAGGCGGTGCTGCCGGATGGCCGCGTCTTCTCGTCGCTGCGTGGCCTGCGCAAGGACAACACCGGCTACGACCTGAAGCAGCTCTTCGTGGGCTCGGAGGGCACGCTGGGCATCATCACGGCCGCGGTGCTCAAGCTCATGCCGCAACCGCGGGCCACGGCCGTGGCATTCGTGGCGGTCGCGGATCCCGCCGCCGCCGTCGCGCTGCTGGGCCTCGCCAAGGCGCGCTCGGGCCAGGCCGTGACGGCCTTCGAACTCATCTCAGGCACGGCACTGCGCCTCGTGCTGGACTACCTGGGTGACGTGGCCTCGCCGCTCGCCGGCACCCCGGGCTGGATGGTGTTGATCGAACTTTCCGGTGGCGACGACAGCCTGCAGCAGACGCTGGTGGACGTGCTCGAAGCCGGGATGGAAGACGGGCTCGTGCAGGATGCGGCGATTGCCGCGAGCCTGTCCGATGCGGAGCGCTTCTGGCGCATCCGCGAAGAGATCTCGGATGCGCAGACGCGCACCGGGGGCAGCATCAAGTGCGATGTCTCCGTACCGCTGTCGCGGATCGCGGATTTCATCGCCGAGGCCACGCGCCAGACGCTCGCCATCGAGCCTCACGCGCGCATGGTGATCTACGGCCACATGGGCGACGGCAACGTGCACTTCAACCCGCTGCGGCCGGCCGACGTCCCGGGCAAGGAATTCCTCGCCCGCAGCTACGCCGCGATCTCGCATGCCGTGGATGGCTTGGCCCACGCCGAGCACGGATCGGTGTCGGCCGAGCATGGCATCGGGGTGGCCAAGCGTGACGACCTCCTCCTCTACAAGAGCGCGGTCGAACTCGACATGATGCGTGCCATCAAGGCGGCGCTCGATCCGCAGGGGCTGCTCAACCCCGGCAAGCTCCTGCCGCCCGCCTAGCAGCCGTTGCCGCGTTGCCCCCGGCGCGGAGTCTCGGTGTCGCGTGGACGTCTTGTTCCGCCCTGGGGGTGCCCTGCAGGCGCGCACCATGACGGTGCGCGCCTGCAGGAGTAAGATCAGGCCTTGCCCCATTCTGGCGCCACCTGACCGCACATGCGGATCTCGTCACGCCGCCTTGCTGCCCGCCATGACCGCCTCCACCCGCAGTCGCCTGCTCGCGCAGGTGTCGATCACCCATCTCACCAGCCACCTGCACATGCTGACGCTGCCGGCGCTCCTGCCCGTGCTGCCGGCCTACCTGGATGTGAGCTTCATCGAGCTGGGCGTGGCCTTGAGCGTGTTCAACGTAGTGTCTGCGCTGGTGCAGACGCCCATGGGCTTTGCGGTCGACCGATTCGGCGCACGCAAGGTGCTGCTCTTCGGCCTGCTCCTGGGCAGCGCTGCCTTCGCGCTGGTCGGCGCGTTCGGCCACTACTGGGTGCTGCTGCTGGCGATGGCGCTGGCGGGCATCGCCAATGGCGTCTATCACCCGGGCGATTACGCGTTGCTCTCGCAAGGCATGCCCAAGGAGCGCATGGGTCGGGCATTCTCGATCCACACCTTTGCGGGTTATCTCGGCTCGGCGCTCGCGCCCGTCCTGATTCTGGGTACGGCCACACTCGTGAACGTCAGTGCCGGTTTCTTCCTGGCTGCCGTCATTGGCTTTGCGAGTGCGGCCTACCTCGCGCGTGGCGAGATGCCGGTGGGCCAGGCGCGCAAGCCCGCCGCCGGGGCCGCCAAGGCAAGCGGCGCGCCCATTGCCGTGCTGCTCTCGCCCGCGATTCTGTCGCTCACGCTGCTCTTCGTGCTGCTGAGCCTGAGCACCGGGGCGATCCAGAACTTCTCCGTGACCGCGTTGAACGGCGGATTCGCCGTTCCCTTGGCGACGGCCAACACCGCGCTGACCGCCTTCCTCTTTGCGAGCGCGTTCGGCGTGCTCGCTGGCGGCGTGCTCGCGGATCGCACCCAACGCCATGGTCTCGTCTCGGCGGGCGCCTACCTCGTTGCCGCGGCCCTGGTGGCGATCGTGGCCATGGCCGCGCTGTCCGGCACTGCGCTGGTGATCGTGCTGGGCATCACCGGCTTTCTCACCGGCCTCATCGCACCTTCGCGCGACATGCTGGTGCGGGCAGCCTCGCCAGCCGGCGCCGAAGGCCGCGTCTTCGGCTTCGTCTCCACGGGCTTCAACATCGGTGGCGCCGTAGGCCCCATCGCCTTCGCCTGGCTCATCGACACCGGCCGGCACGCCGGCATCTTCTGGGCCTCCATGGGCTTCATGCTGCTGGTGGTGGCGATGACGCTCGCCCAGGAATTGCGCACGACGCGGCCGGTGGCCGTGGCCGAGGCCTCAGGCCGATGAAGCGCCACCTCGCACGCCAGCCTCGCCGGTCGCCGGGCTGGCGTGTCGGTGCCCTGTGCGCGGCCGTCGGCGCCGTCACGCTGGCCGTCGTGGGCGGGATCCTCAGTGCGGGCGAGCCGCTGACCATCATCATGATGGGCGCGTTCGGCCTCTTCTTCGGCCTGCTGGCGGCGCCTTCGATCCAGCCCGCCGCCTTTCGCCGCCCCGCGCTCGTGCAGACGCTCTGCGGCGCCATCACAGGCGGCCTCGCCACGGTGATGCTGGGCCTCGGTGGCGAAGGCATTGCGTTCGGGCTCCTGGCCGGCGGGATCATCGGCTGGCTCGCGCCCGCCTGGCTACGCTACGTCACGATGCCCTGAGATCGCGCTGGCCCGCCTGCGCAGTGGGCCAACCTGCGCGACGTGATGCACACGTCGTCTGTTCGCATCGTGCGTCTGGACGGCATTGGCGTTCAACGGTCACCGCTGCGATGGGCTATGCAATCGTCGATCCGGTCGACGTCGGAATGCCGTGTTGTTTGGTGTATCGATATATCGTAAGATATATCGTATGATTCAACATTCAGATTCGCCGCCAGGTTGGGCCCAGGCAGGCCCCGAACCGTCCCTGGTGCGCGGCCGCAAGTTTTCCGGGGACGACGTCGCCCTGCTGCTGCTCTCGCTCCTGGCCGACGAGCCTGCCCATGGCTACGCCCTGCGTCAGGCGCTGGAGGCACGCAGCCAGGGTTACTACGTACCCAGTCCCGGCGTGCTGTATCCCGCCTTGGCCTTGCTGCAAGAACGCGGTTGGGCGGACGTGTCGGCACACGGTACGCGCAAGGCCTACGCCGCCACCCCTGCGGGCCTGGACCATTTGCAGGCCGAGCAGGCACGGCTCGCTCGCCTCTGGGCCCTCCTCGACCATGCCGCCCGCAAGACGGCGTGGCTGCGTCGCACGTGGTCCAAGGAGCCGCAGGCGCTCGGGCCGGACGGCGAGGATCCTGCCAGTGGCTGGCTGCCGGAATTCGTCGCCGCCCGGCGCGCGCTCAAGGAAGCACTGCTGCTGCGCAGCGCCGCGGCCCCGGCGCAGCAACGCCAGCTCGCGGCCATCCTCGCGCGTGCCGCGGCCGACATCGAGACGGCCTGTCCCTTATCTCCTTCGGAGTCTGCTTCTCATGACTGATACCCAAGACACCGCCGGCCCGCTCGACACCCAGCGCGTGCGGCATCCGCTCAAGTTCCGCCTGCTGCAGGTACAACGCGTGACCGCGGTCTCGCCCTTTCTGCGCTGCATCACGCTGCGCGGCGACGACTTGCAGGACTTCGTGAGCGCGTCCTTCGACGACCACGTGAAGCTCTTCTTTCCGCTGCCCGGCCAGACGCAGCCGACCCTGCCCACGGCAACTGAGCAAGGCATCGTGTTTCCGGAAGGGGTGGCCCGACCGCCAGCGCGCGACTACACCCCACGCCGTTTCGACCCGGTGGCCGGCGAGCTGGACATCGAGTTCGCCTTGCATGGCGACGGGCCGGCGGCGGAATGGGCCGCCCGGGCTGCCCCTGGCGACTGGCTGGGCGTGGGCGGCCCGCGCGGCTCCTTCGTCGTCCCGACGGCCTTCGACTGGCATGTGCTGATCGGCGACGAGACGGCACTTCCTGCGATGGCCCGGCGTCTGGCGGAGCTCCCGGCGTCCGCCACGGCGCTGGTCATCGCCGAAGTGCCATCGCCGGACGGTGAGGTTCCCCTGCCCAGTGCCGCACGCGTCCAGTTGCAATGGCTGCATCGCGACGGCGCACCGGCCGGCGAGCCCGCACGCTTCGTTGCGGCCGCGCAGGCCCTGGTGCTGCCGGATGGGGAGGGCTATGTGTGGGTCGCTGCCGAAGCCGGCATCGCCAAAGCCGTGCGTGCGGTCATGGTCGAACGCCACGGCATCAATAAGTCGCGCATCCGCGCGGCCGCGTACTGGAAGCGCGGCGCGGCCAACGTGCACGAGACCTTGCAGGACTGAGACGTCGGGCCTGCGGCTCCCCCTGAACGAGGCCGCGGGCGCCGATGGTGCCGTGGATGATGTCCCGACCTGCTGGTTGTCGGCCCGGTCAGCCCGGCGGCATCGCAAACGCTCGCGCAACGATGGGCTTGGCCCAGGTCGGCACCTCGCCGAGCGGCGCGTGACGCACGATGCGCCCGTGTTCCATGACAAGCAGCAACGTCGGCTGCGGGCGGGCGCCAGTCTTCGGGTCCGCATCCGCACTGTTGTCGTAGACGCGCAGGCTGGCCAAATGCGGCAGCAGGCGGATCAGGTTGGCGCGGCTGCTGTCGAAGCGCTCGCGAATCTTGGCTTCCGGAATGTCATGGCCGCCCGCCTTAACCCGTTCGCGCACCCGCTGAAGGTGCAGCTCGGGCGACGCGAGCCCGGCAAACCAGACATGCACCTGGGCGCCATCCAGCGCGCCCGCGAGCAGCATGTCGGGCAGCGTGCGCGCACCCAGGGTCGTTTCGAACGCAAAGTTGCCGCCTTCGCGAAGCGCCCGCTCGAGGCCCGCGCGGCCGAGCTCCCACGCGGCCGCGTTCGCCTGGCCCGACCCGAGCGTGGGATCGGCTTCGCGCAATGCGCGCGCAGCCAGATCGGGATTGAAGTAATCCGCCCCGCGCGCCAAGATTGCTGCCCCGCCGATACTGCTTTTGCCGGCACCATTCACGCCGGCCAGGACGAAGATGCGTGCGCTCACCGGCCGGTGACGGCGGCGCGCTGCGCGACCTCGCCGAGTTCGTCAGGATCCATGGCGAAGGCGGCAGCGAGTCGGTCGGCAGCCTGCGGCGTCTGCAAGCGCGCATACAGGGCGTCGAACTGCTGCGTCAGGGCGTCCAAATCCGGCTCGGCCGCATGCTCGAGCGCCAGATAACGCTCCACGGACATCAGCACCATGGCCGGTTCGTCGTGCTTGGTGACGACGATGGCACCATGCGTGAGTACGTCGCGGCTGGCCTTTTGCATGCCCGCCACAAGACGGCTGGCCGAGATGCTGGGAAGCCGCTCGAGCGTCGTGTGTCGAACCGAAGATGCAGCGAGTGTCATGGCAACCTCCTGGAGAGCCATCCTGCGACGCGACGGATGCCGCGCTGGCAAGAGGACGATATCCCTATTTTAGGTATTTTGGGCAAAACATGCACTTTTGCCCCAAATCGCTGCTGTCGATGACACAACAGCCTTTGATATACTGGCTTTCCATCCAGCCCATCCTTCATGACTGACGAGCTCGCTCCCCCGGTGCCGGCGCGCTACGTGGTGGCCGTGCGAACGCTCTGCGAATTCACGGCTCGCACGGGCGATATCGACGTGCGCTTTGCCATCACGCCGTCCGCCCAGGAGGGCACGGCCGGCCATGCCGCGGTCACCGCACGCCGTTCGTCAGACTATCTGCGTGAGGTCAGCCTGCGCGGCACCTATGAGGGGCTGGAGGTGCGCGGTCGCGCCGATGGCTTCGACGTCGAGGCGCAGGTACTGGAGGAGATCAAGACCCATCGGGGCGATCTCGCGCGCCAGCCTCCCTCCCAGCGCGCCGTGCACTGGGCGCAGGCACGCATCTACGGCTGGCTGCTGTGCGAATCCCGGGGGCTTGCTGCGCTGACCATCCGCCTGGTCTATTACGACCTGGATGCCGCCCGCGAGACGTGGTTCGACGAGACGCTCTCGGCCGACGCGCTGCAAGCCTTCTTCGTGACGCAATGCGCGCGTTTCACCGCGTGGGCCGACGCCGAGAAGGTCCACCGCAGCGCCCGGGATACCGCGCTAGCCGCCCTCGGCTTTCCTCACGCGGCATTCCGGCCAGGCCAGCGCGCGCTGGCCGCCGCCGTCTATCGCTGCGCGCGCGACGGGGGCGTCACCGCCATCGAGGCGCCCACGGGGATCGGCAAGACGCTGGGCACCCTCTTTCCCATGCTGCGGGCCATGCCCGTGCGCCCGCTCGACAAGGTCGTTTTTCTCGCGGCGCGCACGCCTGGCCGTGGCCTCGCGCTGCAGGCCCTGCGCACGCTGGACACTGCGGGCGCGCGCCCGCTGCGCGTCCTGGAACTCGTCGCGCGCGACAAGGCGTGTGAGCACCCGGGCTCCGCCTGCACAGGGGCGACCTGTCCGCTGGCGCGCGGCTTCTACGACCGCCTGCCCGACGCACGCGCTGCGGCAGCGCAGGCAGGCTGGCTCGATCGCGCGGCCCTGAAGGCCGTCGCCGCCCATCATGCCGTCTGCCCCTACTACCTCGGCCAGGAAATGATGCGCTGGGCCGACGTGATCGTCGGCGACTACAACTACGTCTTCGACACCCGGGCGGCGGTCTTCTCTCTGGCGCAAGCCCAGGGGGACGCCTTGGGTGTGCTCGTGGATGAAGCCCATAATCTCGTGGAGCGCGGCCGCAGCATGTATACGAGCGCCCTGGGGCGCGAAGCGGTGGCGCAAGCCCGTCTGGAGGCGCCCGCGCTGGCGTCGGTGTGGCGCCGTCTGGGCGCCGCCTGGCGTGGTCTGGCCACGCGGCATGCCGCCCCGTACACCGCCGCCGACAAGCTCGACGCCGACTTCGTGGCGGCCCTCACGCAGTCGGTGGCACCGTTGGCAGAATTCCTGGCCGGCCCGAGCGGCGCGAGCGCCACGGCCGTGCAGCAACTCTACTTCGACCTGCTGCACTTTCTGCGGCTGGCCGAGCGCTTTGGCGATCACTCGCTCTTCGAGGTCACGCAGCCACCGGCACCCGCCAGCAGACCGCGCACGGGTGCGGCCATCCGCTGTGTGGTGCCGGCGCCGCACCTTGCCTCGCGCTGGGCCGGCGTCAGCGCCGCCGTCCTTTTCTCAGGCACCTTCAGCCCGGCCGATTTCTACGCCGACATGCTGGGGCTGCCCGCGAACACGCAGCGCCTGAGCGTGCCCACGCCCTTCTCCGCCGAGCAACTCGAGGTGCGTATCGCCCGGCATGTCTCCACCCGATATGCCGATCGTGACCGCTCGCTCGCGCCGATCACGGATATCCTCGCAGCCCAGTTCGCGGCACGCCCAGGCAACTATCTGGCGTTCTTCGGCAGCTTCGCCTATCTGGAATCCGTCCTCACGCACGTCGTCGCGCAGCATCCGGACGTCCCCGTATGGTCACAGACACCCGGGATGGACGAAGCCGCACGGGACGCGTTTCTCGCGCGTTTCGTGGCGGGGGGACAGGGGATTGGGTTCGCGGTCCTGGGAGGCGCCTTCGCGGAAGGCGTGGACCTGCCGGGCGAGCGCCTGATCGGCGCCTTCGTGGCCACGTTGGGCCTGCCGCAGGTGAACGCGGCCAATGAGGCGCTCAAGGCCCGCCTGCAGAGCGCGTTCGGCACATCACGCGGCTACGACTATGCCTACCTGTACCCCGGGCTGCGCAAAGTGGTGCAGGCCGCCGGGCGGGTGATTCGCACGCCCACGGACCGGGGCGTGCTGCACCTCATCGACGATCGCTTTGCGCGCCCGTCGGTGGGCGCGCTCCTGCCGTCGTGGTGGGATCAGAACGTCGTCCAATCGTCTTCGTCGACCGTGCTCACCGGCTCGCGGGGCGGGGCCGCGCCGAGGCACGTGGCGCGGGCGCATCGGCAGACGCCGGCTGACG
>NZ_JADCNH010000069.1 GCF_018904615.1 Verticiella alkaliphila | reverse complement strand
CGGCGCGGGCGGCGTGGGCAGCGGCCCGGCCAGCGCGGGCAGGTCCAGACCCGCATAGGCGCGGTTTTCCGGCGAGGCGAGCTGTTCGCGCTCAGCCGCCGTCAGGCCGGTTCGGCCGCTCAACACGGGCGTACTCGACGGAAACAGCGCGACCGCGGGCGTGGTCTCGTCAAGCGGGCTACGCAGCGCAAGCTGCAATACACCATTGCCGCGCGCCAGCAACAAATCGTTGACCTCAGCGATCGGCACGGCAAGCACCGCCGTCGCTGCCGAGGGCGCATTGCCCCGCCCTTCGCGCGTCGTCGCACCATCGACGGACTGATCGCCATAGGCAAGCACCCGCACGCGCGACAACAGGAGACGCGCCTGATTGCGCTGCACGTCCGCGCCGGCACGCGGCAAGGTGAAGAACACGTCGACCCAGTCGCCCGGCTGCACCTGATGAGCCACGCCGAGTACCGGATCCACTGCGATCGCCACGGCGCGCTCGCCGGCCTCCAGGCGCAGGGCCAGTCCGCTCGCGAGTTCTGTCTGGGTGACGGCCTCGCTCTCACTCAATGCGAAGCGCGTCACACGGCCGATCACGTCGGCCGTCTGGCCAAACCCACCGCCCGGCATGGCCCCCCAATCGGCGAGGCGCACGTCCTCGGCGCCAATCACTCGTCCCGCCTCCACCGGCCGCGCGGCCACGACCACACGTACCGTGGGCACGGGCGGCGGTGCGGATTCGCGTGGCGCTGTGGGCGCCACCACCACTGGGGCCGGCGCAGGAGCCGGTTGGCGCGCGAGAAGGAAGGCAAAAACGCCGAGAATCACCGCGAGCAGAAAGAGCAGGATCGCAAACAGCTTGGTGGCGGTGTTCATCGAGGACGTTCCAGATTCATCAGAGGGCTCAGGCGCAACGCATCGCGGCGCTCAGATCGGAGCCGGTGGGAGGCGAAAACTGCACGGTGGACTGGGCCCACAAGCGACTCGATACCGTGTCCTCCCCGCCGCCGCCGAGCGCGCGGTGCAGCATGCCCAGGACGGGATAGATGCCTTGTCCATGCACGGGGTAGCACACGCGCACATGCAGGCACGTCAGCGTGCCAGTGCCGCAGGCCGCGCCGGCATCAGCGGCGCGCACGTCACAGCGTGCATCGGCCCCAACCCAGGTATTGGTTGAAGCCATCACGGCGTCCACGACGGCGCATGCGTCCACTGCCCGCACTGGACCAACAAGGCTCGCGCTGGCCAGCGCTCGCGCGCCCTCGCTGGCGGCCCGGGCGAGACCTTGCTTGGCGAGAAAGAACATGCCAAAGCTCGACAAGGCGGCAAGCACCAGGACGAGCGGAATCAGGACGAGCGCAAGCTCCAGCGCAGCGACTCCACGCTGACGGCGAGGGGGCAGGCGACGGTGGCGACCCTCAGTCATGGGACGTCCTCGACAGCATCATCGGCGTCATGGCAGATGGTGCGGTCAGAACATCCAGTCGCACGGTTGCCTGACCTGAGAGCTCAGCGGGCAGCACCGGACCAATCAGCGGAAGCTGTGGGAGCGGCAACGCCGCCTTGACGCTAACGCGCAGACAGGATCCGCCGGCCGAAGGCGCAATGTCACACGCGGCCCACGTGATCAAAGGATTGACATCCCGCCTGCAGTCGGGCGAGAGCATGGCCGCTCGGGCACACGCGACCCGAAATGCCTCTTGCGTGCGTTCATCCGGTGTTCCGCCTCGCAAGGCAGCGCGCGCGCCATCCTCGGCGGCTAGGGTCAGCAACTGAGTGGACGCGAAGACGACAGCGAGCGCAGTGCCGGCGTAGGCCACGGCAAACAGGATCAGGAAGGTGAACGCGAACTCGACGGCATAAGCGCCCCGCTGCCGCTTTGCGCGGACCAGCGCAACGCCCCCCTCTCCCTTCGCCGAACGCCCCCTACCCATGCTGCCGACTCCTGCGTTACCTGCGGCCGTCAACGCTCTATTGACGGGACAACACCAAGACCCAAGCGAATGCGCCTATGGCCAAATAGGTAGCGTACGGTGCACCCTGACGCGTTCCACGCCGACTCGCCAACCAGCTCCGCGCCGGAGCAAAGACCTGCCATATTGGTCGAGTGATCCCAGACATGTGTACCGACACCCAAGCGACGGCAGCAGACGACGCTGCCCTGGTGAGAAGCACGGAACTCACTGCAGGGATCGCGGCCAACGCGGTGCCAACCAACCAAGTGACCAACAGTCCTTTGGGACCTAGCGCAAAACCCAGTACCGCCATGAACTTCACGTCTCCGGCCCCCATGACGCCCAAACGCCATAGAGGGAAGAATGCACATAAACCCAACGCAAGGCCCAAGACCGCATATACCACCGTCGGCGCAAGTGGGGTGCCAAGTGCAACCTCCGGTAGCGTTGCGACCAGCATTGCTTGCAGCAAGAGACCAACAACTAGCAGCGTGTTAGGAACTCTGCGATAAACGAGATCCATGAAACCTGCCGCCGTTGAAATGAGCAGCAGGCTCGTTACTCCGACATTGGTCAGAAGCAATCTCGAGTCGCCTTAGGCGGGAGTAGTCGGAAGCTCATCTATCACCTTGCCGAACATCTCATCGAGACCCGTGCCAAGCAGGGTCAGCGTGCCAATAATCGCCACTGCGATCAGCCCCGCGATCAGCCCATACTCGATGGCCGTCGCACCGTCTTCTTCCTTCCAGAACTTCATCAGGCCAGCTTTCATCATTCACTCCGTGATCTAGACCGCCGCGGGTTTGCGGCGGCAGCCGACGCGCGACAGATGCGGCCTTGACGGCTCACCTGCCCTCGCCGCGCCCGAGGAACCGGGCGCTGGTTTGTGGTGGGCTTCCGGCACCGAACCCGGTGAAAAACCGGAGAGCATTGGCGACAGAAAAGTTACGTATCCGCCTGAAAGCAACGTCATTTGCGTTACCAAAGGTGTTCAACGAGTAGGACGAAAGATATATTAGAATTTCGCATACAACAATACTGATTTTTTCATCTATTCCGGAAAAGCGCGTTTTTACTGGCTTTTCTTCGAATTTCGAGGCATTGGAGAACGAGTAGATGCAGGTTTTCCGGGATCTTTCGCGATTTGCGGCAGTAACGAAACCGTATATTTCGTGCGTTACAATCAGCATCTCAGCAACATATCTAACAGCGGGTTTCCTGCTGGCCCCTGCGCAGGCCTCAGAAGCTCGCTTGCTCGGCGATCCTCAGCAGACATTGCCGCCCGTTCAGCCTCCCCGTCCAGTCTCCCCCACGCTGCAGACCCCCGCAGCACCGCAACAAACGGCCGTCGACGCCGTGCTGGGTCAACGCATCGTTCCGCGCTATTTCGATGTCACGGGCGTCAGCGCCATTCCGTTCGAGGATGTGGTGGCCGTGCTCGAGCCGCTGGCCGGGCAGCCGATCACGGTGCGCGAGCTGGCCGAGCACGTAAACCGCATCACGGCGCTGTACCGCGAGCGCGGCTACGCGATCTCATTTGCGCTGTTGCAGCAGCAGACCTTTGCCGAGGGACTCGTTCGTGTGACGGTTGTCGAGGGTTACGTCAACCAGATCCGTGTGGCAGGGGATGCAGGGACAGCAGAGCCGCGCCTGCGCGCATTGGCGGCACATATCGAGAACGAGCGCCCCCTGCGGCGCGCCACGCTGGAGCGCTATCTCAACCTGATGCGCACGATCCCTGGGCTGTCCGTCCGCCCTGACATGGCATTGCCGCAGCGGGCCGATGGCACGACCGAACTCGTGCTCAACGTCGAGCGTCAACCTTTCAGTCTGGAAGGCGGGCTTGCCGACCTTGGCCAGGGCTATCAAGGCATCGTCACGGTGGGCACCAACAGCCTGACGCCATTGGGCGAGCGCATCCAGCTGAGCTCGACCATCCCCGTGGGTAGCGCCGACGTGGAGTACTACCGGGGCGCCGTGGACATCCCGCTCAACAGCGATGGGCTCGCCCTGCGGCTCGATGCCTACAAATATCGTTCAAGTCCTGAGGACGCGGAGCTCGCGCGCCAGAAGATCCGTCGTGACGTGCGCAACGAGCGGGCGTCGGCCATCGTGAGCTACCCGCTCATCCTGGAGAATCAACGCTCGCTGACGGTGAGCGGCGGCTTCTATGCGACACGCAGCGTGGATCGCTACACGCGGTTCGACGATCGCGCCTCGGTGACGATCCATACCGACCTGAGGGCCTTGCAAGCGGGCGTGCGCTACGCCACCAGCACGGCCACGCAGGCGCGCAGTCTGGAGGTGAACGTGCACCGCGGCCTGGACGCGCTGGGCGCGCGCCAGGGCGCCACCAGCCAGCATGACCTGGACTTCACGCGCCTGACGGCCTCCGCCTCGCAGACCTTCGCGCTGAGCGAGCGCGTTGCGCTGTCGCTCTCGGCAAGCGGGCAATACAGCCGCGACGATCTCGCCAACTCCGAACGCGTGTCCTTCGGCGCCTGGCGCTTCGGGCTGGGCTACCCTGCCGGCGAGATCGCGGGTGATTCGGGCTGGGGTGCTGCGATCGAGACGAGCTACCTGCAGCCCCTGGGGCTGCCCTGGCTGTCGTCGATCCGGCCGTACGTGCGCGCAGATACGGCCCGCGTCTACGAGAACAGCCGGCAGGCGCTGCCGCTGGCAGACGACCGGCGTCTGGCGTCTGTTGGCGTGGGCGTGCGGCTTACGGACCAGCGCTTCTATACGCTGGATCTCAACGTGGCCAAGCCCGTGGGCGATCGCGCACTCAACGATCGCGGTCGCGGCCTGCGTTTCAACGCGAACTACTCGTTGCGTTACGAATAAGGGCGGCGTTACGTAACGCGGCCTTCCAAAGGCCGGGGGCGTTACGTAACGTCGTGGGGTCCAGAGCCCGTGATAGCACTGCCCTGCCCTTACCCGAAGATCCTTCGACCGCTCGCGAAAGCCCGTGTTTTCGAGCTTTCGCGCGATTCCGGACATCCCTTTCGGCATGTCCCCACAAATTTGGCATGGGTGTTGCAAAAGCAGATGACATGGGCGGACATGACCGTCATCTGAGGAGCCATCATGCAACGACACACCCAAATCCACGTTCAACGCCAAGCCGGCAACACGCGTCCTGCTCGCCTCGCAGTGGGCAGCGCCCTGCTCGCATCCCTGCTGGCGCTTGCCGGCTGCGCGTCCAGCAGCGGCCACGGCATGGACGAGCCCGTCACCCCGCCCGTCGTCGACATCCCGGGCGGCGGGATTGGCGATGGCGGCGGCAACGGTGGTGGTGGCAATGGTGGCGGCGGTAATGGCGGCGGTGGCAACGGCGGGGGCGACAACAACCCCACGAATCCGACCAATCCGACGAACCCCACCAACCCCACGAATCCGACTAACCCAACGAATCCCACCAACCCGACCGATCCCACGAACCCCACGAACCCGACCAATCCGACCAATCCGACGAACCCCACAAATCCCACCAACCCGACCGACCCCACGAACCCAACGAACCCGACGAACCCCACCGACCCGACCAATCCCACCAACCCGACAAACCCCACCGATCCCACCAACCCGCCCGGCGCGCCCGATACGCCGGTCACCGGCGTTCTGCAACCCACGCTCGGCGGCGTCGGGCAGGCAGTCGACAACATCACCAACGCAGGTCTTGGCGGTGCACTGGGCCAGGTCGGACAGACCTTGGACGGCGTCGTCGTCCCGGTCACCGACGTCGTTGTCGACACCACGCAGACGCTCGGCGGCGCCACGGGTCTGGGCCAACCGGTCGACGGCTTGCTGCAGCAAGTGGGTGGTGCTGTCGGCGGTCTCGGCGAATCGGTGGCAGGCGCAGGCCTGCCCAATGGGCTCTCTCAGGGTGTCGGCGGCCTCATCGGTGGTCTGGGCGACACGGTCGCGAGCGCGGGTGGCCTGCTCAACGCCAATCCCGACAATCCCAACCCGCTGGGCAATACCCTGAATCTGGCCACGGGCGCCGTGGGCTCCCTTACGGCGGGCCTGGGTGGCGAAGGTGGTCTGCTCGATGTCAACACGGGGCTGCTGGCGCCGGTCACCGGCCTGCTGGGTCAGGGCGGTGCGACCCAGCCTGTGCTGGAACCCGCGCTCGGCAACACCGGACAAGCCGTGGACAACCTGGCCAACCTCGGCCTGGCCGACACGCTGGGCGGTGTGGGCGCCACGCTGGATCCCCTTGTCTCGCCGGTCACAGGCGCCGTGGGCAACCTCACCCAACAAGTCGGCAACACGACGGGACTGGGCCAGCCGGTGGCGGGTCTGCTGGATAGCGCAGGCGGCGTGCTCAACCAGATCGGTGGTCAGGTCGATGGCGCCGGCCTGGGCGGCGTAGGCGGCCTCGTCGCCGGGCTCGGTGACACGCTGGGCAGCGCGGGCAACCTTGTCAACGGCACCAGCGCCAATCCCATCGGTGAGGTGCTGAACAACGCCACCGGCGCTGTCGCCGCGCTGACCCAAGGTCTGGGCGGCGATGGCAGCCTGCTTGCGCCGGTCACTGGCGTCGTGGGAGGACTGGGTGGCGGCGAGGCTGGCGGCCTGCTCGCGCCGGTCACCGGCATCGTGGCTGGACTGACCGGCGGCAACGAGGCGGGCGGCGTGCTTGCTCCTGTCACGGGTATCGTCGCGGGTCTGACCGGTGGCGCCGATGCGAATGGCGGTGTGCTGGCGCCGGTCACGGGCATTGTCGCCGGCCTCACGGGTGGCGGCGAGCAGAACGGCGGGGTGCTTGCACCCGTCACCGGCATCGTGGCCGGCCTCACCGGTGGCAATGCCGAGGGCGGCGGCGTGCTGGCGCCGGTCACCGGCATCGTCGCCGGACTCACGGGCGGCAACGCGGAGGGTGGCGGCGTCCTCGCCCCGGTCACCGGCATCGTCAACGGCCTGACGGGTGGCGGCGCGGCAACGCCGCCTGCCGGTGGCGGCCAACAAGGCGGTCTGCTCGCGCCCGTCACTGGTCTTGTGGGTGGCGTAGTGGGTGGCCTGGCGCCGGCGCCTGGAAATGGCAACGGTGGCGGCAATGGCGGGCAGAACGGCAACGGCGGCCTGCTGGCGCCTGTCACCGGCATCGTCGGTGGCCTGCTCGGCCGTCGCTAGGAGAAGCGCATGTACACGACCTCCTATCTTTCCGCTGGCCCCCGCGATAGTCACGCGTCGGCCAGCCGCCGCCAGAACGAGTACGACGATCCCGCGGTGGTGCAGCAGGCCACGCTCATGTACGACGCCATCCGGCTTCTGTCACGCTGCGCGTCGCTCTACGGTGCCCTGCACCAGGCAGAGGCCTCGCAGCGCCTGGGCCTGAGCGCCACGGACGTCAAGGCGCTGGAGATGATCGGCGAATTCGACGCACTCACGATCGGCCAGCTCATGCAGCTGACGGGGTTGAGCGCCGGGGGCACCACCGCCGTGGTGGATCGCTTGGAACGGGCGGGATTCATCGCTCGGGACAAGCATCCCCACGACCGCCGCGTGACCGTGCTGCGCCCCGTGCCAGCGCGCTGGAGCGCGGTGCGCCAGAGCCCGGCGGCCAATCGGCTGGAGCTCACCGGATTGCATCACGTCATCGACGACGATCACTGGGAGTCGATCCAGCTGTTCCTCAACCGCGCCCTGGAAGCGCTGCACCACGAGGCCGGTCAGCACCTGACGGAAGCCGCCCCACCGGATCGCGACGCTGACTGACGCCGTACCACCACCTGGCGTTATCGCCGCCGCGCCGCGTGTCTAGCCAGACCGCGGCGCGGTTCTTTGAAGAGGGTGTTACGTGACATCGCCGAAGCCTGGATGCGACGTTACGTAACGCCGGGCCGCATCCGGGTGCAGCGTTGCTGGCGCTGCCTTCTCGGGACCCTGCTCAATGCGCGCCGCGGCACGATTTTCCGCAAATAATCAAGTACCTGCAAGAATGTACCGACATTCGAAGAATTCATCATGAAGTTGGCATACCTGTTGCGTTACGAATGGCAAAGGCCACGGCAGACCGCCCCCCTCTGGAGACCGACATCATGACCCCCAAGCGCCCTCTCGTGCGGACCCGACACATCGCATACAGTGCCCTGCTTGCCGCTCTACTCGCCACCACCGGCTGCGCGAGCTCGAGCGGCCATCAGGAAGATCCACCGAGCGTACCGCCCATCGGGGGCCCGGATATGCCAGGCGGTGGGGGTGATGGCGGCGGTAATAATGGTGGCGGAGGTAACGGTGGTGGCGGTAATGGTGGCGGAGGTAATGGCGGTGGCGGCAACGGCGGAGGAGGTAATGGTGGCGGCGGTGACCCCACCACTCCCCCCGTCACGCCCCCCACACCGGAGCCCCCCATCCCGCCGGTGCCGCCGACTCCGCCTGTCACGCCGGTGGAGCCCGTCAAGCCGGTTACCGGCATTCTGCAACCCACCCTCGGTGGCACCGGAGCCGCAGTGGACAATCTCGCCAACCTCGGCCTTGGCCCCACGCTCGGCCAGGTCGGTCAAACCCTGGACGGTATCGTCGTCCCCATTGCGGACGTCGTCGTGGATAGCACCCAGACGCTGGGCGCAACGACGGGCCTTGGCCAACCGGTGGACGGTGTTCTGCAACAGGTGGGAGGGGCCGTGAACAATCTTGGCGACTCGCTCGCCAGCGCCGGCCTGTCCAACGGGCTGTCGCAAGGCGTGGGCGGGTTCGTCGGCGGCGTGGGCGACACGGTGGGCAGCGTAGGTGGCCTGCTCAACGCCAACCCCGAGAACCCCAATCCGCTGGGCAACACGCTGAGCCTGGCGGTGGGATCCGTCGAGGCGCTCACCGCCGGGCTGGCTTCCGACGGAGGCATCCTTGCGCCGGTCACCGGCCTGCTGGGTCAGGGCGGTGCGACCCAGCCTGTGCTGGAACCCGCGCTCGGCAACACCGGACA
>NZ_JADCNH010000068.1 GCF_018904615.1 Verticiella alkaliphila | reverse complement strand
TTCGAGCAAACAGCACAACGCCCAGTTCTTCTTCCAACTCTTTGATAGCACGCGACAACGGTGATTGCTCGATGTGCAGCTTCTCCGCGGCGCGGCCGAAGTGGAGTTCTTCGGCTACGGCCCAGAAATAGCGTAGATGGCGCAACTCCATGAGAACTTCCCTATATATAGGCGTGTGCCGCCTTCTCCACGCGCATGCATATCTACAGCCTTGTCGCTCTGAAACTGTCAACGCGCTAGCAGAGCGTGTAATCAGACCGAGTTGTCGTAACTGAAAAACTCAAATGTTCGTGTTGCCGACCAACTTATCTTTAGGCCCTCACGATGCAGATTGACTACCCCATCAGGCGGCAATGGGGCCTCGTTCCAAAACAGACGACTGCCTTGTGGCGATCGCCTCTTGCTACCGCAGTAAGAGCGTTGGAATGCGTGACGAGCGCAATAAGTCCGTCGTCTTGCTTCCAAATAGCAGGCCGCGCAGTGGTGAATGACCAAATGCGCCCATGATGAGCATGTCAATGGACTGTTCTTTCACTGCCGTTGCAATCACTGTTTCGGCATCTCCGGGAACCAGTGAAACCGTCACCTCGAAGCCTGCTGCTTTCAGGGTGTCCCTGGCCCAATCAAGCGATTTGGGTGCGTCTCTGCTTTGCTTGCCGGACATCAGCAATAGGATGGGCAATCCGCGAAACAGCGGGCTGCCCGCCACCATTTCAACGCCGCGCCGTGTGACGGTGCCGCCATCGAAGGCGATCATCACCCGTTGGGGCGCCTTGAAGTCTTCGGTCACGGTCAGGATGGGGCGATTCAGAGCGCGAACCAGATGCTCGACATGATGGCCCAGCTCACGTCGCGCCACTTCGGCCCCTGCACCTCGTCGGCCCAGCACTAACAGACGCACGCCTTGCGCCTGTTCCACCACTGTGTCTTCCAGTGCGCCGTGACGCTGCCGCACATCGACGCGCGCCGCACCCGCCGCCAATGCGCGTTCGCGCAGTTGGTTCAGGAACAGCCGGCCTTGCTCTCTCGCGCTCTTGGCGCGTGCTTCGTCCTCGGCTGACAGTTGTGCCAACAGGCTTTCCTGAGCGTCGACGCCGATGGCACCGCTGTGGTCGTCGCCCGGTCCCCGCTCGGGATGGCTGTCGATCACGTGTAGGAACTCCAGCGGTGCATCCATGCGGTGGGCCGCCCAGGCCGCGCAGTGGGCCACATGAACCGCGTATCGTGATTGATCGACGCAAGCCAGCACCTTATTCTCGTTTTTCATGATCCGTTCTCCTTGTTAGTGGCCCGCGAGCATGTCGGCAGCGCCGTCCTTGTCGTGGACGCCGAACTTGTCCACCATCGTGGTGCTGGCCTCGTTCAGGCCGATCACTTCCACTTCCGTGCCTTCGCGCCGGAACTTGATGACCACCTTGTCCAAGGCGCTCACCGCGGTGATGTCCCAGAAGTGGGTGCGGCTGACGTCGATGCGTACTTTGTCGATGACTTCCTTGTAGTCGAAGGCATTGACGAAGCGTTCGGCCGATGCGAAGAACACCTGGCCGGTGATGGTGTAGGTGCGTATGCGGCCTTCGTCCTCCGTGAGGGAGGACGCATGGAAGATCCGGCCGACCTTGTGGGCGAAGAAAAAGCCCGAGAGCAGCACACCAACCAGCACGCCCTTGGCTAGGTCATGGGTACCTACCGTCATGGCGACAGTCGCGAGCATCACCACGCTGGAACTCTTGGGGTGCGCGCGCAGGTTGCGAAACGATGTCCAGCTAAAGGTACCGATGGCCACCATGATCATCACTGCAACCAGTGCAGCCATTGGAATGCGCGCCACCCAATCTCCGATGAACACCACCATCAGCAGCAGGAATACACCGGCTGCAAGCGTGGACAGCCGGCCCCGGCCACCCGACTTCACGTTGATGACCGACTGGCCGATCATGGCGCAACCCGCCATGCCGCCGAGAAAACCGCTGGCAATGTTCGCCACGCCTTGGCCTACGCATTCACGGTTTTTGTTGCTGTTCGTGTCGGTCAGGTCATCGACGATGGAAGCCGTCATCATGGATTCCAACAGGCCCACCACGGCCAAGGTGGCCGACACCGGGAAGATGATCTTGAGCGTCTCCAGATTCAACGGCACATCGGGCAGTAGGAACACCGGCAGGCTGTCGGGCAACTGGCCCATGTCACCCACGGTGCGGATGTCGAGGCCAAGGACGATCGCCACGGCGGTCAGCACCACGATGGCCACCAGGGGGGACGGCACGGCCTTGGTGATACGGGGGAAGAGATAGATGATGGCCAGGCCCGCCGCCGTCATGGCATAGACGTGCCAGGTCACGTTCGTCAGCTCGGGCAACTGGGCCATGAAGATCAGGATCGCCAGCGCGTTGACGAAGCCGGTGATGACCGAGCGCGAGACGAAGCGCATCAACGCGCCGAGCTTTAGCCAGCCAGCGATGATCTGAAGTACACCCGTCAGCACCGTGGCGGCCAGCAGGTATTGCAGTCCGTGTTCTTTGACCAGCGTGACCATCAGCAGCGCCATCGCGCCGGTGGCCCCCGAAATCATGCCCGGTCGGCCGCCTGTGAAAGCAGTCACTGCGGCGATGCAGAATGAGGCATACAGGCCGACCTTGGGATCGACGCCTGCGATGATCGAGAAGGCGATGGCTTCGGGGATGAGGGCGAGCGCTACGACGACGCCAGCCAATAGGTCGTGCCGGACGTTGGAGAACCAGTCCTGGCGCAGGGATTTCATCATTGATCTATTCCGGGGGCAGGCTCGGCCGCAGGCTGGAACGGATCTAGGCGCGAATGCCTCTTTCCGAACCCGGAATAGAGAACAGCCCAAAAAGTAAGGGCTGGCAAAACACAGCCAGTCGAACGTACAGCCTCGTGCGAGCGAAGTTTGAAATTAGAAAAGCGGCTCGCTGCGAGACTGATAGTTACACTGGTAAGAGCTCCAAATAGGTGGCTGTGTGCTGATGGGTAGTGCGGGGATTGTAACTGCTTTTGCGCACCGCAGCAAGTCCCGGCAGCGCGTCTCTTGCTAGGTTGCTGCCGTTCCCGATGATTGCCCAGACGCTTGGTAGCTTCTAAGGTCTCTTTCTTAGCGACCGCTCGGCGATGTCCGAGTTCTGCGACTCATGTTCAATGCCAGCACTAGAATGGGTCATGTCCCATTGCGGTCGTATGTCTTGGAAGCATCAGCCTGCCTTGGTTGGTCGGCCACTTCCTTGCGGCTACTTCTTCCCTGTGACTCCGCCCTGAGCGCACATCGTGTGCTTGTCGGCAGTCGCCAGGTTGACCACGAATAGCCGAGTACGCCTCACCCCCTGTCTTGAGGGCGTGAACCTCGTAGCTCATTGTCGGCAACATGAAAGTGTGACTTCCTCGCAGATGTCGATCTAGCGAGGATGTCGAGCTACGAGAAGATGGATGGAACAGCCTAAAGGGCATCTAACCATCAGATCCTGCGATTCCGCAGGCCCTCGCCGATCTGTCATGTACGGAGTCGGTGTGAAGACCGACCAACATAGAACCGACATGGGCCGACATGCGTTGCCAGACAGATTCCGTACAACCCGCCGACTCGCCTGCCGAATGGCCTTTTCATACCGTCTATCTTTGGGACGCACAAACAAGACTCGCTCCGTTGCTACTTCTGGTAGGGGCGTTCGGCTCATGGCTGACGGTGGACATGCTTCGGTGGCAGACGTTTCACCGTAGCCTGGATGTAGCGTTGCCTTGGCTTGCCCTGTTTCATGTGCTATGGCCACTGTTCGGGCCGCGCGGTGCAGCCGTGCGAGCGCAGTTGGGCGCAAGCTGGAATTGGCACAGTTCCCTGGCGCCTTGGTCATTAAGAATGCTCGGCCCAGGTCATCAAGGATTAGCCATCAGAGCACTGGTGCTATTGCTTGCGCTAGGAATGGCCTTTTCCGCCATGTTCTCCCGCACGTGGCACCAAGGACTGGCCTCCGTCTTGGTGCTGGCCGTCGTTTTGCAGATGTTGGGCCAACTATGGGTGCATTGGCGTGCAGGTGACGCACTGCTGCCAGCACTGCTACATGGCATGGGCCCAAGTCGCCTCAATGAAGCCTTGCCAAAACACGCACGTGGCATGGCACTGATTCTGACAATGGTGATTCCGGTCTGCTGGGGATGGCAAGAGGTACGCATTGAACCTTAACTGTCCTGTAGCAGAGCTGAAATTGGGGGTTGGTTATCGCCCGAATCCTCGCTGCCGCCCAATCTCCCACGACACCCTACCGCCGCGCACCGTGGCGGCAAGCTGCTGCCCCAAGCGTTGTTCGATCACCGGCTTCCACGGCACCAGACTGAATCCCATGCCGTCATCGAGCATCGCGTAGCGCCCGCTGGCGAGCATGACGGAGCGCCGGTAGATTCCGGCCACGCGCTGCCCGTCGGCGACCGGGCGATGCTCCAGGCCGGTATCAGCAGCAATGGCCTTCGCGGCCTGTGCCAGTTCCCGGTTGCGCAGCGTGCCCAGCAGGTTGCGCGCCAGGATCACGCGCTGCCCGCGCCGCTCGGCCAGCCCTTGTTCGGCGAGGAAGTCGGCGCGCTGCTGCATCGCCTGCTTGGCCTCGCCGCCAAACCCCAGGTCGCCCAGGCCAGTGCCGCCGCCGATCAACTGTTGGTCAAGCCAGGTGGCCCCGATCACGCGCGCCTGCCGCTCGATGGGCAGGTGCGATTTCAGCTCCACGGCCACGCCGCCCAGGCGCTGCGCGTCGTAGCGGCGGCCCTGCTCGGGCAGGTCGCCCGGCACCTTCCATAGCCCCTCGGCTACGCGCTCCACGATGCCCGCCCGGCGTAGGGCTTCCAGCCTGCGGACATGGGCCGCCACAACTTCCTGCGGATCGCGTCCGGGGACGGCCTGGCCCTGTGTCACGGCCAGGTGGTGGTCGGTGCGGTACAGGCCATCGCTCGCCAGCGCGGCAATGTTCCTGTCGGCCGCGCGCACGTCGGCCGATCCCTTCACCTCCACCACGGCCCCGGTCGGATAGTTCGCCAACTCGTCGCGGGCGTTGAGCGCGACGTAGTGGGCCTTGCCGTCCACGCCGTCGATGACCAGATAGCCCCGGTCGTGCAGTTCGTCGGCCAGCCCCTTCGCGGCCACGCGGCCGACATGGTGCGGCCATCCTCGCCCGGCTCGAACACCGCCAGCTCGCGCGGCTGGCCGCTCATGGCCCGCTGCATGGTGCGGATAATGTCGCCGCGCTCGCCCAAGGCGCGCAAGGTCTTCTCGGCATCGGCATGGATGGCCCAGGAGCCGGGCTGCGTCTCGTCGGCCAGGCCCAGGCGCTGCAAGCGTTGCAGGCGGCCGATCAGCAACAGGCGTTGGCGCTGCAAGCGAGGTTCGTTGAGCCGTTCGACATGCACCAGGCCATCGTCGCCGGCCTCGCGCTTCAAGGTGCGATCCAGACTCGTCCACCGCTCTTGCTCCACCTCGCGCTGCAAGGTCTGCTGGATCTCCAGCTCAGTGCGCGGCCCCAGCCACTCGGTCGCCAGTTCGGCGGCGCGGTGGCGGAAGCCGTCGGCGATGTAGTCGCCCGCGATGATGAGGTCTTTGCCGGTGTCGTCGCGCCCGCGCACGACGATGTGCGTGTGCGGGTTGTCGGTGTTCCAGTGGTTCACGGCCACCCAATCGAGGCCCGTGCCCAGGTCGGCCTCCATGCGGCCCATGAGGTGCCTCGTGTAGGTGCGCAGGTCTTCCAGCTCCGCGCCATCCTCGGGCGAGAGGATGAAGCGGAAATGGTGCCGGTCGTCGGCGCAGCGTTCCTTGAAGGCGTCGAGGTCGGCCACGTCTGTCTGCGCTCCGTAGGCTTGACCCGGTTCACCGTCGCGTCCCACACCGTCGCGCTCGATGTAGCGCAGGTGCTTGGCGAGCGACTGCGGGCTGGCCCGCTGGTGATTCACCAGCAGCGTCTTGATGGTCACGCGCCGGGACATGGGCGTCAGCTTCGCGTCCGCGAAGCGCGCCGCCGTATGGCCGCGCCCCAGGCGCGAGCCGGGCCGCTGGCCGGTGCCACCCGTCGCGCCAGGACGGCGCACCGAGGACTTCCCGCCGCTGGCCTTGCCGGTCTGCTTGAGCACCTTGGAAACGAAGCTCTGCCCCTGTCCCTTGCCCCGGTTCTTCGGGGCGCTGGGGCGCACGCGGAAATCGTCATCGCGGCGGTCGCTCATGGCTGCGTTCCATGAAAGCTGGGGCGTGCCCCGGCGTGCGAAGCACGCGGGCCGCCCTGTCTTGGCGTGGGCCTCGCACCACACGCGGCACGGCGGCGAAGCCGCTCCGTGCCGTGCCAACCCCACGTGCAGACTGGCTTTCGACGCGGCCCGGTGCCGCGTACTTTTGTCTTGCCTTCCGCCTTTGCCCCTCGCTGACGCTCCGGGCAGCGGCGGCCCGGCGGCGTTGCTGCGCGAGCAGCCAGCGCGCCGGCGAACGCAGCGACGGCCAAAGGCCGGGCGCATTCGAGGCAAGACGCCTGCACATGGGAAGGCAGCGCGAAGTGCGGCGCCCGATACGTAGGATCGGCGCTCGCACGGCACGCGCGACGACATGAGGAAAGCCACGGGATCGGCACGCCCGATGGCACGACAAGATGCACGGCAACGTGCAGTGAGTCGGCGGCCATCATGGGTGGGCCTCCAGCCAGATCGGGCGCGCGACGCCGATCACGGCAGATGCGCTGACCGGCCCGAAATACCGGCTGTCGAACGACGCCGGATTGGTCACACTGAGAAGGAACAGTTCGCCAGGCCGAAGCTGCCGGCACTGCGGCCAGGATGGCAGCGGGCGGCCCAGCCGGTCGGCGGGCCGAACGGCAGCCACCGGCACGCCGTCGATCCACACCAGCGCATCGAAAACGCAAACGTGCTGCGGCGCGACTGCGCCTACACGTTTGAGCAGCGGCACGCGCACCGGCAGATAGCCGCGCTGCGCAGCGAGTGCGGCGGCCGTGGTCGGCAGCGGCACCAGCACGATGCTGTCCACGGACAAGGGACGTGGCAGCGAGGCGGTGCGTGGGTCGAACGGGTCGATGCGATACCAGCCGACCGCCACGCTGTCGGACGGGTTGTAGATCAGGCGCGGCAGCGGATGAACGAAGGACGCCCAGGCCAGCGCAGCGAGGCCGCAGGCGGCGAGGCCCGCGAGCACGATGCGAGCGCGCAAGCGTGAGCGGGTGTGCGAGCGAGGACGCGGCGCAGTGCCGCCAGTGGAAACGGCGGTCATGGCAGCGCCCTCCCGGTCAGCCAGGCGGCGTGCCGCTCGGTGGTGTATTCGGGCAGCGGCAGGCGCGCAGCAAGCCGGTTGGCGAGCGTGCGCCAGTACGCGGGCGAGACGGCGATGGCTGCGATGCCCAGCGCCTCGATGGCGTCGATGCGCTCCAGCACGGCGCGCACTTGCCCGTCGCCCTCGGCGTGCAGCAGCAGGCGCGCGCCCGGCTGCACGCCGGGGATGCGCTGCGCGCCGTCCAGCGGCGTGCAAGCCTGCATCACCATGAGCTGCCAGCGCACGGTGCCGAAATCGTTGGACTGCCAGCGCACGCGGCAGAACACCGCACCCGGCAGGAACACCGCGCTACGCCGCCAGCGGTCGAGCTGGTGCGTGCGCGCGGGTTCGCCGAAGCGCAGGTAGAGCTTGAAACGGGCCTCGATGTAGGCCAGCGCCACGCGCGTCAGCGGCGCGCTGGCGGGCTGGCCGGAAGGCGCGCTGAATGATGGCTGTGGCGCAGCCGTGGCCGCGCCAGCGGCAGGCGCGGCAGCAGGTGCAGTGGATGCGGTCATGGTGTGTTCTCCCTGCGGTTCTCGGAAAACTCCCGCTCCAGCAGGCCGCGCAGCAGGTCGGCCACGGTCACGCCTTGCGTGAAGGCCGATACCTTGATGCGCGCCCGCATGGCGGGCGTGATGTCGAGCGTGAGGCGGGCGGTGTAGAGGTCGCCCTTGCCCAGCGCATCGGCGTCGCCTTGCCGAATCCACGCTTCAGCGTGCGGATTCGCGGGCGGACGCGCGCCTATGCCGACGCGCTTTGCTGCGCGCTTGCCGTTCGGTGGTGGCTTCGCTGTCATGTCGTCCACCGCAGCAGTTCGTCCACCAGGACGGTGATTTCACGGGCGGCGGCGCTGTCCGGTGCCGTCTCGCGTGCAAGCCGGCCAGCGGCCACGCTGTCGGCGAACACGATGCGCTGATGCACTTCCGCGCGCAGCGCAGGAAGCGGCTGGTCGGCGAGCGCCTGGCGTGCTTCGCGCCCGATCACGGTGGTACTGACACGCCGGTTGATGACGAAGGCCGCGCGCAGCGCAGGCCGAAAGACTTGCGCCTCGCGGATCAGCGCCACCATCTCGGCGCTGGCCCACAAGTCGTAGGGGCTGGGTTGCACCGGGATCAGCACGCGCTCGGCCGCCAGCAGCGCGGAGCGCGCCAAGGCGGCGATGCGCGGCGGGCCGTCGATGACGACGTGATCGGCGCGGCGTGCCAGCTCTGGCGCTTCCTGATGCAGCGTCTCGCGTGCGAGGCCCACGGCGCTGAACAGCCGTGGCAAGCCTTGCTGGCTTCTGCGTTGCGTCCAGTCCAGTGATGAACCCTGCGGGTCGGCGTCCAGCAGCACGACGTGCTGGCCGCGCATTGCCAGTTCGCCAGCGATGTGGGTGGCGAGCGTGGTCTTGCCCACGCCGCCTTTCTGGTTGAGTAGCGCGACGATCATGGCTTGGCCCTCCATGTTGGAAAGCCCGGCTGTTGCTGCTGCGTTGATGGCCGCGTGGCGGTTATCCACCGCAGCGGCGTTTCCCTACTAAAAGTTAGAGAAATTAAGTTAGGGAAGTTAGAGGGCGCGCAAACCCAGTGCTGGCGCGGGTTTGCAGCCCATCGGCACGCCTGATAGCACGATAGTCCCACGCCTGATAGCACGATACCCCGCACGCCTGATAGCACGACACCATCCACAGGCTCTCCCGGAGTTATCCCCGTGCCGTCTGCGGCACGGGCCGGAAGGTCAGCAGCTCCATGCCGTTGTCGGGCATCCGCTCGATGCTCAGGACGTAGCCGGGCAGCGACTGACGCGCAACGAGCGCGCGCAGATCGCAGGCGAAGTCGTAAGGCTTGGCGGTGCTGCCGGATTT
>NZ_JADCNH010000067.1 GCF_018904615.1 Verticiella alkaliphila | reverse complement strand
TCTGGGTGAGCGTGGCCTGCATGATCAGAGCACTCCGAGAATGGCGACGTCCAGACGCAATGCCGCGCCCGCCAGGGCGACCACGATGCCTTTGTCCGCCGCCTTGCACATGTCGTAGATCGTGAGCGCGGCCACGCTGCAGGCCATCATGGCCTCCATCTCGACGCCCGTCTTGTAGTCGCTGCGGCAGGTAGCTGTAATGCGCACGCTGCCCGCCTCGGCCTCGAGCGCGAAGTCGATCCCGACGAAGCTCAACGGCAAGGTGTGGCACAGGGGGATGAGCTCGGCGCAGCGCTTGGCGGCGAGCACACCGGCCACGCGCGCCGTGTTCAGCACGTCGCCCTTGGCGACCGCGTGATCGGCCAGTTGGCCAAAGGCGCCCGGCGACATCCGCACCCGGGCTTCGCAGACTGCCACGCGCGCGGTGACGACCTTGTCGCCCACGTCGACCATGCGGGCCTGACCGGTCTCGTCCAGATGGCTGAGGGAGGGGACATCGACTGAATTCATGGCAGGACGACTAGGGCAGACCGGGGTGATCCCCGATGGATCCCCTCTGGCTTCGATGATAGCCGAGGCCCCAGGTTCCCGTACGCGTGCATGCACTCGCCCACTCGGGGGCCCGCCCGCGCGCAAGCAGGTAAAATCCTTGCCCCATGAACATCCCTCAGGAAGTCGCCCGGCGACGCACATTCGCCATCATCTCCCACCCGGACGCGGGCAAGACCACGCTGACCGAGAAGCTGCTGCTTTTCGCAGGTGCGATCCAGATCGCCGGCAGCGTGAAGTCGCGCAAGGCGTCGCGCCACGCGTCCTCGGACTGGATGGAGATCGAAAAGCAGCGCGGGATCTCGGTGGCCTCCTCGGTGATGCAGATGGAGTACCGGGACTGCGTCATCAACCTGCTCGACACCCCGGGCCACCAGGACTTCTCCGAAGACACCTACCGCGTGCTCACCGCCGTGGACGCCGCGCTCATGGTGATCGACGCCGCCAACGGCGTGGAGCCGCAGACGATTCGGCTGCTGCAGGTCTGTCGCGCGCGCAACACGCCCATCATCACGTTCGTGAACAAGATGGACCGTGAGGTGCGCGAGCCGCTGGATCTGCTCTCGGAGATCGAATCGCACATCGGCATGGATGCCGTGCCCTTCTCGTGGCCGGTGGGCATGGGCCGCAGCTTTCGTGGGGTGTTCGACATCCGCAACGACCGCATGCGCCTCTTCCGACCGGGCCAGGATCGCGTGAGCGACGAGGACGATTTCATCCACGGCCTGGAGAATCCGGTGCTGGCCGAGCGCTTCGGCGAAGATTTCGCCAAGGCCCACGGCGAGATCGAGCTGCTCACGGAAGCCGCGGTGCCGTTCGACCAGGAAGCCTTCCTCGCGGGCAAGCAGACGCCGGTGTTCTTCGGCTCGGCCATCAACAACTTCGGCGTGCAGGAAGTGCTCGATACGCTCGTCGAGCGCGCCCCGCCCCCGGGTTCGCGCCGCGCCGTCGAGCGCGAAGTCCAGCCTGACGAAGGCAAGTTCACCGGCGTGGTCTTCAAGGTCCAGGCCAACATGGATCCGTCGCATCGCGACCGCGTGGCCTTCGTACGCGTGAGCAGCGGACACTTCCAGCGGGGCATGCGCCTGAAGGTGAGCCGCACCGGCAAGGAGATCCGGCCCAACAACGTCGTGTCCTTCCTGTCGCAACGGCGGGATCTGCTCGACGAGGCCTTTGCGGGTGACGTCATCGGCATTCCCAACCATGGCGTGTTGCATTTAGGCGACGTTTTGACCGAAGGCGAGGCCCTGCAATTCACGGGACTGCCCTTTTTTGCGCCTGAATTGTTTCAAGCCGTGGAAGTGGCCGATCCCCTGCGCTCCAAGCAGTTGCGCATCGGCCTCACCCAGCTGGGCGAAGAAGGCGCCATCCAGGTGTTCCGGCCCCAGGCAGGCAGCACGCTGCTGCTGGGCGCGGTGGGGCAGCTCCAGTTCGAGGTGGTGGCGCACCGCCTGAAGACGGAGTACGGGGTGGAGGCACGGCTCATGCCGAGCCGCTACACGCTGGCGCGATGGATCTCGGCAGAGAACCCGGCCGATCTGAAGAAGTTCATGGACGCCAATGTGGCCAACATGGCTTACGACGTCGTGGACGCCGTGGCATTTCTGGCAACATCTTCCGCCCAGTTGCGCGTTGCGCAGGAGTTGTACCCCAAAGTACAGTTCCATGCACTGCGCGAACATGGCAGCCGCGTGTTCGCCTCGTAACCTGGCCCGTGGCGCCTTGGTGCGCCACGCTGCCCAACCTGGAGACTTGACCGCATGTGGGCCCGCATTTCGATATTCCTGGTCGCGGCGTTGCTCGTCGCTGCGGCAGCGGGCGCCTTCTTCGGCCATTTGCTCGTCCAGAACGCGCCCTTCGCCCCGCAGCAGGATACCCAGCCGAGCACCCCGATCTCCCAGGTCGGCGCCGATGGTCAGGCCTATGTGCCCGAGCCGCCGCAACCGCGCGTGGACGGCTCTCTGGGCGTGCCACAGCGCCGCGCTGCTGGCGAATCCGCGCCGCTCGTGTCGTTGCTCGAAGCCAACCAGAACCCTGGCATCGCCATCTCCACCTCGCGCGCGGACGATCTGGACAGCCTGATGGCACGTCTGCAGACCAACGGCGCAATGGGCCCGGGCCGCAGCGGCATTCCGGTGCCGAGCTTCCAGGAATCGGGCCAGCAGGGCGCACCAGCCCCGCGCGAACTGCCGCCGGAGCTCGCCTTCGCGGTGGCCCAGCCGGCGGAATCTGCACCGGCAGCCCCCGCCGTACCGGCTTGGCAACAATCGCTGCGCGACAGCCTGGGCCGCTGCGGCCGCCAGCGCTTCTTCAGCGAAGCGGAATGCGAGCAACGCCTTCGCGTGCAGTACTGTGAGCCCAACGGCGGTTGGGGCCGCGTTGCCGAATGCCCCGCCACGGCGCGCAACGCACGGTTCTGACATCCGGCGCTGACACCCTCTTCCAACGCATGAAAAAAGGGCTGGCACCTCGCGGTGCCAGCCCTTTTCGCTGTCGATGCGCCCGAAGCGCGCCGATCAGTCTTCGTCGGCTTCCATCTGCGACTGCAGATAGTTCTGCAGGCCCACCTGCGAGAGCAGACCAATCTGCGTCTCGAGGTAGTCGATGTGCTCTTCGGTGTCGTCCAGAATGTCCTTCAACAGATCACGCGAGATGTAGTCGCGCACGGACTCACAGTAGGCGATGCCGTCCTTGATGGTGGCCTGCGCACCCGTTTCGAGGTTCAGGTCGGCCTGGAGCAGTTCCGGGACGTTCTCGCCGATCTGCAGCTTGTGCAGATCCTGCAGGTTGGGCAGGCCATCGAGCATGAAGATGCGCTGCATGAGGCGGTCGGCATGCTTCATCTCGCCGATCGATTCTTCGTACTCATGCTTGCCCAGCTTTTCCAGGCCCCAGTGGCGCAGCATGCGGGCATGCAGGAAGTACTGGTTGATGGCGGTCAGCTCGTTGGTGAGCTGAGCGTTCAGATGCTGGATGACGGTGGGGTCGCCTTTCATGTGCTGCTCCTGGCATGGCGGTTCGGTAACAGCCGACACCTTAACAGCAGCGGAAGGCGCGTGGATGAACCAGCGTGTCGATCGTGACCGACTCTGAGACTGCCAACGAAGACGAGAATGAAACTCAGGCGGCCTTCGCCATCGCGTGCGGCGCACGCGAGACCCAACGAACCGGGGCGAACACGGGTGCCGAGGGGACGGATGGCGCACGCATCACAGGGGACGGCATCGCCACCGGGGCGACAGCCACCGCAGCCGGCGCGGCATGGCACGCGGCGGCACCCGGGCAATGGCGCGCCAGTACGGCTTGCGCAGCATCGGCACAGGTGCCGCAGCAACTGGCCACACCGGTGTCCAGTTGCAGGTCTTCCAGGCTGCGGGCGCCGTTGTCCACGCTGTGGCGCAGCTCGGCTTCCGTGATCGCGTTGCAGATGCAGACGTACATAGAGGCACAGACGAAACCGCTGGCCCGAAGGCTCACGGCAGGTTGGCGACGGTGATTGCCAAAAGGCAACCTAAACAGGAACCATTATTAATTAATATCTTATTCACCGCAACCCGTCCCGTGGTCTAGACCCTTTGTCTCACTGGCACAACGCGACCGGTGTCAGGCACGTCACGCCCCTCACAGGGCGTTACCCAAAAGGGCTGGCGGCCGATTTTGTAACAGCTATACTGCCCGCCATGAACATGGTCCCCGTTATCCTCTCCGGCGGCCGCGGTGCGCGGCTGTGGCCGGTTTCCCGCGAACTCCATCCGAAGCCGTTCATCCGGCTCTCCGATGGGCAAAGCCTGCTGCAAAAGGCGTTTGTTCGTGCCGCCTCACTCCCCGGCGTCGCTGAAGTCGTCACGGTCACCAACCGTGATCTGTACTTCAAGACGGCCGACGAGTATGCCGAAGTCAATCCCACCGGTGTGGCACTCGGCTTCCTGCTCGAGAGCGAAGGACGCAACACGGCACCGGCCATTGCCGCGGCGGCGCTGGCCATCGGCGAGCGACGCGGCGAGGACGCCGTGCTGCTCGTGCTGACCGCGGATCACCTGATCGCCGATCTGCCGGCCTTCACCACGGCTGTTACCCAGGCAGCCGAACTCGCCCAGCAAGGCCGCGTGGTCACGTTCGGGATCCGCCCCGAGCATCCCGAGACGGGCTACGGCTACATCGAGGCCCAGGGCAACGACGTGCTGCGCTTCGTGGAGAAGCCGGATCTGGAGACTGCGCGCGAGTACGTCGACAGCGGCCGCTTCCTCTGGAATTCGGGCATGTTCTGCCTCACGGTCAAGACCGCGCTGGCCGAGCTCGAGACGCACGCCCCCGAGGTGCTCGCCACGGCGCGCGCCACGCTGGCCGCCTCGCAACAGAGCACGGGCAAGCAGCGTTTCCAGATCGAGCTCGATCCGGAGACCTTCGCCACGGCACCGGATCTGTCGATCGACTACGCCCTCATGGAGAAGACACAGCGCGCGGCCGTCGTGCCGTGCGCCATCGGCTGGAGCGACGTGGGCTCGTGGAACGCGATCGGCGATCTCATCGAACCGGACGTGCACGGCAACCGCGTCGATGGCGACGCCATGCTGCACGACAGCGAGAACTGCTACGTGCGCAGCCATGATCGTCTGGTCTCGGCCGTGGGCGTGCACGACCTCGTCATCGTCGACACGCCCGATGCCCTGCTCGTGGCCGACAAGAACCGCGTGCAGGACGTCAAGCGCATCGTCGACCGCCTGCGCGCAGACGACCACGATGCCCACCGCCTGCACCGTACCGTGCACCGCCCCTGGGGCACCTACACCACGCTCGAGGAAGGCGATCGCTTCAAGATCAAGCGCATCGTCGTCACCCCGGGCCAGAGCCTGTCGCTGCAGATGCACCACCATCGCAGCGAGCACTGGATCGTGGTGAGCGGCATGGCGAGCATCGTCAACGGCGAGAGCACCATCAGCCTGGGGCCGAACCAGTCCACCTACATTCCGGCCGGCTGCCAGCATCGCCTGTCCAACCCGGGCAAGCTGCCGCTCATCCTCATCGAGGTGCAGAGCGGCGAATACCTGGGCGAAGACGACATCGTGCGCTTCGAGGACATCTACGGGCGCAACTGACACGGTTGGCGTCGCACACGCCATCGCTCAGTGAACCGAGGGGCCGCCTGACGCGGCCCCTTTGTCATGCTGGCACCGCGTTCAGCCCGGCCTGATGTCGTTGGCCACGCCATCGATGATGTCGTGCAGACGCTGGGCGATCAGCGGCCAGCGACGCGCGTCGCACCAGGCCCGTCCGCGGGCAGCCACGGCCTGCAGCAGCTTCGCATCGCTCATCAATGCCCAGATGCCCAGGGCGATGTCTTCCACGCTGGTGCCCGGCAGCCGGTGCACCGCATCGTCCACGTCGGCAAAGATCGACAGCGGCGTGACCGCCACCGCGCGTCCCGCCGCCAGGCCGCCCCGCACCGCAGCGCTCGAGGACTCCTGCGTCTCCTGGTAAGGGTAGACGATGAGATCGGCCATCTGCAGCCAGGAGAGGCTGTCGGCGTCGGACAGGAAGTCCGTGACGAAGGTCACCCGATCCTGCAGTCCGTGCTCAGCGATCAGCGCCTCGCAGGCCGCCTTCTCGGCGTCGGATACCGGGTTGGGATACAAGGCCGTGATGAGCGCCAGATGCAGGTCCGGTTCGGTACGGGCCAGGCGGGCAAAGGCCTGCACCAGAACTTGCGCACCCTTGTGCGGCAGCAGGAACCCATACATGGCAATGACCCGCCGGCCCGTCAGACCACGGGCCTCGCGCCACGCGGGCGATGGCTCGGGGGGCGCGGCCGGCACGCCGTGCGGCAGCAACTGCACGTTGTCGACAAGGCCAAAGGACTTCAACCGGTTCAGGTCTTCCAGCCCGTGCACGATGAGACGCTCGGCCCGCGCCAGGTCGGCCACGGCCGTGCGCAGCGACGCCCGGACCTCGCCGCGGTTGACGTCGGCGGTCGAGTGCAGCACCACGTAGCTCGGAATACCCGCCTCGCGGGCGCGACGCACCAGATCGCCCAGCGCCTGCACGGAGAAGAAACCGAAGTTGTACTGGATGACGAGCGCATCGATGCTGCGCGCCTGCAACGCGGCCTCCACCTCGTCCAGCTGCAGGCAGCTCATGTCCTCGCGCCAGTTGCGCACGACGAACTCCTCGTCCGGCGCGACCGGACGATCGGACCGGGCGGCGAACACCACCAGACGATCATCGGGGATGGCACCCCGCTGAAAGCCGCTGTAGCTGGCAATCCCGCACCGGGTATTCCAGGTGGTGACCCAACCCACGCGTGGCTGGCGCCGCCAGGTGGGCGCCTGCAGGGTGCGCTCGACCGCAGCTTGCGTACGCTCGGCCACGGCACGCCAGCTGTAGTCACGCTCGACCTTGTCCCGGGCCGCGCGCAGGCGCGGTTGCAGCGCCTCGGGCGTCGCCTGCCGGACGTCGCGCAGGAGCTCAGCCAGATGCTCGGCGCGTGGCTCAGCCCACACGGACTGCGCCGCACTCAGATGCGACTGCGCGAACACGAAGTCGTAATCGCACAGCCATGCTGTCTCTGGCGTGCAGAAGTCTGTCTGCCCGCCCCATGCCGTCACGATCACCGGCAGCCCCAGCAGCATGGCTTCCGCCATGGGCATACCGAAGCCTTCGCCCCGGCTGGGCGCGACGAACGCATGGCATTGTTGGTACAACCACAACAGCTGATCCGGCGGCACGTCTTCGTCGACCAGCACCACGGCCGGATAGCCCGCATCGCGCGCGCGCCAGCGCTTCAACTGGTCCGCCACGTCATTGTGGGGATTGGGGAAGGTCTTGATGATGAGGACGACGTCGTCACCGGCACGGAATGCCCGCCCCCACGCCTCGAGCAGCACGTCGATGCCTTTGCGCGGAAAGCACGAGGACACGTGCAGGAAACGGAACGACGCCCGCGCCGCCTCGGGCAGGTCGAGCGGCCGCGGCGCATGGGCCAGGATGTGGTCCACGCCCGTGCCCACCACCGCCATCGGCACGCGCACGCCGCTGTCGCGCAGGATCTTCGAGACCTGCGTGGACAGCGTCGTCACCAGGTCCAGGCCACGATTGAAGGCATCCACATAGGGTTGGGGAAACGCGGATTCCTCCCAGCCATAGGAATGCGTGACGCGTGCCAAGCCGCGCATGCCGTCAACCCATGGCGGATAGTGGAATCGCAGGCTCACGTCCGGCGCGACGCCCGTCGCTGCACATTCGGTCGCTTTCGCCTCCAGCCGTGCTGCCGCTGGCTCGCGCATGCGCAGCCACGTGTCGTCGGGCGTGCCGCCGCCCGTGCCGGTGGCGCGGTTCAGACCCACGTTCACACCGCGCGCATCCAGGGCCAGCCCCAAGTGGCGGTTCACGATAGCCAGGCTGTAGTACGAATCGATCGGACCTTCGACCTGCCAGTACGGCGGCGCGGCCGGCGCCTCGGCCAGTGCCGCCGGCATGCGCGGCGCCTGCCCAAGGCTTGCCAGGTAGTCGGCCAGGCCCTGACGCAGCAAGACAGGCTCGTAGCGTGCGAGATTGCGCCGCTGGCCGGCGATGATGCGTCGGCGCAGTCCGGGTTCGGTCAGCACCGTGTGCCAGAGCGACGCCATGGCGCGCGCATCCTTCTCCTCGGCATCCAGCACCAGGCCGCCCTCGCCCATCGTCGCCGCGAGCGCGCCGGCGTCGCGGGCGATGACGGGCACGTCGTGCTGCATGGCCTCCAGGATCGGCATGCAGAATCCTTCGTGCTCACTCAGGCACACGAAGAGCGAGGCCGTGCGGTAGTAGGCCTGCAACTCGGCCTCGCCCACCTTGTCGGTGAGCACGATGCGGCCGGCTTGCAGATGCGCACCCGCCTTCGCGCGCAACTGGTCGCGATAGCCTTCGCTCGTGACGCCGCCCACCAGCACCAGGCGTGCGGGTTGATCCACGACATGCAGGAACTCCTCGAAGACTTCGATGAGCTCGTGCTGGCGCTTGTTCTCGTTGATGCGACCGACGAACAGGATGTTGAGCTGCGTGCGCATCTGCTCGGCGGTGGGCCTGTCCCAATCGTGCTCGCGGGCGATGTCCAGATCGACGAGCAGCGGCAATGTCACCGCATTCCGGTAGCCTGCCTGCAGGAGCTCCGCCGTGTTGTAGTCGGACATGCCGATCGCACCCACGCACTGCGCTGCCCACTGCGCGAGCTGCTCGCGTCCCAGGCGACTGAGGGCGGGAAGCTCGTCGCCGGGCAGGAGGTGCACGGGCGTGATGTTGTGATAGACGAGCACGCGCGGCGCGGCCAGGCCATCGAGCCAACCGCCCTCGCGGTAGCCGAGGCTGTGATGCTGCAGCAGCAGATAGTCAGCACCGCCGGGCAGTTCGGTGAGCGGGCGCACCTCGTCGCGCAGCTCGGGCGGGATCTCCTGGCAGTAGATCTCGGAATCGAAGCCCAGTTCGCGCAGCAAGCGGCGCGTGTAGAACAGACTCTTCGTGACGCCGTCGCCAACGGTGCAACTGCGGTGGAACTGATGGATGGACGGCATGTCAGGCAAGACTCCAGGAAGAGACCGCGGTGCCGGCGCGGCACACAGGCAAGCAGGACACGGCGGTCAACGCGGCGCGGACTCACCGCGTTCGCGCTGGTCGGCATCGAGCCGGGATTGCAGCGTGCGGATCGTCAGACGCGCGGCCACGAGTTCGCGCATCAGGTCGGTCTGCGCGGCGCGCAGGGCGGCGACGTCCTGCGTGAGGCGGGCATCCTGCTCGTGCAGGTGCCGACGCCACCGCGGCAAAGTCGCCACCGCGCTGAACCAGGCTGCCAGGGCGCCGACGAACGGCAAGGCACGCACCCGCGCCCGCACACCGAGGCCGGGCCGACTGGCCGCGCGCACGCCGCGATACGTATAGGCGAGCGCCGGACCGACGACCGGCCAGCG
>NZ_JADCNH010000066.1 GCF_018904615.1 Verticiella alkaliphila | reverse complement strand
CTGAGCGACGCCCCGAGTGCGCCGCCTGCCCGCGCCACGCGGGCCCCCCGACGAAGTCTCCGGCGAGGCCTCTGGCCGCGGTCAGCCGTCAGCCGTGGAGCCGCCTGCCCCTCCGGCTGTCGTGATCCACGACCAGGCAGTGGACGCCGGCGAGCCCATCGTCCTGCGCGAGCCCTGGCCTGTGCTTGCCACGCGGCTGCCGCTGCGCGGCATGTCCGCCGAGCTCGCCCGTCAGGCCGAATGGACGGGCGTCGAAGGCGGCACCATCGTGCTCACCGTGCCGGCTGCGCCGATGGCGCAGGGCCCGTCGGTGGAACGCTTGCGCGCCGCCCTGATCGAACACTTCGGCCGCCCGCTGCAACTGAAGATGCAGGTGGGCGAGACCGGTTCTGACACGGCGCATGCCGTGGCGCAATCCGAACGCGAGGCGCGCCAGCGTGACGCGGAATCGGCCATCGTCGCCGATCCCTTCGTCCAGGCGCTCGTTCAGCAGTTCGGCGGTGAAATCATTCCGGGCTCCATCAAGCCCGCCTGACAGACTTCTACGAGGGTTGTTTCCATGATGAAAGGACAGATCGCCGGCCTCATGCGCCAGGCGCAGCAGATGCAGGAAAACGTCAAGAAGGCTCAGGAGGCCCTGGCGGAGATCGTGGTCGAAGGGGCTGCCGGCGGTGGCCTGGTCAAGGTGAGCATCACCTGCCGTCACGACGTCAAGCGCGTGCAGATCGATCCGAGCCTGCTGGCTGACGACAGCGACATGCTCGAAGACCTGGTGGCCGCGGCGTTCAACGACGCCCTGCGCAAGGTCGAGACCACCACCCAGGAAAAGATGTCGTCCGTGACGGCGGGCATGCCGCTGCCCCCGGGCATGAAGCTGCCTTTCTGATTCGCCCGTCTGCGCCATGCAAGCCGAACTCGACGACGCTGCGCCACTGGCCGCGCTCATCGCCGCCCTGCGGCGGTTGCCGGGCGTGGGCGTGAAGTCGGCGCGGCGCATGGCCTATCACCTGCTGCAGCACGACCAGCCGGGCGCGCAGCAACTGGCCAGTGCGCTGGGCAATGCGCTCACCGAGCTGCGGCACTGTGAGCGTTGCAATACGTTCACCGAGGCGCCCATCTGCAGCGTCTGCGCCAATCCCAAGCGGGATCCCGGTCTGCTCTGCGTGGTCGAGACCCCGGCGGACCAGAACGTCATCGAAGCCACCCATGGCTATCGCGGGCTCTACTACATCCTGATGGGGCGCCTCGCGCCCCTGTCAGGGGCGGGCGCGGAGGCCATCGGCCTGGACCGGGTGGTGGAGCGCGCCGCCGACGGTGTCGTGCGTGAGGTCATTCTCGCCACCAGCTTCACGGCCGAGGGCGATCTCACCGCGCACTACCTGGGCGACGCCCTGCGGGCCCGCGGGCTCACTGTCACGCGGCTGGCGCGTGGCGTGCCGGCAGGCAGCGAACTCGAATACGTGGACGCGGGCACGATCGCCTGGGCGCTGGCCGAACGGCGCGCGTAGTCCGAGTCCTCTTCATCTGCATCACCAAGGAGTCTTCCATGTTTACGGGCATCGTCGCCGCTGTCGGGCGCATCGTTCGTGTCGAATCCCAGGATGCCGGCGAGTATGCTGGCCTGCGTCTGCATGTGGAGGCAGGCACGTTGGGGCTGGACGAGGTCAAGCTTGGCGATTCGATCGCCCTGCAAGGCGCCTGCATGACGGTCACTTCGCTCCAGGGCAATCAGTTCACCGTGGACATCTCGCATGAGAGCCTGCGTCTGACGGTGGGCCTGGACGCCGAAGGCGACGTGAACCTTGAGAAGGCGCTGCGTCTGGGGGATGCGCTGGGCGGGCACCTGCTCTCCGGCCACGTGGATGGCCTGGGTGAGGTGGTGCGCTTCGCGCCGGTGGGCGAATCCCATGAGCTTGCCGTGCGCGTGCCCACCGAGTTCGGCAAGTACCTCGCCTACAAGGGCTCGATCGCGGTCAATGGCGTGAGCCTGACCGTCAATCGTGTCATGGACAGCGCCGAGGGTTGCGAAGTGAGCATCAACCTCATCCCGCACACCGTGGCGGTGACGACGCTGCGGCACCTGCGCCCCGGCAGCCGCGTGAACATCGAAGTGGACATGATTGCGCGCTATGTGCAGCGCATGCTCGCCCACGGGGAGATCGGTGTCCCGGCGAAGTAGCCGCTGACACCCCGGCCATTGCGGCCGGCCGTCTTCTCCGACGACAAGAGGCGCTCCTCGAGAGCGCCGCCGACACGGGTGCCACGGCGCCCGTCTTTCCCAAAGGAGTGTTCGTGCAGTACGACAGTGTGGAAGATTTCCTGGCGCAGGTCGCCGCCCGCAATCCCGGCCAACCCGAGTTCCAGCAGGCCGTCTCCGAAGTGATGCACAGCCTCTGGCCGTTCATCGCCCGCAACCCGAAATATGCGAGCCAGGCACTGCTCGACACCCTGGTCGAGCCGGACCGCATGATCCAGTTCCGCGTGAGCTGGACGGACGACAAGGGTCATACCCGCGTGAATCGCGGCTACCGCGTGCAGCACAGCGCAGCCATCGGCCCCTACAAGGGCGGCATGCGCTTTCACCCCTCGGTCAACGCCTCCATCCTGAAGTTCCTGGCCTTCGAGCAGACCTTCAAGAACGCACTCACCACGCTGCCCATGGGCGGCGGCAAGGGCGGCTCGGATTTCGACCCCAAGGGCAAGTCCGATGGCGAGATCCGTCGCTTCTGCCAGGCGCTCGTATCCGAATTGTTCCGACATATCGGGCCGGATACCGATGTGCCTGCGGGCGACATCGGCGTGGGCGCGCGCGAAGTGGGCTTCATGGCCGGCCAGTACAAGCGTCTCGCGAATTCCGCGGGCTCGGTCTTCACCGGCAAGGGCCCGTCCTTCGGCGGCAGCCTGATCCGTCCGGAATCCACGGGCTACGGCACGGTGTACTTCACGCAGCAGATGCTGGCGCGCCAAGGCCGTGACCTGACGGGCCTGCGCGTGGCGGTCTCGGGCAGCGGCAACGTGGCTCAGTACGCGATCGAGAAGCTGATCTCGCTGGGCGCGATCGTGGTCACGGTGTCCGATTCGCAGGGCATGGCCGTGGACCCGGCCGGCTTCGATACCGAGAAGCTCGCCATCCTGATGCGCATGCGCAACGACGAGCGACGTACGGTGCGCGAGTACGCCGAGGCCGTCGGCATTGCCTACCATCCTGGCGAGCGGCCGTGGTCCGTGGCTGTGGACGTGGCCTTGCCGTGCGCAACGCAGAACGAGCTGGACGAGACGGACGCCAATCGCCTCATCGCCAACGGGGTGCTGTGCGTGGCCGAAGGCGCCAACATGCCCAGCACGCTCGAAGCCGTTCACGCCTTCGAAGCCGCCGGCGTCCTGTTCGCACCGGGCAAGGCGAGCAACGCCGGTGGCGTGGCGACCTCGGGCTTCGAGATGTCGCAGAACGCGATTCGTCTGTCGTGGACCCGCGAGGAAGTCGATCAGCGCCTGCAAGCCGTCATGGCCTCCATCCACGATGCATGCGTGCGCTACGGCCAGCGCGAGGACGGCACGGTCAGCTACGTGGACGGCGCCAACATCGCCGGCTTCGTGAAGGTGGCCGATGCGTTGATGGCCCAGGGCTGGTGCTGAGCGTCTGACCATGTTCCACGTCGTTCTCGTCGCGCCGGAGATTCCGCCCAATACCGGCAACGCCATTCGGCTGGCGGCCAACACCGGTGTGCAGCTGCACCTGGTGCGGCCGTTGGGCTTTGAGCTGGATGACGCGCGGCTGCGCCGCGCAGGGCTGGATTATCACGAGTGGGCGACCGTGCGCGTGCACGACGACCTGCCGGCTGCGCTGCTCGCCACGCGCGCCGACGCTGGCCGAGCGTTCGCGCTCACCACGCGCGCCGAGCGCAGCGTGGCCGAGGTGGCGTTCGCCCCGGGTGACGTGTTCGTGTTCGGCAGTGAGACGGCTGGCCTGAGCGAAACCGATCTGGCGCGCTTCGCGCCGGATCAGCGTGTGCGCCTGCCCATGCGGCCCGGGCAGCGCAGCCTGAACCTGTCCAACGCGGTGGCCGTGACGGTGTTCGAAGCCTGGCGCCAGCATGGCTATGCCGGCGCGGCGGGGTCGTGAGGCCCGAGACGGCCGTGCAGATCCGGGCTCTCACGCTGGCGGATCTGCCCGACGTCTGCCGGATCCAGGCGGCATGTTACGTGGCGGTCACCCCCGAGTCGCCCGCCTCACTGCTTGCCAAGATCCAGGCTGCGCCCCAGACGTGCTTTCTCGCCCTGGCCTCGGATGTCGCGGTGGCGTACGTGCTGGCCATGCCTTGGCGAGAAGGGGAGGCCGTCCCGCTCGACAGCGCATGTTGCGAGCTGCCAGGCGTCCCTGATTGTCTGTACATTCATGACCTGGCCGTTGATCCGGTCGCGGCAGGCGCGGGCGTGGGCCGGCAGATGATCTCTGCCGTGATGGCAGCGGCCGAGTCGCTGGCGCTGGCGTCACAGTGCCTGATCGCCGTGCAAGGCGCGCGCGCCTTCTGGCAACGCTACGGCTTCGTGGCGCAGCGGGCGACGCCGTCGCTGCGCCGCAAGCTCGCCGGGTACGGCGAGGACGCTGTCTACATGACGCGGCGGACGCCCACGGGCGTGTGAGGCCCGGCAGGCGCTCGCGCCGGGCTCAATCCAGCGACAGCTTCAATTGATCGATCACCGCCGTCCAGCGGGCCGTCTCGTCCGTGATCTGCTTGGCGAGCACGTCCGGCTTGCCGCCCACGCCGGTGAAGTACTGGCTGTCCAGCAGCGTCTTGATGCGCTCGCTGCGGATGATGGTGTCGAGCTCGGTGTTCAGGCGCTCGACGATCTCGGGCGGGGTGCCCGCGGGCACCAGCACAGCCTGCCAGGAGATGGCCTCGAAGCCCGCCGTGGTGGCAGCCACCGTGGGCACGCCGGGCAGCAGGGGCGAGGCTTCGCGGCTGCTCACGGCGAGTGCCTTGGCCTTGCCCTGGTTGACCTGGGGCATGGCGATCGCGGGCACCATGAACGCCGCGTGCACGTCGCCCGCGATGATGGCGGTGATGACCTGCGGAAAGCCGGCATAGGGCACGTGCAGCAGATCCACCTTGGCGTCCGACTTGAGCATCTCCATCGCCAGGTGCGAGGCGCTGCCCGGCCCGACGGAGCCGTAGTTGAGCCGCTTGGGATCGGACTTGGCCAGCGCGAGGAAGCCCGCCATGTCGTTCACGCCGAGGTCGTTGTTCACCACGAGCACGTTGGGGCTGGTCGCGATGAGGCTGACCGGTGCGAGATCCTTCATCGGGTCGTAGCCCAGCGTCTTCTGATAGAGCCGCGGCGCGGTGACGAGCGGGCCGTTGATCGTGAAGAGCAGCGTGTAGCCATCCGGTTGCGCCTGGGCGACCGCCCGCGTGCCGATGTTGCCGCCTGCGCCGGGCCGGTTGTCGATGATGATCGATTGCCCAAGCGCCTTGGACAGCGGCTCGGCCACGGTGCGCGCGACGATGTCGGGCGAGGAGCCGGGCGGGAAGGGCACGACCATCGAGATGGGGCGGCTGGGCCACGCAGCGGCGGCCTGCACGGGCAGGGCGACGCTGGCGGTGACGGCCAGGGCGGCCAGGCTCAACAAGGTGCGGCGCACCGCGGAAAAGCGAGTCGTCGTCATGGTGTCGATGGGCTCGGGTAAGAAAGAATCAGCTGTCGCTGGCCGGCGTTTCCTGGCGCGGTTCGCGGGCGAGCAGGCAGGCAACGGCCTCGCGCGCGGTGGCGCCTTCGAAGAGCAGCGCGCATACGGCGTCGGTGATGGGCATGTCCACGCCGTGACGGCGTGCAAGACTCTGCACGGCGCGCGCGGCACGCACGCCTTCGGCCACATGCGGGCTCTGCGCGAGGATGTCGGCCAGGACCTGCCCCTTGCCGAGCTCCACGCCCACGCGGCGATTGCGCGAGAGATCACCCGTGGCGGTGAGCACCAGATCGCCCAGGCCGGTGAGTCCGGCGAAAGTGTCGGGCCGCGCGCCCATGGCAACGCCCAGGCGCGTCATTTCAGCCAGCCCGCGCGTGATGAGCGCGGCCCGGGCATTGGTGCCCAGCCCCTGGCCGTCGGCCACGCCGCAGGCGATGGCGAGCACGTTCTTCAGCGCCCCACCCACTTCCACGCCGACGATGTCGTCGCTCGCGTAGATGCGCACGTTCTCGCCGTGCAGCGCAGTGACGACGCGTTCGCGCAGGCCGGGATCCCGGCTCGCGATGGTGAGCGCCACCGGCAGCCACTGGGCCACTTCGCGCGCGAACGACGGGCCGGAGAGCACGCCCTGCGCGATATCGGGATAGGCGTCGAGCGCGGCCGCCGCGATCTGGTGCGGCAGCTCGCCGGTGTTCGGGTCCACGCCCTTGCACGTCCAGACGACGTCTGTGCGGCCCGGGGCATGGCGGCTCAGCAGCGCGGCCACGTTGGCACAGGTGTCGCGCAGGCCCGCCACGGGCACACCCAGGATGATGAGTGCGGGTGCAGGACCCGCCAGATGGCGGCCGACCGCGTCGAAATCGGCGGTGTACGCCAGGGTGTCGGGCAAGGAGACGCCGGCAAGATAGCGGCGATTCTCCCGGTGTTCGGCCAGGCTTGCCGCCGTGGCCGGATCTCGTGCCCAGAGCAGGGTGGGGCAGAAGCGGCTGGACATCGCCGCGAGGGCAGTGCCCCAGCTGCCCGCACCGATGACGGCCACGCGCAAGCCGCCGGGTGGCGGGCTGCCGTCCTGGGCAACGCGTCCGGTCGGCTGCACGGGCGTCATGCTCAGTGCTGCGCGGCGGGGGCAGCGCCGTTGGCGGCGGCCTGCGACTGCTGGTACTCGGCCAGGCGTTGCTCGTACATGGCCTGGAAGTTCACTTCGGCCAGGTGCACGGGCGGCAGCGAGGCGCGGGTGATGGCGTCGGCGACGTTGGCACGCAGGTACGGGTAGATCATGTTCGGGCAGACGATGCCCAGGAGCGGATCCATCTGCTCGGCGGGGATGTTCGACAGTTCGAAGATGCCGGCCTGCTTGCCTTCGACGAGGTACAGGACCTGATCCTTGATCTTGGTCGTGACCGTGGCGGTGACGGTGGCTTCGAACACGGTCTCGGCCAGGCGCGTGACGCCCACGTTCAGCTGCACTTCCACTTGGGGCTGTTCGTTCTCGAGGAAGATCTGCGGCGCGTTCGGCAGCTCGAGGGAGAGGTCCTTCAGGTAGACGCGCTGCAGGTTGAAGACGGGAGCGGCTTGCGTGTTCTGATCCTGCGCGGGGGTCTGGGCTTCGGCCATGAGGGTCTCGTTTCGTTGTGATGTGGCAGCGCACTGCCGAAGGAAAGGGAGCGCGCGGCGCCGGGGGCGGCGCCGCGCGGCGATCAGCGGGTGGTGACGGGCAGGCCGGCCTGTTGCCAGGCGATGAGGCCGCCATTGAGCGTGTGCACCTTCTCGAAGCCCTTGGCCTTGAACTGCGCGGCGGCGCGAGCGGCGGTGCGCCCGTTGTTGCACACCACGATCAGCGGCTTGTTCTTGGGCAGCGAGCTGGCACGGGTCTCGATGTCGTCCACGGGCACGTTGCGGGCCTGGGCAATGTGGCCCTTCTCATACTCCACGGGCGGGCGGATGTCGACGAAGACGGCCTGCTCGTGATTGACGAGTTGGGTGGCGCCGGTGGTGTCCACGCCATTGACACCGCGGGCACGGCTAAAGCCTGGCCACATGAGCATGGCGCCAGAGACGACGGCAACGGCGATGATGAAGATGTTCTGCAGTACGAAGTCCACGCGGGGTTTCCTGGTTCCAGCGGCGAAAACGCTTCGCCGCGACTGGCGCGAGGCGCCCTAAGCAAAGTGCAATCAAGAATTATAGAATGACGAGTTAACCATCGCACCCTACTTCTCATTGCCTGCCATGCACAAACTCGTCCTCATGCGTCACGGCGAAAGCCAGTGGAACCTGGAAAACCGCTTTACCGGGTGGACTGACGTCGACCTCACCGAGACCGGCCGCGAGCAGGCACGCCAGGCGGGCCAGCTCCTGAAGCGGGAAGGCTACGACTTCGATCTCGCCTTCACGTCGGTCTTGAAGCGCGCCATCCGCACGCTGTGGATCGCCCTGGACGAGATGGACCGCATGTATCTGCCGGTGGAGCCGACCTGGCGCCTGAACGAGCGTCACTACGGCGCGCTGCAGGGCCTGAACAAGGCCGAAACCGCCGCCCAGTATGGCGACGAGCAGGTCCTCGTGTGGCGCCGTGCCTACGCCATTGCCCCGAATCCGCTGCCCGAGGGCGACGATCGCCTGCCGGGCAACGATCCGCGTTATGCGGATGTCGATCCGGCGCTGCTGCCCAACACCGAATGCCTGAAGGACACCGTCGAGCGCGTCGTCCCTTACTGGGACGAGGCCATCGCCCCGGCCATCCGCGCCGGCAAGCGCGTGCTGATCGCCGCGCACGGCAACAGCCTGCGCGCGCTCATCCGTCACCTGGACAACGTGTCGGACGACGACATCGTCAACCTGAACATCCCGACCGGGCAGCCGCTGGTCTACGAGCTCGACGACGACCTGAAGCCCATCCGTCACTACTACCTGGGCAATCCGGACGAGATCGCGGCGGCCATGGCCGCCGTGGCGGCGCAGGGCAAGGCGAAGGCCTGATCAGGCCCGCCTCGTGCCGCGCGCCCGGCAGTTCCCGTCTGACGTGCCGATGACGCGCGGCGGCGTCGGCACGCCCCCTCATCGCCCCACGGGGCTGCGGGCCGCGCTGGCGCTGGTCCTGGCGTTGGCCTGCCCCGTTGGCATGGTTATGGCCCAGCCTGCCTCGAACCTCGCCCAGCGCGAGGCGGCCCAGCACGAGCGCGATGTGTTGCGCGAGCGCATCGAGCGCATCGAGCGCGAGATGGCCGAAGCCGAGAAGGCGCGGGCGACCGCGGCCGATGAACTGAAAGCCTCCGAACGCGCGATCTCCGAGACCACGCGTCGTCTGAGCGAGATCGAAGGCCGACGCAAGACGGCCGGCGACGAGTTGAAGGATCTGGAGCACCGCATCAGTCGGCGCGAATCCGATCTCGCGGCGCGCCAGAAGACGCTCGCGGCGCTGATGCGCCAGCAGTACGAAACGGGCGGCGTGACCCCGTGGAGCGCGCTGCTCTCGGGCAACGATCCACAGGAGACCGGGCGCACCCTGGGCTACCTCGGCTATGTGTCGCGAGCCCGTGCGGCGCAGGTGATGGCCGTGCGCGAGGAGATCGCTGCGCTGCAGACCCTGCACGAGAGCGCTGCCGAGCGGCGCGCCGAGCTCGATGCCCTCGCCAAGGAACAGACGGCCCAGCGCGAAGAGCGCGTGCGCCAGCAGGCCGAGCGCAAGCGCGTGCTGGCCGCGGTGGGCGAGCGTCTGGCGGTGCAACGCAGCGAAGCCTCCCGCCTGGCCGACGACGAAACCCCAGGTGACAGATCGCCAGATCGTGACGCTGGAGCGCCTGTTGGAGGACATGGAAGGCTGCGAGCAGAACTCCCA
>NZ_JADCNH010000065.1 GCF_018904615.1 Verticiella alkaliphila | reverse complement strand
TACGTCAGCCCCATCCAGTTCGAGGCGGCGGCTTGTTAGGTTAAACAACCTGTCCGGCGGGATGGGGCAAGCCCAAACCACTCGCAGCACTCAACTCACCCGCGCCGGGAAACTGTTTCTGGAGCACGTGCGCCGCGTCTTCGCCGCCTTGGAACAAGCACGGGACAGTGTGAGGGCAGCGGCCAATGGATTTCATGGACAGTTGCGCGTGGCGCTGTCCGACGGCATCACCCCGTCACGCCTATCTGCTTTGCTCGCCGTCTGCCGACAAGAAGAACCAGAGGTCGAAATCCGATTCTTCGAGGTGCCACTGTCACAACAGATCAAGGGACTACATGACGATCTGTACGACGTAGGATTCGCGCAGTCCAGGGAGGCAGGCGATGGCATCGTCGCTTTACCGGCTTGGAGCGATCCGCTTATGGTGGCGGTGCCGGCGAGGCATCCGCTATTGGCCCACAAACGCATCCCTCTGGATGAGTTGCTGCGCTACCCGCTTGTCTTGTGCGACCCGCAAGTGTGCGAAGGCCATGCCAAACACGTTGATCGAGTGCTGCGTCGGGCGGACATGGAGCCGCTAATTGCGGAGCGGGTCGCTTCCTGCGACCTGATGATGGCGCTCGTATCGGCAGGCTTCGCACTTGGCCTGGCGGGTGCAGCGCACATTGTCGCAAGCCGTGAACCGGGCGTGGTAGCGCGACCACTGGCGTCCCGTGTACCGCCGCTGACGACGTACCTGCTCCGCCCAGAGAATTTCCCCTCCGATGTGCTGACACGCTTCATTAAACGTGTGCAGGCTATCGAATCACCGGAATCTCCCCGGCCCATCACGGGCCATACTCTTGACCTACCGGAGGTACCTACGCCGTGAAGAAGACCATTCCTTTCTTGCTGGCGGCCGCATTGACCGCCTGCGGCCAATCCGAGGCGCCGCAGAAAGCCGCCGATTCGGAGGCAAATATCCCGACGGTGGAAGAACTGGCAGCCAACCCCGAACGGCTCAAGGAGCTGCGCCAGCAATGCAAAACCGACCGTGCCAAGCTGGGCGACGTGCTGTGTAATCGGGTCGCCGAAGCCACGCGCAAGCGGTTCTATGGCGACGGAGAAACCCCGTACACGCCACCGAAGGAATCGCCCAAGTTCTGATTGTTGTCGGTTCGCCGCATTACCTTCATTTTTCCGCCCAACACGCCGCAATGCGCCCGCGCTTGCGGCGTTTTTCTTTGGCTCGCCAGTGCGCTAATTCTTTCTTTTTGTTCGACCTTTCTGTCCTAAACGGTCTTTGACCGGCACTGGCCCGGCACCGATCCTGACGCCTGCGGCACGTCCGTGTGCCGCTTTTTCCATGAGGAATCAGCGCAGGAGAAATCGGAGGCGAGGTCATGCAAGGGACGAACGTGCTATTCGGTCAGATCGCCGTGGTATTCGGCATCGTGATCGCCGGAGTGTGGGGCGCCACACAATGGACAGCAGCAGCCCTTGGCTATCAAGTACGCCTTGGCTCGCCTTGGTTCGATCTTCTTGGCACGCCGATCTATCACCCGTGGAAGCTGTTTGAGTGGTGGTTTTCTTACGGCGCCTATACCCCGGAAACCTTCGACACCGGCGGAGCCATCGCGGGCAGCAGTGGCATGGTCGCCGTGGCCGTCGCCATTGCCATGTCGGTCTGGCGCTCGCGGCAGGCACGCCTGGTCACGACCTACGGGTCGGCCCGCTGGGCGAACGCGCAGGACATTCGCAAGGCGGGCCTCACGCAGCCAGCGGGCGTGTTCCTCGGCCAGCACGACCGCCAGTACCTGCGCCATGAAGGGCCAGAGCACGTCCTGACCTTCGCGCCCACGCGCAGCGGCAAGGGTGTCGGCCTGGTGGTGCCCACCTTGTTGAGCTGGCCGGCTTCAGCGGTCATCCACGACATCAAGGGCGAGAACTGGCAGATCACCGCCGGCTGGCGCAGCCGTTTCAGCCATTGCCTGCTGTTCAACCCGACCGATGCGAAGTCGGCGGCCTACAACCCGCTGCTGGAGGTACGGCGCGGCGCGCATGAAGTGCGCGACGTGCAGAACATCGCGGACATTCTGGTCGATCCCGAAGGCGCGCTGGAGAAGCGCAACCATTGGGAAAAGACCTCTCACGCGCTGCTGGTCGGGGCCATCCTGCATGTGCTCTACGCGAGCGAAGACAAGACGCTGCGCGGCGTCGCCAACTTCCTCAGTGACCCGGCCAGCCCCTTCGAGCTGACCTTGCACCGGATGATGACCACGCCGCATCTCGGCGATGGCCCGCATCCCGTCGTCGCTTCGGCGGCGCGCGAAGTGCTCAACAAGTCGGACAACGAGCGTTCCGGCGTGTTGAGCACCGCCATGTCGTTCTTGGGCCTCTATCGTGATCCCACGGTGGCCGAAGTCACGTCGCGCTGCGACTGGCGCATCGCCGATCTCATCTCCGCCGAGCACCCGGTGTCGCTGTACCTGGTGGTGCCGCCTTCGGACATCAGCCGCACAAAGCCGCTCATCCGCCTGATCCTCAACCAGATCGGCCGGCGCCTGACCGAATCGCTGGACGGCTCGGACGGCATAGCGCGCAGGCACAAGCTGCTGCTGATGCTCGACGAGTTCCCGGCCTTGGGCCGGCTCGACTTCTTCGAGACGGCCTTGGCCTTCATGGCGGGCTACGGCATCCGCAGCTTCCTCATCGCGCAGTCGCTCAACCAGATCGACAAGGCGTATGGGCAGAACCACTCCATCCTCGACAACTGCCATGTGCGCGTGACGTTCGCCACGAACGACGAACGCACAGCGAAGCGCATCTCCGAGACGCTGGGCACCGCGACCGAGCTGCGCGCCCAGCGCAACTACGCAGGCCACCGGCTCGCGCCGTGGCTGGGCCACCTCATGGTGTCGCGTCAAGAGACGGCCCGCCCGCTGCTGACGCCGGGTGAAGTCATGCAGCTTCCGCCCGATGAGGCCGTGGTGATGGTGTCCAGCGTGGCCCCCATCAAGGCCACGAAGCTGCGCTACTACGCCGACACCAATTTCAAGCAGCGTGTCATGCCGCCGCCTGCGCTGGCGGACGGGCAGTACGCGGACGCGCCGCCTGCGCGCGCTGACGACTGGAGCGGCTTGGCGATCCCCGCCGTGCTGACTCCGCCTGCCGCCGGAGAAGCCGAGGGCTTCCCGGCCAGCACTGACGACGGCGGCCCGCGCCGTCAGCCAGAGCTTTCCGAAACCGTCGCCTACGACCCCGAGCTGGCCGCGCCCGCGGCCGACCTGGCGCTGCTCGATGACGACGACGACCTGCCGCTTCCCCTTCCTCGCCAGCTTGATCCGCCCATGCAGCGCGTGGCCCGGCTGGCGTCCCTCGACCCCAACGACGGAATCGAGCTATGAGCTACCGCCTGAACCTCTTTATTCAGCCCGAGCACGCCCAGCGGCTCGATGAACTGGCCGCCAAGAAAGGCGTGTCCAAGTCATCCATCGTCGCGGCGGCGCTCGCATCGTGGCTGTCGCCCGATGCCGCCGACCAGCGCGAGGCCGCTATCGCCAAGCGCCTTGATCGGCTGTCGCGCCAGGCCGAGCGCATGGAGCGCGACCAGAACATCGCCATCGAGACGCTGGCGCTTTTCATCCGCTACTACCTGACCGTCAGCACGCCGGTTCCCGAAGCGCACCAAGACGCGGCCCGTGCTCAGGGCAAGGCGCGCTTCGAGCAGTTCACCGAGCAGCTTGGCCGCCACCTGATGCGCGGACGCAGCCTGGTGCGCGACGTGGTGGAGGAACTGCACCCCGACCCGATGCGGATGGAGGACGCCGCCGCAGCGGCTCAGGCGCGGGAGCGTGCGTCATGAGTGCCGTTCCCCAATCCATGAGTGCCACGTCGCTCGACCGGCGCATCCAGATGCTGCGCACGGCAATGGGGCCGCTAATCGCCACCGCGCTCGAAGACCCCGACGTGGTGGAAATCATGCTCAACCCCGACCGCACCCTTTGGGTGGATCGCCTGTCGTCGGGCCGCGCGCCTATGGGCGTGGAGCTGCCCGAAGCCGATGGCGAGCGAATCATCCGCCTGGTCGCGACCCACGTCGCGCGGAGGTGCATCGCGGCCAGCCGCTGCTGTCCGCCGAACTGCCCGAAACCGGCGAACGCTTCGAGGGCATCTTGCCGCCCGCCGCGCCGGGGCCGGCCTTCGCGCTGCGCAAGCGCGCCATCGGCGTGATCCCGCTGGAGCGGTACGTCGTGGACGGAATGATGACCGCCGCCCAGGCAGGCTTTCTGGTGCGCGCCGTGCGCGAGCGCCAGAACGTCTTGATCGCCGGGGCCACCAGCAGCGGCAAGACGACCTTGGCGAACGCGCTGTTGGCCGAGATAGCCGCCACCGGCGACCGCGTACTGGTGCTCGAAGACACCGTGGAACTGCAATGCGTCGCCCGCGACCACGTGCCGCTACGCACGCGCTCCGGCGTGGTGTCCATGACCGAGCTGGTGCGCTCATCCATGCGCCTGCGGCCTGATCGCGTCGTCGTCGGCGAGGTGCGCGGAGCCGAGGCACTAGATCTCATCAAGGTGTGGGGCACAGGCCATCCCGGCGGCATCGCCACGATCCACGCCGGTTCCGCGCTGGGCGCGCTGCTGCGCATGGAGCAACTGATTCTCGAAGTGGCGGTGAACCCGCCGCGTGCGCTGATCGCCGAGGCGGTCAACGTGGTGATCCACATCGCCGGGCGCGGACGGAAGCGCCGCATCGAGAGCATCGCCCGCGTCGTCGGCTTCGACGGCGTTGGCTACCAACTGGCGGATGCGATGGACACGCCGTTTCCCGAGCTGTCGCCAGTTCCCGATGCCGCATCCGCTGCGGCGACTTCCTCATCCCCGTCCCTCAATCCCTCTGGAGAACTGCCATGACGCACGCCCATGCCTTCCGTGTTTCCGTAAATCCGCCTTCGCACCTGTCCATCCTCGCGCGGCTGCGCTGCCTGGGCCGCCCTGCGGGGCAAGGGCTGCTGCTGGCCGCGCTGCTGCTGTTCCTGGCCGGAACCGCGCAGGCCGCCGGTTCCTCGATGCCGTGGGAAGGCCCGCTGCAATCCATCCTCGAATCCATCCAGGGGCCGGTGGCACGCATCGTGGCCGTCATCATCATCATCGCCACGGGCCTCGCGCTGGCCTTCGGCGACACGTCGGGCGGTTTCCGCAAGCTGATCCAGATCGTGTTCGGCCTGTCCATCGCGTTCGCGGCTTCGAGCTTCTTCCTATCGTTCTTTTCGTTCTCGGGCGGGGCTGTCGTATGAGCGCCCCGGATAGCTTCGCAGCCGGGTTCGAGGTGCCGCTGCATCGCTCGCTCACCGAGCCGATCTTGCTGGGCGGCGCACCGCGCACCGTGGCGATTGCCAACGGGACGCTGGCCGCCGCCGTCGGGCTGGGCCTGCAACTGTGGATTCCGGGCGTCGTGCTTTGGATCGTCGGCCATTCGCTGGCGGTATGGGGTGCGCGCGTCGATCCGCAGTTCATGGCCGTGTTCGCCCGGCACATCAAACACCGCCCGCTGCTGGACGTGTGAGGGGGCCGCCATGCTGAACCTCGCCGAATACCGCCAGCGGCCCGCGCTGCTCGCCGACTGGCTGCCCTGGGCCGGACTGGTCGCGCCGGGTGTCGTCTTGAACAAGGACGGCAGTTTCCAGCGCACGGCCCGGTTTCGCGGGCCTGACCTCGACAGTGCAACGCAAGGCGAGCTGATCGCCACGTCGGCGCGCTTGAACAACGCGCTGCGCCGGCTGGGTTCGGGCTGGGCGCTGTTCATCGAGGCCGAGCGCCGCGCCGCCGCCGACTACCCGCACTCGGACTTTTCCGAGCCGCTTTCGTGGCTGGTGGACGAAGAACGCCGCTCGGCCTTCGAGGATACCGGCCACCACTTCGAGAGCGGCTATCACCTGACGCTGGTGTACCTGCCGCCCGAGGAATCGCGCGCCCGAGCCGCCAAGATGCTCTACGAGAACACGCCGACGAGTGGCGTGGACTGGCGCGAGCGGCTGCAAGCCTTCGTCGCGGAAACGGATCGCGTCTTCGACCTGCTCGATGGCGTGATGCCGGAAATCGCCTGGCTGGACGACGCGCAGACTCTGACCTATTTGCATTCGACTATCTCGACGCGGCGCTTTCGCGTCGGCGTGCCCGAGGTGCCTTTCCACATCGACGCGCTGCTGACCGACTCGCCGCTGGTCGGTGGCTTGGCGCCCATGCTGGGCGACCGGCACCTGCGTGTGGTGTCGGTGCGGGGCTTCCCGACCTCGACCTGGCCGGGGATTCTGGACGACCTCAACCGCCTGGGATTTGGGTATCGCTGGAGTACGCGCTTTCTGTGCCTGGATAAATCCGAGGCGGAAAAAGAACTCGCCCGCCTGCGCCGTCAGTGGTTTGCCAAGCGCAAGAACGTCATTGCGCTGCTGCGCGAAACGATCTTCCAGCAGGAAAGCCCGCTGGTCGATACCGACGCGAACAACAAGGCCGCCGACGCTGATGCCGCCTTGCAGGAGCTGGGCAGCGATCAAGTCGCCTTCGGCTACCTGACGGCGACCGTCACCGTCACGGACGAGGACGCCGGCGCAGCCGACGAGAAGCTGCGCATGGTGGAGCGCGTCATCCAGGGCCGGGGCTTTGTCACCATCCCCGAAACGCTCAATGCCGTGGATGCGTGGCTGTCCTCGCTCCCCGGCAACGCCTACGCCAACGTGCGCCAGCCCATCGTCTCGACGCTGAACCTGGCGCACATGATGCCGGTGTCGGCGGTATGGGCCGGGCCGGAGAAGAACGACCACCTGGGCGGCCCGCCGCTGATCGTCACACGCACCGATGGCGCGACGCCGTTCCGGCTGGTGACGCACATCGGCGACGTGGGCCACACGCTGGTCGCCGGCCCGACCGGCATGGGCAAGTCGGTCTTGCTCGCCACGCTGGCGATGCAGTTCCGCCGCTATCGCGGCTCGCGCATCTTCGCCTTCGACATGGGGCGCTCGATGCGCGCCACCATCCTCGGGCTGGGCGGCGAGCACTACGACCTGAGCATGGATGGCGAAATCGCCTTCCAGCCGCTCGCCCGCATCGACCGCGAGGGCTACCGCACCTGGGCCGCCGAATGGATCGAGGGGCGCTTGCTGCACGAAGGCGTGGCGGTCGGCCCGGACGAGAAGGCGGCCATCTGGTCGGCACTCGGCAGCCTTGCCGGTGCGCCGGTGGAGCAGCGCACGATGACCGGGCTGTCCGTGCTGTTGCAGAGCAATGCGCTGCGCCAGGCGCTCGCGCCGTATGTGCTCGGCGGCGCGCACGGCAAGCTGCTGGATGCCGATCACGACCGGCTGGGCATGGCCGACGTGCAGGGTTTCGAGATGGAGGAGCTGATGCACAGCAAGGCCGCCGTCATGGCCGTGCTGCATTACCTCTTTGCGCGTTTCGATGAACGCTTTGACGGTGCGCCCACGCTGCTGATCCTCGATGAAGCGTGGCTGTTCCTCGATGACCCCGTGTTTGCCGCGCGCATCCGGCAGTGGCTCAAGACGCTTCGCAAGAAGAACGTCAGCGTCATCTTCGCCACACAGTCGCTTGCGGACATCAAGGATTCGAGCATCGCGCCCGCGATCATCGAAAGCTGTGCAAGCCGCATCTTCCTGCCGAACCCGCAGGCGACCGAGCCGCAGATTCGCACGATCTACGAAGGCTTCGGCCTAAATTCGCGGCAGATCGAGATCGTCGCCACCGCGCAGCCCAAGCGCGACTACTACTACCAATCCCGCCTCGGCAACCGCCTATTCGACCTCGACCTGGGGCCGGCAGCGTTGGCGTTTGCGGGCGCTTCCACGCCGCAAGACCAGCGCGACATAGACCGCGTGCTGCTGGACGCCGGCACGCCTGGCTTCGCGGGCGCCTGGCTGCGCCATCGCGGCCTCGATTGGGCGGCTGACCTGCTGCCCTCGTTCCCCGGCCTCGCGCCGGGTTCCTTCGCTGACCACCCACAGGAGATCCTGCCATGAAGAAGCGCCTTGTCGCCGCTGCCATCGCGGCCATGCTTTGCACCGCCACTGCCCATGCGCAATGGGTCGTGATCGACCCCACCAACCTCGTGCAGAACACGATGACCGCGATCCGCACGCTGGAGCAGATCAACAACCAGATTCGCCAGCTCCAGAACGAAGCGCAAATGCTGATGAACCAGGCGCGCAACCTCGCCAGCCTGCCGTCCAGCGTGGTCGGCCAGTTGCGCGCCAACCTGGCGACGACCGAGCGGCTGATCGCCCAGGCCCGAGGCTTGGCCTACGACGTGACGAATCTGGATCGGGAGTTTGCCCGCCTGTACCCGGAGCAGTACGCCGCCACCGTCAGCGGCGACCAGATGTACCGCGATGCCCAGGAGCGGTGGAAGAACACGCTCAACGGCTTGCAGACCACCATGCAGATGCAGGCGCAGGTGTCGCAGAACCTGGGCGAAGACGAAAGCGTGCTGGCCGATCTGGTTGGCAAGAGCCAGTCGGCGCAAGGCGCGTTGCAGGCGATGCAGGCCACGAACCAGTTGCTCGCCTTGCAGGCCAAGCAGTCGATCCAGTCGCAGCGGCTCCAGATCACGCAAGACCGGGCCGCCTCGCTGGAACTGGCGCGGCAGGCGGCGGCGACCGAGCGCGCCCGCGAAGTGCGGCGGCGCTTCCTCGGGGAAGGCACGCCGTACACGCCGCAGTCCGTCAACTTCTACCGCGACTGACGGGGGCCGACATGCGATGCGTCCTCGTCCTTGGTGCCGTGCTGCTGGCCGCTTGCGGCGAGCAGCCGGCCGACAACCTCGCCGATGCCCTGGCTGCCGACCCCGCGCGGCTCAAGGCGTTGCGCGCGCAATGCGCGGCCGACCGGGAGGCCACGGGCGAGGACGCTTGCCGCGCCGCCGCCGAAGCCTTCCGGCGGCGCTTCTTTTCCGGCGAGGCCGGGCCGGATGAATACCGGACGCTGGCCGACATGCCGCCGATCCCGCCCAGCTTCGAGGAACCGGCCGATGGCACCGCGCCGGCCTTGCCCGCCGCCCCGGAGGGCACGCCATGAATGACGTGACCATCATCGACCAGTTCCTCAACACCTTCGCCACCTACATCGACTCGGGTTTCGGGCTGCTGCGCGGCGAAGTGGCGTTCCTCACGGCCACGCTGATCGTCATCGACATGACGATCGCCGGGCTGTATTGGGCCATGAGCCACGCTACCGGCCAGGGCGATGACGTGATCGCCAAGCTGCTGCGCAAGGTGCTTTACGTCGGTGCCTTCGCCTACATCCTCAACAACTTCAACTGGCTGGCCAGCATCGTGTTCCGCTCGTTCGCTGGGCTGGGCATCACCGCCACCGGCTCGTCCATCACGATGGAGAACTTCTTGCAGCCGGGCCGGCTCGCGAAGACCGGCATCGACGCCGGGGCGCCGATTCTGGAGCAGATCGGCGAGATGGCCGGCTTCCCCGAGGTGTTCGTGAACCTCGACCCCATCGTGGTGATGTTCCTCGCGTGGCTGGTCGTGGTGCTGTGCTTCTTCGTGCTGGCGATCCAGCTTTTCATCACGCTGATCGAGTTCAAGCTGACCACGCTCGCCGGGTTCGTGCTGGTGCCGTTCGCGCTGTGGAACAAGACCAGCTTTCTCGCCGAGAAGGTGCTGGGCAATGTCGTGGCCGCCGGTATCAAGGTCCTGGTGCTGGCCGTGATCGTCGGCATCGGCTCGGGCCTGTTCTCGCAGTTCCAAGTCCATCCCGCCGAACCGAACATCGACCACGCGCTGGTCATCATGCTGGCCTCGCTCACCTTGCTGGCGCTCGGGATCTTCGGCCCTGGCATCGCCACGGGCCTCGTGTCCGGTGCGCCCCAACTCGGCGCAGGCGCGATGGCCGGCGCCGCCGTCGGTGCAGCCGGAACCGCAGTGGCTGTCGGTGCCGCCGCGACGGGCGTGGGCGGTGCGGTGGCCGCTGGTGCTCGCATG
>NZ_JADCNH010000064.1 GCF_018904615.1 Verticiella alkaliphila | reverse complement strand
CGATCTACCAACACCACCTCCGCGCCAGTGCTAGCTTTTCGTACCGTCACTTATTGCACTGAAAACGAGGAGACCCCGGCTACGGTTGCGTGCCGGTTGCGACACCGCAGGTGATGTGGTCGTTGCCTCGTCTCTTGCTCGATCCGGACAGTCCGCTCTCGATGCCAGCCTCGGCCATGTCGGCGATGCTGCCGTGGCTGTGGCGATTCGTCCGCGCATCAAGCACGTCTGCTGCGACGGCCAGCGCACGAGCGCTCGCCCCGTTGCTTGCGCAGGCAGCCCCCGCGTGGGAGCGACGATGGGCCACACTGGACTGCGAGGACATCATTCGACGCGAGGGCTCCCTCTACCTCTACCAAGGGCCGCCGTCGATCGACGCCTTCGACTTCCGCTTGCGCGCCAAGCATGGCGTGAAGCAGGAGACATTGTCACCCGCCGAAGTGAGCCACCTCGAGCCTGCGCTCGCACCGCTGAATCGGCATGGCATCTTCTTCCCGGACGCCATGCACCTCGCTTCTCCAGCAACGCTGATGCAGCGCATGGCGGCCGCAGCCGAGCGACGCGGGGCGCACCAGCTGCGAGCGCGCGCGGTTCGCTTGCATGGCGACAAGTCCGGTATCACGCTCGAACTCGAAGGAAATGGCGAAGTGCAGCGTGTGCGTGCGAGACAAGTGGTCATCGCTGCCGGAGCGCACTCTCTCGACCTGGCTCGACAGGCTGGGGAGGCTGTGCCCTTGGACACGGAGCGCGGCTATCACGTCGAATATGCCGTCGATCCCCTGCCCGTCCGTCGCCCCGTCTGCCCGGTCGAGCGCGGGCTGTATGCCACGCCCATGGCCGGCCGGCTGCGAGTAGCAGGGTTGGTCGAATTCGGCGGAACCGCTCGCTCCGCGGATCCGAAACGCTGGGATCAGCTGGATCGCGGCGCGCGAACACTCTTCGGGTCATTGCCGGAGCCGACTTCGCGATGGATGGGGTTTCGGCCGTCAATGCCCGACTCGGTACCCGTGATCGGCCGCGCTCGCGGCGTGCCAGGGGTCGTGCTTGCTTTCGGCCACGGACACCTCGGGCTGACGCTGGCCGCCGTCACTGCCGGACTGGTCGCCGATGAGCTCGCAGGACGATCCGTCGCGCACGCGCTGGACGTGTATTCGCCGCGTCGCTTCGACCGATGACCTGAAAGGGATGACACATGGCATACGCTCACACGATCTCGAACCGCGTGTACCGCTTCGCCGACCTGACGACGCTGCTCGCCAAGGCCACGCCCGAGCGCTCCGGCGACCAGCTCGCGGGCATCGCGGCCGAATCGGATAAAGAGCGCATGGCCGCGCGCGTCGCGCTCGCCGATCTGCCCCTGCGAACGTTCCTGGACGAGCAGATCGTGCCCTACGAGGTCGACGAGGTGACGCGCCTGATCGTCGACACGCACGATGCGCCCGCCTTCGCACCGATCGCGCACCTGACGGTTGGCGGCTGGCGGGACTGGTTGTTGTCGGAGCATGCGACGCCCGATGCACTCGCCGCCCTGGCGCCCGGCCTCACACCCGAGATGGTCGCGGCAGTGAGCAAGCTGATGCGCAACCAGGACCTGATTGTCGTAGCGCGCAAGTGCCGTGTCGTCACACGGTTTCGCAACACACTCGGTCTGCCTGGTCGACTTGCGGTCCGCCTGCAGCCCAACCACCCGACCGACGATTTGCGCGGCATCGCCGCATCGATGCTCGACGGCCTGTTGTACGGCAGCGGCGACGCAGTCATCGGCATCAATCCGGCAAGCGACAGCACGGCCGTGCTTGGCTCGCTCGTGAAAATGCTCGCCGAGGTGATCGAACGCTACGAGATCCCGACGCAGAGTTGCGTGCTCACGCACGTGACCAACACGATGCGCATGATCGAAGCCGGTGTGCCGGTTGATCTGGTGTTTCAGTCGGTGGCCGGGACCGAGCAAGCCAACAAGGGCTTCGGCATCAACCTGGCGTTGCTGCGCGAAGCCAACGATGCGGCGCGTTCGCTCAAGCGCGGAACGGTCGGCGACAATGTCATGTACTTCGAGACCGGGCAAGGCTCGGCACTCTCGGCCGGCGCCCATCATCGTGTCGATCAACAAACGCTCGAGGCGAGGGCCTACGCGGTCGCACGCGAGTTCGAGCCATTGCTGGCCAACACGGTCGTCGGCTTCATCGGGCCCGAGTACCTGTACAACGGCAAGCAGATCATCCGCGCCGGACTCGAAGACCACTTCTGCGGCAAGCTCCTGGGCCTGCCGATCGGCTGTGACATCTGCTACATTTACGTGTCGCCGAGGCTCGCGTGCCTCAGACGATCCGCGATGGTCCCCAGGGCCGCGCGTGCCATTCGGCGAGAAAGTTCGAGTTCTTACCCAGGAGAACCCATGCCTACCAAACCCGACGACGTTCTTCCTCATCCGACCAGCTTCGATTCGACCGAACGGCTGGCCCAGATCAAGGGTTACGTGCTGAACGAGCGGCGCACACCCGCCAGAAAGCTGCCCGTGGTCACGCCGCACCAGACGATCGGTCCGTTCTACCCGCACCATCTGGTGCGCCCAGGAGACGAGGACCTGGCCGCGCGTGAAGTGGGGGGGCCGCGGGCTGAGGGCGAGCCGATGGAGATCGTGGGAACCATCACAGATCTATCCGGCAAGCCCGTCGCGGGCGCCCTGATCGAGGTGTGGACCGCGAACGCCCACGGGAAATATTCGCATCCGGCCGACCACTCCAGCCAGCCGATCGACCCGAACTTCAAGGGATATGGCCGGGCCATTACGGGTCCTTCCGGGACGTACCGTTTCGTGGGCATCAAGCCCGGCGCCTACCCCAACCCCGGGTACGACAACTGGATGCGCCCGCCGCACGTGCACTTCTCCGTCTACGCCGCGGGGGTGATGCACCGTCTGATCACCCAAATGTATTTCCCCGGCGAGTCGCTGAATGACATCGACCCGATCCTCAACGGCATCGACGACCTGGCCGCAAGGGCGAGCCTGATCGCCGTCGAGGAGAAGTCCGACACCGGGCGTCGGTACCGCTTCGACATCGTGCTGCAGGGCGAGGCCGAGACCCAGTTCTTCATTGAACGCTGAGGCCCGCGTGCGAACTAGCAACCGGCGCATCGCGGATCTGTTCGCACCTTCCGGGTGGGCGCGACAGTGCTGCCAGGTCGAAGCGGCGTTGGCGCTCGCCCAGGCCGAGATCGGAGTCATTCCCGCCGATGCCGGCCCTGGCATCAGGCAGCATCTGCACGATGCGGTCATCGATCACGACGCCCTGGCCAAAGCGGCGGAGCGGACGGGTTTTGCTATCGCGCCCCTGATCCGCCAGCTGACGCCCCAATGCGGCCCGTTCGGCGGGTGGTTGCACTGGGGCGCCACGACGCAAGACATCCTGGTCACGGTCCGTGCGCTGCAGATCAATGAATCCCTGAAGCTGCTCGGGCAGCGCCTGGCGAGGATCGTTTCGGCTGTTGCGAAGCTGGCAGACGAGCACCGGCACACCGTGATGCCGGCTCGCGCGTTCGGCGGCCACGGCGGGGTGACCACGTTCGGTCTGCACTGCGCAACGTGGCTCTCGAGCCTGGTGCGCGATGCGGATCGGCTGGTGGAGCTCACCTGCCGTCCGGTCGCGGGCGAGCTCTTTGGCGCGACCGGCACCATGGCGTCCCTCGGAAGCCAGGGTCTGCTGGTCCAGCAGCGGATGATGGCGCGCCTGGGCTTGCCGGAGCCCCTGGCGAGTGCATCCGGCGCTCGCGACGCGGCCGTCGAAGTCGTGCTTTACCTGGCACTGCTCGTAGGCACCCTGGGGAAGGCAGCGCAGGACATTTCGCAGCTTACCTGGACGGAGATTGGGGAAGCGGCAGAACCTGCGATGGGGGGCCGTGACACCTCCAGTGCGCTTCCGCATAAGGCCAACCCGATCCTGAGCTGGCGGGTGAAGAATGCGGCCGACACATTGCAGGCGCACGCAGCGACTGCCCTGCGCTGCCTACGGCAGGACCAGATGCGTTCAGGCGTCGGCATGCTGGAGCAGGAAGTCGTCGCGCAGGCCTTCACTGTGGCAGAGGAATGCCTCGACGTGTCGGAGACGTTGCTCTCCGGCCTGGAGGTGCGGCAGGACCGGATGCGGGAAAATTGCGAGATCACCCAGGGGCTTTCGATGAGCGAGAGCGTGCAGATAGCGCTCGCTGCCCACATAGGCCGCCTCGCCGCCCACGATCTGGTGCACGATGCGTGCAAGCAGGCCGTCCAGTTGCGGCAATCTCTCGCCACCGTGCTCGCGGGCATGCCCCAAGTACGCGTGCACCTGGACGAATCCGCCCTGCGCAAGCTGCTTTCTCCTGAAGGCGAAGTGGGCGCGGCCGGCGCGATCGTCGACCGTTGCATCGCTGCGGCACACGAGCGCCTCGACGCGCTGCGCTCCCTCGATGCGTAGTCCGTCTCGCATCCTGCGCTCATTACGAAAGGACCATATGAAAAGCGTAATTCCGCCGTGCCTCGGCCCGGATCCCGAGGTTTCACAGCCTGGCTGGACTGTGCCGCCGGGCGCCTGGGACACTCACTTCCACGTTCTCGGGCCGACCTCGCAGTACCCGTATGCCGCCACCCGGAAGTACACGCCGCCGGACGCGCCTCTCGACGCGTGCCTCGCGATGCACAATGCGCTCGGCATCGACAGGGGGTTCGTGGTCCATGCCAACACGCACGGTTTCGACAACCGTGTGGACATCGACGCCGTGACGGGCTCGCAAGGCCGCTACCTTGCCGTGGTCCGTCTCGGAGAGGGCACGACCGCGGACGAATGCCGCCGGTTGCATGCTGCGGGCGCCCGGGGGGTTCGGTTCGCCTTCAATCCACAGCACGGCGGCACGCTCGACAAGACTGTTTTTTCGCACGTGCTGGAGTGCATCGAAGAACTGGGCTGGTTCGTCAATCTCCACTTCGACGGTGCGTCGTTGCCGGGGCTCGAGGACTGGATCGCTTCGATTCCGGCAACCGTCGTCATTGATCACATGGGTCGAATCGACCCGAGCCTCGGTCTCGACCAGCTGCCGTTCCAGGCGCTGACGAGGCTGGCGGCCCGCAGCAACATCTGGGTGAAGCTCACGGGCGCCGATCGCATCTCGAAAGTCGGGCCGCCGTACTCCGACGTCGTTCCATTCGCGCGGCGCCTGGCCGACCTCGCGGGTGATCGCCTGCTGTGGGGAAGCGACTGGCCGCATACCGGCTACTTCGACGCTGCCCGCATGCCCGATCCGGGCAAGCTGCTGCGCGCCCTGGCGGACTTCATTCCCGATCGGACCCTCCGGGACCAGGTCCTCACGACGAATCCCCTGAAGCTGCTGCGGGTGGCGCTATGATCGGGGCGTTCACCTTTGCCGGCCACGGCGGGCGAGCGGTCTTCGGCGTGGGCAGCATTGCCCAGATCGCGGAAGAAGTGCAGATGCTGGGCGCCAGAAGGGTACTGATCCTCACGTCGCCCTCGCATCGAGACGTCGCGGGACGGGTCGCTGCAGACCTCGGTGAACTCTTCGCCGGTGTTTGTCACGACGCTGCCATGCATGTTCCGGTCGAAACCGCCATGGAAACCAGGCAGCTCGCAATACGACTCCAGGCGGACTGCTGCGTGACCATCGGCGGCGGTTCCGCCATCGGCCTGGGCAAGGCCGTTGCGTTGGCGCTGCGAGTACCGATCGTGGCGGTTCCGACAAGCTACGCGGGATCCGAGATGACGTCGATCTACGGGATCACGGAAGACGGGAAGAAGGTCACCGGGCGCGATCCGCATGTTCGCCCCAAGAGCGTCGTGTACGACCCTGCACTGACCCTTTCGCTTCCGCCCTCCCTCTCCGCGGCGAGTGGAATGAACGCGATTGCGCACTGCGTCGAAGCTCTGTATGCGATGGATGGCAACCCCATCGTCTCTCTCATGGCGGAGGAGGGCATCAGCGCACTGGCGCTGTCATTGCCCAGGATCATCGAGGACCCATCGGACGTCGACGCCAGGTCCGAGGCACTCTACGGTGCCTGGCTGGCCGGCCACGCGCTCGAAGCCACGACCATGGGCCTGCACCACAAGATCTGCCATGTGCTCGGCGGCGCGTTCGGCCTGCCGCACGCGGAGCTGCATGCCATCGTGCTGCCGCACGTCGCGCGCTACAACAGCAAGGCGGCGCCGCAAGGCATGGCCCGGGTCGCGCGCGCGCTGAAGGCAGGCGACGCTCCGTCCGCGCTGTACCACATGCTGGGTCGGCTTCGGCTCCCATCTGCGTTGAAGCAGATCGGCATGCCGCGCAGTGGTGTGCAGCAGGCGGCCGAGGAGGTGTGTGCAACGCCGTACCGGAATCCAAAAGTCGTCGAGTACGAATCCGTGAAGGCGATGCTGGAGCGGGCATACGAAGGGGTCGAACCACGCCCGTAGGCGCGGCCGTTTCCGGCCGGGCGCGTGCCTGCGCGAATTCACCCAACTCTTGAGATGAACATGAACGCTTTTACCAACGGCCTGCAGGTCAGGGTTGCCGCCAAGACGCTGGAGGCGATCGACATCTGCAGCTTCGAGCTCGTCGCCGTCGACGGGCAGGGCTTGCCGGCGTTCTCCGCTGGATCGCATGTCGACGTCCAGGTCAGTGAAGGCGTCACCCGCCAGTACTCGCTCTGCAACGATCCGGCGGAGAGCCACCGCTACGTGATCGCAGTTCTCAAGGACCCGAATACGCGTGGCGGCTCGAAGGCGATGCACGAGCGCGTGCAGCCTGGCGATGTGCTGACGATAAGCCCCCCGAAGAACCACTTCCCGCTGGCGCATGGCGCGAGCAGGAGCCTGTTGCTCGCGGGCGGCATCGGCGTGACGCCGATCCTGTGCATGGCCGAGCGCCTCTCCGTACTGGGCGCGGAGTTCGAAATGCACTATGCGACCCGCTCCCGCGGTCGCACCGCCTTCGCCGCTCGCATCCAACAGGCGCCTTACGCCTCGCGTGTTCGGTTCCACTTCGACGACGGCGCGCCCGAACAGAAGCTGGACGTCAGTCGCGTGTTGGCCGCTGCCGGTGACGGTACGCACCTGTACGTATGCGGTCCGAAAGGATTTATGGACCACGTGCTGTCGACTGCGCGCGCCCAGGGCTGGCCCGAGGACAGGCTGCACTATGAGTTCTTCGGCACCGTCGTCGTGAAGACCGACCAGGACCAAAGCTTCCGAGTCAAGCTCGCCAGCTCCGGCAGGATCATCCTGGTGCCGCAGGAGAAAACGGTTGTCCAGGCACTGGCTGCAGCTGGCGTGGAGGTCCCCACCTCCTGCGAGCAGGGCGTATGCGGAACCTGCCTCACGCGCGTGCTCGAAGGCGAGCCGGACCACAAGGACTTCTATCTAATGCCGGCCGAACAGGCTGCGAACGACCAATTCATGCCTTGCTGCTCCAGGTCGAAGTCGCCGATGCTGGTTCTCGACCTGTGAGTGCTGCGGCGCACTCGCGTCGGCAATCGCGGCGCTCTCCGCACGGCATTGTCACGTTGTCGATGGCGTGACCTTCTTCGATGTAAACGAGGACGTCGCTATATCACGGTCATCGATTCCCTGCGGCGGTGATCAGCCTAGGCGGTGCGCTGGCAGTAAGCGGCTGGCCCAGCCACCGCCATTTGCGCTGCGGCAGGCGCGCAGCACCGTCGCGATGCGCACTTCCACGAGCGCAGATGCGCAGCTTGCGCCCCCCGTGGCCGTATTTCCGAGGAGCATCCATGAGCGATGACAGCCGATCCATTCTCGTTACCGGCGCGAGTGGCGGTATCGGACGCGCCGTCTGCGTCCAACTGGCGCATTCGGGGCGTGCGCTGGTGCTTGCGGCACGCGATGAAGGCAGGCTTCGTGCGCTGTGCGACGAACTGCGATTAATTCGCTCGGGCCGCTATGAAGCGATCCCGGTCGATATGGGCGACGACGCTGGCGTCGCCACCTTCGGGGAACGGCTTGCCGATCGAGGCATCGTGCTCGGCGGAGTCGTGATGATGCCGCCGCAGATGCGTCCGACAAACGATTGCCTACCGCCCGACGACACTTGGCGCACACTGTTCCAGCACAGCTTTATCGGCCCCTTGGGGCTGCTGAGGGCCGCGATCGCCGCGATGCACACCGACCCGGCTAAGGGTCAGCGCGCCAAGGTGGTAATCGTCTCGACCATCACGTCGGTGCAGGCGCTCGGCCACTATGCGACCAGCAACGTGCTGCGCTGCGCCTGGCTGGCCGAGGCGAAGACGCTGGCGTTCGCGCTGGGCGAGCGCGGCATCCACGTCAACACGTTGTCGCTCGGCGGTACGCTGACGCCCGACTACGCAGCCTCGGTGCAAAGGCGCGCCGATCAAGCAGGCGTCAGCTTGGCCCAGCAGCTGGCCGGCGAGACCTCGAACATTCCGCTGGGTAAGTACGGTCGGCCGGAAGAAGTTGCCGTCGTCGTCGAGCAACTGCTCGGTGCAATGTCGGATCACATGACCGGCGCGAACCTGCTGCAGGATGACGAATTCGCGCGCGCGTACTGAGGGACGCATGAGCGGCGCACAGATTTTCTCAGCGTGCGGGATTCCAGTTGTGGCGCAACAGTTCGTCGATACGTCTGTTCAGCTGCGTGGGAAGCCTGGTCAGGCCATCGTTGAGGTAAGCCCAAGGATCGTGCCCGTGGAGCTTGGCCGACTATGCCGACCGCCGAACTATGCCGAGTGGCTTCGCTTCTCCCCGGATCTCCGTGGTGTCCCTAGCGAAAAACTACTCTTGTGACACAGTAAGACTATGCGAGACCGCTGAACGCTCACGCACATAAGCGGCGGCGTGAAGTGCATTGCGCGATATCGGGAGCGCTCCTTTCCCAAGCTCATAGCCTCCGTCTGGCCTGCATCGCGCCTACATGCACGCAAGCGCTGTCCGATAGGCAAACAGCTGCGCGCCACCCGTCATGACAAAGAGAACCGAAGCGCCAGGGGCCCACTTCCAGGACCTGATTGCCTCGATCAGCCCGGCGAATGCCTTGCCACTATAGACCGGATCGAGCAGTAGACCCTCCGTGCGTGCGAGTGTCCGCACCGCATCCATCATCATGGGTGTGGGAATGCCATAGCTCTCGCCCAGTTGAGAGTCGTCAACGACGACCTTCTCCGAAGGGAAGTCACCGGAATGCCCCAGGCGTTTGAGCGTTTCGGTCACCAGTGCGCGCGTGTTGTCGCCAATGGCAGGCGCCCTGGCGAGCACGCTGAAGTCAATGACCTCGATGTTGTCGACGTCGCTGGCAATCAGGCCGGCCAACAGACCTGCATGGGTTCCCGCGCTTCCGCTCGCGACCACGATGCTGTCAAAATCGATGCCCAGTTGCGCCTGCTGCGCGAGAATTTCCCGTGCGCAGGACGCGTAACCCAGGCATCCAGTGGGCGAAGAGCCACCCAGGCCCACGACGCAGGCGCGAAGGCAGAGCCGCGCATATTCTTGCGCCCGGTTCTGGGCGGCCAGCAGGGGATCTTCGTGCACCTTCGCGCCGAACAGATCATCCAGAAGGATGTTCCCGTTGAGCTGATAGTCGTCGTCCCGGAATCGGACGGCCTGAGTCAGAAACAGCTCGGCCGACATGCCGGCACGCGCCGCCGCCGCTGCACTGGCTCTTGCATGGTTGGACTGGATCCCACCGGTTGTCAGGAACGCATCGCAGTTTTGGGCCAGAGCCTCTCCCAGCAGGAACTCCCGCTTGCGCAGCTTGTTGCCCCCTCCTCCCACACCGATCAGATCGTCCCGCTTCAGATAGATCCTCACGTCGGTCCCAAGGAATCTTTCCAGCGCGGCGGCGCGATGGATCGGCGTGAACCCGTTCAGCGACGGGAACTGGGGATGCCTATTCAGCGCGGTGGATTCGTCATGCATAGCAAAGTCTTTCATCAATATCCTTTGGACCGGTCCACCGTGCCGTGCATGGCCTCGCCGCGCAAGTGACGCCGGATGTTCTCCATCACGGCCCGCGCCGCCGTCTCTGGCCGCGTGGCGCTCGCGATATGCGGCGTGATCCAGACGCGGGGGTGCGTCCACAACGGATCCGAAGCTGGCAGCGGCTCTGGATCGGTGACATCCAGGATGGCGTCTTGCAACTGCCCTTCATCGAGTGCGGCGCGCAGCGCCTCCGCGTCCAGATGTTGCCCCCGCCCGACGTGCACGAGGCACGCGCCGCGTGGAAGGGGGTCTCCTCGTTTTCAGTGCAATAAGTGACGGTACGCAAAGCTAGCACTGGCGCGGGGGTGGTCTGGGTAGACCG
>NZ_JADCNH010000063.1 GCF_018904615.1 Verticiella alkaliphila | reverse complement strand
CGGCGTGGCGGGCGTGGCGCGCTGCGCGGCGGGCGGCGTCGAGGTGGTACCCAGGCTGGGGGCTGCCTCGCCAGGCAGGCGCAGCCCTTGCGCGCTTGCCGCACCGGTGGCCGCGCACAGCGCGAACGCCAGCAGATTCCTGATAAGCCTTGCTTGCATGATGTGTTGCCTTGCTCCAAACAAAGGGCGCGCCGGCACCGATGACGCGGCGCCCCACTGCAGCGGCGCTACTTACTCATAGCGTTCGAATGGCGTTCCCGGCGTGACCGGGGGCGTCACGGACTGATAGCCAGGGATATTGCGGCGCAGGGTTTCCATGGGGTTCGTCCCCAGGGCGCCCAGGCCGTTGAGCTCCAGCTGGAAGAATAACGCGGTATTGGACGACTCGCTGGACACGGCATAGCGCTGGCCGACGACCCGTGCCGTCCAGCAGCAGCCGCCGTTGTACTCGACGCCGCCCAGCACTTGCGAGAAGCGGCTGTCGCGCAGGGAATAGTCGAGGCGGGCCACGCCATTCCAGCGTTGCGAGAACGGCCACTGGAAGGCCACGCTCGCCTGCTCCTGCCCTTCCTGAAGGAAGGAGGGGCGCCGATAGCGGTAGGCGGTGTACACCGTGGCCAGGCGCGCAGCATCCCAGCGCCCGCTCACGCTTGCCTGCTCGAAGCGGCTCTCGTGGGGGTTGTACTGCACGGTCGCCTGGCCGCTCAACGATTCCGTGAGCGCGCCATAGACCTCGAAGAGGTAATCGGAGCGCCGGTCAGAGCGCGCGCTCTCGCCCGGCAGCGTCACCCGCTGGTCGGTGAAGTACAGGCGCTGCGCGGCCGACACGCGGGCGCGCTCCACGCCGCTCGCGCTATCGATCCAGCGCGAGGTGAGTCCGGCGGTGACCTGGTTCGCGTTGGCGATACGGTCCCAGCCGCCCGAGAAGATGTTCTCCGAAAACACCTGCGCAAAGCTGAAGTCCGCGTTCGCCGTGTCGTACACCGGCAGCATGGACTGATCCTTGTACGGGACGTACAGGTAGTACAGCCGCGGCTCGAGCGTCTGGGTGACGTCGCGGTTGAAGAGCCGGCCCTGGCGCTCGAAGATCAGACCTGTATCGAGCGAGGCGATCGGCAGCACGCGGCTGGCCGACGCCACGTCAAAGCTCGTGACGCCGCCCACACCGGAATTCGGATCGAAGTACTGCGACTGGTTGAAGCGTGTGTCGTAGCGCGACGCGTGCACACCGATCTTCGGGATGATGAAGCCGCCGGCACGCGCGATGGGATACGACAGGGTCGGGTAGATCGTGTAGCGCGAGCCCTTCTCGTCCGGCAGGCCCTGGATGCTGCCCAGCCAGGGCGAGCGCACGAAGCGGGTGGCCTCGCCTGTCATCACCGCATCGAACCCGTTCCAGTTGTAGCGCTGGCCGGCGAAAGAGATGCGCGGCAGCGTGTCGAAGGGGGGCGTGATGGGCGAATCGATGTCCTGCAGCGTCTGGTAGCGCACCGGGTTGATGGACGCGCTGAAGTAATCGTTGGCCCAGGACAGCGTGGCTGACTGCGGCAGCGTGACCGTGGCGGCACGGTCCAGCGCCACCCGTGAGAAATCGCGGAAATAGTCGTCGTCCGAGGCGCGCTGCAGATCCCACGCCAGCCCGAAGCCGCCGCCCAGGCTCTGGCGGTGCTGCAGGTTGTAGTACCAGCGGTTGTCGCGGCGCTCACGATCGTTCGGCAGATACGTGCCGTAGATCTCGCCGGAGAACGTCGGACGCAGGTAGCGGAATTCACCGCCCAGCTGCACGCCGCGGCGCGCATAGATGCTGGGGTACAGCGTGGCGTCGTAGTTCGGGGCCAGGTTCAGGTAATACGGCACCGTCACCTGAAAGCCGCTGCGCGTGGTGATGCCGAAGGTGGGCGGCAGAAAGCCGCTCTTGCGCGCGTCCGTGATCGGGAACGACAGAATCGGCGAGCCAAGGATGGGCACGCCCTTGAAGTACACGACGCCGCCGTAGGCCAGGCCTTCGTTCTCGTCGAACTTCAGGTCGACCTGGCGCGCCTTGATCCACCAGTCCGGCTCCGGGCACGGACACCCCGTGTACATGGCGTCGTACAGACGGGTGTGATTGCGCGAGATGAACTCGGCCTCGCGCGCGCGGCCGCTGCCGCCCGTGGCGGCCACGTAGAACTCCGGCTCGCTGAAGTTGCCCGAGTCGCTGTCGAGCTCCAGACGCATCGAGGGGCCCGTGACGACGCTGCCTTCGCGCAGCAGGCGCACGGAGCCCTGGGCGTCCATGATTTCGTTGGCGCGGTCGTAGTGGATCCGCGAGCCCTTCAGGATGACGTCGTTGCGGCGGACCTGGGCGTCGCCCGTCAGCGTGACCGATTCGTCCGGATTGCCCTGCAGCTCCTGCGCCTGGGTGAAGACGGGCAGTTGCTCGGATTCGAGCTCGTTGTGCGTGCGCAGGCCTGGGGACACCCGCAGACTGGCGCTGGGTGCGCCTACGGCAGGCTCGGCCGCACGGGCTGGAGCCGGGCCCGTCAGCATCACGCTGGCGAGGACGGCAAGGACGGCGGGCCAGGAAGTCGATTGCACGGGGAGGCGTCGAAGGAGGGACTGCCCTGGGGCGGCACCCGAGGTTGGCGGAAAGAGGCCAAGTATTATAGGCGTCGTTTCGAGCCTCGCTGCCATCGTCTGGATGCGTAGTGTTGCCGCCGACTTTCCCGCCTTCGCCGCCCCCCGATCATGTCCGATACTCCCGATCCCCGCCTGCAGGCGCTGCGCGCCTGGCTTGCCCGCCTGCCCGCCGATCTCGCCCTGAACGCCGACAGCCTGCGCCCGGCCTCCAGCGATGCGAGCTTCCGGCGCTACTTCCGGCTCGACTCGGGCCACGGCACACGCATCGTGATGGACGCGCCTCCCGCTCAGGAGGATTGCGCGCCGTTCCTGCACATTGCCCGGCTGCTCGCCGCGGGCGGCGTGAACGTGCCCGCCATCCTGGCCGAGAACACGGACGAAGGTTTCCTGCTGCTCTCGGACCTGGGCGGCCAGACCTTCTACGACGCCCTGCAGCAGCCGCTGGATCACGGCCGCATCCACACGATGTACGTGGACGCCATCGACACGCTCGTGCGCCTGCAGCAGGTGCCGCCGACGGGCCTGCCGGCCTACGACGCCCGCCGCCTGGCCGAGGAACTCACCGTGTTCCCGGAGTGGTATGTGCAGAAGCACTGCGGCTATACCCTCAGCGAGACGGAGCGCGAGTGGCTGGACGGCATGTTCGGCGCCCTGGTGGCACGCAACGCCGCCCAGCCCGTGGTGCTGGTGCACCGGGATTTCCACTCGCCCAATCTCATGATGCCGCTGCCGGATGCGCCTCACGCCCCCGGCGTGATCGACTTCCAGGACGCGCTGGCGGGCCCGATCACCTATGACATCGCCTCGCTCGTGATGGATGCGCGCACGACCTGGGACGAACCGCAGCAGCTGGACTGGGGCATCCGCTACTGGGAAGCCGCACGCCGTGCCGGGCTGCCCGTGGCCCGCGACATCGCCGAATTCCACGCCGATTGGGAATGGATGGGCTTGCAGCGCAACCTGCGCATCCTGGGCGTCTTCGCCCGGCTGCACCACCGCGACGGCAAGCAGCAATATCTACAGCACATGCCGCGCGTGAACGGCTACGTGCGTCAAGTGGCAAGCCACTACGACGTATTCCGGCCTCTTCTCCGTCTGCTCGACATCCTGGACACCCGGCTCGCGTCATGAAGGCAATGATCCTGGCCGCCGGACGCGGCGAGCGCATGCGCCCGCTCACCGACGCTTGCCCCAAGCCGCTGCTCGCTGTGGGCGGCAAGCCGCTTATCGTCTGGCACCTGGAACGACTCGCTGCGGCAGGATTCACTGACGTGGTCATCAACCACGCCTGGCTGGGCGAGCGCATCGAGTCCGCGTTGGGCGATGGCCGCGCCTTCGGCCTGCGCATCACCTATTCGCCGGAGGCCCCGGGCGGTCTCGAGACCGCCGGCGGCATCGCCACGGCGCTGCCGCATCTGGGTGAGGCGCCGTTCCTCGTCATCAACGGGGATGTCTGGTGCGACTGGGACCCGGGCGAGGCAACCGCACTCGCCGCGCGCGTGGACGGCCGCGCCTGCCGCGCCTGGCTGCTCCTCGTGGACAACCCGCCCCAGCACCCGGACGGCGACTTCCACCTGGCGGCCGGCACACCGGTGAGCGCCGTGCACGCTGACGCCCGCGTCAACGGCCAGCGGCTCACCTTCAGCGGCATCGGGATCTATCACCCCGGCCTGCTGGCCAGCATCGCCCCTCACACCCGGGCGCGTCTTGCGCCCCTGCTGCGCGAAGCCATGGCCGAGGACGCGGTCATCGGCACGCGTCACGACGGGCGCTGGGTCGACGTCGGCACGCCCGCGCGCCTCACCGCGCTCGACGACGACTTGCGCGCCTCGCACTGAGGTTCACGCGTCGCTCCCCAGGGTCTCGCGCGCTGCGTGCCGCGGCGCTAAGATCCTGGGAAACAGGCGCCGCATGGCCTTGACCCGCGGCCCGCACAGGAGACGCGATGGCCAGCCCCCTCAAGTCCGGTAATCCTGAAGCGCCCCGGCGGCGCGTGCTGGGGGCGGGCGCCGCCCTCGCGGCCAGTTGGTGCCTGCCGTTGCCGCGTGCCCACGCGCAAGGCGAGCCCTTTCCCAGTCGGCCCGTCCACATCATCGTGCCAGCGCAGTCGGGCAGCCCGCTGGATGTCCTCATGCACATGGCCGCCGAGCTCGCCCGAGCGCATCTGGACGACGCCGAGGTGCGCATCGACAATCGGCCAGGCGCTGCGCAGACGCATGGTGCCGAAGCCCTCACCCGATTGGCCCGCGACGAGCGTCACGTGCTCGCGCAATGCGTGCCCGCCTGGTTGCGCGAACCGCTGTTGCGAGAAGCCGGATATGACCCGGCCACGGATTTTCGCTATGTCGTGCCGCTGGCGGCCTACCCCGTGGGCATCGCGGTGCGCCAGGACTCTCCCTACGACGATCTGCCCGAGCTCATCGAGGATGCCGGGCGGCATCCGGGCGACATCAGCTATGGCACGGCCGGCATCGGCAGCGCAGGCCATCTGCTCATGGAAGACATCGGCATGCGCCAAGGGGTGCGCTGGAATCCGATCGCCATGCGCACCGCCGGCGAAGTTGCGCGCGGCGTGCGCCATGGCTTCCTCGACGTGATGGTGGACGGCGCCACCTGGCCTGACCAGGTCGACAGCGGCGCCATGCGCCTGCTCGCCACCTTCACGCCGGAACGCCTGCCCCGCTATCCCGACGTGCCCACCGTGGCGGAGCTGGGCGTCGGTCAGGCCTACGTGTCGCCCGTGGGCCTGGCCGGGCCCCGCCACCTGGACGTGGAGGCCGTGCGCAGCCTGCATCGCGCCTTCGCCTCGGGCAAGGCGGATCCTACATACGCGCGCCATCTGGAGGCCGCCGGCCTGGTGCCGCTGGATCTGGACAGCGCAAGCTTTGCCGACTTGATGCGCCGCACGTACGCGCAATCGCGCCAGATGGCCAGCGCGCTCGGCCTGCGCCAGACGTGAACCAGGGCGATGCGAGGCGCCACCGGGCGATCAACCGCATGCCGACGGTCAGGCGTCACGAACGGCGGCGACCAAGTCTCACAGCGCTTGCGCCGGACCGCAATCAGGCCTCGGCCAGCGCCTGCTCCAGATCCGCGATCAGATCATCGATGTGCTCGATGCCCACGGACAGCCGCAGCATGTCCTGGCTCACGCCCGCCTTCGCGAGCTCGGCATCATCCAGCTGACGGTGGGTGGTCGACGCGGGGTGCGTGACCAGCGAGCGCGCATCGCCGATATTGACGAGCCGGGTGAAGAGCTTCAACGCATCGAGCACACGGGCGCCGGCCTCGCGCCCGCCCGACTTCAGGCCAAACGACAGGATGCCCGAGGCCTTGCCGCCCATGTAGCGTTGCGCGAGCGCGTGGTCTGGGTGATCGTCCAGCCCTGCGTAGTTCACCCAGCCCACCTTGTCGTGGGCTTGCAGATAGTGGGCAATGGCGAGCGTGTTCTCGCAGATGCGGTCCATGCGCAGGGCCAGCGTCTCGATGCCCTGCAGGATCTGGAAGGCATTGAAGGGCGAGAGCGCCGCACCCGTGTTGCGCAGCGGCACGACGCGCGCCCGGCCGATGTAGGCGGCAGCGCCCAGCGCCTCGGTGTAGACCACGCCGTGGTACGACACGTCCGGCTCGTTCAAGCGCTTGAAGCGCGCCTTGTGCTCGGCCCAGGGAAAGAGGCCGCTGTCGACGATGGCACCCGCCACGCTCGTGCCGTGTCCGCCCATGTACTTGGTGAGCGAGTGCACCACGATGTCCGCGCCATGTTCGATGGGGCGGCACAGGTAGGGGCTGGGGACCGTGTTGTCCACGATGAGCGGCACACCGTGCGCGTGGGCCACCTTGGCCAGGGCCGCGATGTCCGTCACATTGCCCAGCGGATTGCCGATGGATTCGCAGAACACCGCCTTGGTGCGCTCGTCGATCAGCGCGGCGAAGGACTCCGGATCGGCCGGGTCGGCAAAGCGCGTCTCGATGCCAAACTGCGGGAGGGTATGCGCGAAGAGGTTGTACGTGCCGCCGTAGAGCGTGCTGGCCGACACGATGTTGTCGCCGGCCTCGGCGATCGTCTGGATCGCGTAGGTGATGGCCGCCATGCCCGAGGCCAGGGCCAGCGCGCCCACGCCGCCTTCCAGGGCGGCCACGCGCTTTTCAAGCACGTCGTTGGTCGGGTTCATGATGCGCGAGTAAATGTTGCCCGGCACCTTCAGATCGAAGAGATCGGCCCCGTGCTGGGCGCTGTCGAACGAATACGCCACTGTCTGGTAGATGGGCACCGCCACGGCATGCGTGGTCGGCTCCGGGGAATAGCCTGCGTGCAGGGCCAGGGTTTCGAGCTTCATGAGGATCTCCGAATCTTGTTGTACGTGTGTCGGACAGACATCGGCGATTATGCGACGGACAGCGCAGCAGCGCCTGCCATAAGCTCGTGGTCGCCTGGCATAAGCCCGATGCGCGCGGGCCCCCGTGGTACGCTGCCAGCCAGCATCCACGACGTTTCGCACCGTATCGCCATGCCCATTCCCGCTCAGGACATCACCCCGTTTGCCGACCGGCGCCGCCGCGTCGTCGAGACCTTGCGCGCCAAGGGCGGTGGCATCGCCGTGCTGCCGACCGCCCCGGAGGCGATCCGCAGCCTGGACAGCGATTACCCCTACCGGCACGACAGCGACTTCTACTACCTGACAGGCTTCATGGAGCCGGAGGCGTGGCTGGTGCTGATCGCGGGCAAGACCGACCAGGCCATTCTCTTTTGCCGCGCCAAGCACGTGGAGCGCGAGATCTGGGACGGCTACCGCTTCGGCCCCGACGCCGCCGCCGAGCGATTCGGCTTCGACGAGGCCTATCCTGTCGAGGAACTCGACACCCGCCTGCCCGTGCTGCTGGCTGGCCAGACCGACCTGTACGCGCCGCTGGGCTCGTGCCCCGCGTTGGACGCGAAGCTGCCCGCCTGGCTGGCCGCCGCCCGCATGAAGGCGCGCGCGGGCGTGCATGCGCCGGTGCGCCAGCATGACCTGCGTGCGCTGCTTGCGGGCATGCGCCTCGTGAAGGATGCGAGCGAAGTCGCCGCACTGCGCCGCGCCGGCCAGATCTCCGCCGCCGGCCACCTGCGCGCCATGCGCGCCGCGCGCCCCGGCATGCACGAGTACGAGATCGAAGCCGAGCTGCTGCATGAATTCCGTCGCAGCGGCGCGCAGGGCGTGTCCTACAACAGCATCGTGGCCACCGGCGCCAACGCGTGCGTCCTGCACTACCGTGCCGGCGACGCCGTGCTGGCCGACGGTGAACTGCTCCTGATCGATGCGGGCTGCGAATACGACAGCTATGCGGGCGACATCACCCGCACTTTCCCGGTAAACGGCCGCTACAGCGGCCCGCAGCGCACGCTCTACGACCTGACCGTGGCCGCGCAGGTGGCCGCCGCCGAGGCCACGCGCCCCGGCGCGCGCTGGAACGAGCCCCATGAGGCCGCCGTGCGCGTGCTGGCCCAGGGCATGCTCGATGCGAAGCTCCTGACCGGCTCGCTCGACGGCGTCATCGAGTCCGGCGCCTACAGCCGTTTCTACATGCACCGCACGGGCCACTGGCTGGGCCTGGACGTGCACGACGTGGGCGACTACCGCGAAGATGGCGAAGGTGACGGCGAGCGCGTCTGGCGCCGCCTGCAGCCCGGCATGGTGCTCACCATCGAACCCGGCATCTACGTGCGCCCGGGCGACGACGTGCCCGAGGCCTACTGGAACATCGGCATCCGCACGGAGGACGATGCACTCGTCACCGACACAGGCTGCGAACTGCTGACGCGCGACGTGCCCGTCGACGCCGACGAGATCGAAGCCATCATGCGTGGCTGAGCGCCGCTGACGCCATGGACGACGCCGACATCACCATCCTGGGCGGCGGGCCGGTCGGCAGCGCGCTGGCGCTGCTCCTGGCCCAGGAAGAGAGTCTGGACTCAAGATAATTTTCTCATGCCTCCAACTTCCTTCGGAGTCTGTCGTTTTTTCGCTGGAGTAGAGCTTGACGGTATATTTTCCGCCAGTTTCAGGGTCATCGATATCCCTGTGCTGAGCGATTACTACCTTCCCCTGGCGCGTGCCACCAGGGCTCACACGAAACAGGCACCAAGACCCATTAGGAATCCGCCTGCTCATGGATTCGCCGACGACCTGAGCCACGAACAATCCCGGCTGCGGAGTGATCCAATCCGGCGCCTCAAGCCACTCCTCGGCGACTTCATCCAGTGACTGCACATCCGAGAAAGCGCCCGCTGCCATCTTGATGCTGATGAGTGGAAGCGCTGACGAACTGTTCTGGCGAAGAGAATCATTGACCGTCCGCAGCGGCACCACGTTGGACAAGGGTGAGACTGCCACGTCTTCGTTTGATGGCGCTGCGTTGGAAACAAGTCGCCCACGCAGATGTTCGGCCAGCGCTGTATCGGTGCAGTACACATAGCAACCCTTCATCCCCCGCGTCATCAGCGTGCGATATGTGTTCTTGACGATCAGATCTGCCAGATTCCGGGCTCGCTCCGGATCCTCTCGCATCAATTTCTTGAGCCCGCGGACCGACTGGTCAGAAGACGCCCGCTTGCCCGCGTCCGTGACGATCTGCCCATCCCGAAAGGTCAAGTCATCGCCGATGATGACGCCTACGTAATCCAGTTCCAAGCCCTGGCAGGTGTGAATACAACCTACCTCCTTGACCGAGTCAGGCTTGACGATCCAAAGACTCCCGTCTTCGCTCAGGTTCCATCGCTTCTGATACCCGAACGCCGGAAGCTGGATGTCCCACGCCTCAGGGTCCTTCTTGCTCGGCCAGGGCCAGCAGTAGCCGGCCACCACGCGAGAGCGGTTGTTGGCTTGGTTCTTGGTCGCGATGAGTGCGTGCATTTCGGCCGGGTCGTTGAACACGCGGAAGTCATACTCCGCGGTGTCCAGCGTGGGGTTCGCCGTCGGACGGATGGCGAGCGTGTTGTCCAACCACGACAGGTACCCCTCGGAGCCGTTGCAGCGGAACTGCGAGGTCAGCTCTAGCTCAGTGATCTCCGCTCCCAGCGCTCTCGCGTGTCGCCTTAGCTCTTCGGTGTGGCCGATGTCGAAGATCGTGACGCGTTGGTCGTCGTCCGTGAAAAACACGGTGCACTGGGCTGACCGGATGATCTCGAGAACTTGGTTCTCGCCTTCGTTGCGGTACAGGCCGCTCTTCTCGTTGAGGCGGTGGGCTTCATCGACGAGCAGAACGTCGTAGGTATCAGGCTCGTCTTGCGTGAACGAGCCTGATCCGCTGAACAGGTTGCCGATCCGAGTCTTGGTGAACGTGCCCGTCAATTTGGCTTCGAATACCGCGCGCGGGGCTCGGTTCTTCGACACGTAGCGAGCGTTGCGCTCGCGGCCAATGAGCGCAGCCAACAGGTTGATCGCGAGCACGGACTTGCCTGTGCCAGGGCCGCCTTGCACAATCACTACCTGCTTCTTCGCCGTCGCCTGCTTCTCAATCTGCAGGATGGACTCGTACACCACCTTCTGCTGGTCGATGAGGATGAACTCGCTCTTGCCTTGCATCAGGCTGGCGACGTAGTCCATCAGGCTCTTCGATGGGCGAATGTGGCCATGCTCGATGGCATACAGGGACTTCATGCGATCGCCGCGTCGCACGTGCCGGCTGATGAAGCGGCTGAGCTTGTCCTTGTCGCTCTTCAGAAAGAGCGGGGCTCGTTCGATGTGGTGGCCGTAGCTCGGGTGATCGATGTGCCCGTCACTCGGATGATTGTGCAGGTAGGCACAGGGCTGCAGACGAATGCCTCGTTCGTGTACGGCCGCGTTGAGGTCCTCCAGCCGCGCCGCATACGACCACGCTTGATACGACGGGTGTGGGCCTTCGACTTCGCTGGTCCGGCCACCACGTCGTGCCCAGACGACGCCATCCTTGCTGCTGTGGCGTGAGGTTGACCATTGCTTGAGCTCGACGATGACCACCTTGGGGGTTCCGGTCTCGTCCTCACCCGTGATCATGAAGTCGATGCGCTGAGAGCTACTTGGCAACTGGTATTCGATGGCCACCCCGACGTCATCCGGGATCTCCTCATCCATCAAGACCTTGGCCATCTCGGTCAACGAGGCCCGCCAGGATCGGACTTCGCTGTCACCGCCGCCGGCCACACCCGCGTGGCGGACGTGGCGAAGCATGATGTCCTCGATGTTGTCCCGGTGGGCGTGGTTGAGGAACTCAGCCTTGCTGGCCTGATAGATGATCACGTCTTCGTCCTTGCCCGTGCGTCAAAGCTCGTCGTACTTCTTGCTGCTTCCCTTGGCGAGGTCGGCAGGGTACTTCTGCGCGTTCACCAGAATCTTCGCTTGCGCGGCTTTGACAGGATCGATGCCGAGCACGTTGCTCAGCTGGACCAGGTAGAGCAGCACATCCGCGATCTCGCTGCCCACGGCGTCCCGCTTCTCGGGGGAGAGGGTGCGGCTTTGCGCTTCTGTCATCCACTGGAAGTGCTCGAGGAGCTCCCCAGCTTCGACGATCAGCGCGGAGGCGAGGTTCTTGGGTGAGTGGAACTGTTCCCAGTCGCGCTCCTTGGCGAACTCTCGTTGTTGCTGGCTGAGGTGTTGGAGCGTATCGGTCATGGGAGAAGGGCTGGGGGGCGCTAGGTAGTGAGACAAACGCGAGTCTATCGGGTCCATCACGAGGCTGCCGAGCGCATCGCTCGTCGGCTGTTTGGGTGTTGCGTTGAAGCCCTAGCCTTCACCGTAGCCTGGTGTGTGCGGCGACGAGGACGCATGGCGGCATGTCAATACGAGCCAACACGCGGCACAAGAAGTTCCCGGATATGCGCCCAACGCAAAATGAGTCAATATGAAATAAGTGTTTGGGCTTGCCCCGTTACTCCGGACAGATCAGATGGCATGATCATGCCTGGAGAGCGAAGCGATGGCACGAAGCAGA
>NZ_JADCNH010000062.1 GCF_018904615.1 Verticiella alkaliphila | reverse complement strand
GTGTTGATCGTGATGCCGCGCGCCTTTTCTTCCGGCGCTGCGTCGATCTGGTCGTAGCCCTTGGCTTCGCCGCCGAAGGCCTTCGACAGCACGGTGGTGATCGCTGCGGTGAGCGTGGTCTTGCCGTGGTCGACGTGACCGATGGTGCCCACGTTCACGTGGGGCTTGGTACGTTCAAATTTGCCTTTTGCCATTTCTTTCTTCCTTCAGGATTCTGAATCTGCGGGAATTGACGCGCGGCACCGAAGGCCTGGGCCCCCGGTGCGCAGCGCAGATGTTTACTTGGTGCGAGCGGTGATGATCGCGTCGGCGACGTTCTTCGGCGCTTCAGCGTACTGCTTGAATTCCATCGTGTACGTCGCGCGGCCTTGCGTCATCGAGCGCAGCTGCGTGGCGTAGCCGAACATTTCCGACAGGGGCACTTCGGCCTTGATGGCCTTGCCACCGCCGACCATGTCGTCCATACCCTGGACCATGCCGCGACGCGAGGACAGATCGCCCATCACGGTGCCGGCGTAGTCTTCCGGGGTTTCGACTTCGACGGCCATCATCGGCTCGAGCAGGACCGGGCTGGCCTTGCGCATGCCTTCCTTGAACGCCATCGAACCGGCCATCTTGAACGCGTTTTCGTTCGAGTCCACATCGTGGTACGAACCGAAGACCAGCGTGACCTTGACGTCCACGACCGGGTAGCCGGCGAGCACGCCGGTGCCGAGCGTGTCACGAATGCCCTTCTCGACTGCGGGGATGTACTCGCGCGGCACCACGCCGCCCTTGATGGCATCCACGAACTCGAAGCCGACGCCGCCCGGTTCCAGGGGCTCGAGCTTGATCACGACGTGACCGTACTGACCACGGCCACCCGATTGCTTGACGAACTTGCCTTCGACGTCGTCAGCAGTCTTGCGGATGGTTTCGCGGTAGGCCACCTGCGGCTTGCCCACGTTGGCTTCCACGTTGAATTCGCGCTTCATGCGGTCAACGAGAATTTCCAGGTGGAGCTCGCCCATGCCCGAGATGATGGTCTGGCCGGATTCTTCGTCGCTGCGCACGCGGAACGACGGATCTTCCTGGGCCAGGCGCGACAGGGCGATGCCCATCTTTTCCTGGTCGGCCTTGGACTTCGGCTCCACAGCCTGCGAGATCACGGGCTCGGGGAAGACCATGCGCTCGAGCATGACGTGGGAGTCGACGTCGCACAGGGTTTCGCCCGTGGTCACGTCCTTCAGGCCCACGACAGCGGCGATGTCGCCCGCCAGAACTTCCTTGATTTCTTCGCGGTTGTTCGCGTGCATCTGCAGAATGCGGCCGATGCGTTCCTTCTTACCCTTGATCGGGTTGTAGACGGTGTCGCCCGACTTGAGCACGCCCGAGTACACACGCACGAACGTCAGCTGGCCGACGAACGGGTCGGTCATCAGCTTGAAGGCCAGCGCAGCGAACTTCTCGCTGTCGTCGGCGCGGCGGGTGATCTCGTTGCCATCGTCGTCCTCGCCCTTGACCGGGGGAATTTCCACCGGGGAAGGCAGGTAGTCGATAACGGCGTCGAGCATGCGTTGCACGCCCTTGTTCTTGAACGCGGTACCGCACAGCATCGGCTGGATTTCGCCAGCGATGGTGCGTGCGCGGATCGCGGCATTGATCTCTTCTTCAGAGAGCGTGCCCGATTCCAGGTACTTGTTCATCAGTTCTTCGGACGACTCGGCGGCGCTTTCCAGCAGGTTCTCGCGCCACTTGTTGGCTTCGTCAGCCAGCTCGGCGGGAATGTCACCGTATTCGAACTTCGTGCCCTGGCTGGCCTCGTCCCAGATGATCTGCTTCATCTTGACCAGGTCGATCACGCCCTTGAACGTGTCTTCCGCGCCGATGGGGATCACGACCGGCACCGGGTTCGCGCGCAGACGCAGCTTGAGCTGGTCATAGACCTTGAAGAAGTTGGCACCGGTACGGTCCATCTTGTTCACGAAGGCCAGACGCGGCACGCCGTACTTGTTGGCTTGGCGCCAAACGGTTTCGGACTGCGGCTGAACGCCACCCACGGCGCAATACACCATGCAGGCGCCGTCGAGCACGCGCATGGAACGCTCCACCTCAATGGTGAAGTCCACGTGGCCCGGGGTGTCGATGATGTTGATGCGGTGCTCGGGATAGTTGCCGGCCATGCCGCGCCAGAATGCGGTGGTGGCAGCCGAGGTGATGGTGATGCCGCGTTCCTGCTCCTGCTCCATCCAATCCATCGTGGCAGCGCCATCGTGGACTTCGCCAATCTTGTGGTTGACGCCGGTGTAGAACAGGATGCGCTCGGTCGTGGTGGTCTTGCCGGCATCGATGTGCGCGGAAATACCAATATTGCGATAGCGCTCGATGGGAGTCTTGCGAGCCATGGTATGAGTTCCTTGAGAGTGGCGCCGCTGCGTCAACAGGGTGGCCCAACTGCGGGTGGCACGGCCCGCGCCGTGGAGCGCGGGCTACCTGCCGGGCGCGGGCATCCATGATGCCGCGGCTTCGCGACGCCGCTGTGAAATTACCAGCGGAAGTGGCTGAAGGCCTTGTTGGCTTCGGCCATCTTGTGCGTGTCTTCGCGCTTCTTCATGGCGCCGCCACGGCCTTCGGCGGCATCCATGAGTTCGCCAGCCAGGCGAAGATCCATGGACTTCTCGCCACGCTTCTTGGCGGCTTCGCGCACCCAGCGCATGGCCAGGGCGAGGCGGCGGACGGGACGCACTTCCACCGGGACTTGATAGTTCGCACCGCCAACACGGCGGCTCTTGACTTCCACCAGCGGCTTGACGTTGGCGATGGCGGTAGCGAAGACTTCGACGGGCTCCTTGCCGGTCTTGGTCTGGATCTGTTCGAGCGCACCGTAGACGATACGCTCAGCGACGGCCTTCTTGCCGGAGAGCATGACCACGTTCATGAACTTGGCCAGTTCGACGTTACCGAACTTGGGATCCGGGAGAATTTCGCGCTTGGGTACTTCGCGACGACGAGGCATTTCGATTCCTTTTGTGTCTGCTCAGTTGAACCCTGGTTCACCAGGGTCACGGCCGCCCATCGGGAGCGACCACTTACGGACCGCGCCGGCCAAGGGGCCAGGCTACGGCTGCACACCACGTCCGGCACGCCGGGCGCGGCACTGAAAACTTGCTATCAGGCCTTCTTCGGGCGCTTGGCGCCGTACTTCGAGCGGGCTTGCTTGCGGTCCTTGACGCCTTGCAGGTCAAGCGAACCACGCACGATGTGGTAGCGCACACCGGGAAGATCCTTCACACGGCCGCCGCGCACGAGCACAACCGAGTGCTCCTGCAGGTTGTGGCCTTCGCCGCCGATGTAGGAGATGACTTCGAAACCGTTCGTCAGACGCACCTTGGCGACCTTGCGCAGTGCCGAGTTCGGCTTCTTCGGGGTCGTGGTGTAGACGCGGGTGCAAACGCCACGGCGCTGCGGGCAGTTCTCGAGCGCAGGGCTCTTGCTTTTCGTCTGTTCGACGGCGCGCGGCTTGCGCGCGAGCTGGCTGATAGTAGGCATGGCCTGGTTGGATTCCTGTTGTCGTCGCGATGGCAGGCTGTCTACGGCGCTGCGGCACGCGTTGTTACTGATTCCGGGGGACTTGTGCGAACGCCGCCCCTGCAGGAATCCGAACCGCCAAGGCGATCCGGCTACAAAGAGCGGATGGATTGTGCCCGCGCGACACACCGCATGAATGGCGCATTCGTCACGATGCGCGCAACAGTGGATCGACGGGGTTCCGTATCACACGAATCCTGTACCCGGGCTTACAGCGGGGTAACACTAGGGCTGACGCCAACAACCTAAGCGCAACCCTGGGACTCTTTCGATAAGCCGATGAGTGTACCCTGCGAATTTTGCGCGAGTCAATGCACGCGCGGATCTCAGGTGCGGCGGCGTTGCCACAGCACGTCAGGCGTGCCGGCTGCCCGGTTCAGGACGCGGGCCGTCACGAACAGCAGGTCGGACAGGCGGTTCAGGTACTGCCGCGGAAGATCGCCGACCGTCTCGGCGTGCGCCAGGGCCACGATGTCGCGCTCCGCACGTCGCGCCGCCGTCCGGGCGACATGGGCGAGCGCGGCCGCCCGCGTGCCGCCGGGCAGGATGAACTCGGCCAGTGGCGCGAGCTCGCCGTTGTAGTGCGCAAGGCGCTCGTCCAGCCAGGCAAGACGCACGGGCGCCAGCAGCGTGTGCCCGGGAATGCTCAATTCGCCACCCAGATCGAAAAGATCGTGCTGGATGATGACCAGGTCGGCGTCCACGCCGGACGGCAACGCCTCGGCGCGCAACACGCCCAGGTGGCTGTTGAGCTCGTCAACGGCGCCCAGGGCCGCGATGCGCGGCGCATCCTTGGGCACGCGGCGCCCGTCGCCCAAGCCCGTCGTGCCGTCATCCCCGGTACGGGTGGCGATGGTGGTCAGGCGATTGGGCATGGCGCGCTCCGGCAGTGGCACAGGGGCGCCCAGGGCGCCCGGGCAGGCACTATACCCCACGACGGCCCCGGCCCTTCCCTTACGGCGCCAGCCGGATGCGGGCGATGCGCTCCCAGCCGCTTGCGTGGTAGTCCTTCGTGAACGGCGTCTTCACCGTCACGTAGAGCGTCTTCGCATCGGGCGAGAGCAACAGGCTGTTCGGGTTGGGCGGCAGCGGGAACGTGGCCGTCGTCTCGTAGCTCTCGGTGTCGATCGCCGTCACGGTGCCGCGTTCGCGATGCGTGGCGTAGAGGGTGCGGCGATCCGGGCTCAGCAGCAGGTCCATGCTTTCGCCCACGCCGTCGAGCTCGCGGATCGTCTTGCCCGTGCGGGTGTCGAAGACCACGATGGTCTTGGCCTTGGAGTGATCCGAGACGAAAAGCCGGTGCGTGGCCCGATCCAGGGCGAAGTTCAGGAGCAGATACTCCTTGCCGCCCTCCGGGCGCCAGCGCTCGGTGATCGCATGCGTGGTCCGGTCGATGACGAGTACCTCGCCACTGCCGTTGGCAGCGTAGAGCCGATTGGCCTCGGCATCCACGAGCAGCCCGGTCACCCACTTGCCGGCGTCACCGATGCTGGCCTTCACGTCCAGCGTCTTGCCATCGAGCGCCCAGATCCGGCCCGGGTCGCCCACGCCGCCCACATAAAGGGTGTCGCTGGTGGTGTCGTAGGCGAGCTCACGCGGCCCGTAGCGGGTGCCATCGGCCGAGCGCTCGGTGAACGTCGTGCGGGCGAGCACCTTGCCTTCCTTCAGATCGATGGCCGACACCGCATTGCCCACGCTGTGCCCCACATACAGGACACGCCCCTCGGCGCCCAGCGCTAGGCCAAAGTTCTTCTCGTCGGTGTGGATGAGGCCGGTGACGGCGAGCGACTCGCGATCGAGTTCGTAGATCACGCCGCCGCGAACGTTGGGGATGGCTTCAGACGACGCGACGTAGAGGCGCCCGGTCGCAGCGCTGTGCACGACCTGGTAGACACCACGCGCCAGATCGCGCGAGGCGACGCGGCCATCGGCGGACAGGGTGAGATTGACGGCTTCGCCCGGTGGCACCGGGAGCTGGACCTGGCTCGTCTGGGCCTGCGCCGTGCCTGCGAAGGCCAGCACCAGGACGGCGGCCAGGCGGGACGCCTTGAGGGTCATTCGCGAATGAAAGGACATGATGGACTCCAGTAGACAGTAAGGGGCGGCATCGTGCCGATCCCGGAGAAAGGGGAGCCGCAGCCTCGACTGCGGCACTGACGACGCGCGGGCGTCAGAACTCGAAGGACGCGCTCAGCGACACCGTGCGCGGCGCGCCCAGCACCAGATAGCCGTTGTCGGGATAGCCGCCTACCGAGGCCCAGTAGCCGCGGTTGGTGACGTTGTCCACGCGTGCGCGCAGGGTCACGAGGCGCCCGGCGATATCCGTGACGTAGTTCGCGCCCACGTCCCACCGCGCCCAGCCGGGCACCCGCAGCGTGTTGGCAGAATCGGCGTACCGGCTGGCCGTGGCGACGAGCCGGGTGTTCAGGGAGAGGCCAGCCACCCCGGGCACGTCCCAATCCAGGCCGATGTTGGCCTGGCGCGCGGGCACGCCGATCACGCGCTTGCCGTCCAGTGTTGGATTGCCCGTCTCGCGCTGCCGCGCATCGATCCAGGTCACGCCGCCCAGCACCCGCAGACCTCGGGTGATCTCGCCGAAGGCCGAGAGCTCGACCCCCTGGTGACGGTCGTTGCCCGAGGAGACGAAGACGTTGTCCGCATTCACGAAGCTGCGCGGGCGCGAGGTTGAGAAGAGCGCGACGGAGCCGCCCACCCGCCCGCCGTCGTAGCGGATGCCGATCTCCTTCTGTCGCGACACGTAGGGCGAGAGGATCTCGCCGGCATTGCGCACCGGCTGGTTGTTGGCCTGAGTGGGCGCCACGTCCCCCTTGGCCAGGCTTTCGATGTAGTTGGCATACACCGACGTGTCCTCGCGCAGCCGGAACACGACACCGGCCATCGGGCTCACGCGGCTCTTGCGATAGCGTGCGTCCACGGCGCCCGTGCCGTAGAGGTAGGCCGTCGTGTCCAGACGCTGGTAGCGCCCGCCCAGCGTGACCTTCAGGCGGTCGTCGTAGAACGACAACGTGTCGCCCAGCGCCACGCTGGTGAGGCGGGTACGGCCAAGCGGGCCCGGATCGCTCAGGTCGTTGCCCGTGAAGGCGCCCGACGAGATGGGCGGGCGCGCATAGTCGATGGGATCGTAGATGTTGGTGGGAAACGTGTTGGAGAAGTCCATCGCATAGGCATTCTTCTCCTTGCCCTCGTAGAAGCTCGCCTGCGCGACGAGTTCATGGCCGACCGCCCCCGTCTGGAACGTGCCCCGCAGACCGGTCTCGGCCGTGCGCACGTCATCCTGGCGGCGATTGTCGAAGCGATAGAAGGTGCCGTTGCCCGCCAGATCGTTCACGGTGACGCCCGCGAGCGAGTTGGATTCCTTTCCCCGCCGCGCACCAGCGGCGATCCAGCCCGTCCACGCGTCGTTGAAGTCGTGCTCGGCGCGCAGCGTGCCAAAGAGGTCGCGTTCGGTGGACGCGATCCAAGGCTGGCCATAATCGGTACGGGCATCCGGGGCCGCCGGCACGGCCGTGAGCCCCGCGCCCAGGCTCACGTTGGGCCGCACGCCCTTCAACGTGTGTTCCTGGTAGCCCAGGTCCGCCGACAGGCGGGTGTGACTGTTGCGCCAATCCAGTCCGACCGTGGCCACGCCCATCTCGGTGCGCTCGTGACCGATGCCGTTGCCGCCTTCACGGCGCGCCGCGTTCAGCCGAATGCCGGCGCTGTCGTCCGGGCCGAAGCGGCGGGCGACGTCGGCGGCGATCTGGAATGGCGAGCCCGTGCCAGAGCCCACCGTGATCTGCGTGAGCGGCTCGTTGGGCGCACGCTTAGGCACGATGTTGACCGTGCCGCCGATGCCGCGTCCAGACGGCGTGGCGCCATAGAGATATGCGCTCGCCCCTCGCAGCAGCTCCACCCGCTCGACCATCTCGATCGCCAGGCCCTGGCGCGGCAGCAGGCCGAAGAGGCCGTTGTAGGCCATGTCGTCCGAGGGCACCAGGAAGCCGCGGATGAAATAGGTTTCCTGGTAATTGCCAAAGCCGCGGGCCGCCCGCACGGTGGGATCGTTCAGGAGCACGTCGGCCACGCTGCGCGCCTGCTGATCCTGGATCAGCCGGTTCGTGTAGCTCGTTACCGTGACAGGCGAGTCCAGGAGATCGAGGTTGCCCAGCAACCCGACGCGCCCGCCCCGGGCCACCTGGCCGCCCGCGTACGTCTCTGCCAGACCCTGCGCAGACGCATCCGCGCTTGCCGACACGGAGATCGTCTGCAGCGTGCTTACGGGCGCTGCGCCGCTCGCGGGAGCCGCGTCCACCGCCGGCGTGACGATGATCGTGCCTGCGTCGATGCGCCCGCCCAAGCCGCTGCCGGCAAGCAACCGGGACAGCGCGGTCTCGGGTGCCAGCGTGCCCGTGACTGCGGGCGCCATGCGGCCGCGCAGGCTTTCCGGGCGTGCGATGAGCGACAGGCCGCTCTGGCGTGCCAGGGCGTCCAGCGATTGGGTCAGAGGCTGCGCCGGCAGGCTCAGCGACACGGCTGGCCCGGGCGCCGTCTGGGCCACGGCGAGCGGGCCGGCAAGGGCAGTGGCAAGGGCCAACGCCAACGGCGCCAGAACGGGAGGACGAAAAACCATGGTGGCGCGCTCCGGAATGCGGATGGGAATCGAGTGCATTCTCATGTAGACGCATGACGCACCGAAAACCCCAGGTCGGATTCCGTCAAACCGCGCTGGCGATCACCCTGCCTTGGGCATCCTCCCGCACCTGCACGGGCAAGACCTGCGGCAAGGCCTGATAGAAGCGCTCCGGCTGCCTGGCGTCGAAGATGCCCGTCAAGCGCAGGCTGGCTGCGCGGGCATCGGCCAGACGGGGCACCGTGTGGCCATAGCGGGCGAACTCGGCCAGCGCATCGGCAAGCGTCACGTCATCCAGCGCGAGGCGCCGATCCCGCCAGAGCGCCAAGCGCGCTGGGTCGACCGCGGTGACGGCACCGGCCCGCCCCTGGGCAGACAGCCGCAGACGCTGGCCGGCCAACACCGTCACCTCGTTGCCGGCGAGCGCATGCCACCAGCGTCGCCAGCCCGACTCGACCTCGCCTGACCCCACCTGCACCTGACCACGCAGCACCGCGACCTCCACGGCGCCCGCCTGGCTGCCGGTCAGATGCCGTACGGTCAGCTGCGTGCCGACGACGCGAACACGTGCGGGGCCGGCGAAGATGTCGAAGGGCCGCGCCGCGTCCTCGCGAACGTCGAACCACGCCTGGCCCATGGGCAGCGTCAATCGGCGATGGGACTCATCCCAGGCGACCGAGAGGGTGCTCGCCGTGTCGAGTTCGACCTGACTGCCATCCGGCAGCACCAGAGGCCGCAATTCGCCTGCGGCTGTCGCGTAGCGCGCTGTCGTGATCGGGGAGACCGCCTGGCCTTGCCGATCCGGGGACACGGCCAACCAGGTGGCAGCACCGGCTGCCAGCCCCACACCGAGCCATACCCGACGTCGGGGACAGGTCGGCAAGCGGCTGTCGATCGCCGCCGGCTCACCGAGTGCTTCGCGCGCACGTGCGGGCACCGCGTCGAGCGCCTGCCATTCGAGCGCCCAGCGTTCATAGGCTTCGCGATGGCGCGGCGAAGCGCCGACCCAGGCCGCGAACGTGCGCTCGGTCTCGGCATCTGGGCGATCGCTGCGGCGCACGAGCCACGCGAGCGCCTCGTCCTCGATGCGCGACGCGCCGGGCGGGGAGTCATCGTCGGACAGCGGCGTCATCGTGCGCGGCTACCGTCCTGGGCGGGTCGAGGCGAGACGTCGGCATGGCGTGCCTGCCAGGCCTGCCGCGAGGCGCGGCAGGCGCGCAGCGCCGAGGTGATGTGCTGCTCGACCATCTTCTGGGAGATCTGCATCCGCTCGGCGATCTCGCCGTGGGAATAGCCCTCGAACCGATGCATGACGAAGGCTTCCCGACAGCGGGGAGGCAACGCCTGGATGGCACCGATGAGATCGTCCACCGCCTGCGCTGACATGGCCAGGGACTCGGGCTCGCTCGCGGCCGGCGCGGCCAGCCGCTCCGCCTGTGCGTCCACGCCGTCCTCATCGACAGCACGAATCGTGTCCCGGCGATGCTGATCGATCATGACGTTGCGGGCGATGCGGTAGAGCAACGCCCGTGGCGCGGTGACGGCTTCGCCCTCACGGCGCGCGCCCAGGGCACGCGCGTAGGTTTCCTGGACCGTATCCAGCGCCGCATCCGCGTTGCCGGAGAACCGGAGGCAGAAGTTCAGCAGGTCGCGGTAATAGCGCTCGAACACGGCCCGGCCACGGAATGGGATGAATTGAGGAAACATCTCATTATCGCATCCGGACCGCGGGGTGGATAGTGTCACGGCAGCCCGTCGGTGGGCGCACCGCGCGGCTTGCGGGGCGCCCGTCGCGCGAAGAGGTCGAAGAGGGGCACCGGCACGATGCGCAGCAGTCGCGCCGCGATCGCCATCTGCCAGGGGATCACGGCCTGACGCCGCCCGGCCGCGATGGCGTTCACCGCCTTGCGGGCGAAACGGTGCGGGCTCATGAGGAACGGCATCGGGAAGGGATTGCCATCGGTCATCGGCGTGCGGATGTAGCCTGGCAGGAGCGACACGACGCGAATGCCATCGCCTGCGAGCTCATTGCGCAGACTCTCGCAATAGCTGATGGCCGCGGCCTTGGAAGCGCAATAGCCGGCGGCCCCGGGCAGCCCCCGGATGCCCGCCACGCTGGCAATGCCGACGAGCGCGCCCTGCCCCACGGCGCGCATCGGCGCGACGAAAGGCTCGAACGTGGCCACCATGGCCAGCACGTTGGTGTCGAAGATGGCCTGGAATGCCGCGAAATCCTCGGGCTGGTCGGTGAGCGTGCCCTGGCTGATGCCGGCGTTGGCGACGACGACGTCCACCCGACCGTTCGCGGCGGCAATGAAATCCTGTGCCGCGGCGTGCAGGGCCGGGCGGTCCCGCACGTCCAGCGCGTAGACATGGTGCTGGCCTGGCAGGCCAGAAGCCAGTTGGTTCAGGCTCTCCTCACGCCGGGCCACCAGCCCGAGTGTGGCGCCCTGGCTGGCATAGCGCTGGGCCAGCGCGCGGCCGATGCCGCTGCTCGCCCCGGTGATGAAGACGTGCATGAAGTCTCCGATGCGAGTCAGCGGCGGCGAGGGGTCGGTCAGCGGGCGGCGCGCACCTTGGCGACGAGCTCGTCGGTCTTGTCCAGCGATTGCTGGTAGCCGTTGGCGAGTGCCGGCGACGTCATGTAGCGACCATCCACTACGATCGTCGGCACGCTCTGCAGGTTGTAGGCTTTGATGAGCTGGTTGGCGCGGTTCACCTTGGAGACGATGCCGAACGAGTCGTACATCGCGCCGACCTTGCCTTCGTCCAAGCCCTGCTTGCCGAGCCATTCGATGACGCGGGCGCGGTTGTTCAGCGGATTGCGATCGACTTGCACCGCATTGAACACGGCCTGCTGCAGATCGAGGCGGTCCAGGCTTTCCAGGGTGTAGTACAGACGCTGCCACGGCTCCATGGCGGCGTTGAAGGCCACCGGCACGCGTTGCAGCGCGATGTCGTCCTTCTGCTTGCCATGCCACGTCTTGGTGAGGGGCTCCATGGCGCGGCAGTGCGGGCAACCATACTGGAAGAATTCGAGCACCTCGATCTTGCCGCCCGCGGCGGTGGCCTGCGGGGGATCGACGTTCACGAAACCCTGCGCGCCAGGCTGCTCCTGCGCGGCACCGGCCACGCCTACGACCATCGAGGCTGCCAGAGCACCCAGGCCCGCCAGGATCCGGCGGCGAAAAGCACGATTCAACATGGAAACGCTTCCTGTTTCAGTCGCGAGAGCCACGCTCCCGCCAGAGGGTCGACGCACCATGCGCCGACGTTCACACTCAGACCCGCGATCCTGCCGGCGGTTCCGATCACGATTACTGACGCACGACCGTCGCCTCGACCTTGTTCTCGGCGAGGCGCGCGCGGGCGCGGTTCATATCGTCCAGCTTGGCATAGGGCCCCACCTGGACACGATTGACGAGCACGCCATTCACCTGGGCTTGCTGCAGTCGCACGTCAAAGCCCAGGAAGGCCAGACGCGCCTTCAGGGCTTCGGCATCTTCGAGCACGCGAAACGCGCCCACCTGCAGCACATAGCGTCCGGCCGGCGCCGTGACGCCGGCCGCACTTTCCGGATCGACCAAGGCGGTCACCGCGCAGGCGGATGCTCTTGGCGAGTTCATTGCACAGGT
>NZ_JADCNH010000061.1 GCF_018904615.1 Verticiella alkaliphila | reverse complement strand
CAGGCGCACAAGCAGGCCGGCCGCCGATGTCGCCGTCGACCGCGCCGGGCGCCGTGAGCCAGACCTCGTCGCCGCTCGCGACCAAGGCGCGCGCGAGCGACACGGACAAGGTCTGCAGCGCCACGAGAGGCCGCGTCACGCCGGCAGCCGTTAGCAGCCCGTCGGCGGCGTGGCGCAACAAAGTGCCCGGCGGTGGCAGCACCAGCGCGACGCCGGCCAGGTCCGCCACGGCGAGCGGCCGGCCGCCGGCCAGGCCGTGGCCCGGACGGGCCACCGCAGCCAGCGGCTCGGCGTACAGATACTCGAAATTCAGGCCGCCCATGTCGGCGGGATCCGACAGACGGCCCACCACCACGTCCAGTTCCTGACGACGCAGGGCGTCGAGCAAGGCCGCGTTGTTGCTGGTCATCACTTGCGCGAGCGAGTCAGGGTGGCTGCGTCGCACCTCGCGCAGCGCCGGGGCGAGCACGGCTGCCGCCACCGTGGGCAAGGCGCCGATGCGCAACGGCGCCGCCGCCGCGCTCACCTGGCCGACGCTTGCCAGCGCGCGATCGAGCGCCTCGATGCAGGCGGCCGCGTGGGGCTGGAAGGCCTGACCGTGGGTGGTGAGCGTCACACCGCGCCGCTCGCGCACCACCAGCCGCACACCCAGAATGTCCTCGAGCTCGTTCAAGGTCTTGGTGACGGCAGGCTGCGTGATCGCGAGCGCCTGCGCGGCATGGCGCAAGCGGCCGAGGCGGGCCACCGCCATGAAGCACTGCAGGTGGCGCAGTCGCAACCGGCCGCCCGGCTTGACCAGGGCCGGATCCACCAGGCTGCCGCGCGCCAACGACGTCAATTCCATAACCAGAGCTCAATTAACTCCACACGATTCTTCAATTTAATTAACCGGAAGTAATGTGTAAAGTGGCGGCTCATTTCCAAGGAGACTTCCATGAGCGACACGCCGCTGCTCAGTCCGCGCGACTGGTCCAGTCACTCCGACTACCTCTGTCAGCCCTACAAGTCGACGCTGCTGCGCGGTCCGACCAAGCCGCTCGTGCCGCTCAAGCCGGCGTTGAAGGATCTGCTCGCGCCCGTCTACGGCCACGAGATCGTGGGCGAGCTCGATCACGATCTCACCCGCAACGCCCGCCAGAACGGCGAGCCGATCGGCGAGCGCATCGTGGTCACCGGCCGCGTCACGGACGAAGATGGCCGCCCCGTGCGCAACACCCTCGTCGAGATCTGGCAGGCCAACGCCGCCGGGCGCTACGTGCACAAGGTCGACCAGCACGATGCCCCGCTCGATCCGAACTTCCTGGGCGCCGGCCGCTGCATGACGGACAACGAAGGCCGCTACACCTTCGTGTCCATCAAGCCGGGCGCCTACCCGTGGGGCAATCACACCAACGCCTGGCGTCCGAACCACATCCACCTGTCGCTCTTCGGCCAGTCCTTCGCCAGCCGTCTCGTCACGCAGATGTACTTCCCCGGCGATCCGCTGCTCGCGCTGGACCCGATCTACCAGGGCACGCCCGAGAAGGCACGTGAGCGCCTCGTCGCGAAGTTCTCGCTGGACGTCACCCGCGCTGACATCGCGCTGGGCTACGTCTTCGACATCGTGCTGCGCGGCCCCCAACAGACTCCGATGGAGCAGTGATCCATGAAACTCGGCCAGACACCTTCACAGACCGTCGGTCCGTACTTCGCCTACGGTCTCACCCCCGAGCAATATCTGTACAACTTTCGCAGCGCCTTCCGCCCGGTGCTCGTGCGCGACGACACGCCCGGCACGCTGATCGAGATCCGTGGCCGCGTGTTCGATGGCGCCGGCAATCCGGTCGGTGACGCGATGATCGAGATCGCCCATGCGGACGCCGACGGCAAGTTCGTCGACACGCTGCAGGACGTCGAGCGCACCGGCTTCACCGGCTTCGGCCGCTGCGGCACGGGCACGGACCTCGCCAACCGCTTCAGCTTCCAGACCGTCAAGCCCGGCGCCTGTGGTCCGGACGAAGCGCCGTACGTGAACGTCATCGTCACGATGCGCGGCATGCTCCTGCACGCCTTCACGCGCATCTATTTCGAGGACGAGGCCGCGGCCAACGCCAAGGATGCCGTGCTCGCCAGCGTGCCCGCCGAGCGCCGCGACACCCTCATCGCCCGCCGCGAAGCGCGCGAAGGCCGTATCGCCTACACGTTCGACATCCACATGCAGGGCGATCGGGAAACGGTGTTCTTCGATCTGTGATGACCGGCTGCCTTGCGTGCGCAGGCAGCCTTCCTCAGGGTGCGCGCCGTTGGGGCGTCACCCCTGCGCTGGCGGGGCCTGTTCACTCAGGCTCTGCCGCGCCGCCCGCCGATACGCCGTTGGCGTCTGCCCGGCGTGCCGCACGAAGAAACGGCTGAAGTAAGCTGCATCGGCAAAGCCCAGCGTCAGTGCCACCTCCTTGACGCTCAAAGTGGTGAATGCGAGCTCGCGCTCGGCCTCGGCGAGCAGGCGGCGCTGGATCACCGTCAGCGCGGAATGACCCAGCACCTCGCGGCAGACCCGGTTGAGCTGGGTGGGCGTGATGCCCAACCGCCCCGCGTAGTCGTCGATGCTCCGGTGCTCCCGGAAGTGGCGTTCCACCAGGATGCGAAAGCGTTCGGCGTGGTGGTGCGCTCGCGTCGTCGTTATCACAGCCTGGACATGCGCCCGTGCACGGGCCGCGGCGAGTTGCACGAGCACCAGGGTCAGGCCCGCGAGCAAGGCTGCCTGCCGCCACGGCTGTGGCGGCGCCCCCCACGCGCTCATGAGCATGTGCACGGCGTGCGCGACGTCCTCGCGTGGCGCGCCCGCGTGGGCCAGGTCGTGAAAGACAGGCTCGACGAACGCCGCCAGCACCCCCGGCGGCACGCTCGCCTGCACGGCCGTGAAGACGAACCCGTCGATGTCCTCCGAGAACTGAAAGCCATGCGCCACGCCCGCTGGCACGACCAGGATGCACGGCGCCTGAAGTGTCACCTCGGCCGTCGCCATGCGTGCCCGCCCACTGCCCGCGGCGATGTACAGAATCTGCAAGAAGTGAGGATGGCGATGCTCGCGAATCTCCCAGCCGTGCAGTCGGCTGCGCGACGGAATCGATTCGCAGTGCAGCGGCTCAGGCAACACCCTGGCTGGCTGCTCGCCGTACAAGGCGTAGGTGGGCACCGGATGCATGACGTGACCGAGGCGAAGCAAAGGGGATGTTCGGATTGTCCTGTTTGTTGTCGGATCTGTCCATTGGCGCAGGCGCTGCGCGGGCCTAGACTGCTCGCAACATCCAACGATACGAGGAGACTCCCATGCGCGTTCAGGTCGCCATCATCGGCTCGGGCCCCGCCGGCCTCTTGCTCGGCCAGCTGCTCTACAAGGCCGGCATCAGCAACGTCATCATCGAACAACGCAGCAAGGAATATGTCCTCGGCCGCATTCGCGCCGGCGTGCTCGAACAGGGTACGGTCGATCTGATGGACGAGGCCGGCGTCGGTCAGCGCATGCACGCCGAAGGCCTGGTGCACGACGGCACGGAGCTCTGCTTCAAGGGTGAGCGCCATCGCATCGACTTCAAGAAGCTCGTGAACAAGACCGTGATGATCTACGGCCAGACCGAAGTCACGCGCGACCTCATGGACGCCCGCGAAGCCGAAGGCCTCACCACGGTGTACGAAGCCCACAACGTGAGCGTGCACGACTTCGACGGCGCCCATCCCAAAGTGCGCTACGAGCAGGACGGCGTGACCCACGAAGTGCAATGCGACTTCATCGCGGGCTGCGACGGCTTTCACGGCGTGTGCCGCGCGAGCGTGCCGCAGGACGCCCTGCGCACCTACGAGCGCGTCTACCCGTTTGGCTGGCTCGGCATCCTGTCCGATACGCCTCCCGTCTCGCACGAACTCATCTACTGCAACCACGAGCGCGGCTTCGCTCTGTGCAGCCAGCGCTCGCCCACGCGCAGCCGATACTACGTCCAGTGCTCGCTCGACGACAAGGCCGAGAACTGGAGCGACGAGGCGTTCTGGGCCGAGTTGCGCCTGCGCCTGGACGAGGAGGCCGCGGCGAATCTGATCACCGGCCCGTCCATCGAGAAGAGCATCGCGCCCCTGCGCAGCTTCGTGGCCGAGCCGCTGCGCTTCGGCACGCTCTTTCTGGCCGGCGACGCGGCGCACATCGTGCCGCCGACGGGCGCCAAGGGCCTGAACCTGGCCGCCTCGGACGTGCGTTTCCTCTGGCAGGCCATGGTCGACCACTACCGCGGCAATCAGGTCGCGCTCGAGCACTATTCCGAACGCTGCCTCTCGCGCATCTGGAAGGCCGAGCGCTTCTCGTGGTGGATGACCTCGCTCATGCACCGCTTCCCGGACACGGGCGAATTCGGCCAGAAGATCCAGGAGGCCGAGCTCGCCTACCTCGTAGGTTCCACGGCAGCGGCCACGTCGCTGGCGGAGAACTACGTCGGTCTGCCGTTCCAGGACTGAGGCGGATCAGGCGGTCCTCTGCATAGGACCAGTTGGTTCCATTGTCAGGCGAGCGTCCCGCACCTAGAGTGAGGGCAATAAATTGACACGACAACGGAGACATCATGTCCTTTGACCGCCGATTCGTCCTGAAGGCAGCTGCCGTGGCTGCCTGTGCGGTGCTTGCCCCGAGCATGCCCGCCCTGGCCCAGCAGGGCCCCATCACCATCGTCGTGGGCAGCCCTGCGGGTGGGACCACCGACACGCTGGCCCGGGTGATCGCCCAGTCGCTCAACAAGTCGCTCAACCGCACCGTGGTCGTGGAGAACCGCTCGGGCGCCGGCGGCAATATCGCCGCCTCCTATGTGGCCAAGGCTGCGCCGGACGGCAGCACCCTGCTGATGAGCTTCACCGGGCACACCATCAATGCCACGCTCTACAAGAACCTGGATTTCGATCCGGTGGCGGATTTCACGCCGATCACCCAGGTGGCGCGCGTGCCAAGCGTGCTCATCGCCCGACGCGGGCTGCCCTTCAAGGACGTGGCTGGCCTGATCGAGTACGCCAAGGCCAATCCCGGCAAGCTGAGCTTTGCCATCGGCGCCCAGGGCTCGTCCCTGCATCTGGCGAGCGAGCAGTTCAAGACGGCCACCGGCACCGACATCCTCAACGTGCCCTACCGGGGCACCGGCCCAGCCTTGCAGGATGTGATGGCCGGCACGGTGGATCTCATGTTCGCCAGCACGGTGAACGTGCTGCCGCACCGCAGTGGCGAACTCATCGACTTCCTGGGCGTCACCAGCCGCGAGCCGCTGCCGCAGTTCTCGGGGGTGCCCGCCATCGCCGCGACAGTGCCCGGCTTCGAATCCACGGCGTGGTTTGGCCTCTTCGGCCCGGCCGGCATGCCGGCCGAGACGACGGACACGCTGTACACGGCCATCAAGGCAGCGATCGACGACCCGGCCTACCAGAAGCGCATGCAGCACGAGGCAGCCACCGCCAACCCGATGCCGCCGGCCGAGTTCGCCGCCTTCATCCGTGACGACATCGCGCATTGGGCGCGCATCATCGAAGCCTCCGGCACCACGGTACAGTGAGGGGATGTCCCGGCACGCTGCCGGGACGCCCGAAGCACGCTGTGGCCATGTCCCTCGATCCCGTCCTGCCGCGATTCCACCAGCTGCGGCTGATCCTGCGCGAACGTCTTGCCCGCGGCGTGTATCCCGCGGGCCTGCCCCTGCCCGGGGAACGCCTGCTGGCGCAGGAGTTCGGCGTGGCGCGCGTCACCGTGCGCTCCGCGCTGGCACGTCTGGCTGAAGAAGGCCTGGTGGTGCGATTGCGCGGCAAGGGCACACTGCCCGCCCCGGATGCGGCGGTGTCCACGCCCACACCGCTGCGACGCGGCGGCTTGCTTGACAACATCGTGAGCATGAGCCTGCGCACCCGCGTGAACGTGCTCGAGCGCACGGTGACGCCCGCGCCCGCAGCCGCGGCCAGTGCCCTGGGGGTGGCGGTCGACACCCCCGTGCTGCGTGTGCTGCGGGTGCGCAAGCACAAGGCCCAGCCAGTGTCGTATTCCGAAGTCTATCTGCCGGCCCGGCTGGCGAGCGCCGTCGAACGCTTCACGCTGCAGGAAGTGCCGATGCTCGTGGCGCTCGCCAAGGCTGGCCATGCCGTCACGTCGGCGGACCAGGTGCTCGGCGCCGTATTGGCCGACCCCACCGCGGCGGGCGCGCTCGGGGTCTCGCCGGGCACACCGCTGCTTCGGGTCACCCGCATCGGCTACGTGCAGGACGGCACAGCCGTGCAGTACTTCGTCGGGCTCTATCACCCGGAGCGATACGAGTACCACATGCGGCTGTCACAGGACGGCATGGGCACGCGGGTCTGGATCGACCAGGATTCGGGCGGATGAGACGTGGCCTCCCGTGGCACCTGACAATGCTCCTCAGCTCTTGAGCCAGCCCGCCACGTCCACCAGCTCACGGGCCACCTCGCCAATGCGCCGCTGACTCTGCATCGCGCGCTCGCGCAACAGCCGATAGGCCTCCTCCTCGCTGACGTTGCGCATCTTCATCATGAGGCCCTTGGCCTTCTCCACCCACTGACGTTCGGCCAGGCGCTGTTGCGCCTCCGACAGCGCCTCGCGCCGTGCCTGCTCCACGCCAAAGCGCTCGATCGCCACATCCAGCAAGCTCTGGATGCGCGACGCCGGCACCTCGCCCACGACGTAGGCCGCCACGCCCGCCTGCAGCGCGTCGCGGATCGCCGTGCGGCTGCCGGCGTCCGTGAACATGACGACGGGACGTGCCGTGCGTGCGCTCGCCACGCAGACGCCCTCGAGCGTGTCGCGCGCCGGCGCGTCCGCATCGATGAGCACCACGTCGGGTGCCGCTTTCAGAATAGCGGCCTCCAGATCGCGGAGCGGCCCGCACTCGGCCACCACGTGCACGCCCGCCTCCTCGAGCGTGCGGCGCAGGCTCGCCGCGCGGCCCGAAGCGTCGTTGATGAGCATTACCTTGAGCATCGCGTCCCTTCACCCGGCGTCTGCCACCGGCTGAGAGGTCATGCAGCATCCATGCCATGCGCTGCCGGCGCGTAAGCGTGCACTGACGAGAGCGACGCCGGTGCTTGCCGCACCATGACAAGGCAGCGCCGCACCATGGTGAGGATCGTGACGCCTGGCGGCCCGCAGCGCATCGGCCTGCGCAAGGGAGCGACGCAGGATTGGCACGAGCCTTGCATGACCTGGCATGACGGCCAACGGCGGTCGTCATTGCTGCTTCGCAGCCCAGGAACAACGACGTTCCGTGATCCCGATCCCCTGCGCTCGGGACACGGGACGTTTTTTTTGCTTCAGGAGAATGATCGTGGATGCTCGCAACCCTGTGGACCCGGTGACCGCTTCGACCCTGCCGACGGACGCGTCCCGGCGACAGTGGCTCAGCACCACGGGCAAGACCGCGATCGCCTTGGGAGGACTTGGCATGCTGGATCCGCTCGTGCGAGCCGGTGCGTGGGCCGCAGGCTCCGACGCGCCCGAGAAGAAGGAGGTGCGCATCGGCTTCATCCCGCTCACCGACTGCGCCTCCGTCGTCATGGCATCCGTCCTTGGCCTGGACGAGAAGCATGGCGTGAAGATCGTGCTGTCCAAGGAGGCGTCCTGGGCAGGCGTGCGCGACAAGCTCGTCAACGGCGAACTCGATTTCGCCCACGTGCTGTACGGCCTCATGTACGGGGTGAACCAGGGCGTGGGTGGCGCGCGCACCGACATGGCCATCCTGATGTCGCTCAATCAGAACGGACAGGCGATCACGCTGTCCAGCAAGCTCGCCGAGGCGGGCGTGAAGGGCGGCGAAGACCTGGCCGCGCACATGAAGGCCAACCCGCGTGAATACACCTTTGCCCAGACATTTCCCACGGGCACCCATGCCATGTGGCTCTACTACTGGCTCGCCAGCCACGGCGTGCACCCGATGCGCGACACCAAGATCATCACGGTGCCGCCGCCCCAGATGGTCGCCAACATGCGCGTGGGCGCCATGGACGGCTTCTGCGTCGGCGAGCCCTGGAACGCCCGCGCCATCATGGACAAGGTCGGATTCACCGCCAACACCACCCAGGACATCTGGGTCGATCACCCGGAGAAGGTCCTGGGCTCGACCGCCGCCTTCGTCGATCGTCATCCGAACACGGCGCGTGCGGTGACGGCCGCCGTGATGGAGGCTGGCCGCTGGATCGACGCCTCCCAGGACAACCTGCGCAAGACGGCACAGACCATCGCCGCGCGCGCCTATGTCAACACCAGCGCCGACGCCATCGTCGATCGCATGCTGGGCAAGTACGACGACGGGCGCGGCCGGCAGTGGCAGGACGCGCATCCCATGCGGTTCTTTGGCGACGGCGCGGCGAACGTTCCCTATCTGAGCGACGGCATGTGGTTCCTCACCCAGCACAAGCGCTGGGGACTGCTGGGTGAACACCCGGATTACCTGGCCGTGGCCCGCAAGATCAATCGCCTGGACATCTATCGCCAGGCGGCCAGCGCCATCGGCGTGGCGGCACCCGTATCCGACATGCGCGCCACGACCCTCATGGACGGCGTGCGCTGGGACGGCAGCGATCCGGCCGCATACGCCGACGGCTTCGCGCTCAAGGTGTAGCAGCACGCAGGGCATACGCACCGCGGCATCCTCGCTCGCGCCGTGTTGATCGAGAAGGTACTGGCGCATTGCGCCCTGGAGATAGGACATGAACACACTGGCTTCCACGGCCCGGCCCGTGGCCTCGCGACTGGCCTGGCGCGGCCACGCCGAGACCGCGTTGCGCGCCGTCCTCGGGCCGGCCGCGGGCTTCGCGATCTTCCTGCTGATCTGGCAGGCCATCGCGCTGGCGATCCCCGACATTCCATCGCCCGCGCGTACGTGGGCCGCCGCCCGCGAGCTCTTTGCCGAGCCCTTCTACGACAACGGCCCGAACGATCGCGGCATCGGCTGGAACGTCCTTGCCTCGCTCGAGCGTGTCGCCAAGGGCTTCGGGCTGGCCGCCATCGTCGGGATACCGCTCGGCTTTCTGATCGGCCGCTTCACCGCGCTGCACGCCATGGCTGCGCCCATCATCGCCCTGCTGCGCCCGGTGTCCCCGCTGGCCTGGCTGCCCCTGGGCCTGCTGCTCTTCAAGTCCGCAGACCCCGCCGCGATCTGGGCGATCTTCATCTGTTCGATCTGGCCGATGATCGTCAGCACCGCCGCCGGCGTGGCCCGCGTGCCGCAGGATTACCTGAACGTCGCACGGGTACTCGATCTGTCCGAGTGGAAGGTCTTCACCAAGGTCCTGCTGCCCGCCGTGCTCCCGCACGTGCTCACGGGCGTTCGCCTGTCCATCGGCACGGCCTGGCTCGTGATCGTGGCGGCCGAGATGCTCACCGGCGGCACGGGCATCGGATTCTGGGTCTGGGACGAATGGAACAACCTCATGGTCGAACACATCATCATCGCCATCTTCGTCATCGGCATCGTCGGCCTGGCGCTCGAGTGGGCGCTCGTGCGCATCGCCCGTCGCTTCACTTTCACGGAGGAATGATCATGCCTGCTGCCCTGCGCATCGAGGACGTCGGCCAGACGTTCAACACCCGCAACGGCCCCTTCGTGGCCCTGCGCGACATTCACCTCACAGTGCAACCCGGCGAGTTCATCAGCCTCATCGGTCACTCCGGTTGCGGCAAATCCACGCTGCTCAACCTCGTGGCAGGTCTTACCCGCCCGACCGAGGGCGTCCTGCTCTGCGCCGAGCGCGAGATCACGGGCCCCGGGCCGGATCGCGCCGTGGTGTTCCAGAACCACTCGCTGCTGCCCTGGCTCACCTGCTACGAGAACGTGCTGCTCGCGGTGGACCGCGTCTTTGCCAGTCGCGAATCGCGCGACCAACGTCGCGAGCGCGTCCTGGCCGCCCTCGCCCTCGTGGGCCTCACGCACGCCCAGGCCAAGCTGCCGCGTGAGATATCGGGCGGCATGAAGCAGCGCGTGGGCATCGCCCGCGCGCTCGCCACGGAACCTCAGGTACTCCTGATGGACGAGCCCTTCGGCGCACTGGACGCGCTCACACGCGCCCACCTGCAGGACGAGTTGCTGCGCATCGTGGCGCAGACGCGCTGCACCACGCTGATGGTGACCCACGACGTGGACGAGGCCGTGCTGCTGTCCGATCGCGTGGTCATGCTCTCGAACGGCCCGGCCGCCACCATCGGCGAGATCCTCGATGTCCCGCTCGCGCGTCCGCGCAGCCGTCTGGGCCTGTCCGAAGACCCCGTCTACCAGGCCTGCCGCGCCGCGGTGGTCGACTTCCTGCACCGCCGCCACACCCACCCGGCCGCACTCGTGCCCGCCTGAGACCTCGCATGCCTGCCCCCTCCCGCCCCCGCCTCGTCGTGATCGGCAACGGTATGGCCGGCGTGCGCGTGCTCGAGGAGCTCGTCGCGCGCGTGCCGGATCTCTACGCCATCACCGTCTTCGGTGCCGAGCCCGTGCCCGGCTACAACCGCGTCCTGCTCTCGCCGGTCCTTACCGGCGAACAGGATCTGGCCGACATCGTGCTGCAACCGTCGGCCTGGTATGCGCAGCAGGGCATTCGCCTGCGTCTGGGCTGCACGGCCACGCGCATCGATCGCGTGCGTCGGGAAGTCCATGCCGACGACGGCTCAGTCACGCCGTATGACCGCCTGGTGCTGGCCACGGGGGGAGAGCCGGTGACCCTCACGGTGCCGGGCCATGATCTCGACGGCGTGCAGACCTTTCGCAGCGTGGGCGACGTGGAGCGCCTGGTCGCGGCAAGCCAGGCCGCGGCCACGGCCGTCGTGATCGGCGGCGGACTGCTCGGGCTGGAGGCGGCCATGGGCTTGGCCATGCGCGGGATGCAGGTGAGCGTGGTGCATCGCGGTCAGACACTCCTGGATCGTCAGCTCGACGCGCAGGCGGCCGAACTCTTGCGCACGCAGCTCCAGGCGCGTGGGCTCGCGCTGCTGCTGGGGCGCGAGACCGATGCGCTGCTCGACGACGGCCAGGGTGCGGTGGCGGGGGTTCGGTTCCAGGATGGCACCGAGGTTGAGGCCCGGCTCGTGGTGATGGCCGTGGGCGTGCGGCCCAACACGCGCCTCGCCAGCGACGCCGGATTGCAGGTCGATCGCGGCATCCTGGTCTCCGACACCTTACAGACGTACGACCCGCGCATCTACGCCATCGGCGAATGCGTGAATCACCGTGGCCAGGTCTACGGCCTCGCCGCCCCGGCCCAGGAACAGGCACGCGTGGCGGCAGATCATCTGGCTCGTGTCGGGATCGGCCGCTATCGCGGCAGCCTCACCGCTGCCACGCTCAAAGTCACCGGCATCGACGTCTTCTCGGCAGGCGAATTCGATGGCGGCGACGACGACGAGACCATCGTCATGACGGACGCGCAAAGCGGCCTCTACAAGAAGCTCGTGATTCGCGATGATCGACTCGTGGGTGCGTGCCTGTATGGCGATACCGCCGACGGCGCGTGGTATCGCCGGCTCATCGACAGCGGGCTCGCGCTGCCCGCGCTACGCGAGGACCTCATGTTTGGCGATACCGCAGGCCAGGAGGGCGTCACGCCATGATTCCGATTCGGCCCCTTCCCGAGACGGATGCTGCCGTCGTTGCCTCCGTGTGCTGTTACTGCGGTACGGGCTGCGGCGTGCGGGTCCATACCCGGCATGGCGAGGTGGTTGAGGTCGAGGGCGACCCGGACCACCCCGCAAACCACGGGCGGCTCTGCAGCAAGGGCCTGAATCTGGGCGCGACCGTGCGCGGGGATGCGGCGCGCGTGCTGCAAGCCAGCGCGCGCGCCTCGCGCACCGCGGCGCACCAGCCGATGCCGCTCGGCGAGGCAACCCGCCTCGTGGCTGATCGCCTGGCAGCGATCATCGAACGCCATGGCCCCGGCGCTGTCGGCTTCTATTTGTCGGGTCAATTGCTGACTGAGGACTACGCCGTCTTCAACAAGTTCGCGCGCGGCCTCGTCGGCACCAACCATATCGACACCAACTCGCGGCTGTGCATGTCGAGCGCAGTCACGGGCTACAAGCTCACGCTCGGTGCAGACGCACCACCCGCGAACTACGAAGACCTGGCGCTCGCCGACTGCGTCCTGATCGCCGGCGCCAACATGGCATTCGCCCACCCCGTTCTCTTTCGCCGGCTGGAGGCGGCCAAGGCAGCCCGACCGGGCATGCGCGTGATCGTCGTGGACCCGCGCCGCACGGACACGGCATCGCTTGCAGATCTGCATCTGCCGATCCTGCCGGGCACGGACGTGGCGCTCTTTCACGCCATGCTGCATGTCCTCGTTCGGGACGGCCATGTCGCGCGTGACTACATCGGGGCGCACACCGAGGGCTTCGAGGCGCTCGAGGCGATCGTTGCGGCATTCCCGCCCTCCCGGGCAGCAGATCTGTGCGGCGTGCCGGCAGCCGACATCGAGACGGCAGCCCGCTGGTTCGGCGAAGCCGGCGCCGCGCTCTCGCTCTATACGATGGGGCTGAACCAGTCCTCGGCCGGCACGGACAAGAACGCCGCCCTGATCCACCTGCATCTGGCCACGGCGAACATCGGCCGCCCGGGCGCCGGGCCGTTCTCGCTCACCGGCCAGCCGAACGCGATGGGGTGGCCGCGAGGCGGGCGGCATGGCCACGCTGCTGCCTGGCCACCGCGACCCCGG
>NZ_JADCNH010000060.1 GCF_018904615.1 Verticiella alkaliphila | reverse complement strand
GGCCGCGACGCCGGCGCTGGCAACGGCCAGCGCCGGGGTCCGCGCCCGGCCGGCAGCGGCCATCGCGACGGCGCGGGCCGTCGCAGCAGCGTGTTGCTCGGCAAGTAACCGTCGAGCGCACGACACACAGGTAAACTGGTCGATCGGCGCGCGTACCTCGCGCGCCGGATTCCTCGGACCGCGTCATGTCGATCAGCACCTGGCTTGCCTTCTTCGTCGCCTCCTGGGCGATCTCCTTCTCGCCCGGCTCGGGTGCCATCTCCGCCATGTCGGCCGGCCTGCGCCACGGCTTTCGCCGTGGCTACTGGAATACTGCCGGGCTCATCCTCGGCATCGTCTGCCAGGTGATCATCGTGGGCGCCGGTCTGGGCGCCCTGCTCGCCGCCTCCGAGGTCGGTTTCGCGATCGTGAAATGGCTGGGCGTGGCCTATCTGGTGTATCTGGGCGTGCGGCAGATGCGCTCGCACGCCGCGCCCGTGCAGGCCGACGACACGCCGCATGACGGCAGCCGGCGCGCCCTCGTCACGAGCGGCTTCCTGGTGAACATCACCAACCCCAAGGGCACGGTGTTCCTGCTCGCCGTCGTGCCTCAGTTCATCAATCCCGCCAATCCGCTCACCGGCCAGTACGCGGCCATTGCGGCCACGCTCGCCTTCACCGACCTGGTCGCCATGGGCATCTACACGGCGCTGGCCGCCAAGGTGTTGCGGCTGCTGCGCAATCCGCACCACATCCGCTGGATGAACCGTATCTTCGGTGGTCTGTTCATCGCCGCAGGCGTATGGCTGGCGACGTTCCGCCGTCAGGCCTGACGGCCGCGCCGGGCGCCGCGAGCGCCCCACCCGCGCCCATGTCTGGCAGGCACACCCACGCGGCCGGCCACCCGCTCGTCGGCTGCGAGCTCTGCGGGGCCGTCTATTCCCGGCGCCCGCTGCGCCTGGGGGAGATGGCCAACTGCGCCCGCTGCGACACCCATCTATGGCGTGCGTCGCGCCTGGATGCCGGCGCCTGGCTTGCCCTCGCGCTCGCCGGCCTGCTGGTGTTGATGGTGGCCAATGTCTTTCCGATCGCCAGCCTGGCGGTGCAGGGGCAGACTCGCTCGGCCACGCTGTTCGAGGCCCTCGTCATGACCTGGCAGCAGGGCCGCGAAGGCGTGGCGCTCATGGCCGGGCTCACGGCACTGGGCCTGCCGCTATTGCAGATCCTCCTCCTGCTCTGGGTGCTCGCGCCCTTGACCGCCGGCCGGCTCGCGCCGGGATTCCGGTTCGCCACCCGCCTGCTCGGTCTGGTCCGTCCCTGGTGCATGGTGCCGGTGTTGCTGCTTGGCGTCCTCGTGTCGCTCGTCAAGCTGGCCGGTCTCGCGCGGCTGCAGCTGGAGGCCGGGTTCGTGGGGCTTGCCGTCCTCTCGGTGCTCGGCACGCAGCTCTCGCGACTGTCGCCGCACGTGGTGTGGCGCCTGGTCGAAGATGCCGGGCTCTCTCCCGTGCGTGCGCGCACGGCCGGGGCGGGCGAGCGGACGGCCCTGTGCCACGTCTGCGGCCTCGTCCATGCCGTGCCGGCCACGGCCGATCATGGCCACACGGATTGTCCGCGCTGCGACGCCGTCGTGCATTGGCGCAAACCCGATCACGTCGCACGCACGTGGGCGCTGCTCGTCACCGCAGCCCTGCTCTACATTCCCGCCAACGTCTGGCCCGTGATGGAGATTCGCGGCGTTCTGGGCGGCAGCAACCACACCATTCTCGGCGGGGTCATCGATCTCTGGAAAGCCGGATCCTGGGATCTTGCCGTGATCGTCTTCGTGGCGAGCGTGGCCGTGCCGATGACCAAACTCCTCGCCCTGGTCGTGCTCCTGCTCTGCGTGCAGCGCGGCATGGTGACGAACCGCCCCCAGCGCACACGCCTCTATCGCGTCGTCGAGTTCATCGGTCAATGGTCGATGCTCGACGTCTATGTCGTGGTGCTGCTCGGCGCACTCGCGAACTTTCCAGGCCTGATGCAGATCAGTACAGGACCGGCAGCCGGCGCGTTCGGCCTGGTCGTCGTCCTGACGATGCTCGCGGCCATGAGCTTCGACCCGCGCGCCGCGTGGGACGTCCCGAATTCGGCATCCTCCGGCGCTGCACCCCGCGCCGCCCGGCCCCTCCCCGTCCAGGAACCCCTTGCATGAGCCGCCCACCCGAGTCGCCTGACGACACCCTGCCTGCCGAGGGCGGCACACCGCGCATCGTGCAACGCAAGCGCCGGATCTCCCTCATCTGGCTCGTGCCCATCGTGGCCGCCATCGCGGGGGCGGTCCTGGTCTACCGGACCTGGACCCAGTCCGGGCCGAGCGTCACGATCGGATTCGAAGCCGCCACCGGTCTGCAGGTGGGCCGCACGGAGATCCGCTTCAAGGACGTGTCGATCGGCACCGTCACGGGCATCCGGCTGCGCCAGGACTGGGGCGGCGTGGAGGTCACGGCCGACATCAGTCGCAACGCCGCTGACATCGCGCGAGAAGGCACCCGCTTCTGGGTCGTGCGTCCGCGCCTCGCCCTGAGCGGCGTCTCTGGTCTGGGCACGCTCATCTCCGGCGCCTACATCGCCGTGGACACGCCCGATGGCGCCCCTGCGCGCGACCGGCCGACCCAGTACGCCTTCGTCGGGCTCGAACGCCCGCCGGAGATCACCGCAGACCGTCCGGGCCGGCGCTTCACGCTGCATGCCGCAGAACTCGGCTCGCTGGAGATCGGCTCGCCGATCTACCTGCGCCGCATCAATGCCGGTCAGGTCGTGGGCTACGACCTTGCCGAGGACGGCCAGCGGGTGAACGTGCACATCTTCGTGAACGCGCCGTACGACCAGTACGTGACGAGCGGCACGCGCTTCTGGAACGCGAGCGGCGTGGACGTGGCCATCGGCGCACAGGGCCTGCGTCTGCGCACGCAATCTGTCGTCTCGCTGCTCCTGGGTGGCATCGGCATGGAGCCTGCCGCCGAACCGCAGGCGCCCGCTGCCGCCGACGCCCACTTCACGCTGCATGCCAATCAGCAGGCGGCCACCGCCAAACCCGATGGCGAGGCGCTGCCCATCCGCATGCGCTTTGCGCAATCGGTGCGCGGCCTGGCCGTGGGCGCGCCCATCGAGTTCAAGGGCATGGGCCTGGGCGAAGTCACGGCCATCACCATGGACTACGACGCCAAGACCCAGGAGTTCGCCGTCCTGGTCGATGCCAACCTCTTCCCGCTGCGCCTGGGCGAGGTCTACGAACGCCTGGCCGCGAGCCCGCTGGGTGTGCAGAGCGAGCGTGATGCCCTGGCCACGCTGGTGCAGCGCGGCCTGCGCGCACAGCTGCGCACCGGCAACCTGCTCACCGGCCAGCTCTATGTGGTGCTGGACTTCTTCCCCGATGCCAAGCCCGCCACGCTGCCGCCGGGCAATCCGCTCACCGTGCCGACCACGCCGGGCGAACTCGATCAGCTCCAGCAGCAAGTGGTGAGCATCGTCACCAAGCTCGAGAAACTGCCGCTGGACCAGATCGCCAAGGAACTGCAGAACACGCTGGCCAACACCACGCGCCTCATCGGCCGACTGGACACCCAGGTAGCGCCCGAGGCCCAGGCCACGCTGCGTCAGCTCACGCGCACGCTCACGGACGTGAGCGCGCTCGTCGCCGAAGACGGCTCGCTGCCCCTGGGCGTGGACCGCACGATGCAGGAGCTCGCGCGTGCGGCACGTTCCCTGCGCGTGCTGGCCGACTACCTCCAGGCCAACCCGCAATCGCTGCTCCGTGGCCGTGGCCAGGATCCGGCCACCTCCACCCTGATGGAAAGGAACTGACATGGCCGCCGCCACTCGCTGTCTTCTCGTCTGCCTGCCGCTCGTCCTGGCGGCCTGCGGCACGCCACCGCGGCCGAACATCCATACGCTGCTGGCCGCGCCCAGCCCCGCGGCGGCCAGCGCGACGGGCGACTTCGCCGTGCAGACGATGCCCATCAACCTGCCGGCACAGGTGGATCAGCCCTACCTCATGCTGCGCACCGGCGGCGGCGCGCTGACGCCGCTCTACGGTGAGCGTTGGGCGGCGCCACTGGCCGACGAGCTGCAGGCCGCCTTCTCAGCCGCGCTGACGCGCCGCCTCGGCGTGCCGGACGTGGGCGGCGTGGGCGTGGCCAGCGGCCTGCCGACGTGGCGCGTGCAGACAGACGTGCAGCGCTTCGAGCTTCCGACGCAAGGACCGGCCGTGCTGGATGCCACCTGGCGCATCCGGCAGGACCGCGGCGCGGCCCTGCTGTGCCGCAGCGTGGTCGAACTTGCGCCTGACGGCGAGGGCGTGCCTGCGCTCGTTCAGGCGCAACAGCAGGCCGTGGCGCGCCTTGCCGACGCCGTGGCCCTGGCCATCGAAGCGGGAGGACGCCGACCCCAGGCCGTGCCGGGCGTGACACTGGCCAACTGCAGCCGAACCGAAGCGACGGCAGCAGGCGCGCCCGGCTGAGCGCACGGGGCCACGCGGGCGTCTGCCACGCGAAGGACGCGCGCTAGTCGTTGCTCAGACAGTGCCGCGGCCAGGCGCGCCGGCCGCTTGCCCTTTGAGCTCCGTCACGCGTCCAGGCGCGCGCGATGCGCATAGACGCTTGCCGTGGCACCCCGGGCGAATCCCACCAGCAGCAGCCCGGCCTCCTCGGCCAGACGCACCGCCAGGGCCGTGGGCGCAGACACGGCCACCAGCGTATCGATGCCGGCGGCCACGCACTTCTGCACCATCTCGAAGCTCGCCCGGCTGGACACCACGGCAAACGCGCCCTCACGCGGCTCACTCAGCGTTGCGCCGATGAGTTTGTCCAGCGCGTTGTGCCGGCCGACGTCTTCGCGCACACAGCGCAGCGAACCACGGGCATCGGCCCAGCCCGCGGCATGCGTGGCCCCGGTCACCTGATGCAGGGGCTGGGCGGCCCGCAAGTCCCCCAAGGCCGCCTGGATGGCCGCGAGCGACACTGCGCCGCGCGGCCCCAAAGGCGGCACGGGGCGAACCACCTGGTCCAGGGTTTCCACGCCGCACAGGCCACAGCCGGTGCGCCCGGCCATCGCCCGGCGGCGGGCCTTCAACTGCATCTCGCAGGCAGCAGCGATCTCGAGCTGCACCACGATGCCGTCAGCCCGGGGGATCACCTCGATGCCGCGGATGTCGGCCGGGCTGCGCACGATACCTTCGGTGAGCGAGAAGCCGCGCGCGAAGTCCGCGAGATCGGCGGGCGTGGCGAGCACCGTGGCGTGGCTGATGCCGTTGTATTCCAGGGCGACCGGAACCTCCTCGGCCAGCATGTCCTCGCGCTCGGTCTGCGGCGCGCCGTCCCGGATGGGCAGCACCGTGCGTGCGACATGGGTGGGGCCAGGCGTCATGAAGCGTCAATCCGTCGAAGGTTGGGCACCGAGCTGGGCCAGTCCGGCAGGCGTGAGACCGATTTGCCACTGATCGTCCTGCACCGCCACGTCCAGCCAACCGGCCCCGGCCTGCCCCAGCGGTGCCAGCAAACGCAGGACCTGGCTCGCCCGCAGGTCGAGTCGCTTGGCCAGCCAGGGCAGCGACACGCACTGCGTGGGGACGTCGGCGATCAGCGCGATCAGAAAGACCACCTCGGCCGGCGCGTTTGCGATCTCACGCGACGTCGGCATGCTCGGGCTCGGCCACCGGTTGGCCCTGGCGATCACGCTTCTGGCGGCATGGCACCAGGAGCACGGGCACCGACTTGGACGTCGGCGTGCGGGCCTCGTCGGCAAAGCTGGACAAGGGCACGAGCCCGTTCGTCTCCGGGTAGTAGCTCGCCAGGCAGCCGCGCGGAATCGCGTAGCTCACCAGCTTGAAGCCTTCCGCGCGCCGCTCCACGCCGGCCTCGTCCAGACTCACCAGATCCACCCAGCCGCCGTCGCGCAGGCCGGCCTCGACCAGGTCCTCCGCATTGGCGAACACCACCCGACGCTGACCGTACACACCGCGATAGCGATCGTTCATGCCATACACCGTGGTGTTGTACTGGTCGTGCGAACGCAGGGTGGCAAGATTGAACACGGGGCCATCGCGACGGCGGCGCGCGCGGTGGATGGGCAAGTCCTGCGGCACGGCATGCGTGCGGAACTCGGCCTTGCCCGAGGCCGTCACCCACTCGCGCTCGCCCGCCGTGTTGCGCAAGCGAAAGCCGCCCGGGTGATCGATCTTGTGCGTAAAGCCGGCGAAGTCGTCGAACACCTGCTCGACGCACTCACGAATGCGCGTGTAGTCCTCGATCAGCCACAGCCAGGGAATGGGGCTCGCCGGCAGGGTTGCAGCGGCGAGCCGGGCCACGATGGCAGGCTCGGACAGCAGGTGCGGCGAGGCCGGCGGGTTGATGCCGGCCGACAGGTGCACCATGCTCATCGAATCCTCCACCGTCACACCCTGCGGGCCCGTGGCCTGCTGGTCGATCTCGGTGCGGCCCAGGCACGGCAGGATCAAGGCTTCGCGGCCGTGGATCAGGTGGCTGCGATTGAGCTTGGTGGACACGTGCACGGTGAGCGCACACTGGCGCAGCGCGGCCCAGGTCGCCGCGGTATCGGGTGCCGCCATGGCGAAGTTCCCACCCATGCCGAAGAAGACGCTGGCACGACCATCGCGCATGGCTTCGATGGCACCGATGGTGTCAAAGCCGTTGGCTCTCGGCGCCGTGATGCCGAAGACTGACTCGAGCCGGTCCAGGAAGGCGGGCGCCGGCTTCTCGTAGATGCCCATCGTGCGGTCGCCCTGCACGTTGCTGTGCCCACGCACCGGGCAGGCACCGGCGCCGGGCCGCCCCAGATTGCCGCGCAACAGCAGCAGATTGACGATCATCTGGATCGTGGCCACTGAATGTTTGTGCTGGGTCACGCCCATGCCCCAGCACACGATGGCGCTGTCGGCTTCCAGGTAGACCTGACCGGCCCGGCGCATCTGCGCTTCGGACAGGCCGGATTCGGCCACCAGCGTCTCCCAGGGCTCAGCCATGACGTCGGCCACGAAGGCCGCAAACCCGGTGGTGTGTTCTGCGATGAAGGCGTCGTCCAGCACCGGCGCGCGCGCCTCGGCCCGCGCCTGCGCGTCCGTCTCCAGCACGTGGCGGATCATGCCCTTGATGGCGGCCAGATCGCCCCCGATGCGCACCTGGAAGTAATCCGAACTGATTCGCGTGCCGCCGCCCGTCAACATCTCCAGCGGGCTCTGCGGGTTGGCGAACTTTTCCAGGCCACGCTCGCGCAACGGGTTGAAGGACACGATGGACGCGCCGCGGCGTGCGGCGTCGCGCAGCTCGCCCAGCATGCGCGGGTGGTTGGTGCCCGGGTTCTGGCCGATGATGAAGATGGCGTCGGCCTTCGTGAAATCGTCCAGCGTGACCGTGCCCTTGCCCACGCCGATGCTCTGCTTCAAGGCCACGCCGCTAGGCTCGTGGCACATGTTGGAGCAATCCGGGAAGTTGTTCGTGCCGAAGGCCCGTACGAAGAGCTGGTACAGAAAGGCCGCTTCGTTGCTGGTGCGCCCCGAGGTATAGAACACCGCCTCGTCCGGCGAATCCAGTGCCTGCAAGTGGCTGGCAATGCGCGCAAAGGCGTCGTCCCAGCCGATCGGCACATAGCGGTCGCTCGCAGCGTCATACGCCATGGGCTCGGTCAGCCGGCCCTGGTCTTCCAGGAAGTAGTCCGATTGTTCCAGCAGTTCGCGCACGGTGTACTGGGCGAAGAGGGCCGGCCCTGCACGGCGCGAGGTGGCCTCGGCGGCCACGGCCTTCACGCCGTTCTCGCAGAATTCGAACGTCGAGGCGTGCTCGCGATCCGGCCAGGCGCAACCGGGGCAGTCGAAGCCATCCGGCTGGTTCGCGGAGAGCAAGGTTCGAGCACCCTTCAGCGGGATGTCGTGGCTGATGAGTTGCTTGGCGACGCTCTTCAACGCGCCCCAGCCACCGGCGGGGTGACGGTAGAAAGCGATCTTCTGTTCGGACATGATGGGCTTTATATGTTCTGCGGAACCTATAAACCCGACACAATCACTCGGGCTTGCCCAAATTTACCACGGGGTAACTTGCATCTATTAGGCAAAATATTGCCTAATAGATCACGCCTACGCCGCCGGCATCAACGCCTCGCGCCGCCGCAAGATGGCCTCACGCACCATGGGCGACAGGCACACATCGCCCGCACAGCCATCCGGGTGCGCCTCCAGGAAGGTCAGCAAGGCCCGCCGCATGCGCGGCTCCCAAAAGCGGCGCACATGATCGGCGATACCATCCAGGCCTTCCTCACGATCGGGCATCGCCGAGAAAAACTCGCCGATGCCATTGGCCATGCGCACCAGATTCGCGGCATCCATGATCGCTCTCCTACTTGGCCGTCAGCGCCGGCTCGACGGCCGGTTGCGCAGCGGGCATGAGTTGCTGCTGCGTCTCGGTGAATGCCGTCCAGCGACGCTGCCAATCGGAGGGCTGGGTCACCCGCGTCAGCTGCACCGCCGTCACCTTGTACTCCGGGCAATTGGTAGCCCAGTCGGAATTGTCCGTGGTGACGACGTTGGCTCCCGATTCCGGGAAGTGGAAGGTGGTGTAGACCACGCCAGGTTGCACCCGATCCGTCACCACGGCACGCAGCACCGTCTGCCCTGCCCGGCTCTGCACGCCCACCCAGTCGCCCGCGACGATGCCCCGATCCTCGGCATCCTGCGGATGCACTTCGAGCACGTCCTCGCTATGCCAGAGCACATTGGGCGTGCGGCGCGTCTGCGCGCCCACGTTGTATTGCGAGAGGATGCGGCCCGTCGTGAGCAAGAGCGGAAAGCGCCGCGTGCTGCGCTCCTCGGTGGGCACGTAGCGCGTGATGAGAAAGCGGCCTTTGCCACGGACGAAGCCGTCCACATGCATGATGGGTGTGCCATCGGGGGCAGCGTCGTTGCAGGGCCACTGCACGCTGCCCAGCCGATCCAGCTTCTCATAGGTGACGCCAGCGAACGTGGGCGTGAGCCGCGCGATCTCGGCCATGATCTCGCGCGGGTGGCTGTAGTGCATCGGATAGCCCAGGGCATTGGACAGGGCAACGGTCACCTCCCAGTCCGCCATGCCATTGCGCGGCTCCATCACCTTGCGCACGCGCGAGATGCGCCGCTCGGCATTGGTGAATGTGCCATCCTTTTCCAGAAAGGAGCTACCCGGCAGGAACACGTGCGCGTACTTCGCAGTCTCGTTCAGGAAGAGGTCCTGCACCACGATGCAATCCATGGCCGACAACGCCGCGGCCACGTGCTGGGTGTTGGGGTCGGACTGCACGATGTCCTCGCCCTGGCAGTACAAGCCCTTGAAGCTGCCCGCCAGCGCGGCCTCGAACATGTTGGGGATGCGCAGTCCGGGCTCAGGCTGGATCGTCACGCCCCAATCGGCCTCGAACTGAGCGCGCGTCACCGAATCCGAAATGTGCCGATAGCCGGGCAACTCGTGCGGGAACGAGCCCATGTCGCACGAGCCCTGCACGTTGTTCTGCCCGCGCAGCGGGTTGACGCCCACGCCCTCGCGACCGACATTGCCGGTGGCCATGGCAAGGTTGGCGATCGCCATCACCGCCGTGGAGCCCTGGCTGTGCTCGGTCACGCCCAGGCCGTAGTAGATGGCGCCGTTGCCGCCGGTGGCAAAGAGGCGCGCTGCCCCACGCAGCGCCTCGGCCGGCACGCCCGTCACGGCCGCCGTCGCCTCGGGCGCGTTCTCGGGCAACGCCACGAAATCCCGCCATTGCCCGAACGCCTTGTCTTCGCAACGCGCAGCCACGAAGGCTTCGTCCACCAGACCTTCGGTGACGATGACGTGGGCCAGCGCATTCAGCACGGCCACGTTCGTACCGGGCCGCGCAGGCAGGTGATAATCCGCGCGGATGTGGGGCGAGCTCACCAACTCCGTGCGGCGCGGATCGATCACGATGAGGTGCGCGCCTTCGCGCAGCCGGCGCTTCAGGCGCGAGGCGAACACGGGGTGGCCGCTGCTCGGATTGGCGCCGATCAGGATCACCACGTCCGTGTGCATCACGGAGTCGAAGGTCTGCGTGCCGGCCGATTCGCCCAATGTCTGCTTGAGGCCGTAGCCCGTGGGCGAATGGCATACCCGCGCACAGGTGTCCACATTGTTCGTACCAAAGGCCGCGCGCACGAGCTTCTGCACGAGCCAGGTCTCTTCGTTCGTGCAGCGCGAGGACGTGATGCCGCCGACCGCATCACGGCCGTGATCGGCCTGGATTCGCTTGAAGGAGGACGCGGCGAAGTCCAGCGCCTCCTGCCACGATACCTCGCGCCACGGATCCGTGATGCGCTCGCGGATCATCGGCTTGGTCACGCGCTCCTGGTGCGTGGCATACCCCCACGCGAAGCGCCCCTTCACGCAGGCGTGCCCACGGTTGGCCTTGCCATCCTTCCACGGCACCATGCGGATCACTTCCTGGCCCTTCATCTCGGCCCGGAAGCCGCAGCCCACGCCACAGTAGGCGCACGTGGTGATGACGGCGTGCTCGGGCTGGCCCATCTCGATGACGTTCTTCTCCTGCAGCGTCGCTGTCGGGCACGCCTGCACACAGGCGCCACACGACACGCAATCGCTCGCGAGGAAGCTGTCGGACTGCCCGGCCGTGACACGGGATTCGAACCCGCGCCCTGTGATCGTCAGGGCGAACGTGCCCTGCGTCTCCTCACACGCCCGCACGCAGCGGCTGCACACGATGCACTTGGACGGGTCGTAGGTGAAATACGGATTGCTCTCGTCCTTGGCCTCGGCCAGGTGGTTCGCCCCGTCCAGCCCGTAGCGCACGGCGCGCAGGCCGACCTGCCCCGCCATGTCCTGCAACTCGCAGTCGCCGTTGGCCGGACAGGTGAGGCAATCCAGCGGGTGATCGGAGATGTAGAGCTCCATCACGTTGCGGCGCAGCCGATGCAGGGTCGGGGTTTCGGTACGCACGACCATGCCGGCTTCCGCGGGCGTCGTGCACGAGGCGGGATAGCCACGCCGGCCCTCGACTTCGATCAGGCACAGACGACAGGAGCCGAAGGCTTCCAGGCTGTCCGTCGCGCACAGCTTGGGGATGTTGATGCCGGCCTCGGCAGCGGCGCGCATGACGGACGTGCCCACCGGCACGGTGACCGCTGTGCCGTCGATGGTGAGCGTCACCGTCTCGGTATGCGTGCGCGCGGGCGTGCCGAGGTCGCGGGGTCGGGCAATGACGGTTTCGAGCATGACGAGTCTCCTTGTCGTAGGGCAGCGCCGTCAGGCGGCCTCGCGTCGGCCGATGCCGAAATCTTCCGGGAAGTGCGTGAGCGCCGAGAGCACGGGGTACGGCGTCATGCCGCCCAGCGCGCACAGCGAGCCCGCCATCATGGTGTCGCACAGATCGCGCAGCAACTGCACCTGCGCCCCGTGCCCTGGGCCGCCCGCAGCGATGCGGTCGATCACCTCCACGCCGCGCGTGGAACCGATGCGGCACGGCGTGCACTTGCCACAGGATTCCACCGCACAGAAGGCCATGGCGTGGCGGGCCATCCCCGCCAGATCCACCGTGTCGTCGAAGGCCACGATGCCGCCATGGCCCACCATCGCGGAGATGCCGGCATAGGCTTCGTAATCGAGCGGCACATCCCACTGGGTTTCGGGCAGATACGCGCCCAGCGGCCCGCCCACCTGTACGGCACGCAACGGCCGCCCGCTCGCGCTGCCGCCCCCGAAGTCGTACAGCAGCTCGCGCAGCGTGATGCCGAAGGGCACCTCCACCAGCCCGCCGTGACGCAGATTGCCCGCCAGCTGGAATGGCAATGTGCCACGCGAACGACCCACGCCAAGATCACGGTAGGCATCGGCCCCTCGGGCGAGGATGTCCGGCACGCTCGCGAGGGTGATGACGTTATTGACGACCGTGGGCAGGCCAAATGCGCCGCGCAGCGCCGGCAGCGGTGGCTTGGCGCGCACCTGGCCGCGCTTGCCTTCCAGGCTCTCCAGGAGCGAGGTCTCCTCGCCGCAGATGTAGGCGCCCGCCCCCACCCGCACTTCCAGGTGAAAGGCCCGACCACTGCCCAGCACATCCGCGCCGACCCAGCCTTCCGCCTGTGCGGCCGCGATCGCGGCCTCGAGCGCGATCACAGCGTGCGGATACTCGCTGCGCACATAGACATAGCCTTGCGTGGCGCCGACCGCCAGCCCGGCGATGGCCATGCCTTCGATGAGCGCGAACGGGTCGCCCTCCATCAGGAGCCGATCCGAGAAGGTGCCCGAATCGCCTTCGTCGGCGTTGCACACGATGATCTTCTTCACGCCCTCGGCCTTGAGCACCGTCTGCCATTTGATGCCGGCCGGAAAGGCGGCACCGCCCCGGCCGCGCAGGCCCGATGCCGTCACGTCCGCCACGATGGCCTCGGGCGTGATGCTGACGGCACGCCTCAGGCCCGCGAGCCCGCCAGCATCCACATAGGCCTGCGCCGAGCGCGGATCGATCCTGCCCACGCGCGCGAACACCAGGCGCTGCTGCCGCGAGAGGTAGGGGATGGATTCGGTCGGGCCGTGCGCCAGGGCATGCGTGCCGCCCATCAGCCAGCCCGCCTCGAAGAGGGACGGCACCGCCTCGACCGTGACCGGACCGTAGGCCACACGCCCCGATGGCGTGACCACCTCCACCAAGGGCTCCAGCCAGAGCAGCCCGCGTGAGCCATTGCGCACGATCTGGATCGGCAGACCGCGCGCGGCAGCCTCGGCTTGGATGGCGGCGGCCACGGCGTCCGCGCCGGCCGCCAGGGCCGCCGCATCGCCCGGCACGTAGATCGTGGTGACGCCGGAGCCGGTA
>NZ_JADCNH010000005.1 GCF_018904615.1 Verticiella alkaliphila | reverse complement strand
CGCGCGCCAGCCCATGCGCGAGGCCGTGGTGGCCGCAGAGGATCTCGCCGCCGGCGCCGTGCTCGATGCGCGCACGGCCGCGGTGCGCGAGGTGCCCGTCGCCTGGTTTCCGCAGGATGCCGTGCTCCCGGTCGATTTCGCCGCCGCGGAAGGCGCGCGGCTCGGTCGCGCCCTGCCACGGGGTGAGATCGTGTTGTGGAGTCACCTCGTCACGGCGCGCCAGCAACCCTTCTCGGCGCAGCTTGCCGCCGGACGGCGCGCGGTCACCATCGCGGTGGACGAGATCAATTCGCTCTCGGGCATGCTCGAGCCCGGCGACGTGATCGACCTGTACGTGTCGTTCGAGCATGAAGGCCGCCGTGTGACCGCACCGTTGCTCGCCAACGTCCGCGTGCTCGCGACAGGGCGGCAGCATGACGGTCTCGCGGATGCGACGGAGCGTGGCTTTGCCACGCTGACGCTGGATGCGGCGCCCGAGGACGCCGTGCGTCTCGTCGCCGCGCGCCAGCAGGGATCGATCGCGGCGATGTTGCGGCATCCGGGCGATGCGGGGCCTGCCGCGCCGAGCCGGGCGGGGGATCTGGCGCGGTTGCTGGGGCTGGACCGGCCGACGCGCGCACCAGCAGCCGGAGTACCCGTGGTGTTCGGCGACCGCGGGCCGCTCGCCATCCCGGGGCTGCACGAGCGCGTCGCGGCGCCGCAGGCATGGGCCGAACATGCCGAGTTCCTGGCGCAGGACGGCAGGCCTGAAGACGCGGTGCTGCCACCACCCGCCTCGCGCCAGCCGCCGGCGAGCAGTGCACGCCCGGCCACCTCATCGGCCTCAAGCGGCGCCGTGCGCAACCCGGCGCCCGCGCATCGGGGGCTGCCGTGAGACGCGTCGGCATGAATGTTGGGCGGGCACGCACGCAGGGCTGCGGCGGGCGGCGGCGACGCCGTGCCCGGTACGGCGCCGCGCTGGCGCTGTTGCTCGCGAGTCTGCCCGCAGGCCGAGGCCAGGCGCAGACAGATGTGCGCTGGGCGCAGTGGGCTGAGCCGCCACGCGACGCGACGGCGCCTGGTGCCGCGGCGCCACTGTCCGAGCCGACGCCAGCCTGGGCATTGCCGCCAACCGCATTCGCCCCCACGCCGACACGGTCGCTCAGGCCCGCGCTGCCGGCATCGCCGACCACGGGGCCCGGCGTCTCGGCAACGGCGGCGGCATCCCCCGCGCGCGATCCGCTGGCTGCACCGCTGCCCGGCGCGACGGCCAGCGCCCACGCGGAGGCGCTGGAGCTGTTCGCCGGTGAGACGCGCGTCATCGCGGCGCCCGCCGTGGCGCGGATCGCCGTGGGCGACGGCAATGTGCTCCACGCGGCGGCGGCCGACGGGCGGGAGGTCGTCGTGTTTGCCCGGGGGGTGGGTGCCACTTCGCTCGTGCTCTGGTCGCGTGACGGCAGCAGCCGCGTGCTGCGCGTGGACGTCGTGCCTGGCGAAGCCCGCCGCATCCAGGCCGAGCTCGCTGCCGTGCTCGATCGCATCCCCGGCGTGCGCAGCACGGTCGTGGGCGACAAGCTCATCGTCGAGGGGGATGGCCTGTCCGATGCCGACCAGGTCCGGCTCTCGGATCTGGTCGCCCGCTATCCCCAGGTCATCGATCTCACGGGGCCCATCGGCTGGGATCGCATGGTCTTGTTCGACGTGCAGGTGGTGGAACTGCCGCGCTCGCAGATGCAGGATCTGGGCGTACGGTGGGACACGACCAGCAGCGGTGGCATCAACGCGGCGGGGGTCTGGGACGCCGGGTCGAAGGGCGCCTTCCTCGAGCGTCCGGGAGCTGCCGGCGCGCAGGCAGCCTTTCCCGCCGCCGGTCCGGCGGGCTATCTGGGCTTGAACGCGGTTCTCTCCGCCCGGCTGCATGCCCTGTCCCAACGTGGTGACGCCGTGCTGCTGGCCCAGCCGCAGTTGCTCGCGCGCAGTGGCGCCACGGCCAGCTTTCTCGCCGGTGGCGAGCTGCCCTACACGACGGTGGATGCCAACGGCAATTCCTCCACGGTCTTCAAGCCCTATGGCGTCGGCCTCGATGTGACGCCGCGCATCGACCGCAGCGGTACGGTGCGCGCGCGTATCGAAGTCGAAGTCAGCGCCGTCGATCCGGTCGTCACCACGACGAGCGGCCCCGCGCTGCGCACGCGTCGCACGGCCACGGAATTCAACGTGCGCTCAGGGCAGACCCTTGTGCTGAGTGGCTTCCTGTCACGCGAGCAGGTCACTGACGAGGATGCCGTGCCCGGGCTGTCGCGCATTCCGCTGCTGGGGGCGCTGTTCCGCGCGCAGCGCGTGCAGCAGCGCGACACTGAGCTCGCGATCTTCGTGACGCCTGTGCTGGTGGGCGCCGATGACCCAGGCCTTGCGCAGCGCGTGCGCGAAGGCCGCGCCGTGCTTGACGCCACTTTCAGCGAGCCCACCCGGCTCTTCGGCCCGCCGGGTGGCAGCCTTGCCCCTGCCGTACCCATCGATCCCTTTCGTCTGGAGTCGCCTTGATGCTGGAGATCACCTGGACCCGCGATGACGGCCAACGCGTCGTCGAACGCGCACAGGCGCCGCTGTCGATCGGCCGCGATGCGAGTTGTGGCCTGCGCCTGCGCGGCTGGCGCATCGCCCGTCAGCATGCGCGTGTCTACGTGCACGAAGGCGGCGTCGGCCTGGACGATCTGGGCTCGCTCGCCGGTACTTGGCTTAACGGCCGGCGCATCGTGCACCAGGGCGATGTGCAGCCGAGTGACGAGGTACTCATCGGCGGCCACGTGCTGCAGTTCCGCTGGCACGGGCCTTCTGTGCAGGCGACGAGCCCGTCGGCGCCAGCACAAGCGATCCTCGCCAGGGCGCCGGGCGAGCCCGCCGCTGACACGGTGCCGAGACTCGCTGCCGACGCGAATCGCATCTCGACACCCAGCCTCCTGACGCTGTCCGCCGCCCCTGCCGTTGCGAAGGAAGGCACTGACTCGTCAGACGCGATGCCAGGAGCGCTGGGCATGTCGGCGCCCATGTCCTTCGCGCTGTGTGAGCCCAGTCCGTTGTCGACACCGGGCGACCACCTGCCGTCCTCAGGGACGACACGGTCCGCGCCGGCCCAGCCCTCCCTCGCGTCCGCCGATGCTGCCGGGCTCGCCTCCCCGTCCCATCTGGAGTGGCGCCGTCGCCTGCACGTTCGTCTGCTCGAAGCCATGGATCTGCGCCGGCGCGACGTGGCCAGCATGAGCGATGCGGCCTTGCGTGCCGAGGCCGATGGTCTGCTCGCGGGCCTCATTGCGGCCGCGCAGGATGAGATGCCCGTCGGACTGGACCGCCAGGCCCTGCGCCGCGAGGTCGTGGACGAAGCCGTCGGGCTGGGCCCGCTCGAAGCCTTGCTGGCTGATGCCGACATTTCCGAGATCATGGTCAATCGTCACGACGAGGTGTTCGTCGAGCGGGGCGGCGTGCTTGCACGGCATCCGGTGGGCTTCAGCAGCGAGCGCGCCGTGATCGGCGTGATCGAGCGCATCGTCGCGCCGCTCGGCCGACGCATCGACGAGAGCGCGCCCATGGTGGACGCGCGCCTGCCAGATGGCTCACGCGTGAACGCGGTGATCCCGCCCATCGCGCTGCACGGCGCTGCGCTCACGATCCGCAAGTTTCCCGTGCGGCGATTGCAGGCCGAGGATCTGGTGCGCGCCGGCGCGCTCGATGCGGCCATGGTGGATTTCCTTGGTCTGTGCGTGCGCGAGCGCCGCAACATCGTCGTCTCCGGCGGAACGGGATCAGGCAAGACGACACTGCTGAACATCCTGTCGAACTTCGTGCCAGCGGGCGAGCGCATCGTCACCATCGAGGACGCGGCCGAGCTGCGGCTGCACCACGCGCACCGCGTCGCCCTGGAGGCGCGCCCGGCCAACGTCGAAGGACGAGGGGCCGTCACGATCCGGGACCTGGTGCGCAATGCGCTGCGCATGCGGCCGGATCGCATCGTGGTGGGCGAGTGCCGGGGGGCGGAGGCGCTGGACATGCTGCAGGCCATGAACACCGGCCACGCGGGCTCGCTCACGACACTGCATGCCAACACCCCGCGCGACGCGCTCGCCCGGCTGGAGACGCTGGTGCTCATGGCAGGCATGGATCTGCCGCTCGCGGCGGTACGCGAGCAGATTGCCGCCGCCGTGGACGTGATCGTGCAGCAGTCGCGCGACACGGCCGGCGTGCGGCGCGTCGTGGGCATCGTCGAAGTCGCAGGCGTCGAAAGCGGCCGCATCCAGTTGCAGGAACTCTTTCGCTTCGAGGACGACCGGGAGGGCGGCGCCTTCGTCGGGGCAGGGCTGTTGCCTCGTCACTTCGAGACGTGGCTGGCGCGCGGCCTCATGCGTGACAGCACGCCGTTCTTCGGACGCACGCCGGTGCCAGCGCCCACGAGGCATCTCGCATGACCTTCATCGTCGTCCTGGCTGCGGCGTTGAGCGTGGGCGTGCTGGCCTGGCTGGCCCTGGAGGCATCGCGGGCGGCGCTGGCGCGCTATCGCCGGCATTTCACCGAAACGGCGCGCGTGCAGTTGAGTGAGTTCTTCCTCTTCATTGATCCGGCCCAGCTCTGGATAGCCAACGTCATCGCCTGTGTCCTCGCCGGCGCGCTGGTCGCGGTGCTGGCCGGCAGTGGCGTGCTCGCCGTCGGGGTGATGGCACTGTGCATCGTGCTGCCCCGCTGGGGGCTGCGCCACCTGCGACTGCGCCGCTTGGCGAACTTCGACAGCCAGTTGCCGGACGCGCTGCTGACCCTGGCCTCAGGGTTGCGCGCCGGTGCCGGCGTAAGCAGCGCACTGCGGCATCTGGTCACCGAGGCGCCGGCGCCACTCGCCCAGGAGTTCGCGCTCATGCTGCGCGAGCAGCGTCTGGGGGTAGGGCTGGACACCGCGCTTGCCAGCCTGGCGCAGCGCGTCCCCACTGAAGCCACGGCACTCACAGTGTCGGCGCTGCGCATCGCGACAGAGACGGGCGGCAACCTCGCGGAGGCGCTCGAACGGATCTCGGCGCTCGTGCGCCATCGGCTGCACATGCAGGCTCGCATCGGTAGCCTGACGGCTCAGGGGCGTCTGCAGGCCTGGGTGATCGGTGCCTTGCCGCCTCTGTTGGCCGTGGTGCTCGACCGACTCGAACCCGAGGCCATGGCGGCGCTCTGGGGCACGCTGGCCGGGTGGATGACGCTCGCGGTCATCGTCAGTCTGGAGGTGCTGGGGCTCTGGTGGGTGCGGCGCATCGTCCGCATCGACGTATGAGCGGGCGACGACGCGCGATGTGGCCCATGCGCATGCCGTGCGGGCAGGGTGCGGTTACGTCCGAGGGCCTTGGTTGGCCGCATGGCGCGCATCGCACGACAGGACACGGGCCATGCTTGGCGTGATCGCCGCTGCCGCGGGTGTCAGCGTGGGCTTGCTCGTCTGGCTGGCCCTGGCCTGGTGGCGGCATCTGCCGGCACGGGCAGGGGTGTTGCCTGTGGGCGTGCCGCTGCCCCTGTGGTGGCGGCTGCTCGCTCCCGCAGGGTCCGTCTTCGGTCATACCTTAGGGCGCCGATTCAGCGGCCGGGCCCGCCATCGTCTGGAGGCGCAGTTGCGCCAGGCCGGCTGGCATCATCGGCTGCCAGCCAACGACGTGCTGGGGATGCAGGGCGCGGCAGCGCTGGCCGCTGCGGCGCTGATGGGCGGGCTGGGCGTCGTGAGCCTGGGCCTCGAGGTGCAGATTGCCCTGGTCGTGGCCCTGGCCGCCGCCGGCATCGGGCAGGCCTTGCCGCGGCTGTGGCTGCGCGATCAGGCGCGCAGCCGTCAGCGCGCCATCGCGCGCGCCTTGCCCTTCGTGCTGGACATGGTCACGCTCTGCGTGGAAGGCGGGCTCAATCTGCAAGGGGCCTTGCAGCAGGCCGCCGAGAAGGGCGCGGAGCGCGCGATGCGGGAAGAGCTACAGCACACGTTGGCGGACATCCGCACGGGGCTGCCGCGGGCCGAGGCCCTGCGCCAACTCGCCCAGCGTACCGGCGTGCCCACCGTGCGCCTGTGGGTGACGGCCATGATCCAGGCAGAGTCGCTGGGTATGAGTCTCGCGCCAATCCTGCGCGCCCAGGCGGATCAGCGGCGCGCGGAGCGTTTTCTGGTGGCGGAGAAGCTCGCCATGCAGGCGCCCGTGAAGATGCTCCTGCCGCTGGTCACCTGCATCTTTCCCTGCACGTTCATCGTGCTGGGCTTTCCCATCGTCATCAAGCTGATCGGGGTGTTCGGATGAGGACGCTCGCACTATTGTCGAAAATGGTGGCGCCCCGTGGCACCGAGCAGCATGCGCTGCCATGCCATGCTGTTCGCGGGTTCTGGGCCCGCTCGCGCGGGCTGCTCGGCCACCCGCCACCGGCACCTGGCACCGGTTGGTGGTTCGACAATTGCCAGGCCGTTCACACCGTGGGCATGCGCTATCCGATCGATGTGGTGTTCGTCTCGGCCGCAGGCCGGATCTTGCGCATCGTCCCGGCGCTTGGCCCGGGGCGAGCCTGCTGGCAGCGCGGCGCTGTCCACGTCGTGGAACTTGCCGCGGGGCAGGCCCGTCATCTGGACCTGCGTGCCGGCGACGAGGTCCTGTTCTGCTGAGAGGGTGTTGCCGGGCGCAGACCCCGGCAACACCACGAGCCCGGACGATCAGCCCTGCGTTTCGCCCAGCACGCGCTCGGCCTCGGCGCGCACGCGCTCGGGGGCGGTGCCACCGATGTGCTTGCGGGCAGCCACCGAGCCTTCCAGCGTCAGCACGCTGTGAACATCCTCGCCGATGCTCGGGTGGAAGGCGCGCAGCTCTTCCACCGTCAGGTCGGCCAGGTCGCAGCCGCGGTCCGAGCAGTCGCGCACGGCATGGGCGACGACTTCGTGGGCGTCACGGAAGGGCAGGCCGCGCTTGACGAGGTAGTCCGCGAGGTCGGTGGCAGTGGCAAAACCTTGCAGGGCCGCGGCGCGCATGGCCTCGGCCTTGACCTGGATGCCGCCGATCAGGTCGACGAAGATGCGCACGGTGTCGCGTACGGTGTCGGCCGTGTCGAAGAGGCCTTCCTTGTCTTCCTGATTGTCCTTGTTGTAGGCCAGCGGTTGGCCCTTCATCAGCGTGAGCAGGGCAATCAGGTGACCGTTGACGCGGCCCGTCTTGCCGCGGGCGAGCTCGGGCACGTCCGGGTTTTTCTTCTGCGGCATGATCGAGCTGCCGGTGCAGAAGCGGTCGGCGAGATCGATGAAGCCCACGCGCGGGCTCATCCACAGGATGAGTTCCTCGGACAGGCGCGAGATGTGGGTCATCACGAGCGCGCCGGTGGCGCAGAACTCGATGGCGAAGTCGCGGTCGGACACAGCATCCAGCGAGTTGCGGCACACGCCGTCGAAGCCCAGCGTGGCGGCCACGCGCTCGCGATCGATCGGGTAGGACGTGCCGGCCAGGGCGGCGGCGCCCAGCGGCAGGCGGTTCACGCGGCGGCGGCAATCGGCAAGGCGCTCGGCGTCGCGCGCGAACATTTCGACGTAGGCGAGCAGGTGGTGGCCGAAGGTGACGGGCTGGGCCACCTGCAGGTGGGTGAAGCCCGGCAGGATGGTCTCGGCATGCTCACGGGCAAGCGTGGCCAGCGCGTGGCGCAGCTGGCGCAGCAGGTCGCTGATGACGTCGATCTCGGCGCGCAGCCACAGACGGATGTCGGTGGCGACCTGGTCGTTGCGCGAGCGGCCGGTGTGCAGGCGCTTGCCGGCATCACCCACGAGCTCGACGAGGCGCTTCTCGATGTTCAGGTGCACGTCTTCGAGATCGAGCAGCCATTCGAAGCGGCCGGCGTCGATCTCGGTCAGGATCTTCTGCATGCCGTCGCGGATCGCGGCGAGATCGGCATCGGACAGAATGCCGACCGATTGCAGCATGTCGGCGTGGGCCAGCGAGCCTTCGATATCGAAGCGCGCGAGGCGCTTGTCGAAGTCCACCGAGGCGGTATAGCGTTTGACCAGGTCGGACACCGGCTCGGAAAAGCGCGCGGACCAGGCCTGGGCTTTCTTGTCGAACTGATTGGAGGGCGGGGTTTGCGACATGGCGTTCCGGGCAGGCAAGTAGAGAAGGCCGCCGGGCCGGTCGCGGCATGCGCCGGGCGCAGCGGGGAAGGCTTGTAGTATCTCACATCCGTGCTATCATCTAAGGCTATTTGGTCGAGGCACCCCGGCTTTGCGGCTATGGGTCGTGCGGCGGCGGTTAGGCGCTGAGCTCGCGTGCAGGCAGAAGGTTTCCAGGGGGGCTTTATCCCAAGAGGAACCGGATGCGTGGCACCGCTGCTGCAGTCATGGCGCGCTGGCCGGGTCGAGGTGTGCAGGCCGTGAACCCTTCAAACATTACTGGGAAGGTGCATCCTCATGCCCGTCGTACGTCTGAAAGAAAACGAACCGTTCGAAGCCGCCCTGCGCCGCTTCAAGCGCACCATCGAAAAGACTGGTCTCTTGACCGAACTGCGCGCTCGTGAGTTCTACGAGAAGCCCACGTCCGAGCGCAAGCGCAAGGCCGCTGCTGCCGTGAAGCGTCACTACAAGCGCATCCGCAGCCAGCAACTGCCCCCCCGCATGTACTGATCGGTTGGAATGCCCGGCGCTGGCCGCCGGGTTGCTCCAGACGCGAGCCGCCATGGTTTCCTGGCGGCTTTTTGCCGCTGGGCCTAACCTCGACGACGTCCGGCATCCGCCTGCGCCCGCGCGCCTTTTCTTTTTTCTCGAGATTGCCATGAGCCAGCTCAAGACCCGCCTGACCGAAGACATGAAATCCGCCATGCGCGCGCGGGATGCCGCCCGCCTGGGCACCCTGCGCCTCATGCTGGCCGCCATCAAGCAGCGTGAAGTCGACGAGCGTATCGAGCTGGACGATGCACAGATCGTCGCCATCCTCGAGAAGCAGGTCAAGCAGCGTCGCGAATCCATTGCCGCGTACGAGCAGGCTGGGCGCGCCGAGACCGCTGCCGAGGAGGCCGCCGAGATTGCCGTGCTGCAGGAATACCTGCCGCAGGCGGCCGACGAGGCCGAGATCACGGCCGTGGTGGATGCGGCCGTGGCCGAACTGGCCGCGCAGGGCGTGACCGGTGCACCCGCCATGGGCAAGGCCATGGCCATCGTCAAGCCCAAGCTGGCAGGCCGTGCGGACATGTCCCAGGTCTCTAAGCTGCTCGGCGCCCGCCTGAAGGGCGCCTGATCCGTCGTACCGGCGGCGCATCGACGCGCCGCCGTGGCATGGCGCCCGTGCGGCCAGGGGCGTGCGAGAATGCCTGCGCACTGCCCACCGGCGCTATCCGCCCATGATCCCAGATTCCTTCATCCAGAGCCTGCTCGAGCGCGTCGACGTCGCTGACGTCGTCGGTCGTTACGTGCAGCTGCGCAAGGCGGGCGCGAATCTCCTGGGCCTGTGCCCGTTCCACAACGAGAAGTCGCCGTCGTTCACGGTAAGCCCGACCAAACAGTTCTATCACTGCTTCGGCTGCGGCGCCCATGGCACGTCGATCCGCTTCGTGATGGAGCACACGGGCGCAAGCTTCCCGGAAGCCGTGCGCCAGCTGGCCGACTCCGTGGGCATGACCGTGCCCCAGGAGCCGCGCGGACCGGGCGGCCGTGCCGCACGCGCTGAAGAAGCCCGCCGCCGAGAAGAAGTGAACCAGCACACCCAGGTGCTGGAGACCGCCAACGATCACTATCGCAAGGCCCTGCGCACGGCGCGCGGCGCCATCGACTACCTGAAGGGCCGCGGGCTCACGGGGCAGATCGCTGCGCAGTACGGCCTGGGCTGGGCCGCCGCGGATCGCCACGGGCTTTCCGCCGTCTTCCCGGATTACGATAAGCCGGACTTCTCCGCGCTGCTGGTCGAGTCCGGGCTCGTCATCCAGTCCGACGACGGTCGGCGCTACGACCGCTTCCGCGACCGGGTGATGTTCCCGATTCGCAACGCGCGTGGTCACCTCGTCGGCTTCGGTGGCCGGGTGATCGGCAAGCGCGAGCCCAAGTACCTGAATTCGCCCGAGACCCCGGTCTTCTCCAAGGGGACCGAGCTCTATGGGCTCTGGGAGGCGCGTCAGTCGATCCGCGCGGCGGGCCAGGTGATCGTGGTCGAAGGCTACATGGACGTGGTGGCGCTCGCCCAGATGGGCGTGGGCAATGCCGTGGCCACGCTGGGAACGGCGACCACCGCGCAACACGTGCAGAAGCTCCTGCGCGTCACCGACAACATCGTCTTCAGCTTCGATGGGGACAAGGCGGGTCGGCGCGCGGCCTGGCGCGCCTTGCAGGCGTGCCTGCCGCTGCTGCGTGACGACATCGCCATCCGCTTTCTCTTCCTGCCCGGTGAGCACGATCCCGATTCCTACATCCGCGCCGAGGGCGAGGCCGCGTTCCGGCAAGCCCTGAAGGATGCGGCCTCCCTGTCGCGCTTCATGCTGGATGAGTGGGCTGCGCAGCACGACCTGGCGCAGCCGGAGGGCCGGGCGCGCTGCCTGCACGATGCGCAACCGCTCATGCAGGCGATGCCGGCGGGCGCCTTGCGCCTGCAGGTGGTGCGCGAGCTCGCCACGCTCGTTCGCCTGACCCCGGACGAGATCGCGCCCCTGCTGGCGCTGGAAGACAAGCCCACGGGCCCGCTCGTGAATGCCGGTCGTCGCCAACCGCCGGGCGCAGCGCCGGCCGCTGGGACCACGGTGCCTGCCACGGCCGCGCGCAGTGACGCGCCGCGGGCCGGCGCAGCCTCGCGTGATGACGGCCCGCCGCCGGGGTTCGACGATCAGGGCTATGACACCGGCTACGTGCCCGACGATGGCTTTCCTGGCAGCTATGGCGACATGGAAGGCCCCCCGCCCGGCGCCGACGGCGGCTATGGCCAAGGCGGAGGGGGGCAGGGAGGTGGCTATCGCGGCAAATCCGGGTTTCGCCAGGGAGGGCGCAACGGCAAGTCCGATCGCTGGCAGGGCAAGGGCAAAGGCCGCTTCCGGGATCGCGACTGGGAAGATGAGCGCGACCCGCCGGGCTCGCGTCGTCCCGTCCCCACACTGCCGCAACGCCTGGTGCGCCTGCTGATCGCGCACCCGCAGCTTGTCGAGCACGTCGACGAACCTGCCGAAGTGCACCTGCGGGCCGCGGGCGAGTTCGCGCTGGTGCTGGCGCTCATCCGTATCGTGCGCGAGAGCGGCGCGCGGCACACCGGCGCCGTGCTGCAGGCCGCGGGGGAGTTCGAGCACGACCTGAATCTCGCAGCGGCCGATACGCTATTGGTGGATGAGTTGCCTGAGCCGCAGGCGGAATTGCGCGATACCTTGCGCAGCGTGGCGATCACGCGTCTGCAGGCTGAGCAGGCGGCGCTTGCCAAGCGGGCTGCCGACAAGGAAGCATTGGCCCGTTACCTGGAATGCGATCGCGAGATCGCGCAGCTGCGCGCGGCCGCGCGCGCCGAGGCCAGCGCGGACTGAGCGGGTAGCTCATTACGCGAGCGTTACCATGATCTGCTCATCAGACTGGTTACCACCATCGTTTAAGCCAAACTATGACAGCCCCTCTTCATGTAACCAAACAATCGGAATGAGCACACCCTAGCGCATCCGCGTGTTAGCTACTCGGTAGCTGAGTAACAGCATTGTAGGCAAACATGGCATTATGTCGCATTGGGATTCCGGCGTTCAAACATGGCTGCGAGTACTGACAAGAGCGATGGTCAACTGGGGCCAGCATCGTTGGCTAGGCGTCCAGAGGCTAAGGCGTTTAAGATTGAAGATCTTCTTGCCGAGGTGCGGCGAGGACGCGTACGCATTCCCACTTTTCAGCGTGACTTGAAATGGGAGCGGGACGACGCACTCAAACTCATGGATAGCCTCTATCGCGGCTATCCTGTGGGAACACTCCTGCTCTGGGAGCGTGAAGCTTCTGCGGAAGAGCTTGTGTTTCAGACTGTCCGAATTAGTGCTGCGGGTCGTACCGATGCACTCTGGGTTGTAGATGGTCAACAGCGAATCGTGTCACTCATTCGCGTGCTCACGGCCCCTTCAGAGGATGGCGATTCGTTCGCACTTTTCTTCGATCTCGATCAAAATAAGTTGCTACCTCCCCCGCGGCAGAAGGACCGGGCGGATGATCCTGCTCGGTGGTTGCCTCTCACTGTCATTCTTGACTCCGAGCGGTTGATGCAGTGGATTTTCGAGTTCCAACCTGATGCCGCTCGTCGCGAACGCGCTTTTCAGGTGGGGAAGCGCATTCGAGAATATGAGGTTCCGGCTTACTTGGTGCGCTCCGACAGCGAGAGCACTCTGCGTGAGATCTTTGGACGTGTGAACACAGCGGGAAAGTCGCTGAACGTCGATGAGGTTTTCGAAGCTCTCCACGGACAGCGCGGCGCTGCTGTGCCGTCCTCCATTCGAGATGTCGCCACCGCGCTCCTGCCGCATGACTTCGGGCGAGTGGATACCAAGATACTTCACCTAGTGATGAGTGCTCTCGAGGGAGTGGATTCTGGAAGGGGCCTAAGCGAACATATGTCGCGAATGTCACCTACGCAGGTTGGGGAGGCATTTGGGCGCGCAGCCGAGGTCACAGGAATCGTCATCCGATTTCTGCGAGAGTCTGTGGGCATCCCTCACTACGACTTGTTGCCTTACAAGAAGCCAATGGTGACGTTGGCAAAATTTTTTTCGTATCACCCTCTACCGAGTCCGCGTTCAAAGGAGCTGTTGACGAGGTGGGTATGGCGCGGTGCTATGAACGGACTGCATCGTGGAGACACTGTGTCTGCGCGCGCCGCGCTGGCGAGCATTAGGCCGCAGGATGAGCACGCGTCCGTGCGCGGGCTCTTGGAGCAGATCGAAGGGGGGGCGTGGCCATACGCCTGAAATTGTTGACCCGTTTAATTTTCGATTCGCAGCCAGCAAGTTGCAGACACTCGCTCTCCTTGATCTTGGCCCACGTGACTTGCGCACAGGCGAGCTTGTTCAGGTCAATGACATTCTTGATGCCGATGGCAGTGGCGTCGTGCTCCCGTCGATTGTCTCGAAAGCCGTGGTGGCTGCATCGCCGATCTTTCATACAGTAGCCAACAGGATGGTCCACCCTTATGCGGCAGGGGGCGTCCGTCGCCAGATTCTCGACTGCGCGGATGAGCGAGTTCTGCTTTCTCACGGCATTGATGCTCGCGCGTTAGGGGAACTCAAGCAAGGTGACCACGCCCGGTTCTTGCAGGCCCGGATGGCATGGCTGGCTCCTAGGCTGAGAACCTTCTTCTTGGCAAAAGCGCGCTGGGATGAGTTGGATCGCGCGAGTTTGCGTTCTCTGATCGTGACCGACGATGAGGTTGATGTGGCATGAGAGTATCCGATGCCTATCGAGTAGATGTACACAGAGTGCCCGTCGGGCTCTTGCGTGGTAACGCGAGAGGGGGTGCGGAGTTTTCTTTGTTTCAGTCCTATATCGAGGCTTATCCACGCCCGATTCTTGGGCAGACATTTCTGGATAATCCGCGTGGCAAGTTTTTTAGCCGTGCTCGTTTACCTGCATGGTTTGCTAATTTGTTGCCAGAGGGGGCGCTCCGAGAATTCATGGTTGCTAGGGCTGGGGACTCTCTTCTTCACGAGTTCCGCATGTTGGCGCATTTGCGCGCAGATCTTCCCGGGGCTGTGACGTTAGTTCCGGCGGAGGGCGCAGCTCCCCTTGAGGACAGTGGGGAAGATGACGATTCTGATGGTCGCGATGACGTCTCCTGGCATTTTTCCCTGGCTGGCGTGCAATTGAAATTTTCTGCGCGCTGGACAGAGCGTGGTCTTACCATCCCCGGGCGGGATCAGCATGGAGGAAACTGGATCGTCAAACTACCAGACGCGCGTTTCGAGAACGTGCCCGAGAATGAGTTCGCGACGATGACCTGGGCGGCGGCTAGTGGGCTGCAAGTGCCCCAGATCCGGCTTGTCCCGATGGGCGAGCTAACGCGCATTCCGATGACTGAAATGCCATTGCGCGGATCCACAGCTCTGGCTATTTTACGGTTTGATCGGACGGGAGATTCCGAACATGTCCACATGGAGGATTTTGCGCAGTTGCTCGACGTGTACCCGCATGCGAAGTACAACATGAACTACGAGACTGTCGCTAGCTTCGCGTTTGCGCTTAGTGGAGAGGCAGCGGTCGCGGATGTCGTCAAGCGCTTGATATTCATGGCTGCGTCTGGCAACGGCGATGCGCATCTTAAGAACTGGAGCGTGATCTACCCGGATCAGGTCTCAGCAGAACTGTCGCCGAATTATGATCTGGTCTCGACAATCCAGTATCAGGAAACGGACGAGCCCGCCTTGAATTTCGGAGGTCGTAAACGCTGGGAAAACTTTGACTTGAGGCGTTTTGCTTCGCTGGCAAAACGGCTTGGGATTACTCCGACAAAGATGGAAGGTTGGGTGGAAGAGGCAGCGCATAACGTTGCGTCGTCGTGGCGCTCCATTCGTGAGCAGCAGCTTTACACCAGCGATCAAGTCGTTCGCCTCGATGATCACATGCGTCGAGTGCCAGTGCTGGCACCCCACGTACGCTAATGCGTGCTCACTTGCACAGCCCGAAGCCCCGCATGCCGAAGTGAAAGTGATCCGCATGCGCGGCGTTGTACTCCGGGCCGAGCGTATTGCCGAAATGCTTGCAGGCCGCATCGCGCGCGGCGAGCAGGAAGCGGGCGGCCGCGGTCCCGCCCTCGCTGTCCCAGTCGCGCAACACGCTCACGCGCTGGCCGTCGGCCAGACGAAAGCCGACGACATCGAGTGCCTCGGCCGTGGCGTGTTCGCTGCGCCGGGCGTTCTGTCGGTGATAGATGTTTCGGCAGGCGAACGAGCCCACGTGCTCGACCCGGGTCACGCGGCTGTCGAGCGTCTCCTGGGCCGCCGCCTGCAGGCCGTGTTCCTCGAACATCGTCCAGGCCAGTGCCAGCGGGCAACTGGCCGTGAAGGGGGCGTTGAAGTCCACCCCGGCGCGACGCACGCGCACGATGTTCTCCAGCGGGCAGGCGGCCGTCGGGCTGTAGTCGGCGAGCGCATCGAATCGCAGGGCGCCTTCGCGTGCCGTGCCCAACGCGGCCAGGCAGGCGGGGCGATCCTCGCGCAGCTGGCGCAGCTTGTAGCGCGTGACGGGGGTGATCGGGTCCGTGACCGCAAGCGGTGCCCAGGGGTTCCATTCGCGCGGCACCGTCCAGCCCGATTGACGCACACCGAACCAGATCAGCCCCGCGATGACCGCCAGCACCAACAAGCCTCGCACACACGCTCCCGACAGGGCCCCGACCGGCCGCTCGACAGGACCCAAAGCACGAATCGCGCCTACGAGCGCCAGGCCGCGTCATCGGTCGAAACTACAATGGTGCTTGCAGATTCTGCACTTTTGGCGATAAAATGATGGGTTCTCGGCGCGAGGCATTGGAATATCCCGTGGCGCAAGGCGTCTGCAGTAGTGCGCATTCGTCTTTGGCACGGCACGTGAAACCATCCCACGTTGGCGCGAAGCCCATCGACACAGCGCATATGCGACCTGCAGGCCTTGATGCTCACTTCGTGCGCCTCCATATAGACATTATCCCGATGCGCGTGCTGGCGTGCGCAGGCCATTTGCCCGCCGCCAAGTTCCTATCTCGTCCCGTGCGCAGGCCCGCTGCGCCGCGCTGCCGCCCGGGACACGCATTTCCTTCCATCCTTCCCCGCTCGTCGGGGCATACGGGTTGACGAAAGCCATGGCGAAAACGACCGCAACTACTACCCCTTCCACCAAGACTGGCGATCCGGCTGCGACTGCGCCGGCCACCAAGACGGTGCGCAAGACGGTGGTCAAGGCTTCCAAGGCCGCCGCCGAGCCGGCAGCCGAAGTCAAGACCGCGCCGGTCAAGGCCGCCAGCCGTCGTGGCGCCGCCAAGGGTGCCGTTCGCACGGCCACCGCTGCCGAGCGCAAGAAGGCCGAGGAAAAGCTTGCTGACCTCATCGTGACGCCCTCCGCGCGTCGCCCGGGTCGTCCGGCCAAGAGCAATCCGGATGCGGATTACGACGATTCGATGGACGGCGACGGCGAAGTCGAGGCGCTGCCGGACATCAAGATCCCCAAGGGCCGTGGCAAGCGCGGCAAGGGGGATCCCAAGGATCTCATCGCGCGTGGCCCTGTCACGCCCGAAGAATACGAAGCGCGCCGCAATCGCCTGAAGCTGCTCATCAAGCTCGGCAAGGATCGCGGCTACCTCACGTACGGCGAGATCAACGATCATCTGCCGGACGATCTCGTCGACGCCGAAGCCATCGACGGCATCATCAGCACGTTCAACGACATGGGCATCTCGGTCTACGACCAAGCGCCTGATGCCGACACACTGCTGATGAGCGACAACGCGCCTGTGGCCTCCAGCGACGACGACGCCGAAGAAGAGGCCGATGCGGCCCTGTCGACGGTGGATTCGGACTTCGGCCGCACCACCGACCCGGTCCGCATGTACATGCGTGAAATGGGTTCGGTCGAACTCCTCACCCGCGAAGGCGAAATCGAGATCGCCAAGCGGATCGAGGATGGCCTGAAGCACATGGTCATGGCGATCTCCGCCTGCCCGACCACGATCAGCGAGATCCTGGCCCACGTCGAGCGCGTGAAGGCCGGTGACGCCCAGATCGACGAAGTCGTCGACGGCCTGGTCGATCCGGAAGACGGCGCCGAGTACGCAGGTGCCGGTTCGTCGAGCGACGAGGACGACGAGGACGAGGCCCCGGCCGGCGGCATGACGAGCAAGCAGCTCGAAGACCTGCGCGTCAAGGCGCTGGGCAAGTTCGACATCGTCGGCAAGAGCTTCGCGCGCATGCGCCAGGCCTACGAGAAGGAAGGCTACAAGTCGGACGTGTACGTCAAGGCTCAGGAGTCGATCCTGGTCGAGATGATGGGCATCCGCTTCACGGCCAAGATGGTCGAGAAGCTCGCCGACACGCTGCGCAGCCAGGTCGAGGAAGTCCGCAAGATCGAGCGCGACGTCCTGAAGGCGTGTGTGAATCGGGCCGGCATGCCGCGCTCGCACTTCATCCACGTGTTCCCGGGCAACGAAACCAACCTGCAGTGGGTGCTGGACGAGGTCGAGGGTGGCCATGCCTACTCCGAGACCTTGTCGCGCCAGGTGCCGGCCGTGCAGGAACTCCAGCAGAAGCTCATCGACCTGCAGACGCGCGTCGTGCTGCCGCTGAAGGATCTGAAGGACGTCAACAAGCGCATGGCCACCGGCGAAGCCAAGGCCCGCAAGGCCAAGCGCGAGATGACCGAGGCCAACCTGCGTCTGGTGATCTCGATCGCCAAGAAGTACACGAACCGTGGCCTGCAATTCCTGGATCTGATTCAGGAAGGCAACATCGGCCTGATGAAGGCCGTGGACAAGTTCGAATACCGTCGCGGCTACAAGTTCTCCACGTACGCCACGTGGTGGATTCGCCAGGCGATCACCCGCTCCATCGCAGACCAGGCGCGCACCATCCGGATTCCGGTGCACATGATCGAGACCATCAACAAGATGAATCGCATCAATCGCCAGATCCTGCAGGAGACGGGCGTCGAGCCGGATCCCGCCACCCTCGCGCAGAAGATGGACATGCCCGAGGACAAGATCCGCAAGATCCTGAAGATCGCCAAGGAGCCGATCTCCATGGAAACGCCGATCGGCGACGACGACGACAGCCACCTGGGCGATTTCATCGAGGACACGGCCACCCTGGCGCCCTCGGATGCTGCCCTGCATGGCTCGATGCGCGACGTGGTCAAGGAAGTGCTGGATTCGCTCACCCCGCGTGAAGCCAAGGTGCTGCGCATGCGCTTCGGCATCGAGATGAGCACGGACCAGACGCTGGAAGAAGTCGGCAAGCAGTTCGACGTCACCCGCGAACGCATCCGCCAGATCGAAGCCAAGGCCCTGCGCAAGCTGCGTCACCCCAGCCGCGCGGACAAGTTGAAGAGCTTCCTCGAAGGCCAGTAAGCCGTCAGGCTTCGGCATGAGGAAGGCGCCCCTCGGGGCGCCTTTTTCTTTGCCGCGCTCGTCACGGCTCGGCTTGCGCCGCCGCAGGGCCTCAGACCCAATTCGTCCAGAAGAGCCAGGCGAAGTCCTTCGCCCCTTCCCAGACTTGACCGACGACGGACGCGCCCGCCGTGGTCATGTCCAGCATCGCATCATCCAGCACTTGCACGGCATCGTCCGACTGCGGCAGATTGGTGGTGTTCGACATGTTGCACTCCGAGTTGGGAAGGCTCTTGTTGGAGCCAGTGAGTGCAATGTACGCGCCGCCTCCCTGGCAGTACATGGCTCTGATGTGTCATCTGCGACGCCTTGCGCGTTAGTCGATCTCGGCCAGGAACGGCACGATCAACGCCAGCACGCGCGCCGGATCTTCCCGGTGCGGCACATGACCCACGCCGCCGAGCACGTGCGCGCTCCCGCGGCCCGTGGCGATGCGATGCGGGTGCACGGTGCTTCCGTACTCGTCGTTCTCGCCGTGGATGGCGAGCACGGGGCAGCGCACGGCAGCCAGCGCGGTATCGATGGTCCAGTCGGCGAAGGCGGGCGATAGCCAGCTTTCCGTCCAGGCGTTCACCACCCAGGCGGCCTTCTCGCCGTGATAGCGGGCGAGTCGGGCGAGGTTCTCCGGCTTGGCGAAATCGTCCTTGGCAACGCGGATGCCGCTCAGCGTGCGGTCTTCGGCGAAAGCTTGCGCGCCCAGCGTGACCACTGCCAGGCAGTCGTCAGGCTGCAACGCCGCCGTTTCCACCGCCATGCCACCGCCCACGCTGTGGCCGCAGGCCACGAAGCGGTGGATGCCCAGGTGCGCCAGCAGGGCCGGCACGTAGGTCTTGGCTTCGTCGGCGACGAAGTCCAAGGCGAGCGCGCCGGGGTGCGGATCGGATCCGCCAAAGCCCAGCCGATCGTAGGCGATGACGGCGCGTCCGGTGGCCTGGGCGAGCTGGCCGGGAAAGTCGCGCCAGAGATCGATGCTGCCCAGTGAATCGTGAAAAAGGATGATCGGGGCTCGTTCCCCCCAGCCATCAGCCGTCGTCGACCAGGATTTGGCAAAGAGGCGGCCGTGCGGGGTGGGAACATGCCAGGGGCGGGGCGCAGAAACGGACAAGGATCGGGTCTCCAACAAAGGCGTCCGACGCGCGGACGGCAGGCTTGGGAGCATACCCGCGAGCGTCACACCCCGCCATGCCTTCAGTCCCAGGCAGGCGCCAGCCCTTCCGGATTCGCCAAGCGCTCGTGGCGGTCCAGGTCGGCGATCGCCGCGACGTCTTCCGCACTCAGCGTGAGATCCCGCGCGAGCAGGTTGCTCGCCAGGTTCTCCCGCTTCGTCGATGACGGAATCACCGCGAAGCCCTGCTGCAATGCCCACGCCAGGACGACCTGCGCCGGGGTGGCGTTCAGGCGCTGCGCGATCGACTGGATCACCGGGTCCTGGAGCACCTTGCCGTAGGCCAGGGTCATGTAGGACGTGAGGTGGATGCCGATCTCGCGCGCATGCTCGGCGAGCTTGCGGTTCTGCAGGTAGGGGCTGATCTCGACCTGGTTGGTGGCGATCGCGTCGCGCCCGGCGATCGCCACGGCCTGGTCGAGCAGATCGATCGTGAAGTTCGACACACCGAACGCGCGCGTCAGCCCCTGCGCCCTGGCGTCGGCGAGGGCGCCGAGCGTGTCGTCCAGGGGTACGGCCCCACCTGGCGAGGGCCAGTGGATCAGGGTGAGATCCACGGCATCCGTGCGCAGCTTGCGCAGGCTTTCCTTCAGGCTCGGTACGAGCTTGTCGGCCGAGAGCTGGTCGATCCAGATCTTGGTGGTGATGAAGAGCTCGCTGCGGGCGACGCCGGACTCGGCGACGGCTTGGCCGATGTCGGCTTCGTTGTCGTAGATCTGTGCGGTGTCGATGGCGCGGTAGCCGACGTCCAGCGCGTTGCGCACGCTGTCGATGACGGTCTGGCCCTTGAGGCGGAACGTGCCGAGGCCGAAAGCGGGGAGGGACATGGAAACTCCAGTGGGTGAAAGCAAAGGAAAGCCGTGGCTGAGGCAAAGATCAAGAGACGGTCATGTGGCGGCGAAACGCTTGGCCCGCCTCGCGGCGCTGCGCTGCGCCGGCCAGTGCGATACGTCGCAGAGCAGACGCGCGCCTGACGTAGCGCCAGGGCGCGTCTCCAGCGTTCACGACGTCGCGCACGCCAGCGGCGTGTCGTCTGTGGCGCGGCGGCGCTGGTCGAGCCAGCCGCTCCACGCCGTGAGCCCGATGGCCAGCAACACGACCAGCGCGCCCAGCCAACCGGTATGGATGAGGCCAACGTGCGCGACGACGAGGCTGCCGAGCCAGGCGCCTGCGGCAATGCCGAGATTGAAGGCAGCGATGTTCATGCCCGAGGCGACGTCGGCCGCCTGGGGCGCATACCGCTCCGCCTGGCGCACGACGTAGATCTGCAGCGCCGGCACGTTGCCGAAGGCGACGGCACCCCAGGCAAGCACGGTGAGCACCACGAGCCAGGGTGACGACGCGGTGAGCGACAGGATGGCGAGCACCGCAGCCAAACCGGTGAAGATGCGCAGCAGGGCAGAGACGGGGCCGACGCGATCGGCCAGGCGCCCGCCCCAGACGTTGCCAGCAGCCACGGAGGCGCCGAAGGCCAGCAGCACCAGGCTCACTGCGCCGTCGGAAAAGCCCGCGAGCGATTGCAGGGTGGGGGCGAGAAAGGTGAAGGCGAGAAAGGACCCGCCATAGCCGGCCGCCGTCATCGCAAAGACCAGCAGCAGCCGTGGTTGGGCTAGCACCGCCAGCTGCCGGCCGAGGCTGACCGGGGCAGGGCGGGTAAGCCGCGCCGGCAGAAAGCGCAGCGTGCCAAGAAACGCGACGACGCCGAGCGCAGCCACCACGAGGAAGGTGGCGCGCCAGCCCAGGTGCTGCCCGATGAAGGTGCCCAGGGGCACGCCGGTGACCAACGCGATGGTGAGCCCGCTGAACACCAGCGAGATGGCAGCGGCGCCGCGCTCGCGAGGCACGAGGCTGGTGGCGATCACCGACGCCACTGCAAAGAAGACGCCGTGCGCGAGTCCGGTGACGAGGCGGGCCAGCACCAGCGTGGTGTAGTCCGGTGCCAGCCAGGCGAGTGCATTGCCTACCGTGAACAAGGCCATGAGGCCCAGCAGCAGCGGTTTGCGCGGCACGCGGCTGGTCAGTGCCGTGAGGAGTGGCGCGCCAATGGCGACGCCGAGCGCATACAGGCTGACCAGGAGGCCCGCGGACGGCAGGCTGACGCCGAGATCTGCGGCAATGACGGGCACCAGGCCGACGATGACGAACTCGGTCGTGCCGATGGCAAAAGCGCTCATGGCGAGCGCCCACAAGGCGAGGGGCATGATGGGCTCCGGATGAGGAATGGCGCCAGTGTCCTCGCTTCACCTTTGCAGAAAAAGCCGGTTATCCTGCAAACATATTTCCGGCAAACGCAAGAATCCATGCGCACGACTCTGGAAGAGATGCAGGTGCTGCTGACGGTGGTGGACACGGGCGCGCTCTCGCGCGCGGCCGAACAGCTCGGCATGGCCGTATCCGCCGTCAGCCGCGCGCTCGCCCGGCTGGAGGACAAGCTGGGCGTCACGCTCTTGCATCGGACGACCCGCCGGCTCCAGCTCAGCGAGGAAGGTGCCGCATTCGTCGAACAGGCACGCAGCATCGTGGCCGCCGCGCAAGCCGCCGAGGAGCACATGCGCCTGCGGCGGCAGCGTCCGGCAGGTCGGCTGCGCGTGGATTCCGCGAGCCCCTTCCTCGTGCACGTGGTCGTGCCCTGGTTGCCCGGCTACCGGGCGCGCTACCCGGACGTACAGCTGGAGCTGACGAGCCATGAAGGCATCGTCGATCTTCTCGAACATCGCACGGACGTCGCGGTGCGCATCGGCGCGCTCACCGATTCCAGCCTGCATGCGCGACGCATCGGCCGCTCGCGGCTGCGCCTGGTGGCGTCACCGGCGTACCTCGCCCAGCGAGGCAAGCCGGTCACACCGGCAGACCTGGCCGGGCACGTACGCCTGGGCTTCACGCAACCGCGCTCGCTCAATACCTGGCCGGTGCACGACGCCGATGGCCTGCCGCTCACCATCGAGCCGGACCTGGCCGCCGCGAGTGGCGAGATACTGCTCCAGATGGCCCTGGCCGGCCTGGGCATCGCCTGCCTGTCGGATTTCATGACCCGGCGGTTGCGGGCGAGCGGCGCCCTCGTGCAGGTGCTGTCTGAGCCCACCCAGACGACGTGGCAGCCGATCCATGCGGTGTACTACCGCAACACGCCGCTGGCCGCGTGCATCGCGTCGTTCGTGGACTATCTGGCCGAACGATGGCGGGCGGAGATGGGAGACATCGACGAAGAGTTGGTGGCGCCGGGGCCTGCGGCATGAGCGCCCGAAGCGCGGTCATGCCAGCGATATCCTCTGCGGCTTCTGAGGGAGGTGCCGCCCAGGTCGCGGAGGGCGGATCCGCCCCCGCCTGGCGCCCGATCACCACCGCTGCCGTGGCACTGCCAGGCCAGCCGGACTGGCCGTTCCATGCCGCGCAGGCGCTGTTGTCCTTGCCCGCGGACGAAGCCGTGTCCGCCATCCTGGAGGCCACGGGCCTGGCCGCCCAGGCCGATCGCGCGTGGATGTTCGAGTACGACGACGAGCTGCTGCGCTTTCGCAATACCCATGAATGGGCACGACGGGGCGTGCCTTCCTTCATCCAGGATCTGCAGGACGCGCCCGTCACCATCATCGCCTGGCTGCAGCCGCACCTGCTGGCGGGCCGCTCGGTGTTGATCGCCGACGTGCCGGGCATGCCTCGCGTCGCGCGGGCGTTGCAGGCCGAGCTGCTGCGCCAGGGCAATGCGAGCATTCTGTGTGTGCCCATCCACGGCGAGGGCAAGCTGCGCGCCTGCCTCGGACTGGATGCGACGCGTGCGCCGGTGCGCTGGTCGGACGCCCAGGTCGCCGCACTGGCGCGCTGTGCCGATCTCATCGGTCGTGCGCGATACGGCGCGGGTCATGCGGGCAGGTCCACAGGGGGCTCGCTCGCTGCCGCGCTGGTCTACCTGCGTCATCGCCACGGCGTGCATGGCGTCGAGCGCGATCGCATCGTCGCCTTGCGTGCGGCCCGCAACCGCACGGATGTCTGGCTGACGGGTGGGGGCGCGGTGGTCGACCTGCGGCCGCTCGGGCAGTGGACCGCCTTGCTGCCGCCCGCCGTCTTCGTGCGCATCCACCGCACCACGCTCGTCAATCTCAAGCACGTGCGGCATGTCGAGCGCAGCCCGGCCGGCCGCTGGCGCGTGCAGGTGGACCGACCCGACGGCGGCTGGCTGCCGGTGGCGCGCTCCTGCCAGCGCGAGTTGCAGGCGCGGCTAGGGCTGTGAGATCTGCTCGACCATTCGTCCTGCCTGCGCGTCGATTCGTCCCGTCGATCTTGCGCTGCCGCCTCCAGGCTGCCTAAGCTTTCGTCGCGCGGCGATAGGCCCGACGCTGCGCGGACGGCTCTGCCGTCGTGAGGGCGTGACCCCATGCTGAGGCAACCGTGAAATGACCCAACAAAACCGGTTCCGTTCTTCAGGTTGCGTGCCACGCCGCCGCGCCGATGACGTGACGCTGCCTCTCGTGCAGGGACCGGCGTGGTCACGTCGAGGGTTCCTGGGGGCCGCCTTGGCCACGGGCGGCCTGGCTGCCTGCGGTGGCGGCAGCAGCGAAGACGAGCATCGCTCGCCCAGCGGCCAGCCGCGGCCCGGGCTGGATGCGGCGCTGGCCCGATTGCCGGATCGCGTGCGCACCCTGATGCAGACGTCGGGCGTGCCGGGCGTGTCGGTGTGCGTGGTGGTGGACGGCCGCCGTGTCTACAGCGAGGGTTTCGGCGTGCGCGCGCTGGGCTCGCCCGGCCGGGTCGACGCCGACACCGTCTTCCAGCTGGCCTCCGTCTCCAAGGCCGTGGGAGCGACCGTCGTCGCGCGTCAGGTCGGTCGCGGCCAGGTGCGCTGGGACACGCGGATGCAGACCCTGCTGTCCGATTTCGCCTTGCGCGATCCGGCCGTCACTGAGGCGCTGACAGTGGGGGACTTGTACGCCCACCGTTCCGGCCTGCCCGATCATGCCGGCGATCTGCTGGAAGACCTGGGCCATGACCAGGCGGCTCTCTTCCGGCGCCTGCGCTACCTGCCGCTGGCGCCCTTCCGCCAGCATTACGCCTACACCAACGTGGGCCTCACGGCAGCCGCCGAAGGCGTGGCCCGGCGGGCGGGTCAGACCTGGGCCGAGCTCTCTCGCGAGGCGCTCTACGCGCCGCTCGGCATGTCGCGCACCACCTCGGCCTATGCGCAGTTCCTCACCTGGGAGAACCGCAGCGTGGGCCACGTGCTGGACGCGAACGGGCGATGGGAGGTGAGCGCGCTGCAGCGGGATCCAGATGTGCAGTCGGCTGCGGGCGGTGTGAGCGCCAGCGTGAACGACATGGCGCGCTGGCTGCAGCTCATCCTGGCGCGCGGCCGCTTCGAGGGGCGTCAGCTCGTCGCCGCCGATGCGCTCGATCCCGCCCTCTCGCCGCAGATGCGGACGAACCCCGACGATCCGGACAATTTCTACGGCTTCGGCTTTCTGGTCGGCCCGAGCGGTGCGGGCCACCGCATGCTGAGCCACTCCGGTGCGTTCTCTCTGGGGGCGGCGACGGCCTTCTTCATGGTGCCTGCGCTGGACGTGGGCATCGTCGTGCTCACCAACGGGCTGCCGGTGGGTTTGCCAGAGGCGGTAGGGCGCGAGTTCATCGATCTCGTCGAGAACGGCCGTGTCACGCGCGACTGGTGGTCGCTGTATTCGGCCGCGATGGTCAGCCTGAACGCGCCGGTCGGCTCGCTGGCCGACCAGACGCCGCCTCAGCCGGCCGTCCCGCCGCAGCCGCTGGCCGCCTATGTGGGTACCTACGACAACGATTACCACGGACCGTTGACCGTGACGCTGGATGCGGGCGCGTTGGTGATGACGCTTGGGCCGCGGCCGCAACGATTGCCGTTGCGGCATTGGGATGCCGAGACCTTCGTCTTCGTGCCGGCGGGCGAGAGTGCGCCGCCGGGAAGCCTGAGCCGGGCTGATTTCGACGCGGCAGGGGTGACGCTGGAGTTCTTCAACGAGGACGGCGTCGGGCGCTTCGTGCGGCGCGCCTGATCAGCGCAGCGGGCCTGCCGCTTGCGGCAGGCCGGATCCCGGCGGGCGTCGTGCGTCGGCCCCGAACGTTACAGCGCGAGCACGATGCGCTGCTCACGCGCGCGCGAGCAGCACGCCATCATCTTGCGGTTCTCCTCGCGCTCGGCGCGGGTGAGCACCACGTCCCGGTGATCCACCGCGCCCTCGACCACGCCCACCTCGCACGAACCGCACAGACCTTCCTCGCAGTCGCTCTGCACGTCGATATTGGCGCGGCGCAGCGTGGCGAGCAGCGTCTGGTCCGCGGGCACGGTCAGCGTGAGGCCGCTATCCCTCAACTCGACGTCGAAGGCGTGCTCCACGGTGGGGTCGAGCACCGAGAGCGTGGTGTGGAAGTGTTCCACGCGCAGGGCATCCTCGGGCCATCCGGCTGCGGCGCACTGCGCCGCGAGCGCGTCGAGCAGGCGTTGCGGGCCGCAGGCAAAGATGCGCGTGCCGGGCGCGGGCGTGGCCAGCAGCGCCGCCAGATCGTTGCGCCGGTTTTCGTCGCCGCAGTACACGTGCAGACGGTCCCCATGCAAGTCAGCCAGTTCGTCGACGAAGGCCAGGCCGGCGCGCGTGCGCCCGCTATAGTGCAGCGTATAGTCCTTGCCGAGTTCGCGCGCGCGTCGGGCCATGACGCTGATCGGTGTGATGCCGATGCCGCCGGCGATGAACACCAGATGCTCGGCGTCCTCATCCAGACGGAAGTGGTTGCGCGGGCCGCGCACGCGGACCGTGTCACCTGGCTTCAGGCTGGCGTGCACCCAGGCCGAGCCGCCGCGGCTCTCGGGCTCGCGCAGCACGGCGATCGTGAAGCGCTGCGGGTCTGCCGGGTCGCCGCACAGGGAATACTGACGCGACAGACTCGTCGTTCCGCATTCCAGATCGATGTGCGAGCCCGGCGTCCAGCGGGGTAGCGCGCGGCCATCGGGGGCGGCGAGCGTGATGCGCACGATGTCTCGCGCCACCGGCTCCACCGCTTCCACCACCAGCGTGCGCGCGATGGCGTGGCGCGACGGCTCGCCGATGCGCACGGGGGTGTGGTGCGTGAGCACGGCCGGATCGTGGCGTTCCGGGTTCTGCGTCGGATCCCATTCCACCCAGAGATGCTCCGGTCCGCGGAACGACGTATTCGGCACGTAGGTGAAATTCTGCTCGGCCAGGCGCATGTGCGGCAGCCGACGCGTGAATTCCTCCAGGAACACCTGCATCTCCATGCGTGCCAGATTCTTCCCCATGCACTGGTGCGCGCCGTAGCCGAAGGTGAGGTGATCGCTGGCGTTGTCCCGGCGCACGTCGAAGAAGTCGGCGTCCGAAAAGTGCGCTTCATCGTGATTGGCCGACGCCGTCACGATGAGCAGCTTGCTGCCCGCCGGGATCGCGATGCCGCCCACCGTCACGTCACGCGTGGCGAGCCGCCGCCAGGCGGCCACGGAGCCGTTGTGCCGCAGGCATTCCTCCACCGCGTTGGGAATGAGCGAGGGATCAGCGCACAGATCGCGCCAGACGTCCGGGTGCTGCAGCAGCAGCTTCATCGCATTGGCGGTGGCGTTGGCCGTGGTCTCGTGCGCGGCCACGATGCCCGCCATCATCATCGAATGCAGGTAGGAGTCGGTCACCACGTCGGGATGCTCCTTCTGCATGCGGATGCCGAACTGCATCCAGCCGGGCGCGTCCGGGTTCTCGCGCATCTTGGCGAGGATGCGGCCAGCATGCTGCCAGAAGTTGCCCACGGCATGCGCCACGGCCACCTGTTCCTCCGGCTGGGGCCGGCCCCAGGTGTTCACGGTGTGGGCGATAGAATACTCACGCAGCGTGTCCATGTCCTCTTCGGGCACGCCCAGAAAGTGCAGGGCCACCGTGAGCGGCACTTCCCACAGCATCTGATCGACCAGATCCGCGCGGCCGTCGTCGATGAAGCGATCCACATAGGCGCGCGCGAGATCGCGCACCATGGGTTCGTGGTGGGCGAGCGCTTCGGGCGTGAAGGGCTCCATCAGCAGCCGTCGCCGCGGCATGTGCGCGGGCTCGTCCTCGTTGACCAGGGTGCGGCTCATGCCGTAGTCGTAGCTTGCGAGCACGGCGTTGGCCTCTGGGCCGGTGGGCGTGATCTTCTCGAGCGCGATCGATGGGCTGAAGGTGAGGTTGTCGCGAAAGATCGCCTTGATGTCGTCGTAGCGCGTCACCACCCAGTAGCCCAGCTGCGGGCTGTAGAACACCGGCTCCTGTTCGCGCGCCCAGCGCACGTACTCGGGTGGGTCCTGCTGATAACCGTCGCCGAAGGGGTCGAAGGCGGCCGCGCGCGCGCTGACGGGGCAACCCGTTGGCGTGCTGGCGGCAGGTGCGCCGTGCGCCACCGGACAGCCCGGCGCCGGTGCGGCGGCATGATCGACAGGGCAGCGGGGGGCATTCGGCGGGGTCATGACGACATCCAGAAAAGAAAGACGGGCGCCACCTTGGTCGCGCCCGTGATTAGACGAGGCATGCGAGACGGGTCCGCACACCTTGAAGCCTCAATCGAGCTTGATGCCCAGATCGCGGATCAGCGGCTGCCAGCGCGCGTTCTCGCTCGCGAGGAGTTCGCGGTACTCGGCAGCCGTGCTGCCCACGGGCTCGACGCCGAACTCCACCATGCGCTGGTTCACGTCCTTGTCGCGGATCGAGGCCACCACCTTCTGGTTCAGCGTGGCGATGACGTCGGCCGGCGTGCTGGCCGGGACGACCATGCCAACCAGCGCCGCGGCTTCGATCTTGCCCAGGCCGAGCTCGGCAAAGGTGGGCACATCCGGCAGCTGGGGCAGGCGCTTGTCATTGGCAACGGCCAGCGGGCGCACCTTGCCGCCCTTGATGAAGCCCGCGCCCGCGGCGAGATCCACCATCATGGCGGGGATCTGGCCACCGGCCACGTCCGTCAGCGCCGGGGCTGCGCCGCGATAGGGCACGTGCACCTGCTTCAGGCCCGCTTCCTTGTTGAGCAGCTCCATTGCCAGGTGATGCGGACTGCCGGCACCAGCCGAGCCATAGCTGAGCTTGTCGCCGGCCGCCTTGGCCTGTGCGATGAAGTCCTTGGCGTCCTTGGCCGTGCTGTTGGGGCCCACCACCAGGATCATCGGAAAGCGGCCCATCAGGGAGACCGGCGCGAGCTGGGCCGGATCGTAGGTGAGCTGGCTGTAGAGCGCCGGGTTGAAGACCAGCGTGCCGTTGTCGGCCGACAGCACCGTGTAGCCATCGCCCGGCGCGCGCGCGGTCTCGGCGGCACCGATGGCCGTGTTCCCGCCCGGCTTGTTGTCCACCAGGATGGTCTGGCCGGTTTCGCGGCCAAGCGCCTGGCTGATGGTGCGAGCGAGGAAGTCCGAGCCACCGCCGGCGGCGTAGGGCACGATCCAGCGGATCGGCTTGTTGGGGTATTCCGCCGCCACAGCCTGACCCGCCGTCAGGGTTGCCAGCGCCATCAGGCCACAGGAAAGCAGTCGTTTCATGAACATCTCCACCCGGTTGAGGATTGCGTCATCACGCGCAATTTGCGTAAATATAATACGCATTGCGTAATCGAGAATCCGGGATTTCCCGAAGGCGATACGGGGGCATCGGCCCTCGTAGAATGAGCCCCGTTGCAGCCGTCCTGACCACCATGACCGACATCACCTCAGAGGTATCCTCCGTGGCGCGCCGCGCGAACGCCGCCAGCGCGTGCAGGCGGCCGAGACGGGGGTGAACGTGCTGAAGGGTCTTGCCGCGCTGGGCGGACGTGCCAGCCTGACCGTGCTTGCCCAGCGCGTCGACGAAAGTCCGGCCAAGGTGCATCGGTATCTGGTGAGCCTGATGGAAGCGGGCTTCGTCACGCAGGACGCGGCTTCGCAGCAATATGCGTTGGGCCCGGCCGCCATCGACATCGGCTTGGCGGCAATGCGCCAAGTCGAGCCCATCCGGGCGGCCGAGCCGGCGCTGCAGCGTTTACGCGAGCAACTGGGCGTCACCTGCTTCCTGGCGGTGATGGGCAATCTCGGGCCCACGATCGTGCGTTTCGAAGAGCCCGGGCTGCCGGTCACCGTGAATGTGCGCGCAGGCTCCGTCCTGTCGCTGCTGTGGTCCGCCACGGGCCGTGCCTTCCTGGGTGCACAGGACGATGCCCGCATCACAGCGCTGGCGCAGGCCGAGCTCGCCGACGTCTCTCCCGCGCGCGCGCGTTGCTGCACAAACGTGACCCCTTGCAGGCCTTGCGCCAGGAAGTACGCGAGCGCGGCTGCGCGACCGTGCGCGATACCAACCTGCCCGGCATCAGTGCGGTCGCGGCACCGGTGTTCGATTACACCGGCCGCGTGGTGGCCGTGATGACGGCGCTTGGCGCATCCGGCGGATTCGATCCCGACCCGGATGGGGCCATCGCCCAGGCCGTGCGCGAGGCCGCCGCCAGTGTGGGGCAAGCGTTGGGGTGGCGCCACGACTGACGTCGAGTGCGCCGAGCGCATGCGCTGGCGGGCAGCGGCGCGCCGGAAGCGGATACAATGCGCGGTCCCGCCATCGGGCGAGGGCCTCTAGCTCATGCTTGGTTAGAGCAGCGGACTCATAATCCGTTGGTGCTGGGTTCGACTCCCAGGGGGCCCACCAGAAGATAGGAAAAAGCCCGCTTCGCGCGGGCTTTTTTGCGTTCGGCGGGCTTAACCCGAATTCTGCTCCTCCGGGTGATCCACGATGGGACGAGCAGGTTTTGCCGGTTCCTGCGTTGGCGTCTGCTCATCCGCTTCTTCGGGCATGGGGCCGTCGGGACGATCGCCGTCTTCCGGCATGGGGGTCTGGGTAGCCATAGGGCCTCCGGGTCGAGCGTTCAGGGTTTCGCGGGTTCATCGCCGCGTGGTTGGGCTGCGCCGGATTGGCCGCCCGTCGTGGGATTGCCGTTGCCGCCTTCGGGTGCGCCGGGGCTGCCGCCCGGATGCGCGCCCCCGGGCCGTGCGCCCGTGCCGTCCATCGGGGCTTCGCGAGAGGCGGCGTCGGGCCGGTTATCACCTGCCGGACGGCCGCTGCCGCCCACGTCCTGCGTCGGCGCTCCGCTTTGCGTGCCGGCGACGTCGCGCTTCTGGGGATCCGTGTCTGGCTGGGATGTCATGAACGTCTCCTGTGGGGGAACGGTCTTGCCTTGCGCAACCCGCGTGCCGCGCCGGTTCGCCGCGCCTGTGACGTGAAACCGGTATCGTCGAGGTTCCTTGTCGTCGGCCCGCGGGCCGACGCGCTCGTGAATTCCGGGTGCCGCGCGCCCGTTGCCGGAGAGTCCTCATGTCAGTTCTGCGTTCCTGCGTCACCGTCTGCCTGGCCGCCCTGTCGACGGTTGCTGCCGCCCAATCCATCGAGACACTTCAGATCGGACCGTGGACGGTCGGGCCGGACGACGTTCGTCGCGTCCAGGCCGTCGTCGAGTGCCATACGGGGCAGACCGTCGTGAACATGGCGTTCAGCCCGGAGGGCACGCGCCAGCTGGCCGATCTGACCGGTAAGCACATCGGCAAGACGCTGGCGGTACGCCTGGGCGAGCAGATCCTGGTCAAACCCACCGTGCGTGCGCCGATCGAGCAGGGTCACCTCCAGATCTCCGGGGGGCTGAGCAACCAGCTCGATGGTGAGGCCCTTGCTGCACGCCTGCAGGCCGCGCTGCGCCTGCCGCAGATCCCGCTCAGGCCGTGCGATGCGCCAGGCCGCTGACGCGCCTGCCAGATTCGGATTGCGCCCCGCGGATTGCGCTGCCGCGCGGGTGCACGCACACTGATTCCCACGGCTGTCTGAGGCTATCCGAACCGCTGGTAGTGGGTTCCGATAATTGACATCTAAATTATTTAGAAATAACGTACACGTCGATCGTGCGGCTCGGATGAGCTGCCGATTCCCCGCTCATCGAGGTCAGGACATGGTCAGCGCTCACATCGACACCTTTGCCAACGACAACCTGCCGCCGCCCGAGGCGCAGCCCGAGTACCGCTTCGATCTGCCTGAGCTTCAGTTCCCGGCCCAGTTGAACTGCGCCGAGGCGCTCCTCGATGCCCGCGTTTCCGCAGGCGAGGGCGCGCGACTGTGCATCCAGGGCGAGGGCGTGCGCTGGACATACGCCGATCTGCTCGCGCGTGCCAACCAGATCGCCAACGTGCTGGTCTCGGAACTGGGCCTCGTGCCGGGCAACCGTGTGCTGCTGCGGGCGCCGAACACGCCGATGATGGCGGCGGTCTGGTTCGGCGTCATCAAGGCGGGTGGCATCGCGGTGGCGACCATGCCGCTGCTGCGTGCCAAGGAGCTGGTGCCGATCATCGAGAAAGCGCGCGTGAGCCATGCCCTGTGCGATCGCGATCTCGCTGCTGAGTGCGAAGGCGCGCTCGCCCAGACCGACGTGGTGCGTCAGGTCGTGTACTTCAACGACGCCGGCGACGACGGCCTGGAGGCCCGCATGGCGCGCCAGCCCGACACGTTCACCAACGTGCCGACGGCGGCCACCGACACCTGCATCCTCGCCTTCACGTCCGGCACGACCGGGGTGCCCAAGGCCACCATGCACAATCACCGCGACGTGATGGCCATCTGCGCCTGCTGGCCGCGCCACGTGCTGCGTCCCAAGCCGGATGACGTCTTCATCGGCAGCCCGCCCATGGCCTTCACCTTCGGCTTGGGCGGTCTGCTGCTCTTTCCGATGAGCGTGGGTGCCTCCACCGTGCTGCTGGCCAAGTGCGGACCGCAGCAGCTCGTCGACGCGATCGCGGCCTACGGCGCGACCACCCTCTTCACGGCGCCCACCGCTTATCGTGCCATGGCCGCGCACGGCGCAGCGCTGCGCAGCGGCACGTTGCGCCAGTGCGTGTCGGCGGGTGAGGCGCTGCCGGCTGCCACGCGCGCGCTCTGGCGCGAAGCCACGGGCATCGAGCTCATCGATGGCATCGGCTCCACCGAGATGCTGCACATCTTCATCTCTGCGGACGAATCCGAGGCCGCGCGGGTGCCACCGGCAAGCCGGTGCCCGGCTACCAGGCGTGTGTGATGGACGACGAGGGCCGCCCGCTGCCTCCGGGTCAGGTGGGCAAGCTCGCCGTCAAGGGCCCGACGGGTTGCCGCTATCTGGATGATGCGCGTCAGGCCACGTACGTGAAAGGCGGCTGGAACTTGACGGGCGATGCCTACCTCGTGGACGAGGATGGCTTCTATCACTACCAGTCGCGCACGGATGACATGATCATCTCCGGCGGCTACAACATCGCGTCGCCCGAAGTGGAGGATGTCCTGATGCTGCATCCGGCCGTGGCCGAGTGTGGTGTGGTCGGCGTGACGGACGAGGAGCGCGGTCAGCTCGTCAAGGCTTTCGTGGTGCTGCGTCCCGGTCATGCGCGCGACGCCGCCATGGTCAAGGCCCTGCAGGATCACGTGAAGCAGACGGCGGCGCCCTACAAGTACCCGCGTGCGGTCGAGTTCGTCGACGCGCTGCCGCGCACCGAAACCGGCAAGCTGCAGCGCTTCCGTCTGAAGCAGTAGTCACGCGCCGGCAGCGGCGCCGGCGCGTCACTCGGCAGGCGTCCGAGCGAGCCGATGCCTGCGCAAGACACCGGCCCCTGCCGCGCACTCATGCTGCCGGCAGCAGCCCTGGCTGGGCCGTCTGCACGCGCACGGCGCGCTCGTGGCCATTCGGCAGGCGCAACAGGCCTGCGCCACCCTCGGGCAGCCCGAGCAGGGCCAGTCCGACGGGCGTGAAGATCGAGATCCGGCCGGCGCGTGCGTCCGCCTCGTCGGGGGCGACCACCGTCACCGTCTGCACGCCCGCCGTGCCCTGTACTTCATACGACACGACACTGCCGAGCCCCACATGGCTGGTGCTGGCCTCGTCGTCGATGACGCGCGCCTGTGCCACTAGGTCCAGCAAGGTGTCGGCGATCTCGTCGCCATGGGGCAGCTCGGGCATGCGCTCGGCCAGGTTGCGAATGCGCAGGGCGTCGCTGCGCGTGAGGATACGCTGGGTAGTCATGATGACCTCGGATGCCATCGCGATAGGATGGACAGATGCGTTCGCCCGCACGGCCAGGCGCGGCGGGTAGGGAGTGCGAGGAGAGAGGGGCTCGGGAGCGGGGCCGGCCTGGCCGGTGCCGTCAGTGCGCTCGCCGAGCCTGGCCAAGGCAGGCCAGGTCTTTGCAGAGCACGCGCTGCACGGTGCGCGGCGCCCCGGGAAGGGCGCCGGCCTGCGCCGCGCGCGCCGGACCCGCGCACGCGCGCGCCCACCCCATAGGGTGAGACTGCGGCATCACGGTGACCGGAACGAACATGCGGCGCATCCAGAAGGAGGGGGAGAACGTATCTGAGAGTATGGACGGCTAACCCGCGGGGGTCAACCGCGTGGGCCAGGCGCTTGCCGCGTGCCGTTGCATCGAAGAGGGGCGGGCCATGCCCATGGGATCGTCTGGCTGGCGTTTTCACCGCACGAGCGTTTCGCATCGGGCGCGAGTGTGGCGTGCGCGCCACCGGGGGCGACGTGGCCTGCCCATGCAGCAGGCGCCGCAGTATGATCGCCGTCCGCCGTCCTGCAGGGCGGTTCTCACCCGAGCGCAATCCCATGAGCCAGCCGTGCATCCGTTGCGGCGCCTGTTGTGCCAACTTCCGTGTCTCGTTCTATTGGGCCGAGACGGATATGCACCCGGAGGGCATCGTGCCCGCCGGTCTCACCGTTCCCCTGACCTTTCACCACGTCGCCATGCGTGGCACCGAGCAGCGCAAGCCGCGTTGCGAGGTGCTCGTGGGCGAGATCGGCGTGTCAGTGGGCTGCCAGATCTACGCGCAGCGCCCGTCGCCCTGTCGCGAGTTCGAGGCGGGCGATCCGCGTTGCGATCAGGCGCGAGCCCGACACGGCTTGCCGCCGCTCGCCAAGGACGAACTGGGCTGAACGCGTCTCGGCGCTCACGGCACCGCGACCCCTGTCACGCGTCATGCGCTTATGCCTGCAAAGGGACTTTCGCGATGCCCGTCAGCAGGCGTATGCTGAGAACACACGCCCGCCTGTCGGGCGCCGGGCCACATCCCGGGGAAGACAGGATGAATTGCCTCAGTGCGCATGCCGATGTCCACGCCGGTGCGCAACCGTGCACCACGACGGTTGCCTCGCACCGGCAGCGTGCCAACACAGCCCGCGGTGTTGGCGTGAGGTCCGTGTCGCCATCGATGGAGCGGACCTTGTCCGCTGCGCCTGCCGCGTTTTTTTTCGCCGCGCTGTCCCCACAAAATCCCTCGCACATTCAACGGCTTGCAGCCCCCGGTTGCGGTACCGCAACACGCGGGCCGTCGTTCGCACTAGACCGTTCGGAACTCTGGCATCACTGCGGGAATCAGACCAGAATAGGAACTGTGTTGGTGCGGCCCGGAATTTGCGCAGAAGGGCTCATGGGGTCTCTTCGGTTCCTTTGCAGTACCGCACGTTGCTGATGGAGGATTGGCTGTGTCGACTATCTTCGAAGGCTTCAAGGCGCAGTACGCGCGAACCCAGGAATCCGAGCTCTCGCTCGAGGAATACCTGGCCCTCGCCAAGCGTGATCCGATGGTCTATGCCTCTGCCGCCGAGCGCATGCTCGCGGCGATCGGCGAGCCCGAGGTGGTGGACACGCGCAATGATTCCCGCTTGTCGCGCCTGTTCGGTAATCGCATCATCAAGCGATATCCCGCGTTTCACGAGTTCTACGGGATGGAGGATGCGATAGGCCAGATCGTTGCCTTCTTCAAGCACGCGGCCCAAGGGCTGGAAGAACGCAAGCAGATCCTGTATCTGCTGGGGCCCGTGGGCGGAGGCAAATCCTCCATTGCCGAGCGGCTCAAGGTGCTGATGGAGACCTATCCCATCTATGCGTTGAAGGGCTCGCCCGTCAACGAATCGCCGTTGAGTCTCTTTCATCCGGACCGCTTTGGGGACACGCTGGAATCCGAATACGGCATCCCGCGTCGCTATCTCAACGGCATCATGTCGCCGTGGGCCATCAAGCGATTGAAGGAATTCGATGGGGACATTTCCAAGTTCCGCGTCGTGCGCCTGAACCCGTCCGTCCTGCGCCAGGTTGCGATCGCCAAGACCGAGCCGGGCGACGAGAACAACCAGGACATTTCCTCGCTCGTGGGCAAGGTCGATATCCGCAAGCTCGATCGCTTCGCGCAGGACGACCCGGACGCCTACAGCTACTCGGGCGGGCTGTGCCTGGCCAACCAGGGCCTGCTGGAGTTCGTCGAGATGTTCAAGGCGCCCATCAAGATGCTGCACCCGTTGCTCACCGCGACGCAGGAGGGCAACTTCAAGGGCACCGAAGGCTTCTCCGCGATACCGTTCACGGGGGTGATCCTCGCGCACTCGAATGAATCCGAGTGGCAGTCCTTCCGCAACAACAAGCACAACGAAGCCTTCCTCGACCGGATCTATGTCGTGAAGGTGCCGTATTGCCTGCAGGTATCCGAAGAGATCCGCATCTACGAGAAGCTGCTGCAGCACAGCTCTCTCTCGGCGGCGCCGTGCGCCCCACACACCCTGGAAATGTTGGCGCAATTCTCGGTGCTCACGCGCCTGAAGGAGCCGGAGAACTCCAGCCTGTATTCCAAGATGCGCATCTACGATGGCGAAAGTCTGAAGGACATCGATCCCAAGGCCAAGGCGCTGCAGGAGTACAAGGACTACGCTGGCACCGACGAAGGCATGACCGGGGTGTCCACTCGCTTCGCGTTCAAGGTGCTCTCGAGCGTCTTCAACTACGACCAGACGGAAGTGGCCGCCAACCCGGTCCACCTGATGTACGTGCTCGACCAGCGCATCGGCCGGGAGGATTTCCCGGACGACACGCGCCGGCGCTACACCGAGTTCATCAAGGGCTATCTCGCCCCGCGCTACGCGGAGTTCATCGGCAAGGAGATCCAGACGGCGTATCTGGAGTCCTATGCGGAGTATGGTCAGAACATCTTCGACCGCTATGTGACGTATGCGGACTGCTGGATCCAGGACGAGGAGTTCCGCGACCCGGAAACTGGCGAGAGCTTCGACCGCGCTTCGCTCAACGCCGAGCTCGAGAAGATCGAGAAGCCGGCGGGCATCGTCAACCCCAAGGATTTTCGCAACGAGATCGTGAACTTCGTCCTGCGCGCACGCGCCGGCAGCGGCGGCGACAACCCGCGCTGGACGAGCTACGAGAAGCTGCGCGAGGTGATCGAGAAGAAGATGTTCTCGAACACCGAAGAGCTGCTCCCGGTGATCTCCTTCAACGCCAAGGCCTCGGCCGAGGACCGCAACAAGCACGAGAGCTTCGTCGCGCGCATGGTGGAGAAGGGCTACACCGAGAAGCAGGTCCGCCTGCTCTGCGAATGGTACTTGAGGGTGCGTAAATCCTCGTGAGAAGCAGCACATGAACTCGCTTATCGATCGTCGTCTGAACGGGCGCAACAAAAGCGCCGTCAATCGCTCGCGCTTCATCCGGCGCTACAAGGAGCAGATCCGCAAGGCTGTCCGCGGGATGGTGGACGAGCGGTCGATCACCGACATGGACCAGGGTGGGGACGTGAACCTGCCTACCCGTGACATCTCTGAGCCCACGTTCCGGCATGGGCAGGGCGGGGATCGCGAGATGGTCCATCCGGGCAACAAGGAGTTCGCGCGCGGCGACACCATCGACCGGCCGCGCGGCGGGGGCGGTGGCAAGCCGGGCGGGCAGGGCGAAGGCGATGCGGTGGATCAGTTCACCTTCACGCTCTCGCGCGCCGAGTTCCTTGAGCTCTTCTTCGAGGACTTGGCCCTGCCCAACCTGGTGCGCAATCAGCTGGGCGATACCAAGCACACCAAGCTGCGTCGGGCGGGGTATACCACCACCGGTGCGCCCTCCATGCTGAGCGTGCGTCGCACGTTGCAGACCTCGTTGTCGCGTCGCATCGCGCTGGGTGCTGGCGGCAACGGCGAGCTGGCCCGCGCCCAGACCGCCTACGAGGATGCGCAGGCGCGGGGGGCGTCGGACGAGGAGCTTGCTGAACTCGATGCCGAGATCGACGCCTGCCGCGCCCGGCTGGGCCATGTGCCCTTCCTGGACGACCTCGATCTGCGCTATCGGCACCGGGTCGCCGAGCCCGCGCCCGTGGCCCGCGCCGTCATGTTCTGCCTCATGGATGTGTCCGGCTCCATGGACGAGAACAAGAAGGATCTGGCCAAGCGTTTCTTCACGCTCCTGTACCTGTTCCTCACGCGCAACTACGAGCAGGTCGACCTCGTCTTCATCCGGCATACCGAAGACGCCGAGGAGGTCGACGAGGATACGTTCTTTCATGATCCCAAGAGTGGGGGTACGGTGGTGCTCTCCGCGCTCGAGCTCATGCACGAGATCGTGGCCGATCGGTACCCGTCCTCGAGCTGGAACATCTACGCGGCGCAGGCCACCGATGGTGATGCGTTTGGTGCGGATGCCGGGCGCAGCGCGCGCTACCTGTCCGAGAAGCTGCTGCCTCTGACCCGCTACTTCGCCTACATCGAAGTGGTCGAGCCCGACGAGACCCGGCGCAGCAGCTTGTGGGTGGAGTACGAACGCGAGACGGCCGAACATTTCGCCATGCGGCGCGTGCGCGAGCGCAGCGAGATCTACCCCGTCTTTCGCGATCTGTTCAAGAAGGAAACGGCATGAATGCGATCGAATCCCGCGCGTCGGCCCTGGCCCCTTCCTCGGCGCGCCAGCCCATTTCCACGGGCTCGGAATGGACCTTCGAGCTCGTCCAGCAATACGACGAGGCGATCTCGCGCCTCGCGGCCGATGAATTCCGTCTGGATACCTACCCGAACCAGATCGAGATCATCACGTCCGAGCAGATGCTCGATGCCTATGCGTCCTCGGGTCTGCCCATCGGTTACCCCCACTGGTCCTACGGCAAGGAGTTCATCCGCAACGAGCAGTCGTATCGCTCGGGCATGCAAGGCCTTGCCTACGAGATCGTCATCAATTCGAATCCGTGCATCTCCTACCTGATGGAGGAGAACACCATGGCCATGCAGGCCCTGGTGATCGCGCATGCGTGCTACGGCCACAATTCCTTCTTCAAGGGCAACTACCTCTTTCGGCAGTGGACGGATGCGGACGGCATCCTCGACTACCTGGTGTTCGCGCGCAACTACATCATGAGTTGCGAGGAGCGCTACGGCATCGGTGAGGTCGAGGCGGTCCTGGATTCCTGCCACGCGCTCATGTCCCACGGCGTGGATCGCTACACGCGGCCGCGCCGCATCTCGCTGCGCGAGGAGGCAGCACGCCAGTCCGCCCGAGAGGAGTTCGCGCGCCAGCAGTACAACGACCTGTGGCGCACGGTGCCGGTGGGGCACGGCTCGGCGGCCGCCACGCGTGCGCCGGAAGTCTTCCCGCCGGAGCCGGAAGAGAATCTGCTCTATTTCATCGAGAAGCATTCGCCCACGCTCGCCCCGTGGCAAAAGGAGATCGTGCGCATCGTGCGCCGGCTCGCGCAGTACTTCTATCCGCAGATGCAGACCAAGGTCATGAACGAAGGCTGGGCCACGTTCTGGCACTACACGCTGCTCAACCGGATGTACGAGAAGGGGCTGGTGGACGACGGGTTCATGATGGAGTTCCTGCAGAGCCACACGAGTGTCGTGGCACAGCCCGGGTTCGATCATCGTGGCTATCGCGGCATGAACCCATATGCGCTGGGCTTCGCGATGATGCAGGACATCCGCCGCATCTGCGAGAACCCCACGGACGAGGATCGGCGCTGGTTCCCCGACATTGCAGGCTCCGATTGGCAGAAGACGCTCGACTTCGCCATGCGCAACTTCAAGGACGAGTCCTTCATCGCGCAGTTCCTGTCGCCGCGCCTCATTCGCGAGTTCCGGTTCTTCGCCGTGGCCGATCACCAGGCACGCTCCAAGCTCGAGATCGACGCCATCCACGACGACGATGGCTACCGGCGCATTCGTTCGTTGCTCGCCGAGCAGCACAATCGCGATGCCCTCGTGCCCGATATCCAGGTATGGCGTTATCACCGGGAGTCGGACCGCTCGCTCGTCCTGCGTCACCAGAAGTCGCGCGGTCGGCCGCTCGCGAGTGAAGACACCGATGCCGTCATGAAACACATCGGTCGCCTGTGGGGCTTCAAGGTGCGCCTGGAGGATGTCGACACGGAAGGGCGCGTGGGCGCGGTGCGTGAGTTGCGCCCCTAGGAGACCGCATGGCATACACCTCTGACTTTCCTGCCGTCGAACCCGCCGCGGTCGATGTGGCTGCAGTGCGAGGTCCGCTCGTGCTGGAGTTCGGGGTGGACTGGTGTCCGCATTGCAAAGCCACGCAGCCGCCCCTGGCGGAAGCGCTTGGCGACTTCGCCCACGTGCCGCACTGGAAGGTCGAAGACGGCAAGGGCAGGCCGCTGGGCCGTGCCTACCGAGTCAGGCTCTGGCCCACCCTCGTGTTTCTTCGCGACGGCCAGGAAGTGTCGCGGCTGGTGCGGCCCACGTCGGCCGCACCGATCCGCGATGCGCTGGTAGGCCTTGGCGCCACCTGAAGGCCGCAGGCTCACGCCGGCAGGAGCGCGGGGGCCTGTGGCGTCATCTCGAGCCTGAACGTCTTCATGGCTTCGCTCAGTGAGCCGGCCTGACGGCGCAGATCGTCCGACGAGGCCGCGCCTTGCTGGGCCAGGGCGGCATTCTGTTGCGTGAACTGGTCGAGGTGCTGGATGGCGCTGCTGACCTGATCGATGCTCGCGCTTTGTTGCTGGGTTGCCATGCTGATCTCGGCGATGAGATCGGAGACGCGCTGCACTTGCGACGTGATGTCCGTCATGGCTTCGCCCGCCCGGCTGGCCAGTTGCGCGCCGTCCTCCACGCGGCCGACGCTCGATTCGATCAGGGCCTTGATTTCACGAGCGGCTTGCGCACTGCGCTGGGCCAGCGCCCGGACTTCGGCCGCCACCACCGCGAAGCCCCGACCCTGCTCGCCCGCGCGCGCGGCTTCGACGGCAGCGTTGAGAGCCAGGATGTTGGTCTGGAAGGCGATCGAATCGATGACACCGATGATATCGGCGATGCGGCGCGAACTGTCCCGGATGTCGTCCATGGTGGCAACGACGTCGTTCACCACGGCGCTGCCGTGTCCGGCTGCGGCGCTGGCACCCGTGGCAAGCTCCGTGGCCTTTTGCGCGGCGTCGGCGTTGTTGCGCACGGATTGTGTCATCTGGTGCATCGAGGCGGCCGTCTGCTGCAGACTGCTCGCCTGTTCCTCAGTCCGCTGCAGCAGGCCGGCGTTGCCCGAGGCAAGATCTTCGGCGTTAGATTCCATGGCCGCCGATGCGGTGCGCACGTCAGCGACCACCGTGGCCAAGTGGCGTTGCATGGCTCCGAGCGATGCCAGGACGCTCTCGCGGCGGGTGTTGGGTGTGTCGATGACGACGCTCAGATCGCCGTCCGCCACGCGGCCTGCGACGGCCGCCAGCGCGGTGGGTTCGGCGCCAAGCTGGCCCCGGATGCTGCGTGCGACGCGCCAGGCCACCACGGCGCTGAGCAGCAGGGCGAGCGCGAGGGCAGTGAGCATCAACGGGACGAATCCGCCTGCCTCCTGCAGGGCGAACCGGTTCTGCGCCTGGATGTTGGCTTCCTTCAGATCGATGAGCTGGTTGATGGCCGCAAGCCATTGCACGTAGAGCGGACGTGCCTCGCTCCAGAGCTGCTCGCGGGCAATGGCGGTATCCTCGTCCGCAGCCGCGATCAGCGCGGCCGTGACCGGCAAGGCGCGGGCCTCGACGTCACGAATGGCCGCGTAGCGCCTGGCGAGCTCCGGCTCCACGTTGTCTGCCGACACCAGCGCTTCCAGCGGCTTACGCGACTGGTCATAGAACTGCGCAAGCTGCTGGATGTTGGCGAGCTCGCGGCGCCGCTCCTCGGCCGATGCGCTCAGGACGACGTCCCGGATCGCAATGGCGCGATCGTGTACCGAGCCGCGAAAGTTGATGGCGTAGCGTTGAACTGCGGTGTGCACCTCGGCATTGGCGCGCAGCGCCGTGTCGATCGCACTGACCTTGACGACGGAGATGCCCGCCACTACGACCAAGAGCGTCAGGATGACGCCAAAACCGGCATACAGCCGAGCTGCTACGGACCATCGGGACAACGACATGGAAATCTGGGCTCCTGAGCGTGGATCGCGCGTCATTCGAACGCGGGCACGCGCTAGAGCAATATCCGTGCTCGTCAGGCCGGCAGCCGCTCCTGGACGCGGTCAGTCCACCTTGGCACCGGAGTCGCGGATCACTTTCGCCCACTTCTGCGTTTCCGATCGCATGAGCTCGCGCAGCGCGTCAGGCGTGCTCGTCAACGGCTCCAGTCCGGCAGCGGCGAAGCGCTCACGCGTCTCCTGGTGCTGCAGCACAGCCACGATGGCTTCGTTCAGCCGGGCCACCACCGGCGCCGGTGTCCCTGCCGGCGCGAGGATCGCGAACCAGCCCACGGCCTCGTAGCCTGGCACGCCGGATTCGGCCAGCGTGGGAATCTCCGGGGCGAGCGCGCTGCGCTGAGGTCCCAGCACGCCAATGGCCTTGAGCTTGCCGCCTGTGAGCTGCTGCTTGACGCTCGCGATGTCCGCGATCGCAAGCTGGGTTTCGCCCGACATCGCGGCAAGCACCGCCGGCGCGCTGCCGCGATACGGGATGTGCTGAATCTTGCTGCCCGTCATGGATTTGAAGAGTTCACCCGACAGGTGCATGGCCGTGCCGTTGCCTCCGGAGCCGTAGGACAGTCGATCCGGTTCGGCCTTGGCGAGCCGTGCCACGCCCGCCGCATCATTGGCGGCAAGCGCCGGATTCGCCACCAGCACCAACGGGCTCGTGCCAAAGAGCGTGATGGGCGCGAAGTCGCGCTCCGGCGCATAGCCAAGGTTGGGGTACAGCGTCGGATTGGCCGTGAGGCCGCCTGCTGATGCCAGCACCAGCGTGTAGCCGTCTGCCGGGGATTTGGCCGCGGCATCAAGGCCCACGCCGCCGCCCGCACCGGGCCGGTTCTCCACGATGACCGGCTGGCCCAGCTGCTCTGCCAGCTGCGGCGCCACGATGCGGGCGGCCGCATCGCTGCTGCCGCCCGCGGGGAACGTGACGATCAGGCGAATGGCCCGATCCGGATAGGCGGCAGCGGATGCCGCCAGCGGCAACACGGCGGCCAGGGTGGCCGCACCGATCGTGCGCAGCGCATGACGTCGGTCGAACATGGTGTCTCCTCGTCCGTCCCGGTCTGTGGGCGCGTTCCGTGGGCCGCGCGCCGGGATCGGTCATGATGTCACGGGATGCTGCGCTAGAGCTTGAAGACCCGCTCGGCATTGCCCTGGAAGAACGCGTGCTTCTGCGCTGGGGTGAGGGGCAGGGCGTCCATGGCGTCGACTTCTTCCTTCACGAACTGGTAGGGATAGTCCATCGCATACATCACGCGATCGTGTCCCATCAGCTGCTGCACGTAGGTGATGGCAGGCTCCCAGCACATGCCGCTCGTGGTGTAGTGGAAGTTCTCGCGCAGGTACTCGCTGGGCGCGCGTTGCAGTGGCTTCACGCCGGGGCTGCGGTTCGCACGCACGATGCCGCCGTGCATGAAATCCACGCGATACAGCCAGTACGGCAGGCCTTCACCCAGGTGGCCCAGCACCATCTTCAGGCGCGGGAAGCGATCGAAGACCCCGGCCACGATGAGACGCAGCACGTGCAGCCCGGTCTCGGCGGCGAAGCCATAGATCGCCGCGTCCAGGCAACGCGACAGGAAGGGCTCGATCATCTGTGGCGAGGGCGTGTTCGGGTGGATGTATACCGGCACGTCCAGGGCTTCGGCCGCGGCGAAGATGTCCCAGAATTTTTCGTCGTCCAGGTATTCGCCGTTCACGTGCGAATTGATCACCACCCCCTTCAGGCCCAGCCGCGTCACCGCACGCTCGAGCTCGGCTGCCGCGGCCTGCGGGGCCTGGGGCGCCACGGCGGCGAGCCCCGCGAAGCGCGAGGGGTGGCGGCGCACGGTCTCGGCGAGCTGGTCGTTGGTCGATGCCGCCAGCGCGCAGGCCGTGTCCGGATCGAACATCTGCACGCCGGGTGCCGTGAGCATCAGGAGCTGCATGTCGATGCCGGTCGCATCCATGTCGGCCAGGCGGCGTGCTTCGAGATCCTGCACGCGTTCGTAGAGGTCACGCGCGCGCGGCGTCTGGCTGGTCGCGAAGAAGCCCCACAGGCTGGCGAAGCCCGGATCCCCATGATCACCGCGCTCCAGCATCTGCTGGTAGCGCTGCATGATCTCGGGCGTGGTCCAGGCTTCCTCAGTGGCGATGCGGCGATAGCCGCGTTCGGCGGGGTTGGGCATTGCGCAGTCTCCGATGTCTTGTGCAGGCATTGGAATGCACGCCCGAGAACGCGTAAATTGAATTATTCCAGACCATTCTTCGGGTTTTTCGAATGCGCCGTTTCGTTCCCAGTGTGCGTCAGATGCGCGCGTTCCTCGCGGTGTACCAGCTGCGCAAGTTGCGCGCCGCGGCCGAGCAGCTCTTTGTCACGCAATCCACAGTGAGCGTGCTGGTGCGCCAGCTCGAGGACGGCCTGGGCGTGCGGCTCTTCGATCGGACCACGCGATCCCTGCAACCCACGGACGCAGGCGAGGAGGCCGCTGTGGTGATCGAGCGCATCCTGCGGGACGTGGATCTGCTGGGTGCCGGCGCGGCAGGGCTGTCGGCCTTGACGCGCGGGCGGGTGAGCGTGGCCATCACGCCCACGCTGGCCGGCATGCTGATCCCGCTGGTGCTGCCGAGGTTCCGGGCCGACTATCCCGGCGTGAGCGTGCAGATCGATGATTGCGCGCCGGACCAGTTCCTGTCGCGCGTGGTGGGCGGGCACGTGGACTTCGGCATCGGCACGCCCGAGCGCGCGGGCGGCGAAGTGGACCTGACCCCCCTCGTGCGCGACGTGTTGTGTCTCGTGTGCCGCGACGACCATCCGCTGGCGGCGCGAGCCACCGTCCGCTGGCGGGATCTGGCGGGGCACCCTGTCGTGGCGGGGCGGCCCGGCTACGGCGTGCGCCCGCTGGTCGATCTGGCTGCGAGCCGGGCGGGCGTGGCGCTGGAGGTCGTCAACGAGGTGTCGTTTCTGTCGACCGCGCTGTGGCTCGCACGCAGCGGGGAGGCCGCCGCGATCCTGCCCTCTGCCTATGCCAGCGTGCCGGCCCATCCGGACCTGGTGATCCGGATGTTGGTGCCCCGGGTCTCGCGCGACGTCTCGGTGGTCACCCAGCACGGCCGCTCGCTCGCGCCGGCGGCCGAGCGCTTTCTCACGCTGCTGCGGGCGGCGCTGCGCGAGCGCAATGGTTCGGCATGGGCGGGCTATGCCCGAGTGCCGGCGCGCGGGTGAATGCAGGGCGCGCTAGAGGCCGGCGTCCCGCGGACGCGGCCGGGCAGGCCTGGCAGGGCGGCCTCCTACCCGCGTGCGCGGCTGGCTGGCTTGCCGGCGTACGCGCCCGCGCATCCCGCACGAACTGCTGCACCGCTTCGGCATAGCCTGCGCTGCGGCTGGCGCCCGAGTGCGAGGCACCCTCGAACTGCGCCAGGCGGCGCAGCCCGCCCGCGCCACCGGCAGCGTTGATGAGCGCGTCGCTCATGTCCACCGGTACCACGCGGTCGGCCGTCCCATGCAGCACGAGCAAGGGCACATGCAGACGGGCCAGCGCCGCGGTGGAGTCGAAGGGCTGGGTCACCAGCAACCCCAGGCCGGGGATCTCGTCCCAGCGCGTCGTGCCGATCATGTCGCGCACATTGGTGAAGGTGGATTCCAGGATCAGGCCGGCGAAGGGCGGGGCATCCTGTTGGGTCGCCAATTGCGCGGCCACCGCGCCGCCCAGGCTGTGGCCGTAGACGAAGCGCAGGGACGGATCGGGCTGACGGCGGGCGAGTTCCGCGAGGGCGGCTTGGGCGTCCGCGGTGGCACTCGCCTGCGAGGGCAGACGAGGCGACGAGGCGCCGAAGCCGCGGTAATCGATCGCCAGGATCGAATAGCCCAGCTCGTGCCATCGCTCCATCCGGAACACCGTGCCGTGCAGATTCCAGCGCGCGCCGTGCAGGTACAGCACGGCGGGCGCATCCGCGCGCGGCTGGCCGATATACCAGGCGCGCAAGGATTCCCCGCCCGGCAGTGCGATGTCGAACACCTCCGTGCCCGGTGGCGCCTCGCGCCACCAGCGCTGTTCGCCGAGTTCGATGGAGAAGATCTTCTCGCGTTGCCAGCGGTCGATCCAGACCAGCCCAGCCAGTGTCGAGAGCAGGAGGAGGGCCAGAAACCCGGCGAAGCATCGCCGGCGGCGGGTGGAGAGCAGAGCCATGAGGGATGAGACGCCGACGCTGCGCTACAGTTCCGCACGGAACGCCACTGACAGGCTTCACTGCTGCCCGCGATCCGCGTACCATGGCAGCACTGGCGGCAGCCTCCTGCTCGTCGCCTGCGTGGCCCCCTCATCATGTCTGTGCTCCCCCCCGCTTCCCCCCCCGATGCCGACCCGGTCGTCGTGCCGTCCATGCTGGTCGATCGTCTCGTGCATGCCGGCAATATCGTCGTATTCACGGGGGCGGGGGTGTCTGCCGAGAGCGGCATCGCCACCTTCCGGCAGCCCGGCACGGGGCTCTGGAAACGCTACGACGCGGCCATGCTGGCCACCCCGGCGGCGTTCGACGCCGACCCGTCCCTGGTGTGGGGCTGGTACGAGTGGCGCCGTGCGCGCATCCTGCAAGCCCGGCCCAATGCCGGGCATCGCGCCGTTGCCACCCTGGCGCGGCTGCTCCCGCGCGTGACCGTGGTCACCCAGAACGTCGATGATCTGCATGAACGGGCGGGCAATCCGTCCGTGGTGCACCTGCATGGCCGGCTCGATGCCGCCCGCTGCCGGCGCTGTGCGCAGCCCTGGACACATGCCGACGAGCCCGTCGACATGCCCGAGGGGGGCGCTCGGCTCGATCCCCCCGCCTGCCACCGCTGCGGCGGGCCGGTGCGGCCGGGCGTGGTGTGGTTTGGCGAATCCCTGCCCACGGATGCCTGGGAGCATGCCATGGCGCTCGCAACCCAGGGCGGCGTCTTCTTGACAGTGGGCACGTCGGCCCTGGTGTATCCCGCCGCGGAACTGCCGCAGGTCGCGGCGCGGCATGGCGCGCTGGTGGTGCAGATCAATCCCGAACCCACGCCGCTCGATGCCGTGGCAGATGTCTCTCTGCAGGGGCCCGCCGGGTCCGTGTTGCCAGCAATCCTCGCGGCGGTGACGGCACGTTTGGGTCTGGTGCCACGCCGCTGAGGCCTGCGGGTCAGGCCTCAGCGGGCAGCCCGTGCGATGCTCATTGGGGCGCCGGTGCGTCAGCGTCTGCGTCGAGCACGGCCGCCGTGAACACGACGTCGGTGGACGAGTTGAGCGCCGTCTCGGCAGAATCCTGCAGCACGCTGATGACAAAGCCCACGGCCACGACTTCCATGGCCTGCTCCGCGGGGATACCGAAGAGACTGCAGGCCAACGGGATGAGCAGCAACGAGCCACCGGCCACGCCTGACACGCCGCAGGCGCACACGACGGACACGACGCACAGCAGGAGCGCCGTGAGCAGGTCCACCTGCACGCCCAGGGTATTCGCGGCAGCGAGGGTGAGCACGGAGATCGTGATGGCGGCACCAGCCATGTTCACCGTCGCGCCGATGGGGATCGATACCGAATAAGTGTTCTTGTTCAGGCCAAGGCGCCGGCACAACTCGAGATTGACCGGGATGTTGGCAGCCGAACTCCGGGTGAAGAAGGCCGTGACACCACTCTCACGCAAGCAGGTGAACACCAGGGGATAGGGGTTGCGGCGCATCACGAGCCAGGCAATGGCAGGATTCACCACCAGCGCCACGATCAACATGCCCGCGATCAATACGCCCAGCACGTGCACATACGTCAGCAACGTCTCCAGCCCCGTGGCGGCCAGCGTGGCGGCAACCAGTCCGAAGATGCCCAGGGGGGCGAGGCGCACCACAAGCCGCACCAGTCCGGTGACCCCCTGCGAGACATCGTGAAGCACGGCGCGCGTCGTCGGCGACGCATGGCGCAGCAACACGCCCAGGCCGACCGCCCAGACCAGGATGCCGATGAAATTGGCGTTGGCAATGGCGCTGACCGGGTTGTCCACGGCGCTCAGCACAAGGCCGTGCAGCACGTCCACCACGTTCTGTGGCGGCGCGACGTTCGCCGATTCGCGCAGCACGAGTGTGGACGGAAAGAGAAAGCTCAGCGTGACGCCCACCAGCGCGGCGGCCAGCATGCCGACGACGTAAAGCAGGAACACCGGCCGGACACTGGTTTGCCCCGTGCGCTGCATGTTGGCGATGGATGCGATCACGAGCACGAAGACCAGCAGCGGTGCGACCGCCTTGAGGGCCTGCACGAAGAGTTCACCCAGGAGGCCGACGCCCAGGGCGCCAGCCGGCCAGAGCACGGCCAGGAGGATGCCGAGCACCAGACCGATGGCAATCTGTGCCACCAGGCTGCCGTGGAGGATGCGGTGTCGCAGGGAACGGGAAGTAGCGGTCATGATGAGGACAGGCGCCCCGGCTCTCGGGGGCCGACGCAAGGTTTGAGGAAGCGGACCTGAAAGGACGCTGGCGTGTCCGGCCACGCCATGGGAGGTCCTAGGGAAGTTCCGCGGGGTAGCTTTGCAGGGCGAGGGCGATCTGCCGCCCGATGTCCCAGCTCGCCAGGCGCGCATCGATGGCGCCGTAGAAGACACCGCTTCGCACCAGGTACATCGCGGGCAGGTGAAAGACTTCATAGCGCGTGACAAGACCGCGGTTGGCCTCGGCGTCCACCCAGCAAAGCCGGGCGACGGGCAGGTTCATCTGCGGCAGCGCCTCGCGAGCCTGCTTGCAGTTCCCGCAACCTTTGCTGTGAAAGACGACCAGCGAATCGCCTGTCGCATCCAGGAGGAAGCGGTCAGCGGTGCCATCGTCCAGGTCGACCTGCTCCATGGGAATATCCCCGGGGGAAACCCGCGATTTTACCGAAAATGGCGATCGTTCCTGCCCGGCTCGGGCGCATGGCGCACTGCCCCTGCTGGCGGAAGGGGGGTGACCAGCCGGGATGATGGCCCCGGTTATGATGCTCGGACTCGGCGCATGCGCCGTGTTCACAGGGAGACGGCAGTGCAGCCGGTCATATCGGTCAAAGGCCTGCAGAAGACCTATGCAGGCGGGTTCCAGGCGTTGCGGCAAGTGGACCTGGACATCCGGCGCGGCGAAATCTTCGCCCTGCTGGGCCCCAACGGGGCAGGCAAGACAACCCTCATCAGCATCATCTGCGGCCTGGTCAATCCCACCGCGGGCACGGTGCACGCGGACGGCCATGACGTCGTGCGCGACTACCGCGCCGCGCGCGCCAAGATCGGTCTGGTGCCGCAGGAGCTCTTCACCGATGCCTTCGAATCGGTGTGGGCTACGGTGAGCTTCAGCCGCGGTCTTTTCGGCAAGCCGCCGGCGCCCGACATCATCGAAAACGTGCTGCGCACGCTGTCGCTCTGGGACAAGCGCCACACCAAAGTGATGGCGCTCTCGGGCGGCATGAAGCGCCGGGTGATGATCGCCAAGGCCTTGTCGCACGAGCCGGACATCCTGTTCCTGGATGAACCCACGGCCGGCGTGGACGTCGAGCTGCGCCGCGACATGTGGGAGATGGTCGGGCGCCTGCGCGAGCGTGGCGTGACGATCATCCTCACGACGCACTACATCGAGGAAGCCGAGCAGATGGCCGATCGCATCGGCATCATCACCAAGGGCGAGATCGTGCTGGTGCAGGAGAAGGCCACGCTGATGCGCCAGCTCGGCAAGCGCGAGCTGGCCCTCACATTGAAGCGACCGCTCACCGAGGTGCCCGAGGGCCTGAGGGATCTGCCGGTCGCACTGGCGGCCGACGGCGCCGAGCTCATCTACACCTTCGATGCGAGCCTGGAGGATCCTGGCATTGCGGCGTTGCTCGCACGGGTCTCCGCATGCGGCATCGATTACATCGACGTGCAGTCCCGCCAGAGTTCGCTGGAGGACATCTTCGTCAGCCTGGTGAGGTCCAATTCATGAACATGCACGCCATCCGCGCGATCTATCGCTTCGAAATGGCCCGCATGGGCCGCACCCTGATGCAGAGCATCGCCTCGCCGGTGATCTCCACCGCGTTGTACTTCGTGGTCTTCGGCACTGCCATCGCCTCGCGCGTGGGCGAGATCGACGGCGTGAGCTATGGCGCGTTCATCATCCCGGGGCTGCTGATGCTGTCCCTGATGACGGAGAGCATCTCCAACGCGTCCTTCGGCATCTTCATGCCCAAGTACTCGGGCACCATCTATGAGGTGCTGTCGGCGCCGATCTCGTTCGTGGAGATCCTGCTGGGATACGTGGGGGCGGCGGCGACCAAGTCCCTGATCCTGGGCGTCATCATTCTTGCCACAGCGCGCGCCTTCATTCCCTATTCGATCGAGCACCCTGTCTGGATGGTGGGTTTTCTGCTGCTCACGGCCATCACCTTCAGCCTCTTCGGCTTCGTGCTGGGCGTCTGGGCCCAGGGGTTCGAGAAGTTGCAGGTCGTGCCGATGATGATCATCACGCCGCTCGCCTTTTTGGGCGGCAGCTTCTACTCGATCAGCATGCTGCCGCCGTTCTGGCAGACGGTGACGCTCTTCAATCCAGTGGTGTACCTGGTGAGCGGATTTCGCTGGAGCTTCTACGGCACGGCCGACGTGCACGTGGGCGTGAGCGTGGCGATGACGCTGGTGTTCCTGAGCCTGTGCCTGGCGGCCGTGGCGTGGATCTTTCGCACCGGCTATCACCTGAAGGCGTAAGGACATGAGCACTTGCGCGGGCACAGCGTCCACCGACGCGTACCGGGCGGCCCGGCTGATGCTGGCGGTGCTGGGCGCGGGCTTCGCGCTTAGCCAGTCCTACCGCACGCTGGCCGCCATCCTGGCCGCGCCGCTGCAGACCTACTGGGAACTCTCGCCCCGTCAGCTCGGGCTGTATGGCGCGATGTTCCACTTCTCGTTCGCGGCGTGCCAGTTCGCGATGGGCATCGGCATCGATCTGCAGGGCATCCGCCGCACCATCCTCTGGGTGGCGCCGCTCTGCGTGGCAGGCGCGGTGCTGTGTGCGGTGGCCCCGAGCTTTGGCTGGCTTTTGCTGGGGCAGGCCGTGATCGGTATCGGCTGCGCGCCCGCCTTCGTGGTCTGCACCGTGCTCATTGCGCGCACCTTTCCCCCTGACCGCTTTGCTGCGTTGTCGGGTGCGACGATGGGCGTCGGCGGGCTGGGCATGCTCGCCACGGGTACGCCGGCGGCCTGGCTCGTCGCCGAAACCTCCTGGCGCGCGCCGTATCTCGTGCTGGCCCTCGGCTCCGCCGTGGCCTGGGTGGCCGCCTGTCGCGTCCTGCACGATGATCGCCCCTCCACCGCGGGCGGCAAGCCCACCGTCGGGCAATCCATCCGCGGCTTCCTGCAGCTGTTCTCCCTTCCCCATACCGCAGGGATCGTGGTGCTGGGCGGTCTGACCTACTCGTGCTTCATGGCGATGCGGGGTCTGTGGCTCGGTCCGCAACTGCTCGAGCGCGAGCAGTTCTCGCTGGTGGAGGTCGGCAATCTCGCGCTCGCGGTGTCCGTGATCGCGCTGATCGCGCCGCCACTGTTCGGTCGGCTGGATCCGGGCGATCGCCTGCGTCGCCGCTGGATCCTCACGGGCGCCTGCACATTGGCCACGCTCTTTGCGCTGTTGGCGGTGGTGCGCGGCCCGGTGCTCACCATCGCGCTGGTGCTTGCCATTGCGCTGGTCCATGGCTACGCCGTGCTGCAGTACGCCGACGTGCGGGCTGCCTATCCGCCCGAGATGACGGGACGCGCGATGGCCGTCTTCACCATGGCGATGTTCCTGGGCGTGGCCATCATGCAGTGGCTCACAGGGCAGGTGGCAGGGCTGGCCGTGGTCTGGCAGATCGACACCTATCTTGCCGTGTATGGCTTCGTCGCAGTGGCGCTGTTCCTGGGGGCACTGGCCTTTCGGCTGTTGCCCCAGCCGCCCCGTCATTGACATTCTGGACTGGGATCAGTTCTTGCGAAGTCTGCTCGGCAGGACGGCCTTCCCGCGCTGTTCCAGGAGACCAACATGTTGGGCACGATTCTTCTCATCATTCTTATCTTGCTCCTCGTGGGCGCGTTGCCCGCCTGGCCGCACAGCCGCGCGTGGGGCTACGGCCCGACGGGTGGCATCGGGCTCCTGCTCGTCATCCTGATCGTGTTGCTGTTGTTGGGCTATATCTAGAAGGGCGTTGCATGACCTGGTTGCGGCCAGGTCTTGAGCGACGCGCACGGGCGCGTCCTTGCATCGGGCTTATGGCCCAACCGATGCAAGGGCGCGCTCGTTGTCATGTCTGGCCCATCGTGGCCAGGGCCGGGTGTGTCTCGTGCAGCCACCGCTGCACGCGCGCAGACTTCTCCGCCAGTTCGAGCATGATCGGCAACGACAGGACCGGTTCGTCGACGCCAGGCGGCTCCAGGGCATTGAGTTGGCTGGTCAGCAGCGACGGCGACATGAAGTGGCCCGTCCGATGCGCGAGCCGTGCCGAGATCTGATCGTGCGTGCCGGTCAAGAGCACGAAGCGCACGTTCGGGCGTCCCGCACGCAAGGTGTCCCGATAGCTGCGACGCAAGGCAGAGCAACTGACGGTGCCGCCGCCACCTTGCGCGTTGCGCGCATCGATCCAGCGGCCGATCGCCGCCAGCCATGGCGCGCGATCCTCGTCCGTGAGCGCGACCCCGGCAGCGAGCTTGGCGAGGTTGCCAGCAGAGTGCAGCTGATCACCCTCCTGGAACGGCCAGTCGAGGTCGGTCGCCAGCTGGCGGGCCAGCGTCGTCTTGCCGGTTCCCGTTACCCCCATCACCACCACCACGGGCGTCATGTCAGCCCCTTCGCCGCGGCCTTGTCCAGGAACCATAGCGTTTCCTCCTCGCCCTGCACCTGGGCCGCCGGCAACGTCGTGTCTCCCGCGGCCAGCTGCTGCATCACGGGTGCCTTGTCCTCGCCCGCCACGAGAAATGCCACCGAACGAGCACTGCGCAGCACGGGCAAGGTAAGCGTCATGCGCGCAGGTGGCTCTGAACGGACGACGCCGCGCGCCCACGCCGGGTCGTTCGCCGCCATCGGATCACCGGGGAACACGGATGCGGTATGGCCATCTGCACCCACGCCCAGCAAGACGACATCGAACAAGGGCCGACCGGGGTCGAGTGCCTCGTGGCCATAGAAAGTGCGCAGCGTGTGCTCGTAGCGCAACGCCGCCGTGCCCGGATCGGGCTCGATGGGCATCATGTGCACCTGGGCGGCGGGCACGTTGACCTTGTCCAACCAGGCGGCCCGCGCGTTGCCTGCGTTGCTTGCAGGGTCGTGACGCGGCACCAGCCGCTCGTCACCCCAGAAGATGTGAACGCGCGACCAATCCAGCGTCTCCGCCCAGGCGGGCGACCCGAGCAGCCGATACAGGGATAAGGGCGTGCGTCCACCGCACAGAGCGAGCGAGAATCGTCCGGGCTTTCGTGCGATGCGTCCTGCAAGCCAGCGCGCGACGACCTTGGCGAGATCGTCGGCATCGCGAGTGACGAAGCGTTGGTCCTGCGCCATGATCATGCTGCGGGCTCCCACCATTGCCGGCCATCCCGCTCGATCAAGGTGCGCGCGCCCTCCGGGCCGTCGGAGCCGGCGTGGTAGAACTCGGGTTCGGTGCCTTGTGACCAGACGGCCTGGAAGGGCGCAACGGCGGCCCAGGCGGCCTCGACTTCCTGCGCGCTCTGGAAATGGGTGGCGTCGCCTTGCAGGCATCCATACAACAGGGTTTCGTAGCCCGAGCCAGGGCGCTGGCCCAGGGCTTCATCCACGTTCAATGCGAGCTGACGGCAGGTGAGGGTATTGCCAGGCCCGGGCTCGCGCAGCGGCCATTCGAGCACCAGCGTTTCCGGATCCAGGCGCAAGATGGCGCGCGTGGGCGTCGGCAGCGTCGGCACACCAGGCACCTGCGGCTGGCGGAACTGAATCACGATTTCCGTGGCGCGCCGGGAGAGCCGCTTGCCCGTGCGCAGATAGAAGGGCACACCCTGCCACCGGGGCGTGTCCAGCATCAGGCGCAGCGCGACGTAGGTTTCGACCGTGCTGTCGGATTCCACGTTCTTCTCGTCGCGGTACGCTTTCCCATCGCCTGTCGGCGGCGCGCTGTACTGACCCCGCACGCCATCGTCAGCGGCTTGAGCCGGTTTGGGGCAGCGAATGGCGGCGACTGCTGCCGTCTTGGCCGCCTGCCAGTCTGCAGCGGTGTCGCCCTGGGGTGGCTCCATCGCCACCAGCGCGAGCAGCTGCAGCAGATGGTTCTGCACCATGTCGCGCAGCGCGCCGGTGGCTTCATAGAAGCGTCCACGACCTTCCACGCCGAGCGTTTCCACGGCGCTGATCTGTACGCTGTCGATGAAGTCGCGATGCCAGAAGGGCTCGACGAACCCGCTCGCGAAGCGATACACCGCGAGATTGCGCGCGGCATCCTTGCCGGCGAAATGATCCACACGATAGATCTGTGTCTCTTCGAGATGGCGCCTCAGCGTGGCGTTCAGCGCGCGCGCGCTGTCCAGGTCAATGCCAAAGGGCTTCTCGACAGCCACCCGGCGAAACGCACCCTGCGCTTCACGCAGCAAGCCGGCCTGCGCCAAATGCTCGACGATCGGCCCGAAGAATCGAGGCGCGGTACCGAGATAGAAGATGGCGTTGCCGCCGTATTCATCCAGGCGTTGCGCGATCGCTGCATACGTATCGTCTTCGAGGAAGTCGCCGGTCTGGTAATGGATGTTGGGCGAGAAGTCGCACCAGCAGTCGTGGTCCAGGGCATGGCCGCCGCCCTCGGCGTGCGGATCGCTCGCCAGGGCGCGCAGGGCTTGCGCGATGCGCTCGCGAAAGGCTTCGTCCGTGGCCTCGTTGTGATCCACGCCGACGATGCGTGTCTCTGGGTTGAGGAGCCCCGCGCGGCAGAGCCGGTACAGCGCGGGCACGAGCAGGCGCTGCGCGAGATCGCCATGCGCACCAAAGAGGAACAGCGTGGCTGCGGGGGTGGGTTTCAGGTCCGTGGTGTTCATCCGCGCGGCTCCTCACGAGGTGATTCCAGGTGGCCGCCGAAGGCGAGGCGCATGGCCGACAGCAGGCGGTCTGCGTAGCCACCGGTCACGCGGGATCGGAAGCGCGCATAGAGGGCGGCCGTGAGCACGGGGGCCGGCACAGCATGCTCGACCGCCGCGTTGACGGTCCAGCGACCTTCGCCGCTGTCACCCACCACGCCGGAGAAATCGGTCAGCGCCGCATCCCGGTCCAGCGCCTGGGCCGTGAGATCGAGCAGCCATGAAGACACGACGCTGCCGCGTCGCCAGGCCTCGGCCACGGCCGCCACGTCGATCTCGAAGCGTTCGTCTTCCGGCACGCTTGCCTCGCCCTTGGCCTGCAGGAGATGAAAGCCTTCGGCCAGCGCCTGCATCATGCCGTATTCGATCCCGTTGTGGATCATCTTGGCATAGTGGCCCGCACCGGCGGGGCCGACGTGCACGTAGCCCTTCGCTGGCCGCGCGTCGGTGCTGCGACGTCCTGGCGTGGCCGACGCCGCATCCTCGCCGGGCGCGAGCGCCACGAAGAGCGGATCCAACCGCTCGACGATGTCCGCTTCGCCGCCGATCATCAGGCAGTAGCCCCGGTCCAGGCCCCATACGCCGCCAGATGTCCCTACATCCAGATAGTGCAGACCGCGTTGCGTGAGGGCGTGACCCCGGCGCACGTCGTCTTTATAGAAGGTGTTGCCGCCATCGATCACAATGTCTCCGGGAGACAGGTGATCCATGAGCGCGGTGATGGTGTCCTCGGTGGGGGCGCCAGCGGGCAGCATCACCCACACGATGCGGGGCGCCGACAGCGCCTCGACCAAGGTGGCGAGCGTGTCCGCGTCCACCGCCCCGTCTGCCGCGAGCGCAGCACGCGCGGCGGGGAGGGCATCGTGAGCCACGATGTCGTGGCCATGCCGCATCAGACGGCGCGCGAGATTCGCGCCCATGCGGCCCAATCCGATCATGCCGATTTGCATTGATTTCTCCTGCTGCCGAACCCGGCCTGAGCGTCGGGTTCACTGCGCTGTCCAGCACACGTCATTCCCGGGAAAACCCGCAGAAACGCTGGCTCGCGGGGCACTTCTGCCCCCTTGGGGCAGGGGGTTGACAAGGCGGTTTTTCGCCAGCATAGTGCGCAGCAAGATTTTCAAGTGTCTAGCGCGAAGCTTGCGTGAGCCGGATCCGGTCTTGTCCTGCTGCCTATCCTTGATTTTCTGGTCACCCTGGCATTTTGCCTATTTCGTCTTAAGGAAAGCAGTATGGAAACCGGTGTCGTTAAGTGGTTCAACGCGGAAAAGGGTTTTGGCTTCATCGTCCCCGATGCCGGCGGTAAGGATCTCTTCGCCCACTTCTCCGAAATTCAAGGCTCGGGCTACCGCACCCTGGAAGAAAACCAGCGCGTGAGCTACGTCGCCGGCCAAGGCCCCAAGGGCCCGCAAGCCACGAAGATCCAGCCGCTGTAATCCACGGCGATCTTCCGCAGTCATTGAAAGGCCCGCGCTTCGCGGGCCTTTTGTTTTTGGGATGCGCTGGGATTCACCGCTTGCCTCGTGCGCATGGGTCGGGGCCGATTCCTGCTGAGCTAACGCCGTATGCTATTGGTCATCACTCATTGCAATCCCTCGGTTTGCGTTACGATTGTTCGACGTGTTCAACAGGACGTTCGAGGTCTGCATGCCCGGCACCGCAAACCCCGCCCAACCTACGCCGGATGAAGCTGCACGGCTGCGCGCACTGGGCGCCTACCATGTATTGGACACTCCCCCGGAGGACGACCTCGACCGGCTTGTGCGACTCGCCCGGCGCCTCTTTCACGTCCGTGCTGCCGCCATTGCCCTGCTGGACCGCGAACGCTACTTTCTGAAAGCCAAATCGGGCACGGCATGCGATGCAGTGCCGCGTGATGATGCAGCGTGCGATACCGTGACACTCACGGGCGACGCATGGATGCTCAGCGATATTTTGCGTGAGCCGCATTTGAACTGCCGGGGCTGGGATCGTGTCCTGCCCGGCTTGCGGTTCTTCGCCGGGGTACCGCTGCTGGCAGCGGATGGTCATCAGCTCGGGGTCTTCTGTCTGTTCGACGATCGTGCGCGGGACGATGTCGGACCGGTGCAGGCCGAGTGGTTGAGCGAGCTCGCGAGCCTCGCCATGAACCGATTCGAGGTGCGGCGGCTTGATGCTGCCCGCCGGGTTGGGCGACATCGTCTGGAGAACCTCGCCTCGACGTCGCCGGATGCCATCGTGTGCTTCGATGACGAGGCACGCATCACTTTCTGGAATCCGGGGGCCACGCGTCTGTTCGGCATGTCGGTCGAGGCGATGTTGGGCCGTCCCTTCCTGACCTTGCTCGATCCCGCATCGCAAACCCGGCACGCCGTGCGCATGCACCAACTGGAGGCGGGGCATCAGGAGGCGGCGCAGCCCACGCAGCGCCTGGTCGGCCTGCATGCCAATGGTTCGCCCCTGCTCATCGACGTCTCGCTGTCGCTATGGCGGGAAGACGGGCAGCCTGTGTTTGGCGCCATTGTGCGCGATCTGTCGGCGTGGCGGCTGAGCGAAGAGCGCCTGCTGCGGCTGGCCCAGCTGGATCCGCTCACGGCATTGGCCGATGCGGCCACGTTTCGCCAAGCGGTGGCCGCGCTGTCGCCCACCGTCCCCGCTGCCGTGCTGCTCGTCGCCCTCAACGGCATCAAGCCGATCAATGATGCGCGCGGCACCGAAGCCGGCGATGCGGTGCTGCGGGCCATGGCACACCGCTTCCGGCTCCTGTTTCCGGAGTCCGGAACGCTTGGCCGCCTGGGCGGCGCCGAGTTCGCTGCGCTCGTGCCCGAGTGTGCGGACGCCGCGGAATGCGCGGCGCTGTGCCGTCGCGTGCTGCACGCGGTGTCTGAACCGCTGGAAGTCGATGGGGTGCGCGTCGAACTCACCGGGAACATCGGGATTGCCCTGCATCCCTTCGATACGCCAGCTGAAGCCGGCGGACTGCTCGCCAATGCCGACCTCGCACTCTACGAGGCCAAGAAGCAGGGTGGCAACACGTTTCGCTTCTTCGTGCAGGAGTTGCGCGAGGCTGTGATGCGTCGGCGCAAGATGGAACACGAGCTGATCGACGCCTGCGACCAGGGCCAGTTCGTTCTTTTCTATCAGCCGCAGGTGGCCCTGGACACCGGACGTGTCGTCGGCGCAGAAGCGTTGCTGCGCTGGCGCCACCCGGTCGCTGGCGTGCTCGCGCCGGGCGAGTTCATCCGCATCCTCGAAACCAGTCCGTCCATCGAAACCGTCGGGCGCTGGATTCTCACCCACGCATGTCAGCAGGCGGTGGCGTGGCGGCGCCTGCATCCCGAATTTCGCGTGGCGGTGAACCTCTTTGCTTCGCAGTTCCAGAGTGACCGCCTGCTCCAGCTCGTCAATGAGGTGCTGGCTGAGACCGGGCTGGACGCCACCGGACTGGAGCTGGAGATCACCGAGAACACGTTGCTGCGGCCCGACGCACGCATGATGGAAACGCTGCAGCAGCTCTACGATTCCGGGGTGAGTATCGCCTTTGATGATTATGGGACGGGCTACGCTTCGCTCAGCCTGCTGAAACGGCTGCCCATCACGCGCCTCAAGATTGACCGCTCTTTTTTGACGAACTTGCCAGGAGATGCGGCAGACGCCGCCGTGATCCAGGCCATTTTGTATCTCGGTGCGAAGTTTCATCTCGACGTCGTTGCCGAGGGCATCGAAACGCCTGCCCAGGCGCAATTCCTGCGAGAACAGGGCTGTGCGCTCGGGCAAGGCTATTGGTATGGCGTGCCCATGCCTGCAGAAGCATTTGCGACCAAGTTCCTCGCTTCGTCGCGCCGTTCGCCAGAACCCTGACAGCTCTTCCTGAGGACGCTCGACCCTGTAGGGAGGCGGACGCGTGCCCAGTTGTTATCTCGCACCAAAATGGTGCGAAGAAAGTTTTTTGCAAGTTGAGTGAACTTCGGTGCAGATAATCGTCGAAGACTACAATTCTTGCAGGTAAAATTCCGAGGTCGCGGCGATGGCGTCGGGAACTGGATCGCATCAGGCTGCTACATGTCGTTACTTCCCATCGTACTCCTCCCGCTGCTAGGCAGCCTCGTTGCAGGACTGCTCCCCCATAACGCCCGTAACCGGGAGGCGTGGCTGGCGGGCGCGATCACGGTGGTCGGCCTCGTCCTCACCGTCATGGCGTATCCGCAAGTGGCGGCCGGGGAGCCGCTGCGCCTCGAATACGCATGGCTTCCCCAGCTGGGCCTGGATTTTGTCCTGCGCATGGATGGATTCGCGTGGCTCTTCACCCTGCTGATCCTCGTGGTCGGGCTGATGGTGATCTTCTACGCGCGCTATTACATGTCGCCTGAAGACCCGGTGCCGCGCTTCTTCAGCTTCTTCCTCGCGTTCATGGGTGCCATGCTGGGCCTCGTGCTCTCGGGCAATCTCATCCAGATGGTGCTGTTCTGGGAGATGACGAGTCTCGTCTCCTTCATGCTGATCGGCTATTGGCATCACAACGCGGAAGCCCGGCGCGGCGCCCGGATGGCCTTGATCGTGACGGGCACGGGCGGGCTAGCCCTGCTCGCGGGCGTGCTGCTGCTGGGGCAGGTGGTAGGCAGTTACGACCTGGACGTGGTGCTCGCCGCAGGCGACATCGTGCGGGCACATGCCTGGTATCCGGCCATTCTCATCTTGGTCCTGCTGGGCGCCTTCACCAAGAGCGCGCAGTTCCCGTTCCATTTCTGGCTGCCACGAGCCATGGCGGCGCCTACGCCGGTCTCGGCCTATCTGCACTCGGCCACGATGGTCAAGGCCGGGGTTTTCCTGCTCGTGCGTTTCTGGCCCGTGCTGGCCGGCACGGATACCTGGTTCTGGATCGTCGGCACGGCGGGCCTCGTCACGCTGCTGCTCGGCGCGTACGCCGCGATGTTTCAGCAGGATCTGAAGGGCCTGCTCGCATACTCGACGATCAGCCATCTGGGCCTCATCACGCTACTGCTGGGCCTGAACAGCCCGCTCGCGGCCGTGGCAGCGATCTTTCACATCCTCAATCACGCCACCTTCAAGGCCTCGCTCTTCATGGCGGCGGGCATCATCGATCACGAGACCGGCACGCGTGACATCCGCAAGCTGTCCGGGCTCTACAAGGCGATGCCCATCACCGCGACGCTGGCGATGGTGGCCAGTGCCTCGATGGCCGGCGTGCCGCTGCTCAATGGGTTTCTGTCCAAGGAGATGTTCTTCACCGAGACCGTGCTGATCAGCGGCGATGCCTTCATGCGCGTTGGCCTTCCCCTGGCAGCCACGGTGGCGGGGATGTTCAGCGTGGCGTATTCACTGCGCTTCATCAAGGACGTCTTCTTTGGCCCCGTGGCCACAGATCTCCCGCTGGCCCCGCATGAGCCACCGCGCTGGATGCGCTTTCCGATCGAGCTGCTGGTGCTTGCCTGCCTGGTGGTGGGCGTCATTCCCGCCTTGACCGTGGGCGGCATCCTGCACGTCGCAGCCCAGTCGGTGCTGGGTGCACAGACACCTGAGTACACGCTCGCGGTGTGGCATGGTTTCAATCTGCCTCTCGTGATGAGCATTGTGGCTCTCGTGGGCGGCGTTCTGGTGTATTTCCTTCTGCATCGGTTCCTGCGCATGGGTACGCTAGATCGCGTCCCGCTCATTTCCGGCCTGGATGGGCGCAGCACCTTCGAGGCCACGCTCAATCTCGTGGGCTCGCTCGCCGACCGTGCCGAGCGCTTCTTCGGCACGCAACGCCTGCAGCCTCAACTCTTCATCATGTTGCTGCTCGCGCTTCTGGCGGGGGCCGCACCGCTCGTCGCCAGTGGCGTGACCTGGGGCGACAAGGCGCTCACGCCGGTGGACACGTCGTTCGCGCTGCTTTGGGCCGTGGGCATCCTATGTGCATTTGCCGCTGCCTGGCAAGCAAAGTACCACCGTCTCGCGGCACTGATGCTCATGGGTGGCTCTGGTCTCGTCACTTGCATTACCTTCGTCTGGTTCTCGGCCCCGGATCTGGCACTCACACAGCTCATGGTGGAAGTCGTGACCATGATCCTGATCCTGCTCGGCTTGCGCTGGCTGCCGGCCCTGCCTCGCGCGGACGCCGCTTTGCCCGGGGCCAAGCGGGCCAGCCGGCGGGTGCGTGACATCGTCATTGCCAGTCTGGGTGGTGTCGCCATGGCGATCGCGGCCTTCGCCATCCTGACGCGTACGTTCCCGCAGAGCATCTCGCCGTACTTCCTGGATCGCGCTGCGCCGGAAGGTGGCGGCACCAACGTGGTGAACGTGATCCTGGTGGATTTCCGCGGGTTCGACACCATGGGCGAGCTCACCGTTGTCGGCATCGTGGCGCTCATTGTGTACGCCTTGTTGCGTCGCTTCCGTCCGTCCCCGGAAAGTCTGGAACTGCCTCGCCAGCAGCGCGGCCCGCGCGCAAGCGATGTGCCGCCTACGCATGGTGCGGAAGATCAGGCAGCCCGCGGCTACATGCACGTGCCAGGTGTATTGATGCGCCTGCTGCTGCCCATCCTCGGCATGGTTGGGATCTACTTCCTGCTGCGTGGCCACAATCTGCCGGGCGGCGGCTTCGTCGCCGGGCTGGTGACGGCCGTCGCGATCATCCTGCAATACATCGTGGGCGGCACGCTCTGGGTGGAGAAGCACATGAAGATGCGGCCGCAGAAGTGGATGGGCTGGGGGCTCCTTTTTGCCGTGGGCACGGGCCTGGGCTCGCTACTCTTCGGTTACCCCTTCCTCACGTCGCATTCGCCGTATGTCGACGTGCCGTTGATCGGTTCGGTGCATGTGGCGAGCGCGCTCTTCTTCGACCTGGGCGTCTATGCGCTGGTCGTGGGCTCCACCGTGCTCATCCTCACGGCGATCGCCCACCAATCCGTCCGTAGTCATCGGGCTGCGGAGAAACCCGTCGCCGAAGGAGGTCAGTAATGGAGCTCGTCCTCGCCCTCGGCATTGGCGCTCTGACCGGTACGGGGATCTGGCTGGTGCTGCGTCCGCGTACCTACCAGGTCATCCTCGGCCTGTCGTTCCTGTCGTATGCCGTGAATCTCTTCATCTTCGGCATGGGCCGTCTGTCGATCGATCAGGCGCCCATCCAGGAGGCCGGGCGTTTTGCCAGCCTGTTGCAGTATGACGATCCGCTGCCGCAGGCCCTGGTCCTCACGGCCATCGTCATCGGTTTTGCCATGACGGCTCTCTTTCTCGTCGTCCTGCTCGCGTCTCGCGGTCTGAGCGGCACTGATCACGTCGACGGCAAGGAGCCTGACGAATGATGCGTTCCATGGACCACCTGCTGGTCGCTCCCGTGGCGCTGCCCATGGTGGTGGGCGCGGCCATGCTGTTGCTGAACGAGCGACGCCGCTCGCTCAAGGCGGGCATCGGCCTGGCGAGCGTGATGGCCCAGTTGGGCATCGCGCTCACGCTGGCCTGGCAACTCCATGCCGCCGATGCATGGCCGGATTCGCTCGCTGTGTACCTGGTGTCGAACTGGTCGGCCCCGTTCGGCATCTCGCTGGCTGCCGATCGTCTCACCGCGCTCATGCTGTCGATGACGGCAGTGCTCGGCCTGGCTGCGCTCACCTATGCGGTCGCGCGCTGGGACCGCGCCGGCGTGCACTTTCATCCGCTCTTCCAGTTCCTGTTGATGGGGATGAACGGCGCCTTTCTCACGGGCGACATCTTCAACCTCTTCGTGTTCTTCGAGATCATGCTCGCGGCCTCGTATGGGCTGGTGCTGCATGGCTCGGGCAGCACCCGGGTGAAGGCTGGGCTGCACTACATCGCCATCAATCTCCTCGCCTCGTCGCTCTTTCTGATCGGGGTGGCGATGATCTACGGCGTGGCCGGCACGCTCAACATGGCGGATCTCGCGGCCAAGGTGCCGGACATCGTTGGCGATGATCGTGCCCTGCTGCAGGCCGGCGTGGGCGTGCTGGCGGTGGCCTTCCTCGCCAAGAGTGCGATGTGGCCGCTGAACTTCTGGCTGCCGCCGGCCTATTCGGCCGCGAGCCCGCCGGTAGCCGCGGTCTTCGCGATGTTGAGCAAGGTAGGGGTGTATGCGGTGCTGCGCCTGTGGCTGCTGATGTTCGCACCCGGCACCGAGGGCTCGGAAGGCTATGGCGGCGACTGGCTGGTGTATGGCGGTCTTGCCACGCTCGCCTTCGGCACGGTGGGGCTGCTGGCCTCGCAGGAGCTGACGCGTCTTGCGTGTTTCAGTCTGATCGTGTCCTCTGGCACGCTGCTCTCGGCCGTGGGCTTCGGCCATGCGAGCGTGACGAGCGGTGCGCTCTTCTATATGGTCGTGTCCACTTTCGCGGTGGCGGCCTTCTTCCTGCTCGTCGAGCTCATTGAGCGCACGCGAGTGTTCGGCGCGAACGTGCTGGCGCTCACCATGGAAGTCTTCCAGGCCGAAGGCGCCATCGAGACGGCCGAAGTCGACGAGGTCGGCGTGGCGATTCCGATGGCCATGGCCTTCCTGGGGCTCGCGTTCTTCACCTGCGCGCTCTTGATGGCAGGGTTGCCCCCGCTGTCGGGCTTCATCGCCAAGTTTGCCTTGCTGTCGGCCGTGCTCGATCCCGTGCAGCAAACCGCTGCCTGGATCTCGGGCGGGCAGGTCTGGGCGGTCGTGGCGCTCGTCATCCTCTCGGGGCTGGCCGGCATCATCTCGCTGTCGCGTGCCGGCGTGCGCGTCTTCTGGTCGCCCGCTGACCGCACGTCGCCGCGCCTGCGCCTGATCGAGGTGGGCCCGATCGCGTTGCTGCTCGGGGTGTGCGTGGCGATGACCATCGCTGCGGGCCCAACCATGCGCTACATGGAGGCCACCGCCCAGGCACTGCACTCGCCTGCGTCCTACAGCGACGGCGTGCTGTCCACGCCGCGCGTACCGTCGCCCACGGCCCAGGAGGCACCATGATCAAACGCTGGCTGCCCTCGCCGCTGCTCTCGCTCTTTCTGCTGATGCTGTGGCTGCTGCTGAACGAGTCGCTGTCGCTCGGCCACCTGATGTTGGGGAGCGCGCTGGCCCTCTACGGCCCCCTCACCACTCGCGCCCTGCGCCCCACACCGGTGCGCGTGCGCGCGCCGCTGGCCATCCTGCGACTGGCGGGCCGCGTCGCCAAGGACATCGTCACGTCGAATTTCCAGGTTGCACGGGTCATTCTGGGACGGCACGAATACCGGCAGCGCTCCGGCTTCATGAAGATTCCGCTGGACATGCGCGATTCGCACGGCCTTGCAGCGCTCGCGTGCATCCTGACCGCGTGTCCGGGCACGGTGTGGGCGGGCATCAACGAGGAAACGCACGTGCTTTCCATCCACGTTCTGGATCTGCAGGATGAAGGTGTGTGGATCGACATCGTGAAGAACCGCTACGAGAAACTCCTGATGGAGATCTTCGAATGACACCCGTGCTCGGCTTTGCCATTGCGCTCTCCCTGCTCTTGCTCTCGGTCGCTATCGCGTTGGCCGCGCTGCGCCTCATCAAGGGCCCGACGGCCCAGGATCGCGTGGTCGCCCTCGATTCGTTTTACGTGAGCGGGATGCTCATGCTGCTGGTGCTGGGCATCCGGTTCGGCCATCACCTGTATTTCGACGTCGCGCTCCTGATCGCACTGTTCGGTCTGGCCGGCTCGGTCGCCATGGCCAAGTTCCTGCTGCGCGGGGAGGTGATCGAATGAATCCCGAACTGGTCCCGGTCTGGGCACAATGGCTGGTGGCGCTGCTGCTGGTAGCGGGGTCGCTGCTGGCGCTGGTGGGTGCCTTCGGGCTCATGCGACTGGCCAACTTCTTCCAGCGTATCCATGCGCCTGCGCTGGGCAACACGCTTGGCACGTGGTGCACCGTCATCGGTTCGATGGTGTTCTTCTCCATGGCGGGGGGGCGCTCGATGCTGCACGAGCTGATGGTGAGCTGCTTCATCATTCTCACCGCGCCTGTGACCTCCATCCTGCTGGTACGGGCGGCGCTTGGCCGGGATCGCCGGGCCCAGCCAGGATGGCAGGATTCGCCGGAAGGCATGACCGACGTCGATGACACCGGTCCGGATCACGGCCGTGCCTCCATCAAGCCTGACGACCGGCCGCGGCCGAGTGCGTGAGGTCTGCCGCTGGCACGCGGCTTGCAGCCGAGCAGGGTTTCCGGGCCGAGTGCGCCCGGAGGTTCTGCAACTCATCGGGAGAATCTCATGAAGAAATTCGGCTCCGCCGTCTGGGAAGGCGATCTCAAGCAAGGCAAGGGTACGGTGTCCACGGAGAGCGGTGCGCTGTCGGCTGCTCCCTACGGCTTCAATGCCCGCTTCACCGAAGGTGCCGGCACCAATCCGGAAGAGCTCATCGGTGCCGCTCACGCCGGCTGCTTCTCGATGGCCTTGTCAATGATGCTGGGCGAGGCGGGCTTCACCGCGGACCGCATCGAGACGCGCGCCACCGTCACGCTGGACAAGAAGAGCGCGGGTTTCGAGATTACGGCGGTGCACCTGGACGTGACGGCCAAGATCCCCAAGGCCACCCAGCAGGATTTCGACGCGATCGCGCGCAAGGCCAAGGAAGGCTGCCCGGTCTCGCGCGTGCTGAACGCCGAGATCACCATGGATGCCAAGCTGCAGACTGCCTGATCCTGCCAGCCTGGCCCGAAGGCCGCGCCGCGTGAGCGGGCGGCCTTTTTTCATCTGAACTGACGGCAGCGAGCCCTACCATGAACCTCTACCTGGCCGGTTTCGACGTCTTTCGTACCGACGCGCAGGCGCACGGCGAGCGCCTGAAGGCCGCGTGCGCGGCGCACGGCATCACGGGCTGGTATCCGCTCGATGGCGACGTGCCGCCAGGGTTGTCGGGCCCGGCCGCTGCCCGCTGGATCTTCGAAGCCAATGTGGCGCGCATTCGGGCGTCCGATGCCGTCATGGCCAATCTGAATGCGTTTCGTGGGCACGAGCCGGATTCCGGCACGGCGTTCGAGGTCGGTTACGCCGCGGCGCTCGGCAAGCCGATATGGGCTTACACCGACGAGGCCCGTCCGCTCGTGGCGCAACTCGGGCAGGGCGCCGACGCGCCGGGGCAGCCCGTCCACGACACCGACGGCTATCTGGTCGAGGACTTCGGGCTTCCCGTCAATCTCATGCTGGCCTGCGCGGCCCGGCTGGTGGTGGGCGATGCGCAGGCCTGCCTCGCGGCCATCGCCGCCAGCCGTCAGCGGGCGGCTGGCGCGGGAACGCCGGCGCCAGGCGCGGGGGCGGCCGGCTTGGATACGGTGTGAATCGCGTAGAGGTTCACGAGGCCATAACCCATGAAGGCAATCGCGACGGCATAGAAGAACGCGACCGGGTCGGGTGACAGCTGCAGCGCGATCGTGCCGCCGGCGAGCACGAGCACGGCTCGGGTGAGGGCACCGATCATCGCGGGCACGATGCGGCCGAACGCTTGGGACGCGAAGAACGCCGTCAGGCCGAAGCCAAAGAAGAGGTAGAACGGGCCGACGTGACGCAGGTAGCTGGCGGCAACCTCGGTGGCCGCGGGCGAGGCGTCGAACCAGCGCACCCAGAGGCTGGGGAAAATGGCTGCGGTACTGCCCAGGATGCCCAGGAGCAGGCCGGAGGCGATGACGCCCGCGAGTGCGAAGCGGCGAGCACCGGCATGATCGCCAGCGCCGCGAGCTTGCCCGGCGAGCGTCACCAGCGACACGCCGATGCTGAACGCGACGGGCACGAGTACATACTCGAGCCGCGCGCCGATGCCAAAGCCGATCAGGACGTCAGGGCCATAGCCGGCCGCAAACCGGATCGACAGCGCCACGCAGAGATTGCTGAGCAGCACGGACACGATGGAAGGCACGCCGATGCGCAGGATCATTCCGGCGACGTCTGTCTGCCAGCGGAACTGGGCAAGCCCCGTGAGCACGCGCGTGCGGTGGATGCCGATGAGCAGGGGCACCAGGCTGGCCGCATAGCTCACGACCCAGCTCGTGCCGATGCCGGCCACGCCCCAGCGCGCGGCAAGCGTGGGCGCGAGCACCGCGTGCAGGGCCGCGGCCGCCACCAGCGACACGGCTGGCAGCCACATGCGACCCTGACCGCGGGCGATGCCGCCGAGCGCGCCATTGACCCAGACCGCCACGCAGCCGACGAAGATGGGCAGCGCGTAGCGTACGGCTTCGGCCAGGATGGCCTCGCGCCCACCCAGCCCGGCGAGCAGCGTCTGTGCGAAAGCCACCCCGGCCGCGCAGAACACCAGCCCGATGACCACGGCCGTCAGGAAGGCGTGCCAGGCGATGCTGCGTGCGCGCACGGGATCGGCCGCACCAGTGGCCCGGGCGATCATGCCGGCGACCGCAGCGCCGTAGGCGCCGTTGGACGTCTGCCCCAGCAGCATCTGCAAGGGCAGCACCAGCGCGACGGCGGCCAGGGCGGTGGCGCCCAGCCGCGCGGCGATGATGCCATCGACCATCGACATGACCAGCAGGGCCGCGAAAGCCACGAGATTGGGAAGCGTGAGACGCGCGATGGCAGAGAGCATGATGGCGAGAGCTTGCAGTTACGTGCATATGCACGTATGGCACTATACGCAGGTGATCGACGTTCGCCAAGAGGCCGCGACATGACGCAGCCGTCCCCCGTAGAACCCCGCGCCCAGGGATGCACGGCGTTTCGCCTGCGCCGCTTGTCGCGCCGGGTGAGCCAGCATTACGACACGCACCTTGCTGCCGTGGGGCTGCGTTCCACGCAGTTCTCGTTGCTGGGTTCTCTCGTGCGCCGCGATCGTCCGCCGCTCACGCGCCTGGCCGAGGTGCTCGACATGGACCGCACCACGTTGACGCGCAACCTGCGCCCGCTCGAGGCCGCGGGGCTGGTGCGCATGGAGACGGGCGAGGACGCGCGCAGTCGCCTGGTGGCGATCACGCCAGCAGGGCGCGAGCGCTGGGAGTCGGCCGTGCCGCTCTGGGAGGCGGCGCAACGCACGCTCCATGAGATCCTGGGGGCGGACGACGTCGTGCGACTGCACGGCGCGCTCGACGGCGCGCTCGCCAGTCTGAAGGGCGTGACAGCCTAGGCTTACGACGCACCTGCGGTATCCTCGCCGATCGGGCGCGTAGCCACGCGCCGCAAGAGAGGGCAGACGGGCAATGGTGCGATTCCTGCACACGGCTGACTGGCAGATCGGCCGCCAGTACGGACAATTCGACCCCGAGGACGCCGCGATGCTCGCGGAGGCACGGCTGGCGGCCGTCGAGGCCATTGCCGCGCAGGCCGCGCAGGAGCGGGTGGACGCGGTGCTCGTCGCGGGCGACGTCTTCGACATGCAGGAGGTCTCGGACCGCACAGTGCGCCGGCTGTTCGGCGCCTTGTCCGCCTACGCCGGCCCCTGGGTCATGATCGCCGGCAACCACGATGCCGCCTTGTCGGCGAGCGTATGGACGCGCGCGCAGCAGCTCGGCTGTGTCCCTCACAATGTGCATCTGCCAGCCGCGACGGGCGTGGTCGACCTGCCCGATGCCGGACTCGCCGTGCTCGCCGCGCCGCTCACGCAACGCCACACCTATGACGACGTGACCGCCGCGTTCGACGCCCTGGCGAGCGAGCCCGGACGCGTGCGCGTCGGTCTGGCCCACGGCAGCGTGAGCGGTCACCTGCCCGACACCATCGATTCCGCCAACCCGATTGCGGCCGACCGGGCCGCGCGAGCACAGCTGGACTATCTGGCCCTGGGCGACTGGCACGGCTGCCTGCAGATCGACGCGCGCACCTGGTATGCGGGCACCCCGGAGCCGGACCGCTTCCGCGCGAATGCCCCGGGCCAGATGCTGCTGGTGCAGATCGACGGCCCCGGCGCGACGCCTGATGTCACGCCGCGAGCCGTGGGGCGCTACCGCTGGCACGCCGTCGAGGCGAGGATCCACCTGCCGGGCGATGCCGACGCGCTTGTGCATCAGCTCGCGGGCCTTGGTGCGGACGATGTCGTGCAGCTCAAACTGTCTGGCGAGGTCAACGGCGGCACCCACGCCCAGGTGATGACGGCGGTGGGCGAGACACAAGGCCGCGTGCGGGCGTTGCGCCTGGATGCGCGGGCCCTCGAACTCGTGCCGGACGACAGCGACGTGGCCGCCTTCGGCTCGAGCGGCTATCTGGCCGACGTGGCTGCCGAACTGCGGGCGCGGCAGGACGATCCGGCGCAAGCGACGGCAGCGCGTGAGGCGCTGCGGCTGCTCGTGGGCTTCGCGCGGGAGGGCGCATGATGCATTTGCGCACGCTTCGCCTGTCGGAATTCCGCCGATTTGTGCCAACATTCGAACTGGCCGGACTGGCGCCCGGCCTGAACCTGATCACCGGGCCCAACGAGGCGGGCAAGAGCACGCTGGCCGCCGCCGTGCGGGCCGCGTTCCTGGAGCGGTATCGCACCAGCACCGTCACGGATTTCGCGCCCCATGGCGTGGCTGGAGCCAAGCCCACGGTCGAAGTCGAGTTCCATCTGGACGGGCGCGACTACCGCCTGCGCAAGACCTTCCTCAATCGCGCGCGCTGCGAGCTTCAGGTCGAGGGCGGCGAGCGCCTGGAAGGCGAGGCCGCCGAAGAGGCGCTGGCGCGTCTGCTGGGCTTCGCGCTGCCAGGCCGCGGCCAGAGTCGCCCCGAACATGCGGGTGTGCCAGGGCTGCTCTGGATCCGTCAGGGCGACAGTGGTGACCGAACCCCGGTGCAGCACGCGGGCACGCACGTGCGCGAAGCCTTGGCCAAGCTCTCGGGCGAGATCGCGAACGAGGAGAGCGATCGGATCCTCACGCGGGTGGAGGCCGAGCGCGGGCTGCTGCTGGATCTGCGCGGCAAGCCGCGTGGCGCGTATCGCGAGACGGAAGAGGCGCTCAGCCAGGCGCGCACGGAAGTGGTGCGCCTGCGCGAAGCGCGCGCCGCGCTGGAGGCGACGGTGGATCGTCTGGCCATCCTGCGCCGCTCGCATGCGGACGACGAACGCGAGAAGCCCTGGCTGGTCTTCGAGGAGCAGGCGGCCCACGCCCGCGCACGTGAGCAGGCGGCAAGCCAGGAGAAAGCCCAGCTCGACAGCCTGCTGCGCGAGCGGCGCCAGACCGACGAGCAGATCGCCTTGCTGCTCGAACAGGTGCGGCGCGATCACCAGGACGACGAAGAGCTCGTGGAACTGACGGCGGCGCGCACGCGCGCGGCCGAGGACGCCGAGGTTGCCCACAAGCGGCTGCGCGCCCTGATCGAGTTCGCGGTCGGTGAGGGCTGGCACGTCAAGCGCACGCCGGGCGGGCACCTCAAGTTCACCAAGGCCGGCTGCGCGGCGATCTACACGAGTTCGACAGCGAGTGACCACCGGGCCGAATTGAACGCCCGTGCGCAGATCCGCCGCGCCGAGCGAGAGGCCCGCATGGCGCCGGCCGGCGGTCGTGGGGACTGCGAGGGGTGCGGCCATGGCTGACATGACCTCGCAGGACATGGCAGGCAAGCTGCTCGCGGCCGGCTTCGAGCGCAGCGGCCCAGCGGCTACGGCCTTGAGCGACCCGATCGCGGACACGCCCATGGTCGTGACGCTGGACCAGTTGCGGCCCTACGACCATGACCCGCGCATGAAGCGCAACCCGGCTTACGAGGAAATCAAGGCATCCATCCGCGAGCGCGGCCTGGACGCGGCGCCGGCCATCACGCGCAGGCCCGGCGAGGACCACTACATCATCCGCAACGGCGGCAACACGCGACTGGCGATCCTGCGCGAACTCTGGTCGGAGACCAAGGAAGAACGCTTCTTCCGCATATCGTGCCTGTTCCGACCATGGCCGGAGCGCGGTGAAATCGTCGCGCTGACCGGGCATCTTGCCGAGAACGAACTGCGCGGCGGCCTCACGTTCATCGAGCGCGCGCTCGGCGTCGAGAAAGCACGGGAGTTCTACGAGCAGGAGAGCGGCGCCGCCCTGAGCCAGTCGGAACTGGCCCGCCGCCTGGCGGCCGATGGCTTCCCCGTCCAGCGGTCGCACATCACCCGCATGGCCGACGCGGTGCGCTACCTGCTGCCCGCCATTCCCACTGTGCTCTATGGCGGCCTGGGGCGCCACCAGGTCGAGCGGCTGTCGGTCATGCGCACGGCCTGCAAACGCACCTGGGAGCACTACGCCAAGGACCGTTCGCTGCCGCTGGACTTCGACAGTTTCTTTCAGGAGGTGCTGGCGCAGTTCGACACGCAGGGCGACGAGTTCGCGCCGCAGCGCGTGCAAGACGAGCTGATCGGCCAGATGTCCGAGCTGCTGGGCATCGGCTACGACGTGCTGGCGCTGGACCTGACCGAATCGGAAAGCCGCCACCGGGCGCTGGTCAGTGACCCGACGCCACCTGCGGCGCAGCCGGCGTTGCCTTCGCCCACCGCCGGCACGCCGACTCCGCCGGGCGCAGCATCGTCCATCGCCACGCCTGCAGCGGCGGCCGGTCCTCCACCCGCCAGCCCTCCGGCGTCCGAGCCCACCTTGCGCCACGACGACACGGCGGTTGGCGAAGCGGCCACGGGAAGCCAGCCGGCCGCACCGGGCGATCTGCTTCGCGAGCACATCGTCTCGCCAGCACCGACGACAGAACGGCTCCAATCGATCCAGCGCATGGTCGCCGACCAGTTGGGCGATGCGCTGCCGCCCGACTTCTCGGCGAGCGTGCTGCAGTCCATCCCGGTGCAAGCCGGCGGACTCTATCCGATCTCCGACGTCTGGTACATCGACGCCGGCCTGGACACGCCCGATCGGCTGCGCATCCACATCGCGCAGTTCGCGCGCGAGATCGCCGGGGAGGCAGGCCTGGACGAGTGCATCGAGGATCGCGCCGATGGCATCGGGTTTGCGTGCCGCGCCCGCGGCCAAGCCCCGTCGCCGCTCGGTCGCGCGGTGCTGACGCTGCTCACTTCCCTGACGGGTCAGCCCGTCGCCGAAGCGGGCCTGGACGGCGCGCAGCTCGCCGCCGACCTGCCGACCCTGTTGCACGGCCAGAGCCAAGGCCATGGCAGCGGCGCAAGGCGCTTGAGCGACACGGCGTTGGTCAAGCTCTTTCGGCTGCTGCGCCTCGCCCGGCGTCTGCTGGACCTGGAAGCCGGCACCACGGCGCCCGGGACGTGAGCGAGGGAGGCCGCATGTCCACATCGCATCCGCTCAACCAGGCCGTGATTGCCCAGGCGCTGTATGACCTTCGCAACGGCCAACTGCGCCGCTGCAAGGCCATGGGCTTCGGCGAGGCCGAGCTGGATGCGCTCAAGCACCCCGCGCTGATCAGCGTGCTGGCCAACGCCAGCGTCTCGTGGTGCTCGGTCACGGTCAACCGCGAAGTGCTGCAGCGCCTGCTCAACCAGGCACAGGACGTGGAGAAGGAAATCGCCACGGTCGATCGCATGCTGCGGCTGGGGGCCAGCACGGAGATGGTCAGCCGCTTCTATGGCCTGACCCATCAGGAAGTCGCCCTGCGGCGGGAGATCCTCGGCCTGCCCAAGCGCAAGGGGCGCCACCCCGTCCTGGACGAGACCCAGGACACCGAACTGTGGCGGCAATGGAAAGCCGTGACCAGCAGCAGGAACGTCGATCTGGAGGACGAGACCTCGATTCTCGATGCGGCCATGGACCTGGCCGAGGGCATGTCGCTGCCGCTCTCGGTGGTCTGGGCCGCGATCAGGAACTGGGTCGATCAGGGATTGGGCTAGGCCATGGCCGTGGACGACACCGCCCCACGAGCCCAGCGCCCTGGCCCCATCGCACTCGCCGACCTGTTCGACGCTGCGCTGAAGGACCTCGCGCCCAAGTCCAGCTCTGGCGCTCCCGCGTCCCTGCCTGCTCCAACGCCCACGCCTCCTACGTCCGGCGACGCCTTCCTGTTCAGTGGCAATCGGCACGAGAGCGTGCCGCGGCGGCTGTTCCTCGACCGCCGCCTGACACCGCTGGAGCGCAACGCCTGGCAGGTGTTCCGATTGATGCTCAACGACGATGGCGTCACGGCATTTCCCACCTATGAGCAGTTGCGCCCCTGGCTGGCGTCGATGCCCTGCGCAGGCCAGGCCTCCCATGAGACCGTGGCGCGGGCGCTGACGCTGCTGCGCCTGACGCGCTGGCTGAGCCTCGTGCGACGACGGCGCGACCCCAAGACCGGTCGCATCCTCGGCAACCTCTACGTCCTGCACGACGAACCGCTGACGCCGTTCGAGGCGATGCAACTCGACGCCGACTACCTGGCCCTGGTCAGCCAGTCGCTGGGGCATTCGGCCAAGGCCGTCCAGGTGGTGGGACTCAACACCCTCCAGGAGATCGCGGACGACCCGATGCTGTCCGGACGCACCTTGCCGTCGCGGCTGCAAGTGCTCGCCGAGCGCCTGGCCGACCAGGGCATCACCGCCTCCGAAAGTTATCCACAGGAGGATGCGGTCCACGATTCCGAAGAAGGGCCCGCGAGCCTTCTTCGGAATGGCGATCGCCCATCTTCGGAATCCGAAGCAGGGCCGAAACCCGCGCCAGACGGCGCTCTTCGGAATTCGAAGCAGGACCGTACAGTACGTAGTAGTCGTATTGATGAAGTACGTACTACCGCGCAGGCGCGTGCGCTGGGCGACCTGCAATGGCCCAAGCGCTTCGCGGAACTGAAGGCGGAACAGCAGGCCGGAGCCAAGATGGCGTTGCAGCAGGTGGACGCTGCCCTGCGGCAGGCCGTGCTGGACGAATGGGCCGCACGGTGCGGCAAGCATGGCATCCGCAACCCCGCCGGTTATCTGTTCGGCATCATCCAGCGCGCCATGCGCGGCGAGTTCAATGCCTGGGCCAAGCAGACCGGCCCGGCACCGCCAACACCATCGGCGGCGCGAGCGCCACCAACCGAGCCGCCGCGCAACGTCGTGCCGCCCGAGGTGGCCCGGCAGCACATCGAGCGCCTGCGCGATCTGCTGCGCAAATCCTGAGCACAGGGCTTGTCAAAGCCGTGAAGTAGATCTCCATGGCGGTCGGCAGAAACGGTCCCCTGGGGACGGCTGTGCGGTGAAGCGCCGGGCGACGGCGCGACATGCTGCGCAAAACCTGAGTAGAGCGCATGCAAGACCATGAAGCAGACCTCCATGGCGCTCAACGGAACGGTCCCCTGGGGACGGCTGCGCGGCGAAGGATCGTGTCGAACGGCAGCGCGACGTGCGGTGCAGCACGCATACCGTCAACAACCGAGGACGGGAACGCCGATGTGAGTGCCCATCTGCGGAGCGGTCCCCAGGGGACCGTTGCGCGCTGCGCCGCCAGCGCGCACAGAACCGGGGGTCGGCTCATTTCGGTTTGTTGACTGACTGCCTTCCGCTGCATGCGGATGCTGGCGGCTCCCTGTCCACCAGCGAGCGATCACCATGGCAACCAGCAACGAACCATTGCAACTCAACCTCGGCTCCCTGCGCAGCGCGATGTCGCTGACGCTGCACACCCACCACGCCTCGCGCATCTGGCATGGCCGCGCCGCCGCCGAGGGGCGACCGGGCATCGTCGGCCTGAACGGCTACATCGCCGTCATGAACAAGATGAAGCGCGGCTCGGAGCAGGACGACCCATACAGCGACTGGTGGATGCTTCGCATCGAAGACAAGCTCGACCAGACCAGGACCACGCTGCAGACGCTGCGCGACCAGGTGGACCAGGCCCTGGCCGGCGTGCCCGCCGCGTTGACCCTGGGCGAGAACCTCAACGTGCAGCCCGTCAAGCTTCCGCTGTTCGTCAATGCGCAGTTGGGCTTTGCCGCCGTCTATCTCCTGGCCGACTACGACGACATCGCGCGCAAGCTGATCCTCGCCCACCACACCGCGCTGATCGATCGCTCGACGTTGGAGCGCTGGCTCAACGAAGGTGCCCACGCGCTGCGCAGCCTGTTCAGCCTGGCCCAGCAATACCGCTACTCGGGCTGCACCCGCGACGACTTCGCGGCCAAGAACGCCGCAGCTCGGGCAGCATTGGAGAAGTTCGGCGAACTGCCGCAGGACGTGCTCGAAGGCATGCGCCGCTCGAAGTTTGCGCCGCCCGTCGTGCGCCGTGGTCTGCAACAGCGTGGTGATAGCGCTGCCGCAGCCGCATCTCCCACCGACGAAGGCGCTGCCGCCGATTCGGCCGAGGCCAAGTCCACAGCCGCCGGCGAGGACGAACCGGCATGAGCGACCCGAACCGCGAACCGCGCTACTTCCGTCGTCTGGAACAGCCAGCCTTCATGCGGCTGGAACACGCGGCCTCTCTAAAAGGCCTTTTAAAGCCTTTTAAAGGTAAAGGGGACTTCGAGGCCTGGGCCAGCCAGTGCTTCGCCATGCGCGACGAGTTGATTGCCCTGGCGCAGCGACAGGTGCTGCCACAGGCGTGCGGGCATCCCTTCCACCTGCTTCCCGTCGAGCTGGCCCAGCAGACCACTGGCGCAGGCACGACCTTTCTTCGCTGGCGCAAGCACGATCGATCGGCCATGGGCGTGGCGTTGTGGCAGGAGCTGATGGCGAGCCCCAGCACGCCGGTCAACCTGCTGCACGACCTGCACGAGATCGAACTGCAGCGCGTCATGCTGAACATGCAGATCAGCCTGCTGCACACCCTGGGCAGGCAAGCACAGGAATGCGCCAGCAAGGCCGCGCAGGCGGACAACACCTACCTGCGCCGGCTCGCGTCCGTTCCTGCCGCAGTGCGCGATCGGTGATTGCGCCTGCCATCCGAGCACGCGCCCGAGCCCAACGAGGCACGGGTATTTCAACCACCACGGAGATTCCAACATGAGCACACAATTCATCGGCGAGGGCAACATCGGATCGCCTCCCGAGTACCGCGAATTCCCCAATGGCAACGACGATCCTCGCCGGTTGCTCCGGCTGAACGTGTACTTCGACAACCCCGTCCCCACCAAGGGCGGCGAGTTCGAGGACCGCGGCGGCTTCTGGGCGCCGGTGGAACTCTGGCACCACGACGCCGACCGCTGGCAGCAGCTCTACCAGAAGGGCATGCGGGTGCTGGTCGTCGGCCGCATGGAGCGCGACCCCTGGACGGACAACGAAGATCAGCCGCGTGAGACTTGGCAGGTCAACGCGCGCAGTGTCGGCATCCTGCCGTACCGCATCGAGTCTGTGGCCCTCAGCCCGAAGCCACAGGAGGCAGAGCCGAAGCCCCAGGCCACCCAGGAATCGACGGCGCCGAAAGAGACCAAGCGCAGGAAGTGATCGGGCATGGAGGGCGGCTGCCGCAGTGCTTCGCCGCCCTCCATGCGCTGCGAATTATCCCCAGGGGATAGCTCCACCAACGTCCACCGAGTTCCACGCGCGCTCCCGGAAATCGCGGCTCTCGGCCCGCACACTTCCGGCCACGCACCTTCCCCGCACTCGCCATTTCATCGGCGTGAAAGCGGTCGCTGCCGCATGCGGCTTGTTTGCTGCTGCCAGGGGCTGCGCTCGGCATCCTCGATCCCAGCAACTCCATGAACAACAGGAATCGGGATGGACGGATATGCGGCTGTTCTTGTGCGAGAAGCCCTCCCAGGGCAAAGACATTGGCCGGATTCTCGGCGCCACGCAGCGCGGTGAAGGCTGCCTCAACGGTTCCGGCGTCACGGTCACCTGGTGCATCGGCCATCTCGTGGAGGCGGCGCCGCCCGAGGCCTACGACGAGCAGCTCAAACGATGGTCCGTTGAGCAGTTGCCCATCATTCCCCAGCACTGGCGGGTCGAGGTCAAACCGAAGACCGCCACGCAATTCAAGGTCGTCAAGGCGCTCTTGGCGAAGGCGACTCACCTGGTTATCGCCACCGATGCCGACCGCGAGGGCGAATTGATCGCCCGCGAGATCGTGGAGCTTTGCGGCTACCGCGGCCCCATCGAACGCCTGTGGCTGTCGGCGCTCAACGATGCGTCCATTCGGGCGGCACTGGGCAAGCTGCGGCCTTCGGCCGAGACGCTTTCGATGTACCACTCGGCGCTGGCGCGCTCCCGTGCGGATTGGCTCGTGGGCATGAACCTGAGCCGGCTGTTCACGGTGCTGGGGCGACAGGCGGGTTACGACGGCGTGCTGTCGGTCGGCCGCGTACAGACCCCGACGCTCAAGCTCGTTGTGGACCGCGACCGCGAGATCGCGCGCTTCGTGTCCGTACCATACTGGGCCATCGCCGTGTCCCTGTTCGCAGGCGGTTCGACTTTCGCCGCGCAATGGGTTCCACCCGATGCGTGCACCGACGACGCAGGCCGCTGCCTGCGGCAGCCGGTCGCACAGCAGACCATGCAGCAGATCCGCGCTGCGGGCAGTGCCCACGTCGTGTCGGTGGAGACTGAGCGTGTCCGCGAAGGCCCGCCGCTGCCGTTCGACCTGGGCACCTTGCAGGAAGTGTGTTCCAAGCAGCTTGGGCTGGACGTGCAGGAAACCTTGGAGATTGCCCAAGCCCTGTACGAGACGCACAAGGCCACGACGTACCCCCGCTCGGACTCCGGCTACCTGCCCGAGAGCATGTTTGCCGAAGTGCCCACCGTTCTCGACAGCCTGCTCAAGACCGATCCCTCGCTGCGCTCGATCATGGGCCAGCTCGACCGCTCGCAGCGCTCGCGCGCCTGGAACGATGGCAAGGTCACGGCGCACCACGGCATCATCCCGACGCTCGAACCGGCGAAGCTCTCCGCCATGAGCGAGAAGGAACTGGCCGTGTACAGGCTCATCCGGTCGCATTACCTGGCGCAGTTCCTCCCTCACCACGAGTTCGACCGCACTGTGGCCAAGTTTTCGTGCGGGGGGCAGAACCTGGCGGCCACGGGCAAGCAGGTTGTCATCCCGGGTTGGCGCCAGGTGCTCGCCGAGCCGCAGGCCGAAGACGGTGATGGCGAGGGCGATACTGCGGTCCGCGCCCAGGTGCTGCCCGCGCTGCCGAAACTGTATGAGGGCCTGGCATGCCAGGTGGCCGACGTCGATCTCAAGGCACTCAAGACGCTGCCGCCCAAACCGTACACGCAAGGCGAGTTGGTCAAGTCCATGAAAGGCGTCGCCAAGCTGGTGTCCGATCCCCGCCTGAAGCAGAAGCTCAAGGATACGGTTGGCATCGGCACCGAAGCGACGCGGGCCAACATCATCGGCGGCCTGATCGCTCGCGGCTACCTCGTGAAGAAGGGGCGCGCCATCCGCGCCTCGGATGCGGCTTTCACTTTGATCGATGCCGTGCCTGCGGCGATTGCCGACCCTGGCACCACCGCCGTCTGGGAACAGGCGCTCGACATGATCGAGGCCGGACAGCTCACCCTGGACGTGTTCATCGGCAAGCAGGCCGCGTGGATTTCGCAGTTGATTGCGCAGTACGGCAGCGCCTCCCTGTCCATCAAGGTTCCCCAAGGGCCGGCATGCCCGCAGTGCGGCGCACCCACGCGCCAGCGCAGCGGCAAGAGCGGCCCGTTCTGGTCGTGCAGCCGCTACCCGGACTGCAAAGGCACGCTGCCAGTCGAATCCGGCAGCTCCAAGCGCGGCGCCTCGCGCCCGCGCCGTAGCGGCCGCAAAGGCTCCTGACCGACCCCGTTCCCCGTGAGCCGTGCCCGCCTTCGGCGGCGTGGCCCCTGTCCCGCACTCCGCCGCATGCCCTGCGGGACGCCCAGCGCGCAACGCCTTCTTGATCCGTGTGCGCGTCCCGCCCAGCCGTCCCCGGCCGCGGGACCTGAAGGTAGCTTCTCTGCGAGCCGCACCACGCGCGTTCTGTTGATCTGCGTTTCTTCCGCCCTCTGCGAAGGGTCTCCCGGTGGCTTGCCAGGCTGCACGAGCCACCGGGAGACCCTTCGTGGTCAGCGGTAATCGGTGCCGGTGCCCGCCGGTGCAAAAACGGGCTCCCTTTGTGCGCGGATGTGCGCCAGACGATGCCGGCCCCAGCCACGACATGGGCCGGGTGTGATTGCTTGATGAGCAGACGGTTCTAGCGACGACCGGGCCTGCCAATCAGCCCACGGGTGGTTCCTCTTTTCTCCCGAGCCGAAGGCCGTTGGGCCTTCGGCGCCATTCTCCTGCCCATCAACGTCCCGGCCCGGCCATTGGCCTGGGCCACACGAACAGGAGAGACGACATGCACCCTCAACCTTGCGCACCGCTGCTGTACGGCAGACGGAGGTCGAGAACGGCATGCCCGCCTATCGCGCGGCCATCGCCAATGGTACGCTCGGCTGCAGCCGAGGCCGTAGCCCAAAGGCTGGACTACCTCTTTTGCAGAGGTAAACCTCGGGATGAACTGGGCGAAAACATGCCTTATGTGCCCGCCTTACGGCGAGCTGTTTCCGATGCTTCGCGCAGGATTTCCCGCCCCCCATTCGCTGCGATTGCGGCCACGATGACGCCCAGCACCAGATCCGGGATGTTCGACCCGAACCCCATCACCAGCACCCCGGACAGCACAATCGCACCATTGACGATGGAGTCGTTGCTGGTAAAGATCGCTGACGCCTTGAAGTTCACATCTTCCCCGCGATGGCGGCGCAGTAGTCTGAGGCACACTAGGTTCAAAGCCGCGTTCAGCGCGGCCATGGCCATCATGGCTGGGCCGACAGGCTCTTCCCCTCCAGCGAAGCGGCGTAGGACTTCCAACAGCAGCAGCGCGGCCAGGCCGATTAGCAAGAAACCCGACAAGCGGGCCGCGCCCACCTTGACCGTTGCCGCACGACCGACGGCATACAGGCTAACCGCATAGACCGACGCATCGGCGAGGTTGTCCAACCCGGCGCCCATCAGCGCCGTAGAGCCAGCCCAGATGCCAAGGGCAATGCCGGCGGCGGACTGCGTCAGGTTGATCAGCAACACAGTCAGAAGAATCTTTCGGTCCTTCGCATCGCTCGCATCTAGGCGGCCCAACTCGTCGTTTTCGTGATTTCTGTGGTTTTCAGCCATGCATTGTTCCTTCCAAATCGATGGATGCTGAAGCCTGTAGCGGCTGGAGAGTCAAGGCGCAGATGCAACGAACTTGCCACAGGGTCTTCCCGGACGCCCTTGACTCTACCGTAGCTAGAAGGTTTTCCAATCCAGTCAGAGCTTTAGGACAGAACAGATGAGCACCAATGCGCCCCCTTCATTGCGACTGTCATCCGGTATGGCTGCTATCCACTGATCCGTGGCGCCACTGCGGTTGTGCTCTTCGGCGAGCTCGCGACCGGCCGGCCGTCTTTTCCGACGGAGCTACTCACAGTGATCGTCGCGCTCGCTTGTGCCGCCTTGCTAGAGGGCGGGCGGCCTTTCCACTCCCCGTTGAGCCAGTAGCGGCGTTCCAAGCTGTGGTTGGCCGTCGGCGCATGGCTCGGCTTCTTGGTCGTGCATCTGGCCTTCCAGCACTCCAATCTGGGATACCGGGTCGGGCCGTTGGGATTGTTGATCGGGGTGGCTGAAGCCCATCGCTGGCATCACAAGCGTGAGCACGAAGACGCCCAAGTCAACTACGGCGATTTCTGGATGCCCGGGGGCCACTTGTTCAGCGCTTTCCGGTCGCAAAAGCACACGCTGGGCGCCAAAGAGTGACACTCAAGAAAGATGGACTTTCCAATGGACTACGGCCCGCAGCTTGTCTATCCCTTCCGGAGCCGGCCAGCAGCGGCAAACGCTTGCGCTGCTGGCTATACGATCTTGCCCACGTCGCATTCTTGCGCGAGTCGGGCCTTGCGGCTTCTTGCGAAGCGATCGCGAGTTGCGTGGCGTGCCCATGAGTCGGGCCGCGTCGTGGCGCACTGCTACCTTGGCCTGCACCTGCACCTGCGCAGCCACGCCGCGATGCTCGGTCTGGCCTGGAGAACCCGTAAAGTGGCGGAGATTGCGGCGCGCAGGTCGTCCGGCTCGCGCTGGCTCCTGTGGGCCACGCCCTCGGTCGCACGCCGTCTCAAAACGTCAGAACCGCGCGCTTTCGCATGATGGAGCGCGGCACGTGGCTCTCAGAACTGGACCCGATCACTTCCAGCACCGATGACACGCTCGAGCTTCAGGCGGGCTCGGCCAAGCTGTTGAGAATGCCGCACTCGCGCGAGGTTCGGGCGCTATCGCAGGAGCGTCGCAGATCCATTAACTCGCGCTCCAAGGCGCGCAATTCCTTCATCTTGGTCCGCACTTGCGCGATATGAGCGTCGACCAGCGCGTTCACCTCGCCGCAGCCCAACTCTGGCCGATCCCGTAAGTTCAGCAGTTGACGGATCTCATCCAGCGTCATGTCCTTCGCCCGGCAGCGGCGGATGAACAGCAAGCGCTGCAAATGGACTTCGTCATAGAGCCTGAAGTTGCCCTCGCTACGTGCAGGCTCGGGCAGCAAGCCTTCTGACTCGTAAAAGCGCACGGTCTGCACCAAGCAATCTGCCTTCTTGCCCAGTTCACCGATCCGCATCATGGTTGCTTCCTATAAAAAACTTGACTCTATATCTACTAGAGGTTTTCTAATGATGGCATCCGGGGAAAACCTTGTCAATGAAGAGCGATCTATGAACAAAGAACCTTCCAGCCCATGCGCCTGCTCCGGCGGCAATGGCCAACAGACGGCGTGCGCCAGTGAGCAGGCCAGCACTGAAACCACCGTTTTCCACGTGAGCAACATGGATTGCCGCAATGAGGAAGCACTGGTGCGGCGAACGCTGGAGGGCATGCCCGGTGTCGAGCGGCTCCTGTTCGATCTTCCGCAGCGTTTGTTGACCATTTCGCACCGCGAAGTCTCGGCCGATGCCTTGGAGCAAGCGCTGAATTCGGTGGGCATGAAGGCTCAGGCTGTCCGAGACGCCGCCGTGTCGACCACCTACCGCATCGAGAACATGGACTGCCCGAGCGAGGAGAAACTCATCCGCTCGCACCTCGGGGCAGTCGAGGGAATTCAGGACCTCGACTTCGACCTCGCTGAGCGCACCCTGTCGGTGAAACACCTCGCTCAGGCACGCGCGCAGATGGAGCAGGTCCTGGCCTCGATCGGCATGCGCGCCAAGGAGCAGACCTTCGGCCACACGGGGCCGATCGAAGCCGCGGCTGTGATCCCATCCTCGGCCCTGCAGCAGCAACCAACCGCTGCCGTTTCCGCGCCGCCGATCGGCGAGCGGGTGACGTACCGGATCGAGAACATGGATTGCCCGACGGAAGAAGCGCTGATCCGCGACCGGCTGGGCAAGCTGCCGGGTGTGACCGCGCTCGACTTCAATCTGATGCAGCGTGTGCTGGGAGTCCAGCACACGCTGGCGACCTCAGCGCCGATCGAGAAGGCGCTTGCTTCCATTGGAATGCAGGCTGCGCGGCAGGACATGCAGACAGCCACCACGGTACTTCGCATCGCGAAGATGGACTGTCCGACCGAGGAAAGTCTGATCCGCGGCAAGCTGCAAGGCATGCCGGGCGTGCAGGGAATGGATTTCAACCTGATGCAGCGCACGCTCACGGTTCGGCACACACCCGACGCGATCAAGCCGGCAGTCGAAGCCATCGAATCGCTGGGCATGGAAGCCGAGGTCCAGAGGACTGATGAGCCGCGCGATGCCCCGGTGGCCGCGCACAAGACCAATTGGTGGCCGATGGCGGTTTCGGGCGTTGCGGCGGTGGCCGCCGAAGGCGTGTACTGGGTCAACGACGGCAATCATTGGGCCGTGATCGTGCTGGCACTGGTTTCGATCTTCACCGGCGGCCTCAGCACCTACAAGAAGGGCTGGATCGCGCTGAAGAACCTCAACCTGAACATGAACGCCCTGATGGCCATCGCGGTCACCGGCGGCATGGCGATCGGCCACTGGCCGGAGGCCGCCATGGTCATGTTCCTGTTCGCGTTGGCGGAAGTGATCGAGGCGAAGTCGCTGGACCGCGCCCGCAACGCCATTCGGGGGCTGATGGACTTGGCGCCCGAGACCGCGACCGTGCGGCAGGCCGATGGCTCATGGACAGAGCTGCCGGCCAAGGAGGTCGCAAAGGGCGCGGTGGTCCGCGTGCGTCCTGGCGAGCGCATCGCACTGGACGGCCTGATCACCTCGGGTCGATCGGCCATCAACCAGGCGCCCATCACCGGCGAGAGCCTGCCCGTCGAGAAGGCCGAAGGTGACCAGGTCTTCGCCGGAACCATCAATGAGACCGGCTCTTTCGAATACAAGGTGACCGCAGGCGCCAGCGACTCGACGCTCGCGCGCATCATCCATGCCGTGGAGTCCGCGCAGGGCAGCCGTGCGCCCACGCAGCGCTTCGTCGACCAGTTCGCCCGCGTCTACACGCCGGCGGTGTTCGCGGTGTCCGTGCTGGTTGCCGTCGTGCCGCCGCTCGCCTTCGGCGGCGCATGGTTTGACTGGGTCTACAAGGCCCTGGTACTGCTGGTGATCGCCTGCCCCTGCGCTCTGGTCATCTCCACGCCGGTCACCATCGTCAGCGGCTTGGCCGCTGCCGCCCGACGCGGCATCCTGATCAAGGGTGGCGTCTACCTGGAGGGCGGGCGCAAGCTCAAGGCGTTGGCCCTGGACAAGACCGGCACACTCACACATGGCAAGCCCGAGCAGACCGACTTCGTGCCGCTGATCGGCGAGGCGCAGGAAGTTGCCGCCTGGGCCGCAAGCCTCGCGGCACGCTCGGACCATCCTGTGTCTCAGGCCATCGCCCGCAAGGCGAACCGTGACGGCATCGCGCTGCACGAGGTCGACGACTTCGCGGCGCTGCCTGGCCGCGGCGTGCGCGGCCGCGTCGCCGGGCGCATGTTGCACATGGGCAACCACAGGCTCGCCCAGGAGCTGGGCCTGAGCGAAGCGACGCTCCAGGCTCGGCTGGAGACCCTGGAGCGCCAAGGCAAGACAGCGATCCTGCTGATGGACGATGCGACCGTGCTCGGCATTTTTGCAGTGGCCGACACCGTGAAGGAAACCAGCCGTGAGGCGGTGGCCGACCTGCAGGCGCTGGGTGTGCGCACGCTGATGCTGACGGGGGACAACCAGCACACGGCCGCGGCCATCGCTGCCCAGGTCGGAATCTCTGAAGCCCGTGGTGACCAACTGCCCGAAGACAAGCTCAAGACCATCGAAAGCCTGGTCGGCGGCGAGGGCCAGGTGGGCATGGTGGGCGACGGCATCAACGATTCGCCCGCGCTCGCCCGTGCCGACATCGGCTTCGCCATGGGCGCGGCCGGCACCGACACCGCGATCGAAACAGCCGACGTCGCCCTGATGGACGACGACCTGCGCAAGATCCCCGCCTTCATCCGGCTGTCGCGTAGCACTGCGGCGATCCTCACGCAGAACATCGTTCTGGCCCTTGGCATCAAGGCGGTGTTCCTTGCGTTGACGTTCACAGGGCATGCCACCATGTGGATGGCTGTGTTCGCTGACATGGGGGCAAGTCTTTTGGTTGTCGTCAATGGGCTGCGCCTCCTGAAGTTCAAGGCGGCATGAACAATGGATGAACCATCTCTTCGCAAGACGCAGTGGTACTCACTCGCGATCGTTATATTCGCCGGCGATCAGGCAGCTAAGAGCTACATTGACGCGACAACTCCCTTGGGTTGGTCGCACGAGGTGGCGTCATTCTTCAACCTAGTTCACGCTCTCAATCCCGGCGCGGCGTTCAGCTTCCTTGCTGGCGCGGGCGGCTGGCAGCGGTGGTTTTTTCTGGCGATCGCGTTCGCAATATCGGCATGGCTCGCATGGCTGCTCTCCCGGCCGCTGCGCAAAACGGAAGGCCTTTCGTACAGCCTCATTCTGGGCGGCGCATTGGGCAACGCGTTCGACCGCGCCACGCGCGGGCACGTTATCGACTACATCGACTTTCACCTGCACGGCTGGCACTGGCCCGCCTTCAACATCGCTGACATGGCCATCGTGGGCGGGGCGATCGCGCTGGTGGCCCAGTCGTTCATGAGCGTGGAGAACCCGGCCGCCACAAAGGAGTCCCAGTGACATTGGGACGATCCGGAAATTCGCAATGCACACGGTGCAGGACACCAATCTGAAGAGAACGGCCCCCAGCATGAGCGGCCGCGGCTTGGCCCTCATGCTAGCGCCCACCGCCGCTTTTGCTGCAACGCCCTGTTGCGATGGCGGCGATTGCTGCAACGACGTCGCAATGCCTTGCTGTGAATAAACAGCACGCAAGCCAGTTGACCTGGCAATTATGAAAGTCCATCACGGCGATGCTGGCCTTTTTCGTTCCAATGAGCCGTCACGGAGAGGTGATGATGAAGCTATGCCGGGATCCTGCAAGCTTTAGGACGGTCTTCTTTACCGCATAGCGATATGCTGATGTCACCCGTTCGCCTCGCCTGGCAAGTACAAGTAGTTCGTCGCGGTTTTCTGGCCGTGTCCGCCCGCTTCGCTGGCCCTTTTGCCCCAAACAAGCGCAATCATGCCTGCGTTACCACCAAAGTTCGCCCCCGCCAGTTGCTGTTCCTAAAGGGCATCAAGCTCAACGCCATCGCCGACCGGCCAGCGTATTTCGCATCGCTGCGTGCCCGTCGGGGCCAGCCCATCGTCATCCTCGCAGAGCTGGGACCGGACGAGGCATTCGCCCTGTGGAAGCAGCATGTACTGGGCGACAGGCCTCGCTGACCCAGTTTCGCCTCATCCTCCTGACAGCCCCGCACTTATTGCGGGGCTTTCTTTTTTCCGCGTTCGCCAATCGGGGCTGTTGCAAATGCCGATTTCCGGCTGACGCGGCTCGCCTCGCGCATGAAGCTGCCCGCATGTGTCGCTGATTCGTCAGCACCATGCCAGCAGCCAGAGTTTCCAGGCTGCCGCGGATTCTTTCCGCGCTACCCGCCAGTCCGCCATCGCATCGAGTCTGCGGACGCGCGTCACCCGTGACGCCGATGCTTTTTTCTCAACCGCGTGCGGGAGCTGCCATCCCGTGAGGGACGAGGCCCCGCTTTTTCCAAGGAGCCCGTCCATGTCCCAGCAAGCCTCTTTCGGCCAGTTGGCCTTGATCCATTGCGGCAAGTTCCTGCCGCTCGAAATCCTGCATAGCGCCGCCGGCCACTACATCGGCACGCGCGATACAGAAGGTCCCGTTTCGCGGGAATCCTGCCAGTACTTCCGCAGCTATGCCGCGGCTCAACGTGCCCTCGAAAGAGGCGGCGGGTCCCAGCTCGCCACACCCTGATCCAACTGGAGGAACCACGTCATGAACCAGCTTTTGCCCCAGGAAGTCGTCGATCAGATCATGCGGGAAGAGCAGCATTTCGCCGCCGCGCCCCAAGCCTTCTTCGAGGTCTGGAAGCGCGGCGTCGAGATCGCAGGCCCGCAATGGTTTGGCGACGGCACGCGCGAAGGCCTGAACCAGGCAAAGAGCAAGTGGGATCTGCGTCCCGACATGCTGCGTGCCAACGACGCACTCGGCGTCCTGAGCAGCGGGGAACGCATGTTCCTGTCCGCCATGTTCAGCTTCTACAACGCGCGCGAGGGCGGTGCCATGCTCAAGCGCTGCCACTTCCAAGGACTGTCGGACTTCGATGGTCTCGATCTGCAACGCCGCAAGGTCATCGCCGATCTGTTGGTGAACTACAGCGGTTGGTGAGCCGGTCTGCGGCATACCACCGTCTTTTTGTTCACTGCCCATGAGGGACATGCGTCCACGCGGCCATGTCCCTCGATTTTTCTTCCGTCAGCCTGCGCCGATTGGCCCAAAGCCCTCGATCAGTGCCGCCTGACGCTTTTTCCACTTTCAACCCACCGGGGTGTTGGCGCGCACTTAAAACTGACCCAGGCTGCGCGTTGAACTTTGACCCACCCGGTGTACGGGGCTGAGGGTATCAGTTGGTGGTCTGGGTGGTGGCCTCCTTTGCCCTGATTCTGGCTTTGGTCTTGTTGGCGGCGGTGCTGTTGCGCAGCCGCCAGGAGTCGTTGCCGGTCTCCAGGATGTGGCAGTGATGGGTGATGCGATCCAGCAGCGCGGTGGTCATCTTGGCGTCGCCGAACACCTGACCCCATTCGGAGAAGGCCAAGTTGGTGGTGATGGCGAGGCTGGTGCGCTCGTAGAGCTTGCTGATCAGGTGGAACAGCAGCGCGCCGCCTGAGGGGGTGAACGGCAGGTAGCCCAGTTCATCGAGGATGACCAGGTCGGCATAGGTCAGGCGCAGGGCGATCTGCCCGGCCTTGCCCTGGGCCTGTTCCTTCTCCAGCGCATTGACCAGTTCGATGGTGGAGAAGAAGCGCACGCGCAGGCGATGCTGGCGCACGGCCTGGATGCCGATGGCGGTGGCCAGGTGGGTCTTGCCGGTGCCCGGTCCACCGACAAGGACGACGTTCTCGGGGGTGTGGATGAAGTCACCCTGGTGGAGTCGTTCGACCAGTGCGCGATCAACGGGACTGGCCGCGAAGTCGAACCCGAGCAGGTCACGATGGACGGGGAAACGTGCGGCCTTCATCTGGTTGGCCTGGGCACGAACCTGCCGTTCGGCGGACTCGGCCTGCAGCAGTTCGGCCATCCAGTGTTCGGGCTCCATGGTGTGCAGGCGCATCTTGGCCAGCAGTTCGGGCCACTGGCTGGCCATGCCGTGCAGCTTGAGCTGCTGCATGCGCAGCGGCAGGTCAGGCGTCGACATGATCTGCCTCCCGCAGGGCGTCGTAGCGGGCCGGATCGGACACCGGCGGATGACGCAGCGTCACTCGCGAGGCGACCGTCTCGATCGTGCGGTCCGGATGCTGCAATCGCCCCAGCACGTTGAGCACGTGGTCGGCGCGCACCAGGCCGGACTCGAGTGCCAGTTCCACCGCCACCAGTACCGCTTCGAGCCCGTGCACGGGTACGGCGGCCAGCACCTGGGCCATGGCGCGGTCGCCGTGAGGCTGGCGCAGCAACACCTGCTGCAGCTTGCGCAGCGGATCGGGCATGGACAGGAACGGCGCGCGTCACGCAGTGCCCCCGGCTTGCGCTGGACCAGGGCGATGTAGTGCTGCCAGTCGTAGTGGACCCGATCACGCTCGAAGCTGCGCCGGTGGCGGGCGACCTCGGCCTCGCCGACCACCACGGCCAGTTCGAAGGGATACACGCGCAGGCTGGCGACGGCGTGGGCGTGTTCGCACGGCACGCTGTAGCGGTTGCGCTGGAAGCTGACCAGCGCGGTCGAACTGACCCGCACCGGCCGCTCGATGTAGCCGTCGAAGGGCGCGGGCATCGGCATCAGGTGGGGCTGTTCGTCCTCCAGAGCTTCGGCCACGGTGATGTCGGAGGCATCCGGATGCGCCTGCATCGGCCAAGCGGCGCGGCACTCGCTGGCGAGCCAGGCGTTGAGGGTGTCCAGATCTGGCCAGTGGCGGGCCCCGGCCTCGATCCAGATCTGTCGGCGCCGGTCCTGCACGTTCTTCTCGACCCGCCCCTTCTCCCAACCCGCGGCGCGGTTGCAGAACTCCGCGGCGAACAGGTAGTGGCTGGTCATGGCGTGGAAGCGGGCGTTGACCCGCCGTTCCCGGTGCTGGCCGATCCCGTCCACCGCCGTCTTCATGTTGTCGTAGATGCCGCGGCGCGGCACGCCACCGAAGGCGGTAAACGCCTGGGTATGAGCATCGAACAGCATCTCGTGGCTCTGGGTGGGATAGGCCACCAACCAGAAGGCGCGGCTGCAGGCCAGCTTCACGTGGGCGAGATCCAGCGGCATCTTGGCGTGGCTGCCGACGAAGGCGTACTCGCGGCTCCAGTCGAACTGGAAGGCTTCACCCGGAGGAAAGTGCAACGGCACGAAGGCCGGGCGGCGGCTGGCGCCGCCGGCCGCCTTCCACTGGCGGATGAAGGCCGTCACCCTGGTGTAGGTGCCCGGATAGCCGATCGCCTGCAACTGCGAGAACAGCACCTTGGCGGTGCGTTGTTCCCGCCGGGGACGATGGCTGTCGGCACGCAGCCACGTCTCCAACTGGGACCGGTAGGGATCGAGCCGGGAGGGCGAGGCTCGCCTGGGATAGACCGGCTCGGACTGGCCGCTGCGCAGCCATCGCCGGATGGTATTGCGGGATAGGCCCGTGCGCTTGGCGATCTCGCGCAGCGGCAGGCCATCGCGGAAATGCATCCGCCGGATCTTGGCCAACATGACCATGGTGATCACTCCTGAAATCCCCCGAGCAAAAGATGCTCAGGATGTGGGCTTCAGGTGGGTCAGTTTTACCCGCGCATCACCGCCGAAAGTGGGTCAGTTCTGGATGCGCGCCAACAGTAATAGCGCAAATGCCACGACTTGCCGCCGGTGCGGGCGACCACCAGGCCGAGGCCATCGGTGTCGGGGATGCTGTAGGTTTTCTCGGCGGCTTTGGCTTGCCGCACGGTCAGATCAGAGAGTGTCATCATCAAGCTCCTAAGTCTTGGACTTAGGCCCGATGCTGCTTGTCATCCCGATCCAACCCCAGCAACAACCCGGAACCGGCACGACCCGCATTCTTTGGCCTTGTTTTTGGCCTCAAAAATGGTGGCTGTCAGTGGACTTCCGTGGCTTTCGCTGGAATGAAAAAAGGAGCCGAAGCTCCTCTTTTCAATGACTTACAGACGTCAGTGGAAGTCTGTAGATCATAAATTGGAGCGGGAGACGAGTCTCGAACTCGCGACCTCAACCTTGGCAAGGTTGCGCTCTACCAACTGAGCTACTCCCGCGTATTTCGCTGATCGGTGATCAGGAAAGACAAAGATCATACCACACTTTTAAGGCTTTCCAGAATTTTCGCATCAAAGCGGCGACGCTGAAGCGAAAAATCTGGAGGCGCAACCCGGAATCGAACCGAGGTCTACGGATTTGCAATCCGGTGCATAACCACTCTGCCATTGCGCCAGCAGGCAAACACCAACGGCATTTGCAAGTCATCCCATGCACGGCAAGCCGTGTTTGGGAAAGGGGAAGATTATGAAACAACCGAGACACGTTGTCAAACGAGCCCGTGTTCCGATTCAGTCCTCACCGATCTTGGGCAAGGGGCCGGTGCCGCCCATTTTCTCGATCAGGAAGTCGATCAGGGTGCGCGTCGCGCGCGACTGGAACCGACCTGGCATGTAGAGCAGATACAGGTGGCCGCGGTTGATCGTGAGCTCGCAATCGCGCAGGCTCGTCACGACCGTCCCGGCAAGCACGTCGTGATGCACGGTGTAGTCCGGCACGATGCCCACGCCCAGACCCGCCAGGATGCATTCGCGCAGGTAGGGGAAATTGCGCGAGACGAGCGTAGGCTTGAGCAGCACCTGTTCTTCCTTGCCGTCTCGGCTGGCCACCAGGCGCTCCTTGCCGGCAATGCCACCGGAGGTCATGACCGGCGTGCCCTGCAGCGCCTGCAGCGTCTGGGGCATGCCGTTCTGCTCGGCCCAGTGGCGGGAGGCGCATACGACGTAGCGCAGTAGTCCGAGGTCGCGTGCGACGAGCATGGGGGGCGGTGCGGTCATGACACTGAGCGCAATGTCCACGCCATCGCGCACCAGATTCTCGATAAAGTTCTCCAGCCGGATGTCGAGCACGATGCCGGGGTAGCGCTGTTTGAATTCGATGAGCCACGGGCCCATCACCATCTGGCCGTAGCCTGTGGGCGCGCTCAGGCCGACGCGGCCCGTCATCTCGTCCTTGCTGGATTTGGCCACTTCGCGCACGACCGCGGATTCGTGGACGATGTTGCGGGCGTGGTAGTAGACGCGTTCGCCCACGGGCGTGAGGTCCATGCCCTGCGGGGTGCGCCGCAACAACTCGGCGCCCAGCGTCTTCTCGAGCTGGGCGAGGTGATAGCTCACGTTGGCGCGCGACATGCCGAGAGCGCGGGCAGCCTGGCTGAGATTGCGCTGTCGACGATGGCGACCAGGATCGAGAGAGACAGGAGGTCCAAGGGTTTCTACGGATTCGTTCGAAGTTTTGTGACGCCGGACCTCGGCGTGTCTGGCGGACGCCGGCGCTTCTACAGCATATTGGCGGCTTGCATGTTCAATATTCTTTGACGTGATGTCAATGGCTTTTGGGGTTGTCAGCCGGGCTGGCATGACGACAATACGGGCCCCGGTTCCCCCTCGGCCTGCCCTTCGTGCCGCAGGTCTGCCGCAGCCGGGATTCCTGCCACTGGAGGAGATAGACATGCTGGGCATTCAACCGCTTGCGGGATTCCGCGTCCTGGATCTGTCGCGCGTACTCGCCGGGCCCCTGTGCGGCATGGCTCTGGGCGACCTCGGCGCGGACGTGATCAAGGTCGAACACCCGACACGCGGCGACGACACGCGCGATTGGGGGGTGAAGGTGGGCAAGGACAACACGTCCTACTTCAACAGCGCCAACCGCAACAAGCGCTCGATCAGCCTGGATCTGCAGAACCCGGAGGGCCAGGCGATCGCGCCGGCTGATCGCGCAGTCGGACGTCGTCATCCAGAACTTCAAGCTGGGCGGCGCCGACAAGATGGGTCTTGGCTACGACCAGGCCAAGGCCATCAACCCTGGCATCGTGTACTGCTCGATCTCCGGCTATTCCGTGCTCGGACCGGAGCGCGGCCGTCCCGGCTACGACCTCGTCATCCAGGGCGAGTCCGGCATCATGGCCATGAACGGCGAGGAGGGCCAGGGCCCGCTGAAGTTCGGCGTGGCTGCCGTGGACATGTTCACCGGCATGCTCGCCGCGCAGGCGATCCTGGCCGTGCTGCTGGAGCGCACGCGCACGAGGCATGGGCGCCACGTGCAGATGGCCTTGTACGACTGCGGTCTGGCGATCACCTCCTATTACGGAATGGCAGCCTTGCTGCAGGGCGGTGATCCGCCCAAGTTCGGCAACTCGCATCCTTCCATCGTGCCCTACGGCGTCTTCGAGGCCGCCGATGGCCCGCTCGTGATCGCGGTCGGCAACAACGGCCAGTTCCGCCGCTTCTGCGAGCAGGTCCTGCAGATGCCAGCGCTGGCCGCCGATCCGCGCTTTGCCACCAATCTCGAGCGCTCGCGTCATCGAGACGCGCTGCTGTCGATCCTGTACGAGCATCTGGCGCAATGGCGCCGGGCCGATCTGCTCGCCCGGCTGCACGCGGCCGACGTGCCCTGCGGCGAAGTGCATGGTCTGAACGAAGCGCTGCTGTCTGCGCGCAGTCGCGAAGCCGGCCTGCTGCACGACTACGTCGACAGCGTCGCCGGTGCGCAGTCCATCCATGCGCCGGCCTACGTCATCGACAACGCCCGCAGTTCCGTGCGCCACGATCCGCCGCACCTGGGTGAACACACGCACGCCGTCCTGCAGGAGCTGCTCGGCCTGGACGACGCGGCCCTGAACGACCTGAAGTCACAACACATCATCTGATCACACTACAAGGAGATAGTTATGCGCCACACCTCTCGTCGAACATTCCTGCAAGCCTCGACGCTGTCCCTCGCGGCTGCGCTGGCCTTCAACCCGCTGACCGCCCACGCCGCCGATTGGCCGGAGCGCGCCGTGCGCATGATCGTGGCCTTCCCGGCCGGCGGCCCCACGGACGTCGCTGCGCGCGCCGTGGCGCAGAAGCTGTCCGAACGTCTTGGCCAGCCCGTGGTGGTCGAGAACCGGCCGGGCGCCTCGGGGTCCATCGGCACCGCAGCCTTCGTCAAATCGGCGGCCGACGGCTACACGATCTCGATGTTCGGCATGCCGGCACTCGTGTCGCCGCTCGTCTATGGCAACAATCTCTACGACGTCCGTACCGACTTCACCACCGTGGCGACCGTGTACGACCTGCCGTACGTCATCGTCGTGAATCCTCAGGTGCTGCCGGAGGTGAGCGATCTGCCCAGCCTGATCGCTGCCGCCAAGGCCAAGTCCGTCGACTACACGACGCCGGGTACCGGCAGCATCGCGCATCTGGCGATGGAACAACTGAAGGGCGTGGCCGGCTTCGACATGCTGCACATCCCCTACAGCGGCAGCGCGCCCGCCATCACCGATCTACTCGGTGGCCAAGTGGGCGTGATGATGGCCGACACCATCGCCGCCATGCCGCACATCCGTTCGGGCCGCCTGAAGGCCGTGGCCCTGGGCTCGGTCGATGGCAAGACCTTCCTGCCGGACGTGAAGGCGATCTCCGAACAGGGTTACCCCGATTTCGCGGCCAGTTCGTGGAGCGGCCTGGTGGTGCCCAACGGCACCCCGACCGACGTGACCGCGCGTCTGGAGAAGGAGCTGAGCATCATCCTCACGCAGGACAGCATGCGCGAGCAGATGGAGAAGATCGGCGCCGTGGCGACGTATCAGTCGGGCGCCGACATGAAGACGCGTCTGGTGAGCGAATTCGAGCGCTGGGACCGGGTCGTGAAGGACAACAAGATCACCAACCACTGATCGGGACACAGAGGCTGCGGCGCGTTCACCAGCGGCCCCCTGCACCGCCACCCCCACTGGAGCCGCCGCCGAAGCTGCCCCCGGAGGTGCCGCCGCCGCCCGAGCCGCCCGAGCCCGAGCTCGAGCCATCCGAGAGCTTGGCCAGCACCACCATCCCCAGCGAGACCTTGTAGTCGCAGAAGCGGCAGTACTGCAGGCGTTCGCCGGCGCCTTCGCGCGAGCGGGTGGCGGCTTGGCGCACCTTCACTTCGGGCTTGCCCAGGGCTTGTGCGTGACACTCGGGGCAGGCACTGAACTGCCGTGCCTTGGCCCCGGGAAAGGCCACGACCTCGGTGCTCCCCGTGCCGGCATCCTGCCAGATCTCGTACGAGCGGGCGCCGATGCGCTCCTCACAGACCTGTTCTGGGCTCAGATGCCCCTGGGCCGCCTTCTGCGTGATCCTGTCGCGGTGCAGGCGGGTCCATTGACCGGCCCGCGTGGGTGCGGTTTCACGTGCGCGGGCTTCCCGGCTGTTCGTGACGAGCCGGTAGTACGCGTGCCAGGCGAGCGGCGCGAGCAGCAGCGGGATGACTGTGAGGCGTGCAAACGCCACGCGCATGTCCAGGCTCGTCTTCACATCGCGCGTGCGCTCGCTCAGGTAGTGGCTGCTCATGTGGTGGTGGTAGAGCAGCAGCAGCACGCCGAAGCCGGCCGCGAACACAGGCAGGTTGACGATCCGGAAGACGCTGTCGATCGCGTCCAGGAACATCAGCAGGAACGTGAGTGCAAAGAGCAGCACGATGTAGCTGACGACAGCGAACCAGAACGGGTGGGAGCCGTAGTGGGTGCGCTCCACGCCATACCGTGCGACGACCCGTTCGCGCGCCCGGCTGATCCAGACGAAGGCGAGGGCGAAGACGCCGAGCACCCAGAGTGTGCGCTCGAGCGGCGCCGCATGGCGGTTCCAGTAGGTGGGCTGGTAGGCCGCGAGGTGCTGGAGTTCGAGCGCGTGATCCGGCGACAGGAAGACGCTCTCCACCGCCTTCGCAGCTGCGAGCACAGCCATGTCCACGTTGCCGTCGCGCAGGTAAGGTACGAGATAGGTCTCGCCGATGCGGCGGAGCAACGCGTCGGGAAGGATGCCTTCCACCCCATAGCCGGTGATGAAGCGATACTCGCGGCGCTCCATGGCAAGAAAGAGCAGCAGGCCGTTGTCGCTGCCGGCCTTGCCGATGCCCCAGTGCGTGAAGAGATCCAGGGCGAACTGGAAGTCGCTGTCGCCCACGTAGTCATCCACGACAGCTACGGCGAACTCGGCCCCGGTCTCGGCCTCGATGCGCGCGCTCAGTGCGTTCAGCTGCGCCACGGTACCGGCGCTCAGGTGCGCATCCGGGTCGCTCACGAAGCGCTCCTGACCCTGCGCCTTGGGGTTGGGCAGCGAGGTGACGGTGTATTGGGCATGCGCGCCCAGACACCAGAAAAGCGCAAGGAGTCCGGTCAGAAAGGATGTCAGCGTCTTGGGCATCGGGATGCAGGCTCGCCAGCGTCGGGATCGCCATCGTACCGGTTACGGTCGGCGAACGCTGTGTCGCGCCGGTTCTGATACCGTAGCGCCACCTGCCCACGAGGACGTGCCTGATGTCTGAACCGTGTTCGTTCACCGCCTTGGTCCACATGACGCCGCCGGCATTCGCCGCGATGATGCGCTCGAAGGCGCTGGAGCCGTTGGCCGAAGCCATCGCGGCAAGCGTGACGGACGGGCTGGATGATGTCGTCGTCTTCAAGTATCTGAAGAAGGAGCAGGCACTCGTCGTGCATTGCTACTTCCACTATGACCGGCCGCTCGAGGACTTGCTGGCGCAACCGGAGATCGAAGCCATCCTGAAGGCGGTGCAGGTCAAGGACCTCGAGGGCGTCGATCGCGCGGTCATCTCGCACGATGCCAACAACTTCCTCGCGTCGCCGCCGAGCGCTGGCTTTGCGATCCGGCCAGGCACCTGCGCGCGCGAGGACGGCTTCGACGCAGCCACACTCGCCCGCTTCGACGCCGTGCAGGACGCGCACTTCTTCAAGATCGCGGATCAGTTCCAGCGCCAGGACCGACCGTGGTTCACGTCCTCGCGCATCGTGGATCCGGCCTTGCGGCGCAAGATCGAGCGCAAGCTGCAGGCGCGCCGTCAGGCAATCGCGAAGTCGCAGCTGCCCAACGCCACGTTGTTGCAGCCCGTGCGGCTCTTTGCGGACTATCACTACAACGGGCATCTCGTGCTGTGGCGGGATCACGGCGCGCTCGTGCCGTTGCCGGGCGTTGATCCCTACACGCTGAAGCAGACGGCCTATGGCGTGGCCGACGCGACTCAGGTGGTGGTTCGAGGTCAGGTGGTCCGGACGGATCCGGCCAGGTTCAAGGCGGTGGGCAGCCAAGCGGCCACGTTCTATGTGTGTCCAGACGGCGTGTTGGACACCGAGGCGCGGCGGATCCCGGGCGCGGACCCGGCCACCTTCACCGTGCAGGGCCCCTTCGGGCGCGACCAGTATCGCTGGTATCGGCGCGATGGTCAGGTCATCGAGGATGCGGGCCCCGGCGGTCACGTGGACGACAGCCTGTACTTCATGCCGTTCATCCTGCTCCTGGGCAGCGGTGCCGTCTATCTCGGCGAGTCTCGGTTGCCGGTGGATGCGGCCTCGTGCGAGGTGATCCGCAAGCGCGCGTTGCGGCGCGATCCGCGCGTGGGCGCGCTGCTTTGGCTACGTGACAAGGCGGGGGACGTCATCGTGTCGTGTTGGGGGCGCTTCGGTGGGGACATGACGCCCGAGGTACAACGCCGCGCAGACCCGGAAGCCGCCTGGGCGCAGGCCGAGGCACATTGGCATGCCTTGCTCGATGCGCCCGACCCGATCGACCGCTTGAGAGCCGAGGTGAAGCAGGCACAGGCGCAGGGCGGTGATGTCGAGGCCTTTGCCGCCTTCTTCGCGGACTGGGCTGCGCATCATCGCGAGGCGGTCTGGCGCGAGGATCCCTACAACAGCTTCTTCTGGGAGGGCCTCGAGCAGTATGCGCACAGCCTCCTCGGGCAGGGCCAGGCCGAGCCGCTTCTCGCGTGCTTCGAGGCGGTGAAGGCAGAGGCCTGGCGATGGCCATCGATCCTCGAGCCGGTGGCCTTGGCGTGCCTCGTGATGGGCCGCCCCGATGACGCGCTCGCCGCGGTGCGGCGCGGCGCGTGGTCGAGCTTTCACCTGGCGTCTCGCCTGCTCGCCCGGCCTGAATTCGCTGACCTGGTGGCGCGCGACGATGCGGCCGATCTGCGGTCCCTCGCCGAGTACCTGCGCGAGTCGCCCGGGAGCAAGCCTGCCTTGCCCGCGTCCCTGGCCGTGCACTGGCTGGACGCCATCCCCGAAGGCATCGGCTCAATGCCCTGCAACACCTCTTCGCGCAGTTCGAGGTGCCAGGCATGGCGCAGCTGGAGCCGCTGCGCGCCGCCAATCCCGATGCGGCGGCTGCCTGCGAAGCGGCGTATGCGCGATTTCTCAATGCGACGATGCTCGATCCGGTCATGCGTCGCTTTCCGGCCTATGACGCGCGCAGCCACTACACCGTCTGGGGCGATTTGCCCGGCCTGCACCCGGGCGTGCATCTGATCGCGGCATCGGCCTTGTATGCGGAGGGTCTCTTCTGGATGGATCAGGGCGCGCAGGGGCTGCGGCGTGAATTCCTGCTGGCGCAGCACGCGCTGCGGCGCGCGCGGGATCTCGCGCGCGAGCCGCGGTGGGCTAACGATCCGGCGTGGCAGGCGCTGGTGCAGGATCGCCTGTATGCGTCCTGGGTCTCGCAGCCGCTCGCGGAGCATCGGGCTAGCGCCTGATCGCTGGTGCGCTCACACGGCACGCGAGCGTGCTCGGTGCCGTCCCGGCAAGCGCCGTCGCGAGTCACACAGCCTTCGCGATCGCGGGTGCAACACTGCCTGGCGCGGCGCTTGCCTGTTCCCCGTCGACCGTGGTCACGCCGCGCTGCCCGTGCCTCTCGGGGCCGTGGAGCCGCGCGGCAGGCAGCGTCCATGCATCGTCAGTCGGCGTACCGGCAGATGCGGCGTTTCGATGCGTTCAAGCAGCAGGGCCATGGCTGCGCGCCCCATGTCTTCGACGGGCTGTTCCATCACGGTGATCCCTGGTTCGACCAGTTCGGTCCAGCGCTCATTGTCGAAGCCGGCGAGGGCGAGATCCTGCGGGATGCGAAAGCCGGCGCTGCGTGCGGCCTTCAGGGCTCCCATCAGCAGCAGGCTGTTGCTGGCCACAAGGGCATCGGGCCGGTCGGGCTGCCGCAGCCAGGCATCGACTTCGGCAATGGCGGCATCGACCGTCGGCGCCACCTCGCGATACGCCGCGTCGAGACCATGGGCCCGCATGGCCCCGAGATAGCCATCGCGGCGCTCGGCGGCCGTCGTGCTGGTGCTGCCAAAGAGGCCGCCGATTCGACGGTGGCCTTGTACCCACAAATGCTCCACGAGTTCTGCCGTTGCTGCCTGGTTGTCCAGCACCACGGCATCGTGCCGGCTGCCGGGCACGGTGCGGTCGATCAGCACCACCGGGCAATCCAGCGCGAGCCGGCTCGCCCGGCCAACGGTGCCGCGGGTGGGGGCGAGGATCAGGCCGGCGATGCGCTCGTCCTGCATGAGTTCCAGGCACTCGGCCTCGCGCTGCGGATCTTCGTCGGTATTGCACAGCGTGAGCCGCATGCCGGCTTCGTGCGCGGCCTTTTCCACAACGTGGATGAGTGCGGTGAAGAACGGGTTGCGGATGTCCGCCACGATCACGCCGAGCACGTCGGTGTGCTGCGAGCGCAGCCGCCGGGCGGCCATGTTGGGGCGGTAGCCTGTCGCGCGCACGGCGGCGAGCACGCGCTCGCGCACGACGTCGCTCACGGATCCTTCACCCAGCGCACGTGACACGGTGGATTTGGAGACCCCCGCCACCCGGGCCACATCGTTGATGCTCACACGCATTGAAATCGTTCCCATCGAATACCGCTTCGCCAGGGGTGGCGGCCATCGCAAACGGCGTCCAGACCGCCGCGTTGCTATTGTGCACTGCACATAAAATCCGGATTGGGAACGTTCCCAATTCCGATATACTACACCCGCCCCGTCTGACTCTGGAGTCCCCTTGTCCACGCCGTCCGCTCTTGCCCCGGCCACCCGGGAACTGATCCAGTTGCGCGCCCAGGCTCGCGACAAGACCGATGCCATTGCCCAGGCCGCGCAGATGCTGACTGCCGTGGGCTGCGTCGGTCCAGGCTTTGCCGCCAGCATGTTGGGCCGCGAGGCGCTGGCCAATACCTTCCTCGGCCACGGCGTGGCGATCCCGCACGGGCAGGGGGAGGACAAGCATCTGGTGCGCCGTGACGGCATCGCGGTACTGCAGTTGCCAGACGGGGTCGAATGGAATCCCGGCCAGACCGCGCACCTAGTGGTCGGCATCGCCGCCCAGTCCGATACGCACATCACGGTGTTGCGCCGGCTCACGCGTCTGCTGCAGGACGAGGCTGCGCTGCAGCGCCTCTTCGTCACCGAGGACGCGAACGAGATCGCGGCCGCGTTGGCGGGCGAGGACGCCCCGGTGACGGGCGCCTCCGCAGCGACGGATCTGGCCGAGCGCTTCGACTGGGTCGTCGCGTACCCCAGCGGTCTGCATGCCCGGCCGGCCACCCGGTGGGCCGAGACGGCACGCGGATTCTCGGCACGCGCCCAAGTGCGCGCCGGCGCCGAAGCCGCCGATGCGAAGAGCCTGGTGGCGCTGCTGCAGCTCGGCTTGCGCGAGGGCGACGCCCTCACGGTGTCGGCCGAAGGTGCGACGCGCCGGCGTTGCTCGCCGCCCTGCGCAAGGTCATGGACGGCCTCGTCGCGCAGGAGAAGGCCGACGCCGAGCGCGCAGCCCAGCGCAAGGCCGCACCCGTGGCCGGGTGGAACCCGCCCCAGGCGCAGGCAGCCGTCGCCGGCATTGGCGCCAGCCCGGGGCTGGCCATCGGCCCGGTGCACGTGCTTGCGGCCGCTCAGGCAGATGTGGTGGATCGGCCGACCTCGCTGGGCGAGGGTGGGGCGCAGCTGCAGGACGCGATCAATCGCACGCGCCTGCAATTGAAGGCGTTGCAGGACGACACGCAGCGCCGCCTGGGCGCGGCGGATGCCGCCATCTTTGCCGCGCAGGCCGGGCTTCTCGAAGACACGGATCTCATCACGCGCACCTGCCAGGCCATGGTGCAGGGGCATGGCGTGGCCTGGTCCTGGCACGATGCCGTGGAGCAGGTTGCCGGCAGCCTGAGCAGCCTGGGCAATCCGGTGCTGGCTGCCCGCGCGGCGGATCTGCGCGACGTGGGTCGCCGCGTCCTGGCACAGCTGGATCCGAGCACGGCGCAAGGTGGCATGGCGGGCCTGCCGGACGTGCCCTGCATCCTGCTTGCCACGGATCTGTCGCCCTCGGATACGGCCAATCTCGACACCGCCCGCGTCCTCGGGCTGGCCACGGCACAAGGCGGCCCCACCTCGCACACGGCCATCCTCGCGCGTACGCTGGGTCTGCCGGCGGTCGTGGCCGGCGGGGCAGGGCTGCTTGGCATCGCTGCCGGCAGCGAGGCCATCCTCGACGGCACCACGGGTCGGCTGTACTTGTCGCCGTCTGCCGAGGATCTGGCCAGTGCACGCGCGTGGATCGACGAACAGCAGGCGATCCGCGAGCGCGAGGCGGCCCAGCGGGCGCAGCCGGCGCAGACCACCGACGGTCATCACATCGACATCGGCGCCAACGTGAACCTGCCCGAGCAGGTGCCGCTGGCGCTCGAGCAGGGCGCCGAGGGCGTGGGCCTCATGCGCACGGAATTTCTCTTCCTGGAGCGAGGCAGCACGCCGGACGAGGACGAACAATACGCCACCTATCGCGCGATGGCGCAGGCGCTCGACGGCCGTGCGTTGATCGTGCGCGCGCTCGACATCGGCGGCGACAAGCAGGTGGCTCATCTGGAGTTGCCGCGCGAGGAGAACCCGTTCCTGGGCGTGCGTGGCGCCCGGCTGCTGCTGCGCCGGCCCGATCTGCTGGAGCCGCAGCTGCGCGCGCTCTATCGGGCCGCCAAGGACGGCGCGCGCCTGTCGATCATGTTCCCCATGGTCACCTCGGTGCCAGAGCTCACAGCCTTGCGCGCGATCTGCGAGCGCATTCGCGGCGAACTCTCGGCGCCCGCCGTGCCCCTGGGCATCATGATCGAAGTGCCGGCCGCGGCTGCCCAGGCCGATGTGCTCGCGCGCCATGCGGATTTCTTCTCCATCGGCACCAACGATCTCACGCAGTACGTGCTGGCCATCGATCGTCAGAACCCGGAGCTCGCCGCCGAGGCCGACAGCCTGCATCCAGCGGTGCTGCGCGCGATCCGCGCCACCGTCGAGGGCGCGCGTGCGCAGGGGCGGTGGGTCGGCGTGTGCGGGGGGCTCGCAGGCGACCCCTTCGGCGCGGCGCTGCTCGCCGGGCTGGGCGTGGACGAGCTCTCCATGACGCCGAACGACATTCCTGCCGTGAAGGCGCGGTTGCGCGCCAGTGCGCTCGACGCGCTGCGCTCGCTCGCCGAGCAGGCGCTCGATTGCGAGGATGCCGCGCAGGTGCGCGCGCTCGATCGGGGGACAGCATGAGCACGGCCACGCAAGCGTCGCAGACCGCGGCTGGCGATGGCCCGCGTGTGCAGGGCAGTGCCGCATCCACCGCCGTCGAGGGGCGCGGCGGGCCGGTGCCGACGCACGAAGGCCACGGCCGTGCGCCAGGGCTCGGGAGCCTGTCGGCGATCACCGTGACCCTGAACCCCGCCATCGACCAGACCGTGCGGCTGGCGCGACTGCAGCCCGGCCACGTCCACCGCGCCAGCAGCGTGCGTGAGGATGCGGGTGGCAAGGGCATCAACGTGGCGGCCTGCCTGGCGGATTGGGGTCTGCCCACCGCCGCGCTGGGGTTGCTGGGTGCGGGCAACGACACGGTGTTTCGCGCGCTGTTCGCAGCGCGAGGCATCACGGATGGTTGCCTGCGCGTGCCGGGCACGACGCGGACCAACATCAAGCTGGTGGAGGACGGCGGCGGCGAGACGACGGACGTCAACCTGCCGGGGCTGCGCGCGGATCTCGCCGCACTCGCCCGCGTGCGCGAGCAGCTGGCCGGCCTCGTCGCGCCCGGCATGCCGGTGGTGCTCTCGGGCAGCCTGCCCGAGGGGCTGCCTGCCGACGCGTGGGCGCAGTTGCAGTCGATGGCAGGGCAGGCTGACGCACGCGTCCTCCTGGACACGAGTGGCGATGCGCTGGTCGCCGCGCTCGGTCATGCGACGCCGCCGTATGTCGTCAAGCCGAACCGTCACGAGCTCGAGGCCTGGACGGGCAAGGCCCTGACCGACCGCGCAGCGTTGCTGGCCGCCGGGCGCGACCTGCTGGCACGCGGCATCGCGCTGGTGGTGATCTCGATGGGCAGCGACGGCGCCTTGTTCGTGGACCGCAGTGGCGCCCTGGTGGCGCGGCCCGCGCGGCTCGTGCAGGGCAGCACGGTGGGGGCGGGTGACGCGATGGTCGCGGGCATCGCCGCGGCGTTGCGCGAGCCGGCGTTCACGTTGCCCGCGTGCGCGCGATTGGCCACCGCGTTCTCGATGAGTCGTCTCGGCAGTGGTGACGCGCGGCGACTCGATCCCGCGCAGGTGCGCGAGCTGGCCGGCAGCGTACTGATCGAGACTGTGGTTTGACGGCCTTGCCGACACCGGCAGCCGATATCTGATTCATGGAGTTCCCCATGCAAGCATCCCTCGTGGTCATCGCCGCCGGTGAGCGCAGCATCGAGGCGGTCCTCGCCGCCGAAGCATTGCGCAACGCTGCCCGTCAACACGGCCTGGACCTCGCCATCGAGATCCGCAGCGGGCAGGGCGTGACAGGCGCCTTCACGCCCGCGCAGGTCGCCGAGGCGTCCCGCGTGCTCGTCATCGGTGAGGGCGAGGCCGAGCTCGGACGCTTCGCTGCCACTGAGATCGTCCGCTCGCCGCTCGGTGCGGCCCTAGATGACCCGGCGAGTGCACTGGCACCCCTGGCGGCGTCGGCACGTACGGCGGTCGGTCTCGGCACAGTTTCGCCGGCGACCGCCCCGGCCACGGGCGCCGGCCCCGGGGCCGGCGCGCCCAAGCGCATCGTCGCCGTGACCTCGTGCCCCACCGGCATTGCGCACACCTTCATGGCAGCCGAAGGCTTGCAACAGGCCGCGAAGGCGCTGGGCCACGCGATCCGGGTGGAAACGCAGGGCTCCGTGGGCGCGCAGGATGCCCTGGACGACGCGGAGATCGCCGCCGCCGACGTGGTGATCATCGCCGCCGATCGCGAAGTGGATCTCTCGCGCTTTGCCGGCAACCCTTGTTCAAGAGCGGCACCAAGCCCGCGATCAACGATGGCAAGGGACTGATTGCCAAGGCCTTGGCCGAGGCCCGCGTGCATGGCACGGCGTCGGCGGCCACGGCTGCGAGCCCGGGCGCAAAGGCACGCGGCGGCGGTCCGTACCGCCACCTCATGACGGGCGTGTCGTTCATGCTGCCGTTCGTCACGGCCGGTGGTCTGCTGATCGCGCTGGCCTTTGCGTTGGGCGGCATCTATGCGTTCGACGATGCGAACCAGGGCACGCTCGCCTGGTCCTTGTTCCAGATCGGCGCCAAGGCCGCGTTCACACTGATGGTGCCGGCGCTCGCAGGTTACATTGCCTACTCGATCGCAGACCGCCCCGGCATTGCCCCGGGCATGATCGGCGGCCTCGTCGCCGTCAACATGAATGCGGGCTTCATCGGCGGCATCCTCGCCGGCTTCATCGCGGGCTATGGCGTCTACTGGCTCAACCGCTGGCTGCGCCTGCCGCGCAGCCTGGAGGGCCTGAAGCCCGTGCTCATCCTGCCCGTGCTCGGCACGCTGCTGGTGGGCCTGCTCATGATGTACGTGATCGGCACGCCGGTGGCCGAGCTCATGGCCTGGCTCACCGCGTGGCTGCGCGGCATGCAGGGCAGCAGTGCGATCCTGCTCGGCCTGTTGCTGGGCGGCATGATGGCCATCGACATGGGCGGGCCGGTCAACAAGGCGTCCTATGCCTTCTCGACAGCGCTCATCTCCAGCCAGGTCTACACGCCGATGGCCGCCACGATGATCGGCGGCATGACCCCGCCCTTGGGCATCGCGCTCGCCTGCTGGCTGTTCCGTGATCGCTTTACCAAGGAGGAGCGCGGTTCGGCGGGCGCGGCCGGTGTGCTGGGGCTGGCTTTCGTGACCGAAGGCGCGATTCCCTACGCCGCCCGCGATCCGCTGCGCACCATCCCGGCGCTGGTGCTGGGTGCGGCCACGGCGGGCGCGATCTCGATGATGGCGGGGGTCGAACTCAAAGTCCCGCACGGTGGCGTCTTCGTGCTGCCGATCCCGAACGCCGTCACCCATCTGGGCATCTATCTGCTGGCCCTGGTGGCCGGGGTCGCCGTCACTGTGCTGGCGTTGCGGCTCTTCAAGAAGCCCGTGGCGGCGGTGGTCTGACGTAAGTGCACATCCCCGCGCGCCGCAGGTTCATTCGCGGCGCGCGGCCTCGATAAGCTGGGCGAAGGCGGGCAGGGTGCGGCGCACCAGTTGCTCGCTCGTCGGGTCGCTGCGTGTGTGCAGCACGCCGTGCAGCCAGAGCGAGGCCAGGCCGTGTGTGTAAGACCAGCAGGCCACGGCGGCGCGCTACGCGTCGGTGTCCTTGGCATCCGGGCCCAGGACGACCGTGATGATGGCCTTGAGCGCGGTGAACGCGTCCTCGCGCGCCGTCCGTAATTCGGGGATGGCGTCTTCGCCTATTTCACCTACCACCGCCAGCTCGCCGACGAGGATGGCCCGAAAGTGGTCCTGGAGTTCAGCGCCACCATCGGGGACGAGCAGCTCAAGGGCATCGACCTCATCCGCTTCAACAAACAAGGCCAGATCGTCGAATTCGAGGTGATGGTGCGCCCCATGAGTCGCCTGCAGGCGCTCGGCACGGAGATGGGCAAGAGCCTGAGCGACAAGCTGCCGGCGTTCAAGGTCAAGGCTTGAGACCAACCCGGCGCGCGAGCGTCTGCTGAGAGGACGGGCGTTCGCCGTGGGGCCAACGCAAAAAGCCCAGACCGAAGTCTGGGCTTTCTTGAATCTGGAGCGGGAAACGAGACGTGTACTAGGACAGTAAGTCGTTGTTTCCCAAACACTTTCTTCGTTGGGCTGGCCAGCGAAGACCTCAATTGTAGCCTTGTTTTTCGTCCTCGGCAACAAATTCGTCCAAAGAGTTCCACAGACGTCCAAAGAGCTGCACTCAGTACACCAGACCCACGATCGGTACATCGTCGTAGGCGACTGCCTCGAACTCATCATCCACGCCCGGTTGTCTGCCCCGCATCCATCATCGCGAAGACGATCAGGCAGATGGTTCTGGTGATGGCACAGGTCGGATTCCACCTGGGAACGCCTGCACCACAACTCACAGGCGACCTTCTGCTCAAGCTCCTTTGAAAGAACGCGCACGCTGGCCACCGCGTTTCCGCACACGATTCTTTGTCGATATATCAGGATGACGGGGCAAGCATGACAGATGCGGGTTTGCTGCGTCCGGCTGGACATTCGACGACGATTGCGGCCCCCTCACGCCTCCTGAGACCGCTGGCATATCAGGTCATACCTAGACGGTTTTGCAGAAACCGTAACTTCTCACGACCCTGATAGCGTGAGCGTCACTGTCGAGCCTACGTCCCGATGCTCGACCTTCTAATCGATGAATTTTTGCACATCGAGCACACGACGACTACCAGTTGCGCGAACTGGTGAGAAGTATTCAAACCACATGACGAAGCGGCCTTAGGTGCCCACTTCCTGCACAGACGACAGGCCGACCATGAGGTCGGTGACAAAGGAGTCGGTCATGTAGTTCTTCTCCTGGAAGGAGACGGAGCATGCACGAGAACAAGAATGATGCACCAACATCAAAGGTGTTCTATCGCCCGATCGAAGCGTCCATCCGCTGGGCCGGGCTGCTGCGATACGAGCAGGTGATCCTGGCTTCGATTTCGTCGCCAAGGCGCCTGCCGCAGTCGTTGGACTGCCCACGTTGTGCCGAGCTGAGGCTTTGCACCGAACGTATCTTCGACGGCATCCTCAATGGAGAACTGCCCTTCGGGCAGAACGGCATCACGACGCGCGATTCCACGCTGATCGACTCCCCTGATCTGACGGTGCGTCACGTCGATCTGAAGCGCTGGATGCGACAACACTATCCCGAGCAACGACCGGGCTTCCTCTTCTCCCGAAGCGAGCGCATCGCCCATCCCTTCATCTCGCTGGAAACTGGGCAGGCGATGCTAGTCGAGCGCCTGGCCCTGAAGTCCACCTTGGACCAGTACAAACGCCAACTGCATGAGTTGCAGGAAAAGCACGGGGCGCTTCTCAAGCAGATGGCGCCCTCTGCTGGCGCACAGTGCCTGATCAGTGATCGCGCCGAAGCCACCTACCTGAACATTATCGGCAGCATGCTGGACCTGATGCTCGGCCAGTCGCCTTCGGGCGTGCCGTACTCCAGCTTCAAGACTCAGGAGGCGGTGGTTAGTGCATTGGTCGCCCATCACAGCGGCGCAATGGGGATCGCGGAGCGGACGCTAAACGGCAAGTTCGCCACGGCCAGACGCCGGCTGCGTAGCGCGACAGTCTGAGGTTTTCCATCTTGTATGTGCAATCGCGGAGATTGCATTTGCAATGTCTTTTCCCATCCATGTCTATTGAATGGAGGTCACGCCAACAAACGCCACTGAGCGTTCAGGAGTGACCGCCATGTCGCAAACACCTGCACTGCCCGCAAGCGAGCGCCGCATCCTGCGGCTTGATGAAGTCGAAACCAAGTCGGGTTTCAAACGCGCCCACATCTACAACCTGATGCGCAAAGGCCTGTTCCCGAAGGCGCTGCGCCTGGGCGTGCGCGCGGTCGGCTGGGACTCCATCGAGATCGATCAGTGGATCGCCGAGCGCGTCAACAACCGGGCCTGACCCGTTCTCCAGCGGACTTCCCATCCTCACACGGAGAACGCCATGCAGGTCGTATCCATCATTTCAACAAAAGGTGGCGTCGGCAAGACCACCACGGCCGCGAACCTCGGCGGGCTTGCCGCCGACGCGGGGCTGCGTGTGCTACTGCTCGACCTCGACGTGCAGCCCACCTTGTCCTCGTACTACGAGCTAGGCCACCGCGCACCTGGTGGCATCTACGAGTTGCTGGCCTTCAACGAGCGCGACCTCGGGTTGCTTGTGTCCCGCACGATCGTCGCGGGCCTGGACTTGGTGCTCTCCAACGACCACCGAGGCGAGCTGAACACCTTGCTGCTGCACGCGCCGGATGGGCGCCTGCGGTTGCGCCATCTCTTGCCGGTCCTGGCGCCTCTCTATGACCTGGTACTGATCGACACCCAAGGCGCGCGATCGGTGCTGCTGGAGATGGCGGTACTCGCCTCCAACCTCGCGCTGTCGCCCGTGACCCCGGAAATCCTCGCGGCGCGCGAGCTGCGGCGCGGCACCATGCAGTTGCTCGAAGACATTGCGCCCTACCGGCACCTGGGCATCGAGCCTCCACCTCTGCATCTGCTCATCAATCGCGTCCACCCTGTGTCAGCCAATGCACGGCTGATCCAGCAGGCCCTGCGCGATCTTTTCCAGGACCATGCCGGCATCCGCGTGCTGGCCACCGACGTGCCGGCCATCGAGGCGTATCCGCGTGCAGCTACGCGCGGATTGCCAGTGCATCGGGTCGAATACCGCCAGCCGCCGAGCAGAGTCGCCCCCGCCGCGCTCGACACCATGCGCGGCCTCGCAGACGAACTATTTCCGCAATGGCGGCACCGATTTGCCATGGTGTCCGGCCGTCCGCCACACCCTCTTGATGCCGGGAGGTCCCATGGCGAACGCACATGAGCTTGCCCGAGGCCACAAGCGGCTTCGCGCCCTGATCGAGTTCGCGGTTGGCGAAGGTTGGCACGTCAAACGCACGCCTGGCGGCCACCTCAAGTTCACCAAGCCTGGCTGCGCCGCGATCTACACCAGCTCGACGGCCAGCGACCACCGGGCGACCCTGAATGCCCGTGCGCAAATCCGCCGCGCCGAGCGCGAGGCCCGATACCAAGCGCAGGGAGGCGGCCATGGCTGAGGTCACCTCCCAGCAGATGGCTGGCAAGCTGCTCGCGGCCGGGTTCGAGCGCAGCGGCCCGTCAGCCTCGACCTTGAGCGACCCGATCGCCGACACACCCATGGTCGTGACCCTAGATCAGTTGCGCCCCTACGACCACGATCCCAGGAAAAAACGCAACCCGGCCTACGAGGAAATCAAGGCGTCCATCCGCGAGCGAGGTCTGGACGCGGCGCCGGCCATCACTCGCCGACCAGGTGAGGATCACTACATCATCCGCAACGGCGGAAATACGCGGCTGGCGATCCTGCGCGAACTATGGTCAGAGACCAAGGACGAGCGGTTTTTCCGTATATCGTGCCTGTTCCGGCCGTGGCCCAGCCGCGGCGAAGTCGTCATGCTGACCGGCCACCTGGCCGAGAACGAATTACGCGGGGGCCTCACGTTCATCGAGCGCGCCCTCGGCGTCGAGAAGGCACGCGAGTTCTACGAGCAAGAAAGTGGCACTACCTTGAGCCAGTCCGAGCTGGCCCGCCGCCTCGCTGCCGATGGCTTCCCGGTACAACAGTCGCACATCAGCCGCATGAACGACGCGGTGCAGTATCTCCTGCCCGCGATCCCCACCGTGCTCTATGGCGGCCTCGGTCGCCATCAGGTCGAACGCCTGTCGGTCATGCGCAAAGCCTGCATGCTCGCGTGGGAGCGCTACGCCAAGGGCCGCTCCCTGGTTCAGGACTTCCACGAATTTTTCCAGGAAGCGCTGTCGCAATTCGACGTCCAGGCCGACGAGTTCTCCGCGCAGCGCGTACAGGACGAGCTGATCGGCCAGATGGCCGAGTTGCTGGGTGTCAATTACGACGTGCTCGCCCTGGACATGACCGAATCCGAGAGCCGGCAGCGCGCCTTGATCAGCGACCCAACGCCGCCCTCGACGCCGCCTGCGTTGCCGGAGCCTGAGTCGGAAACCATCGCGCGCCCACCTGCCAACACCGCGCCACCCACCGCAGGGGCTGCATCGGCAGCGCCGCCTGCAGGCCAACCTGCGGCAACGCCTTCGACGCGCGAGAGCGACACGGATACCAGTCAGGCGGGTCCGGCCAGCCCTGCGGCGGGGAGCGATCTGCTTCGGGAACACATCGTCTCGCCAGCACCGACGACCGAACGGCTCCAGTCCATCCAGCGCATGGTCGCCGATCAGTTGGGCGATGCGCTGCCTCCCGACTTCTCGGCGAGCGTCTTGCAGTCCATCCCCGTGCAGGCTGGCGGGCTCTATCCGATCTCCGATGTCTGGTACATCGATCCCGGCTTGGATACTGCCGAGCGCTTGCGCATCCACATCGCACAGTTCGCCCGCGAAATCGCGAGCGAGGCAGACCTGGACGAGTGCATTGATGACCGTGCAGAGGGTATCGGTTTCGCCTGCCGGGCCCGCACCCAAAGTCCGGCGCCGCTGGGCCGTTCCGTCCTCGCATTGTTGGCGTGCCTGGCCGGTCAGCGGCCCGCCGACGTCGGTCTGCACGACGGGCAAATCGTCATCGACCTGCCGGCGTTGCTGCACGGCCAGGGTGATGCGGCCCAGCGATTGAGCGACACCGCGCTGGTCAAGCTGTTCCGGCTGCTGCGGCTGGCCCGGCGCCTGCTCGATCTTGAAGCCGGCGCTGCGGACCTTGGAACGTGAGCGAGGGAGGCCAGCATGTCCGCACCACACCCACTCAACCAGGCCGTCATCGCCCAGGCCCTCTATGACCTGCGCAATGGGCAACTGCGCCGGTGCAAACTGATGGGGTTTGGTGAGGAAGAACTGGACGCCCTCAAGCATCCCGCGCTGATCAGCGTGCTCGCCAACGCCAACGTCTCCTGGTGCTCGGTGACGGTGAACCGCGAAGTGCTCCGGCGACTACTCAAGCAGGCGCAGGACGTGGAGAAGGAAATCGCCACGGTCGATCGCATGCTCAGGCTGGGTGCGAGCACCGAGATGGTCAGTCGGTTCTATGGCCTGACCCACCAGGAGGTGGCGCTTCGCCGCGAAATCCTCGGCCTGCCCAAGCGCAAGGGCCGCCACCCCGTGCTGGACGAGAAACAGGACACGGATCTGTGGCGGCAATGGAAGGCCGTGACCGGCAGCAGGAATGTCGATCTCGAAGACGAAACCTCCATTCTCGACGCCGCCATGGACTTGGCCGAAGCCATGTCGCTGCCTCTGTCGGTGGTCTGGGCCTCGATCAAGAGCTGGGTCGATCAAGGATTGGGTTGAGCCATGGCCGTGGACGACACCGCACCACGCCGTGGCCCCGTCGCACTCGCGGACCTGTTCGACGCCGCCTTGAAAGACCTCGTGCCCAAGCCCAGTGCGCCAGCACCTATGCCTGCGCCGACGCCCGCCACGTCCGGCGATGCCTTCCTCTTCAGCGGCAACCGGCATGAGACCGTGCCGCGGCGACTGTTCCTCGACCGTCGCCTGACGCCGCTGGAGCGCAACGCCTGGCAGGTGTTCCGGCTGATGCTCAACGACGATGGCGTGACAGCCTTCCCGACGTATGAGCAGCTTCGACCCTGGCTGGCATCGATGCCATGCGCCGGGCAGGCCTCGCATGAAACCGTGGCCCGAGCGTTGACGCTGTTGCGCCTCACCCGATGGTTGAGCCTGGTGCGGCGACGGCGTGACCCCAAGACCGGCCGCATCCTCGGCAACCTCTACGTTCTGCACGATGAACCGCTGACGCCCTTCGAGGCCATGCAGCTCGACGCCGACTACCTGGCACTGGTCAGCCAGTCCCTCGGCCATTCGGCCAAGGCCGTCCAGATGGTCGGCCTGAACACCCTTAAGGAGATCGCGGAAGATCCGCTGCTCTCCGGGCGCACATTGCCGTCGCGGCTGCAGGTTCTGGCAGAACGCCTCGCCAGCCAAGGCATCACGGCCGCCGCAAGTTATCCACAGGAGGACGCCGCCCACGATTCCGAAGAAGGAGCATCGAGCCTTCTTCGGAATGCGGATGACCCATCTTCGGAATCCGAAGCAGGGGCGAAACCCGTGCTAAACGCCTCTCTTCGGAATCCGAAGATGGCCCGTATAGTACGTAGTAGTCGTATTAATGAAGTACGTACTACCGCGCAGGCGCGCGCGCTGGGCGATCTGCAATGGCCCAAGCGCTTCACGGAACTGAAGGCAGAGCAGCAGACAGGTGCCAGGGTGGCATTGCAGCAGGTTGATGCCGCGCTGAGACAGGCCGTGCTGGACGAATGGGCCACACGATGCAGCAGTCATGGCATCCGCAATCCTGCGGGGTATCTGTTCGGCATCATTCAGCGCGCCATCCATGGCGAGTTCAATGCCTGGGCCAAGAAAGACGCGCCATCGGCATCCGTCCCGCCAAACGAGCGACCACCACCAGCACCGCCACCTCAGCCGCAGGGTAAGCCAGTGCCGCCAGAAGTCGCCAAGCAGCACATCGAGCGGCTACGCAATCTGCTCGCCAGCAAGTGAGTCGGCATGCAAGGCGGTGAAACTAGATGCCCATGGCCGCCAGTAGAGCTATCCCCTGGGGATAGTTCCGCTGCTGGGCACAACGCCAAGCTGTCGCAGGCCTGGGATCGACCATCTGCCGCAGCATCGGCGTTGCCCCCCCTGATCCCGGCGTGCAGCGTTCGTTGGCGCTCCATGGAGCTATCCCCTGGGGATAGCTCGCGCCGCATGCAACCGCCACGCCCTAAACCGGGGCCCGCCGGGATTCGGATTCTTGACTGACTGCCTTCCGCTTCCTGTCGAAGCTGGCCGCTCCTTTTCCAACAACGAGCGGACACCATGGCAACCAATGAACCTCTGCAACTGAATCTCGGCTCCCTGCGCAGTGCGATGTCGCTGACCCTGCACACCCATCACGCTTCCCGCATCTGGCATGGTCGCGCCGCCGCCGAGGGGCGACCGGGCATCGTCGGCCTGAATGGCTATATCGCCCAGATGAACAAGATGCGGCGGGGCTCGGAGCAGGACGATCCGTACTCGGACTGGTGGATGCTGCGCATCGAGGACAAGCTCGACCACACCAAGGTCACGCTGCAATCGCTGCGCGAGCAGGTGGACCAGGCGCTGGCGAGTGTGCCGCCGGCGCTCAGCCTGGGCGAAAACCTGAACGTGCAGCCGGTCAAGCTCCCGCTCTTCGTCAACGCGCAGCTCGGCTTTGCCGCGGTCTATCTCCTGGCCGACTACGACGACATCGCCCGCAAGCTGATCCTCGCCCATCACACCGCGCTCATTGACCGCATCACCTTGGAACGCTGGCTCAACGAGGGCGCACATTCACTGCGCAGCCTGTTCTCGCTGGCCCAGCAGTATCGCTATTCGGGCTGCACACGCGATGACTTCGCGTCGAAGAATGCCGCAGCGCGGGCAGCGCTGGAGAAGTATGGCGAACTGCCGCAGGACGTGCTGGAAGGCACGCGCCGGTCGAAGTTTGCGCCGCCCATCGTGCGCCGTGGCCTGCAGCAGCGCGGCGACGGTCCTGCCGAAGCATCACTGCCCGGCGATGAAACCACCACCGCAGAGTCGCCCGAAGCCGCAGCCGGCGAGGACGAGCCGGCATGAGCGATCCGAACCCACCGACCCGCTACTTCCGAGGCCTGCAACAGGGTGCCTTCATGCGGCTGGAACACGCGGCCTATCTAAAAGGCCTTTTAAAGCCTTTTAAGGGTAAAGGGGACTTCGAGGCCTGGGCCAGCCAGTGCTTCGCCATGCGCGACGAGTTGATTGCCCTGGCACAGCGACAGGTGCTGGAGCAGGCATGCGGGCACCCCTTCCACCTGCTGCCCATCGAACTGGCCCAACAGACCACTGGCGCAGGAACCGTCTTCTTGCGCTGGCGCAGACACGACAGATCGGCCATGGGCGTGGCGCTGTGGCGGGAGCTGGTCGCCAGCAGCAGCACACCCGTCAACCTGCTGGCCGACCTGCACGCGATCGAGCTGCAGCGCATCACGTTGAACATGCAGATCAGCCTGCTGCACACCCTGGGCAGGCAGGCGCAGGAATGCGCCAGCAAGGCGGCCGAGGCGGACGACGCCTACCTGCGCCGGCTCACGCCCATTCCCGCCGCAATGCGCGATCGGTGATTGCGCCGGGCATCCAGCACGCTCCCGGCGCCGACGAGGCACGGGTATTTCAACCACCACGGAGATCACACCATGAGCACGCATTTTTCCGGCGAAGGCAACATCGGTTCGCCACCGGAGTACCGCGAATTCCCCAACGGCAACGACGAACCCAGCCGCCTGCTACGCCTGAACGTCTATTTCGACAACCCTGTGCCGAAGAAGGATGGCACGTTCGAGGACCGGGGCGGCTTCTGGGCGCCGGTGGAAATCTGGCACCGCGACGCCGAGCACTGGAAGGACCTGTACCAGAAAGGCATGCGCGTGCTGGTCGTCGGCCGCATGGAGCGCGAACCTTGGACGGACAACGAGGATCAGCCGCGCGAAACCTGGCAAATCAATGCGCGCAGCGTCGGCATCCTGCCGTACCGCATCGAGTCCGTGGCCCTCAGTCCGAAGCCGCAGGAGGCAGAACCGAAGCCCCAGGCCGCTCAAGAATCGACCGCGCCGAAGGAGGCGAAGCGCAGGAAGTGAACCGGCATGGAGGGCGGCGGCCGCAATGCTTCGCCGCCCTCCATGCGCTCGCGAGCTATCCCCAGGGGATAGCTCCACCAACGTCCACCGACTTCCACGCGCTCCCGCAAATCGCGGCTTCCGGTCCGCACACCTGCGGCCACGCGCCACCCCGCCCAAGCCATTCCATTCCGTGAAAGCGGTCGCCGCTGCATGCGGCTTGTTTGCTGCTGCCCCAGGTGGCGCTCGGCATCCTCGATTCCAGCAACTCCATGAACAACGGGAATCGGGATGGACGGACATGCGGCTGTTCTTGTGCGAGAAGCCCTCCCAGGGCAAAGACATTGGCCGGATTCTCGGTGCCACGCAGCGCGGTGAAGGCTGCCTCAACGGTTCCGGCGTCACCGTCACCTGGTGCATCGGCCATCTCGTGGAAGCCGCAGCGCCCGAAGCCTACGACGAGCAGTTGAAGCGCTGGTCCATCGAGCAGTTGCCCATCATTCCCCAGCATTGGCGGGTCGAGGTCAAACCGAAAACCGCCACGCAGTTCAAGGTCGTCAAGGCGCTTCTGGCGAAGGCGACCCAGCTTGTCATCGCTACCGATGCCGACCGCGAGGGCGAGTTGATCGCGCGCGAGATCATCGACCTGTGCGGCTACCGCGGCCCCATCGAGCGGCTGTGGCTGTCGGCGCTCAACGACGCATCCATTCGCGCCGCACTCGGCAAGCTCCGGCCATCGGCCGAGACCTTGCCGATGTACTACTCGGCGCTGGCGCGCTCTCGGGCGGACTGGCTCGTCGGCATGAACCTCAGCCGGTTGTTCACGGTGCTGGGGCGGCAGGCCGGCTACGACGGCGTGCTGTCGGTCGGTCGCGTCCAGACCCCGACGCTCAAACTGGTCGTGGACCGGGATCGCGAGATCGCAGCCTTCGTGTCCGTGCCGTACTGGGCCATCGACGTGTCCCTGTCCGCTGGCAGCCAGGCTTTCACCGCGCAGTGGGTTCCCCCGAAAGCATGCACCGACGACGCCGGCCGCTGCCTGCAGCAGCCCATCGCGCAGCACGCCGCGCAGCAGATCCGCGCCGCGGACAGCGCCCAGGTGGTGGCGGTCGAAACCGAGCGCGTGCGGGAAGGCCCGCCGCTGCCGTTCGACCTGGGGACCTTGCAGGAGGTGTGTTCCAGGCAGCTTGGGCTCGATGTGCAGGAGACCTTAGACATTGCTCAGGCCCTATACGAGACGCACAAGGCCACGACGTACCCGCGCTCCGATTCGGGCTACCTGCCCGAAAGCATGTTCGCCGAGGTGCCAACGGTCCTCGACAGCCTGGTCAAGACCGATCCCTTGCTGCGACCGATCATGGACCAGCTCGACCGCACTCAACGCTCACGCGCCTGGAACGACGCGAAGGTGTCTGCTCACCACGGCATCATCCCGACGCTCGAACCGGCGAACCTCTCGACCATGAGTGAGAAGGAACTGGCAGTGTATCGGCTGATCCGGGCGCATTACCTGGCGCAATTCCTTCCTCACCACGAGTTCGACCGCACTGTGGCGAACCTCTCCTGCGGCCAGCAGACGCTGGCGGCCACCGGCAAGCAGGTCGTCGTCAAGGGGTGGCGCCTGGTGCTGGCCGAACCGCAATCCGAGGAGGATGGCGACCCTGCGGCGCGCAGCCAGGTACTGCCCGCGCTGCGCGAGGGCCTGGCATGTCAGGTGGCCGACGTCGATCTGAAGGCGCTCAAGACGCTGCCCCCTCGGCCCTATACGCAGGGCGAGTTGGTCAAGTCCATGAAGGGCGTCGCCAAACTGGTCTCGGACCCGCGCCTGAAACAGAAGCTCAAGGATACGGTCGGCATCGGCACCGAAGCGACGCGGGCCAACATCATCAGTGGCCTGCTGACGCGGGGCTACCTCATGAAGAAGGGCCGCGCCATCCGCGCCTCGGATGCGGCCTTCACCCTGATCGACGCGGTGCCCACAGCGATTGCCGACCCAGGGACAACCGCCGTCTGGGAACAGGCGCTGGACATGATCGAAGCTGGACAGCTCACGCTGGACGTATTCATCGGCAAGCAGGCTGCATGGATCTCACAGTTGATCGCGCAGTACGGCAGCACGTCCCTGTCCATCAAGGTTCCCCACGGACCGCCTTGCCCACAGTGCGGCGCACCGACGCGCCAGCGCACCGGCAAGAGCGGCCCATTCTGGTCGTGCAGTCGCTACCCCGACTGCAAAGGCACGCTGCCGGTCGAATCCGGCACGTCCAAGCGTGGTGCCTCGCGCCCGCGCCGCAGCGGCCGCAAAGGCTCCTGACCGACCCCGTTCCCCGTGAGCCGTGCCCGCCATCGGCGGCGCGGCCTGTGTTCCGCACGCCCTGCGGGACGCCCAGCGCGCAACGCCTTCTTGTCCGTGTGCGCGTCCCGCTTGGTCATCCCCGGCCGCGGGACCTGAAGGTAGCTTCTCCGCGAACCGCCTCCTGCGCGTTCTGCTGATCTGCATTTCTCCCGCCTCTGCGAAGGGTCCCCCGGTGGCTTGCCAAGCTGCGCGAGCCACCCGGAGACCCTTCGTGGTCAGCGGTATTCGGTGCCGGTGCCCGCCGGCGCAAAAACGGGCTCCCTTTGTGCGCGGATGTGCGCCAGACGATGCCGGCGCGAACCACGACATGCGCCGGGTGTGATTGCTGATGAGCAGACGGTTCTAGCGACGACCGGGCCTGCACCAGCCCACGGGTGGTTCTGTCCTCCCGAGCCGAAGGCCGCAGGGCCTTCGGCGCCTTTCTCCTGCCTATCAACGTCCCGGCCCGCCCCGGGCCACACGAACAGGAGACCCGACATGAACCCGCAACCTTGCACCCTTCGCGGTGCACCCCAGGCCGCGCCACTGCTGTACGGCAGCGTGTGCAGCGGCATCGAGGCCGTGAGCCTCGCATGGCAACCCCTCGGCCTCAAAGCCGCGTGGTTCGCCGAGATCGAGCCGTTCCCGAGCGCCGTGCTCGCCCACCGTTACCCCCATGTGCCCAACCTGGGCGACATGACCGCGATCGCCCGTCAGGTGCGCGCCGGCACCGTGCCGGCGCCCGACATCCTGGTCGGCGGCACGCCGTGCCAGTCGTTCAGCGTTGCCGGCGCGCGCCAGGGGCTGAACGACCCGCGCGGCGCCTTGACCCTTGCCTATGTGGAGCTTGCAAATGCCATCGACCAAACCCGCCACCAAGACCGCCGCCCGCCGGCAACGCTCGTCTGGGAAAACGTCCCCGGCGTCCTCAACGACCGCAGCAATGCCTTCGGGCATTTCCTGGGAGCACTGGCCGGAGAAAGCCGTGCGCTCCAGCCGCCAGGGGAAAAATGGGCGCACGCTGGTTGTGTGTCTGGACCCCGCCGCCGCATCGCCTGGCGCGTGCTCGACGCTCAATATTTCGGTGTCGCCCAACGCCGCAAGCGCGTGTTTCTTGTGGCATGTGGTGGTGATGACCTCGATCCCTCCGAAGTACTTTTTGAGCGCACAGGCCTGCGCGGGGATTCTTCTGCGGGCCGTGCGCCGTGGCAAGAAGCTGCCCGCGCTGCTGGACCGGGTGCTGCAGCAGCAGGCGGATACGCAGGATTCGCTGGACTGAACCAGCCCTACGGCAAGGTCACGACGACGTTCGGATTCAGCGGCGGCATTGGCCCCGTCGATGTTGCGGCATGCCTGATGGCCGCGGGTCCCAAGCACGACATCCGCACCGAGACGTTCATGGTGCAGTCCATCGCCGGCAGCATCGCCCACACCCTCGACACCGCCAACAACGGCAAGGGCAGCAGCGAGGACGGTACGGGAAAGGGCGTGCCGATCATCGCCTTCACCGCCCAGGGCAGCGGCGCGGACGCCACGATCGAACTGACGCCGACGCTGCGTGCCGGCGGGCATCGCAACAGCCATGCGAACGCAGGCGTCGTGCCCGCCATCGCCTTCGCGCAGAACAACCGCGGCGAAGTGCGCTTCGAGTCGGGCCATGGACAGGTGTCTTGCACCGTCCTGTCCAACGGCAAGCCGGGCTACGGTGTGCCGATGGTGGCCTGCGTTGCCCTGCGGGGACGGACGCAGGGTCTTGCCGCCGAACTGGGCGGAAGCGTTGCGGCGGCGTTGCGTACCAGCGGCGGCGGCGCAGACAAGCCCCATGTCCTGGCCCCCGACTTCGAGGCACATTTCCGCTACGACTGGAATGAATCCGGTGCAGCGGACTGGTCGCAATGGCGGGTGCGGCGGCTGATGCCCATGGAGTGCGAGCGGCTGCAGGGCATGCCCGACGACTACACGCTGATCCCCTATCGCGGCAAGCCTGCCGCAGACGCTCCGCGCTACAAGGCGATTGGCAACTCCATGGCCGTCCCGTGCATGGCTTGGCTGGGCAACCGGCTGGTGCAGTGCCTGCACAAGACGGACTCGACCGCTTCGGATTGATCGACGACGCAGCCTGCCGGCCGCGCCATTCTCCCCCTGCATTGCCGATGTATCGGCAGCAGCCCGCAGCCAGGGTGTCAAGGCTGCCGTGGGTTCCGCCCACGCCACCCACCAGTTCGCTTCGGCATCTCACCGGCGAACGCTGCCCACCGGGGCACCGATGCCTCCTTTCTCCAACCCACGGGATGGTCGCCACGTCCCGTCAGGGGCATGTCGCCACCCGGTCGATTTCAGGACTTCCCATGGACACCATCACCAAGCAAGACCGCATCACGCTGAAGAACCTCAAGGTCGCCGACTTCGCCAGCGAGGAAACGCTGTGCTTCACCGCGACCATCGTGTTCGACGGCACTCCCATCGCCGAGGCCCGCAACGACGGGCATGGCGGCTCGACATTCCTCCGCGCGCTCAATGGCAAGACGACGCTGCTGGCTCAGGCCGAAGCCTTTGCCAAGGGCTTGCCGCCTGCGCCGCTCGATCTAGGTCAGGAGGGTGAAGACCCTCATTACATCGACATGACGCTCGACTTCCTGGTCGATGAACTGGCCGATGCCATGCACGCGGAGCGCAAGGTGCGAGCCGCCTTCAACCGCGACATCGGCAACAAGGTGCTGTTCATCAAGGACGGCAAACTGCTGTTCATCAAAGGCATCAAGCTCAAGGCTATCGCCGACCGCAAGGCGTACTTCGCGTCGCTGCGCACCAGGCAGGCCCAGCCCATCGTCATCCTCGCCGAGCTTCCGCCCGAGCGGGCATTCGACCTGTGGAAGCAGCATGTCCTGGGCGACAAGCCCGATTGACCCAGCGCCACCGCACCCTCCTGACAGCCCCGTACTCGATGCGGGGCTTTTCTTTTCCGGTGCTCATCAATCGGGGCTGGGCCGAATGCCGTTTTCCAACTGACGCGACGCAGCCCTCGCACGAAGCTGCCTGCATGTTCGCTGATTCGTCAGCACATGCCAGCAGCCAGGGTTCCAGGCTGCCGCGGGTCTCTCCCGCGTCACCCACCAGTCCGCATCGCATCAATTCTGCGGATGAGCGTCCCCGTGACGCTGATGCTTTTTATCAACCGCGTGCGGGAGCTGCCATCCCGTGAGGGACAAGGCCCCGCTTTTCCAAGGAGCCCGTCCATGTCCCAGCAAGCCTCTTTCGGCCAGTTGGCCCTGACCTACTGCGGCAAGTTCCTGCCGCTCGAAGTCTTGCAAAGCGCCGCCGGCCACTACATCGGCACGCGCGATACCGAAGGTCCCGTTTCGCGGGAATCCCGCGAGTACTTCCGCAGCTATGCCGCGGCTCAACGCGCCCTCGAAAGAGGCGGCTGGTCCCAGCTCGCCATTCCCTGATCCAACTGGAGAAATCACGTCATGAACCAGCTACTGCCGCGGGAAGTCGTCGATCAGATCATGCGGGAAGAGCAGCATTTCGCTGCCGCGCCCCAAGCCTTCTTCGAGGCCTGGAAGCGCGGTGTCGAGATTGCTGGTCCCGAGTGGTTCGGCGACGGCACCCGTGAAGGCCTGAACCAGGCCAACACCAAGTGGGATTTGCGTCCCGACATGCTGCGGCTCAACGATGCCCTCGGCGTCCTGAGCAGCGGCGAACGCATGTTCCTGTCCGCCATGGTCAGCTTCTACAACGCGCGCGAGGGCGGTGCCATGCTCAAGCGCTGCCGCTTCCACGGGCTGTCGGACTTCGACGGTCTCGATCTGGAACGCCGCAAGGTCATCGCCGACCTGCTGGTGAACTACAGCGGTTGGTGAGCCGGTCTCCGGCACGCCACTGTCCTCTCGCCCCCCCGTGAGGGACATGCGCCCATAAGGCCATGTCCCTCAATTTTTCTTCCCCATCGCCCGACGCCAACGGCCTTGGGCTATTCCCTGCGGATGCCATCGTCCGCATGGGCTGGCTCCGCTCTTCTCGAAAGGAGCCAGCATGGCAAACAACTACTACGAAGGCACGGGCGTTCTCGTGCTCAACCGCGTTACTCCCGTCATCAAGGCACTGTTCGGTGCTTTCGCGCTCGACGAAAACCATCCCGGCAATGGGCAGGCCTACATCGCCCAGATCGCCGAAACCAATGATCCACGCTGGACAGATGTGCTGAGTTGTCGATTCCGCCTCTGCTTGAACGGCTGGCCGCGCACTTCCGTGCTGACCAGGACGGGGAGCGGGAGAACCTGATCGAGCACCACCAATTCGAGGACAGCGCCGACCTGGAAGCCCTGCTTCTGATCGCTACCCGCTTCGATGACGGCCATAACCTGACCGCCATCCAGTTTGAGGGCTGCTGGTATTGCAGCAAGCCAAGGCTATTCGAGTTCGGCGGCAACGGCTGCTACCTGAGCCGCGAGGTCCAGGTCTTCAGAACGTCCTCGCAGGCGCTTCAACTCGGCGATCAACTGCGCAACACCATCCTGGCCGCCGACATCGAAGAGGCCTCAGCGTTGATCGCGCTGGAGGCCGCCAACCTGCTTGCCGGCATCACCGATGAGCAATTTCGCCTAAATGTGCGCCATCGCATCGCCGAACGGCTGGTTCAGACGCCAACGATCAGCGCCGACTGACGCATTTTCCACTTTCAACCCACCGGGTCCAATTCCCGGTGGCGGGGATTGGCCCCATTATTCAAATCTGGAGAGTTCCCATGTCCCAGAAACCCAATCCCTTTCTCCGCGGCTACTGGAATCTAAAAATCGTCCGCACGCTGTGCATCGGCTACGACGACGGAAGCCCGCATGTCTGGCGAATCATCCACGCGAGTCAAAAGCACTTTTCCGACGAGGAACTGATTTCATCCTCGTGCATCGTCACCAGCGATTTCGCCGTGGTCAGGAATGGTCCCGAACCCGTGAGTGCCGAGGTGCTGGCCGAATGCGATACCGCAGAAGGTGTCAGCGGCGAAGGTGTAATCGGTGCCGTGGTCTATGCCATCCATGGCGACGACTTCGACGGTCGCCCCATCCACGTCGGCGACGCCTATTCGGCAGAGGCAGCGCGGGAAGTCGTACAGCGCCTGAGTTTCGAGACCGGCTACTACAGCCGGTGCTGGGAAATCAGCAGCGCACACATCAGCCAAGAAACCGGCCAATACCTCGCCAACCTGGCAGACCTCGCTACGCCGGAGGCATTCCTGTTCATCGCGTTCCGGGTTCCGTACAGCCCGGCGATCGGCATCAAGCTGATCTCCACCCCCTGGACGGACAAGAACCTGGACCACGCCGAGGGCATCAGTGCGGAGCAGCTTCGCCAGGAGCACCGAAGCAAGGGTATGCCGGATGACCTGGCGAACGTCATTGAACTGGCTGGCCAGGCCGACGTGCGCATCCTGATTCTCGACGCCGACGCACCCGTGCTGTTGGGCCTGCCGTTGGCCGAATCCTAGCAGCCGCTCGACGCAACATCCTTCCTCTTTGTTCTCCCCCATACCGGCCCGTCTCCCTCCCGGAGCCGGGCTGGTCCATTTTCATAGGAGCAACCTCATGTTCCCCGACCTCATCTCGCGCACGCCAGACTTCGAGCACCAGCTCGGCGCCTGCGTCAATGCCATGGGCCAGGACGACGCCATCGGCCAGATCCTGGTATTCGAGCGCATGAGCGGCACGCTGCACATGCGCCATATCGCCAGCGCCGACCTGGTGGACACCGACATTGACGACTACGAAATGGTCGTCTTCGACGGTGGCAACACCAGCGGCGATACATGGAAGCATGTCTTCTTCCCACATCAGCGCGAGCACTACTTCGTGTACGAAGCCTGACCCAACCAAGCCCCTTTCGAGGGGCTTTTTCTTGTCCGCAGCGCAGGAAAGCGGGTGCGACGCTGTGCGATTTCTTGCAAGCAGGCCGCCCATTCCAGAGCCATCCTTGCTCCATGTTCGTCGGCGTTGCCGACACATGCCCTGGCAGCCGAGACCTTCAAGGCTGCAAGTGCGGGAAACCGTGCTGGTCGTTTCTTTCTATGGACGTACCCCGTCCGTTCACGCCACCCACAAGGGACCTCTCCCTTGCGGGCGGGGAATCCCTTGTTCTTCCTCAAGGAGATTCCCATGGACCGTTCCCTCATCAAATCCATGATGCCTTCGCTTGTCGCGGGCCATGTCCCTCGTAACGTGCGTTCGTTCAAATACCGCGTATTCGATGATCAGCCGCAGTCCTCGACGTTGGGCTTCGCCATCGACCCTCAGCCCTTCAACGGCAAGGTAGTCTCCGCGACCGACGATGCCATCGTCGTCAAGCTCAAGCCTTCCGAGTTCGCCGTGCTCGATCCCAACCTGGTGACCACCGTTCCCAGCGAGGGCGCCAAGGTCCATGTCCAACCCTACGCCCGGCGACGTTTCGACGGGCTGCGCGCGGACACCCCGGAAGTCGTCACCGAGAAGACTTCGGATGGCACGCCTTACACCATCACGAGGCATATCCTTGGCAAAGCACCCGCCAAGCTGCCCATTCCCGAGCCGCAGTGCATGGAGCTGGGCCAACTCATCGAGCAGTTGGAGGAGATGCCCGCGCCCGACGGGTTCCGGTGCATCACCCACATGCTGGTCGATGCAGGTGCCCGCGACTTCGCCTGGGTCGATCCCAAGCCCTCCAAGATCATCGAGACCCCGCCGGCGATCAGCTTCACGGTCTCAACCACCAAGTTCGAGGGTCAGGTGACGATCCTCTACGACCGTGGCGGCGACACCTACGTGGTGGAGCTGCACCGCGACGGTGAGTTGATCGATAGGCACGACGGGGTGTATTTCGACATGCTCGGTGAAGTGCTGGAGCGGCTCATCGACGACGGGCGCTGGCGCCTGATCGACGTGAGCATGATCGACGCCAAAGCCTCTCGGCAACGTCAGGCGATTCCAGCCTGACGTGCCAGACAGGAAGCCTAGCGGCACGACTGATCAGTCCACAGCCTATCGGCGACTGCCCCACAAGCCTTCCATCCGTTTCGGTGGAGGGCTTTTTTTCTTCATCCATACAGGAGATTTCAACCATGTCACTGCGATTCAGAGGCTCCGACCTGCGCCCCGTGCTTGCCGAGGCCATCGCCAACCAATGCCGCGTCGCCCTGGCCAAGGACCAGGGCGTGTACTTCCTCGCCGAGCGCGGAGAGCGCCGCCCCGATGGCCGCGTGAAGCTGCTGGCCTATGCCGTCGGCTGCAACCCGGATACCGACCCGTTCGATGACTGGTGGGAACTGGCACGCGCCGAGCTTGGCGGCGACGACTTCGGCGAGTTCTTCGACCCGAAAGACAGCGTTTTCACTCGCATTCTGCAAAGCTCAGATGATCTGGAGCTGTCCGCCACCGCTACGTATCTGTCACTGGCGGCGGTGGAATCGGCGTAGTCCAAAAATGTCCGCATACCCCTTGAAGCCCCCATTTCGGGGGCTTTCTTTTGGGCGGAACTGGGCAGCCTGGAAAAAATGGGAAGCGCCCGGATGCCGATTGATTGCTGTCGCGCGCGCGAGGCCCGGCCATGCTGACCCCATGCCTGCTGACGTTGTCAGCGACATGCCGGGCAACCATCGGTCTTCGAGGTTGCGTCGCAGTTCCCACTGCGTGACCGAGCCAGCTCGCACCGCATCCATCCGCGAGCGGCCACCAGTCTCTGGTGGCGGATGCTTTCGCCTTATCGACCCACCGCGGGGTTACGCACCTTTCCCCGCATGCGTGGGGCTGGTGTGTCTCCGCTTCTTCCCTATGGAGATTCACCATGAACACCACGTCCAACGAGAAATCGTATTTCGACCTCCACACCTCGGGCATCGGCTATATCCAGCGTGTCCGTGAAGTGCCTGTCCGGGGCGGCCGCCGTGCGCAGCCTTTCCTGGCATGCACCGTTGCCGCGCTGGTCGGCCCCGCCAGGGACCCCAGCTACCGCTACTTCGACGTCAAGGTCTCGGGTGCCGAGGCCAAGAACCTCGTCCAGCGCTACATCGGCGTTGACGATCCCAAGCAGCGCCCGCTGGTGCGCTTCCGCCTCGGCGACCTGTGGGGCGATGCGTACATCCGCGACAAGGGCGAGCGCAAGGGTGAAGCCGCCGCGTCTCTCAAGGCGCGACTGCTCAAGGCCGAGCCGCTTGACCGGGCCGAACTGGCTTCCATCAAGCAGCACGAGCTGATCACCCGCGGCATCGGCTACCTTAGCCGTCCGAAGGACGTCACCCCCAAGGATGGCGATCCGTTCCTGTCGTGCTGCGTCGCGGCTCTGGCCGGGCCTGTCGGTGAACCGGACTATCGGTACTTCGACACCATCGTCGCCACCCCTGAAGCCGAGCACCTGGTTCGCCGGTGCGTGCAGGCCATCGAAGGGGACCGCAAGGTGCTGATCGCCTTCAAGTTGAACGACATGAAGATCGATCCGTACATCCGCACCAAGGGTGAGCGCGCCGGGGAGCCGGGAGCGAGCCTGGAATCGACGCTGATCCACATCGGTCTGATCAAGATCGACGGCACGCAGGTCTATCCGACGAACCAGGCGCAGGCCGAGGACGCACCCGCGCCCGAAGCCGAGGACGCCGCCGACACCGCTGCCGACCAGCCTGTCAAGCCCGCCGAGCGCGAGCCCGCAGGTGAAGTCGAAGAGCAGGAGCCGGCATTGGCTGCTTCGTTCTGATCCGGCATGGCCCCTCACGGGGCCTTGCCTTTTTCCTATTCCTCAAGGAGAAGCATCATGCAGTCACATCGGCACCCGAGAAATCGGCCACGCCCATCATCGTCCCGGGCCAGCTCGCGCTGCGCACCATTCACGGCCGCAACGGAAAGTTCAATGTTGGCAAGCTCGAATGCCAACTCGGAAAATTCACGATTAAAGACGCGGAGTTGGAGCAATACCCCGAGGGCAAGTACCAAGGGGAGTTCGTTCTTCGCTACATCTTCCTCAAAGGCTATCCGATCAGCGACGGCAGCATGCGTTTCGAGATGCGCGCCAACCTGGACGGTATGACACTTTTCGGCATCGACAAGCTGAGCAAGGCCGAAGCACATAGCTTCGCCCCGCAGGAAGTCGATCCGCTCGATGAAGAGCAAGGGACGCAGCCTGTGGCAACGCCGGCCAAGCCCGCCAAGGCATCCAGGTCCGCCAAACCTGCACCCGTGCAGGCGTCCGCGGACCCGCTGGTCGATACCACGCCCTTCGGCGTGGACGCGCCGCCTGCTGCGGCTGCTGCCGCCGGCAGCACCGAGGATGGCGACGCCGCGCTGTTCGGCCTGTTGTGGCCGCTGGGCGAGTCCGTGAAGCTGGATTCGACCATCGACCGCCGCGCCCTGCGCGCGCAGATCGCCCGCCTGGGCGAACTGGGCTACGCGCTGGACTTCAAGACGCAGGAGTGGAGCCGCCAGGCCGAACTGCAACCTGCGTGATTGCGGACGCCGCATCCGCGGTGTTCTTCATCCACCCGCCGGGGTTCCTTCCCCATGCGGGGGGAGGCCTCGGCTTTCTTCTGGAGGTCTCCATCATGTCCACCATCGCTTGCGATACACCCCGTTCCGCGCTGGACGAAACCGCGTGGCGCGCCGTTTGCAAGACGGCCGCCGAGCATGCCCAACGTGGTTGCGGCCTGTCCTGGGATCACTGGGTCACGCTTTTCAGCTCGGAGATCGACGCGCAAGCCAGTCGGTTGCCGCATGACCAGCGCACTCAAGCGCTGGAAATCGCGACCCGGGAATGGGACTACGCAACACCTGCCGAACGGCAGGAAACCCAGGACTGGAATGCGGAGCATGGCTACTGCTCGCATGGGATCGAGTTCGGCTACTGCCCGGCCGGTTGTGATCGCGACGATGACGACTGGGACTGAGGGCAAAGCATAGGTTCCTTCGCCGCACACGCGGCATTTCCATCACCCGCTGGGGGTTCTTCCCCACGGGGAGGCCTCCGGCTTTACTTCTTCAGGAGGCCTCTCATGGGCTGGTATTTCTCACCTCAATCGCGGTCTGAACTGATCGCGGAACTGATCGCACAGCAGGAGACCGAGCGCGCCAGCGTGAAGGTCATCGCCCACACGCTGCGCGGCAACGTCCTCTGGTCCGTCGCGGAAGTGACGGCCAAGGCCGAAGGCGTGCATCGTGATCTCGCACCGGGCCAGTCCCTGCGCTACATCCGCTGCGATCTTCTGGAACGCAGCGGCAACCAGTGGGGCTACAAGCCGCTGGACGAGTCCATGCACCCGTACTACTACTCGTGCCCGTTGAGCTACCTCGACATGGCGCCGGAGCAGTCCGCCGACTGGCGTGCAGGCGTTCGCGCCTACCACGCGCGGCGTCGCACCCCCACGGCATCCACGGCACCCGCCGCGGCGCTGTTGGCCTGAGTCAGGAGGAACCGACATGGACCCGATCCTGGCTGCGCTCCCCGCCTCGCTGTTGAAGCTCGTTGAAGGCAGTTTGTCCAACGACGAACTTTCCTCCGACGAAGAAATGCTGGGGTACTTCATCGACAACGGCCTCACCGAGGAGCAGGCACGGCAGGCACTGACCTACCGCGACCAGTACCTCAACAACATCTACCTGGACGGCTTCACGCCGATCACCGCGGTGGACGAGGCGCTTCACTTCAACCCGCACACCCGGCAGTTCGAGCCGGACTGAGCGATTTTCTTCCACCCCCCGGGGCAGTACTTGCCCCAGCGGGCGATGCTGTTCCCGTTCATCCGAGGACACCACCATGCCCACCAATACTTCTTCCACGCTGTACCGCATCGACGAATGCCCGGACGTGATGGCCGACGCCTGCGTCGGCGATGACCAGGGCAACCTGATCTTCCTGTCCATCTGGGCGCGCGACACCGCCGTCCAGCAGTTCCTCGCTCGCCTGACCCTCGGGCGCGACGAGCAGGGACTGGACCAGTTCCACGTCATCACCGACCAGGGCGGCAGCGTCCCGGTGTTCATCGGCAACGTCGATCGCCTGGAAAAGCGCATCACGCGCGCTTACCGGCGAACGCTGTTCGGATCGCTCTCCAACGTGTGGCTGTTCGACCGGCGCTGCGTCAAGCCCGACAAGGCCAACGCCAGCGCACTGGCACTGCTGCCACAGGGCAGCGCCCACCGGCTTGACCGCCTGTGGATGCTGGTGCGGGACACCTGCCCGTTGCCGCTGCTCGACCACTGGCGCGAGACCGTGCTGGAACTGCTGCAAACCCGCGAGATGCTGGCCCGCCTTCCGTTCGCCCTCGGGCCGTTGGAAGGCCATCGGCTCGCCATCGACGTGCCGGCGCTGACCCTGGCGCTGGGTTCCCTGATCCGCAGTGACGTGCTCACGGCCTATCCGTATCCGGCCAAGATCTGGACGCCGGAAGCGGTAGCGGCCTGACCCACCCACGGAGGCACGCCTTGGCGTGCTTCCGCCATTCATCCCCCGCCAACCAGGAGACTTCCATGGCCCTCATGTTCCCGCGGCTCGCCCGCAATTTCGCCAAGAACGGTTACTACCCAACCGACGAACCCACGCTCGAAAGAGCCCTCAACGCACTGATGCCCAGCGACGGGCCGATGTGCATCCTTGATCCCTGCGCCGGCGAAGGCGTGGCGATCGCCGAAGCCGCCCACGCCCTCGGGCGCGAGCAGGCCAAGGCGTTCGCGGTCGAGTTCGACGCGGAGCGGGCACGCCATGCCCGCGGCCTGGTCGATCACTGCCTACACGCGGACCTGATGGACACGATGGTCTCCAAGCAGTCCTTCGGGCTGCTCTGGCTGAATCCGCCGTATGGCGACCTGTCCAAGGACATCAACGGCAACATCGGCTATCAGGGCCAAGGCCGCGCCCGTCTCGAAAAGCTGTTCTATCAGCGCAGTCTGTCGTTGCTGCAATACGGCGGCGTGCTGGTCTTCATCGTCCCCGGCTACGTGCTCGACGCGGAGCTGGTCGGCTGGCTGACACGCCACTACACGGACCTGCGCATCTACCGAGCGGTGGAGACGCAGTTCAAGCAGGTGGTGATCTTCGGCCGTCGGGTGCGTCAGCGCGAGCTGGCGTCGGATTCGATTAAGGCCGTGCGCAATCTGCTGCTGCAGGTTGGGCTTGGCGAAGTCGAACCCGAGGAACTGCCGAGCGACTGGCCGTTCCTGCCGTACATCGTCCCCGCCAGTCCGGCCGAGCCGGAGCACTTCTTCCGCGTGACGATGGAGCCCGAACAGTTCACCGACGAGGTTGGCAGGCTGCAAGGTCTCTGGCCGTCTCTGGACACGCACCTAGGGGCCGCGCAGCAATCGCTGCGTCCACCGGCGCGGGCCTTGTCCCACTGGCATCTCGCCCTGGCTTTGGCCGCGGGTGCGATTTCCGGCGTCGTGCGCTCCCAGACCGGGCGCGTGCTCGTCGTCAAGGGTGACACCCACAAGGACAAGACGCTCCAGCGGGAATTCACCGAACGCGACGACGGCTCCATCGCCGAGACCCGCATCCTCACCGACAAGTTCGTGCCCGTCATCCGCGCGTGGGACATGACGCCTGGCTCCCCGACACGGGGCGAGGTGCTGACCATCCGCTAATCCCCCGGACGCCTGACGTCCTGCTGCACTTCATCGAAGGAGAAACACCATGCTCTCACGTCTGTTCCAGCGGCCCGCGCCGCACAAGCAACCCTTGTTCGCACCGGCCTCGTTGCAGTTGAGCGAAAAGGTGCACTGGCTGGCCCGCCGAGGTCTCATCGATCCCTTGTCCTATGTACAGCGCCACGTGCGCGGCGACTGGGGCGAGATCGACGAGGCCACCCGCCAGGCCAACGATGTCGCACTCGATCAGGACAACCTGATGATCTCCCAGTACCGCATCACGCCGGAGTTGGTGCTGATCGTGAAGACCAGCGAAGACCACCAGACCACGGTGGTCCAGCTTCCCGAAGAGCGCGACCTGATCTGAAGGCACCACCTCGTCATCCCATCCACCTGACGGAGCCACTTCACTCCGCCAGGGGTGTCGTGGCTCAATAACCTTTCAAGGAGGAGCCCATGGCATCACATCGCATCGAAACCTACTGCCAGAGGCTGGCGTTCCCCATCGGGGCGCTTATCTTCAGCAAAGGCATTGACCGCCTGGTCCGCTCGGGTCGCCTCGACCCGATCCCGTACTTCAGGCGCCACACCCGTGGTGACTGGGGCGACGTCAACGTCCAGCAATGGCAGGCCAACAGCACCGCACTTCAATCAGGTGCTTCGCTGGCATCGCACTACGTGATCCACCCGGGGCTGGCCATTCGCATCGTTACCGACGCGGAGCGCCGCGCCACCGTCATCGTTCTGCCGTCCGAGGACTGAGCACGGTTCACCCGCTGGCCATCCAGGCCAGCACCTTCAACCACCTTCGGCCACGCGCCGATTTACTTCCCACCACGGGGCATGCCACTGCCCCGCTGGGGGTGGTGCATGCCCCATTTTCTTTGGAGCATCACCATGTCCCTCGATCTCGAAACCAATGCCGCTGAAGCCGCGCCCGTACAGGGCGAACTGCTCGATGCGGAATCTTCCCCTCTGACCCTGAGCCTTCAGGATTTCGTCGGCGAGTTCGGCGACGAACTGCTCGACGCCCTCAACAGCGCTAATCCGCCGGTCTATACCGGCCAACCGCAGGCACATCGCCAGCTCATCGTCGCCAGCCTCAAGCGCAAGCTGTTCCAGGCCCAGGCCGAAGTCGTCCATGCCGCCGCCGAGCTGCTGATTGACCGTGGCGAACATGCCGCGATCGTCAATGGCGAAATGGGCTGCGGCAAGACGACCGTCGGCATCGCCACGGCCGCCGTGCTCAACGCCGAAGGCTACCGCCGCACCTTGGTTCTTTCGCCGCCGCACCTTGTTTACAAGTGGCGGCGCGAGATCCAGGAGACGGTAGCGGGCGCCAAAGTGTGGGTGCTTAACGGGCCGGATACGCTCGTCAAGCTCATCAAGCTGCGTGAGCAGTTGGGTGTGCAGCCCACGGGTCAGGAGTTCTTCGTCCTGGGCCGCGTGAGGATGCGGATGGGCTTCCACTGGAAGCCTGTCTTCACCCAGCGACGCACCCGCCACGGCGACGTCGCCGCATGCCCGGACTGCGGCACGGTCATCACCGACCTCGACGGCGAGCCGGTCAACCCGGTCGCGCTTGAAGCCGAGGAGTACCGCAGGAAGTGCAGCCATTGCGCCGCGCCCTTGTGGACGCTGATCCGCCCGCGCAGCCTGTCCGGCAGCGATCAGTCCTCGGCCGTCCTCAAAGCCTTGAAGCGCATCCCGACCATCGGGGAAATCACCGCGCAGAAGCTCATGAAGCGCTTCGGTGATGGTTTCCTTGCCTCGATGTTGGGGGACAACGTGCATGAGTTCATCAACCTCATGGACGGCAACGGCGAACTGGTCTTTTCCGACCGTCAGGCCACGCGCATGGAACGCGCGATGGCCAACATGGAGTTCGGCTTCGGCGAGGGCGGCTACCAACCGTCCGAGTTCATCAAGAGGTACCTGCCGCAAGGCACGTTCGACCTGCTCATCGCCGACGAGGCCCATGAGTACAAGAACGGCGGCAGTGCCCAAGGCCAGGCCATGGGCGTGCTGGCGGCGAAGGCTCGCAAGACCTTGCTGCTGACTGGCACGCTGATGGGCGGCTATGGGGACGACCTGTTCTATCTGCTGTTCCGAGCCCTGCCTGGGCGGATGATCGAAGACGGCTACCGCCCGACCACGAGCGGCAGCATGACCTCGGCTGCGATGGCGTTCATGCGCGATCACGGGGTCTTGAAGGACATCTACTCCGAGAGCACCGGCACGGCGCACAAGACGGCCAAGGGCACCAAGGTATCGGTGCGCACGGTCAAGGCTCCGGGCTTCGGCCCCAAGGGCGTCTTGCGCTGCATCCTGCCGTTCACGATCTTCCTCAAGCTCAAGGACATCGGCGGCAACGTCCTGCCGCCGTATGACGAGGAGTTCCGCGAAGTCGCGATGGACACGGCGCAAGCCGCGGCCTACCGCGATCTGGCGGGTCGGCTGACCGCGGAGCTGAAACAGGCTCTGGCGCGACGCGATACGACCTTGCTGGGTGTGGTCCTCAACGTGCTGCTGGCCTGGCCGGATTGCTGCTTCCGGTCGGAGACCGTGGTGCATCCGCGCACGCGCAACACCTTGGCGTTCGTCCCGGCTCAGTTCAACGAGTTCGAGGTGACACCGAAAGAGCGCGAGCTGATCGACATCTGCAAAGAGGAGAAGGCGCAAGGCCGCAAGGTTCTGGCCTACACGGTCTATACCGGCACGCGCGACACCACGTCGCGCCTGAAGGTGCTGCTGGAGCAGGAGGGCTTCAAGGTGGCGGTGCTGCGCGCGAGCGTGGACGCCAGCCGCCGCGAAGACTGGATCGCCGAGCAACTGGACCGTGGCATCGACGTGCTCATCACCAACCCCGAGCTGGTCAAGACGGGGCTGGATCTGTTGGAGTTCCCGACGATCGTGTTCATGCAGTCGGGCTACAACGTGTACTCGCTCCAGCAGGCGGCACGCCGCTCCTGGCGCATCGGGCAGAAGCACCCCGTGCGCGTGATCTATCTCGGCTACGCCGGTTCCTCGCAGATGACATGCCTCGAACTGATGGCCAAGAAGATCATGGTCTCGCAGTCCACCTCGGGCGATGTACCCGAATCGGGGCTGGATGTCCTGAACCAGGATGGTGATTCCGTCGAGGTCGCACTGGCCCGGCAACTGGTCGCCGCCTGATTCCCACGCCACAAGCCGGCCTAGCGCCGCCGGCATTTCTGTTGTTCCCACCTTGCAGCCACGCCCACGTTCTCCGTGGAGGTGGCTGCGCTTTTTTCATCCCAAGGAGATTTCCATGAATACCAACACCCAACCGTCCGAAGCCATCGACACCCAACGGAAGCTGGAAGCCGAGATTGCGGATTTCCTGCGACAGCGCATCGAAGATGGGAACCTCGATGCGGAGGACATCCCTGTGCGCCTGGCACGCTATGGTCTGATGGCCCCCGAGGCGTTCCTCGCCGAAATGCGTGAGCGCATGGGCATCGACGACGAGAAATAAGAGACCCATTTTCACAGGCCCCAACTTGGGGCCTTTCTTTGGTGAAGGCGCTGCCGGCAAATCGGGCGCTGTCTGGTTCGCATTGTTTGCTGCCGCTCGTAGCCCGAGCGGCGATGGTGAGGGCTCGATGTTTCAGGACGCCGAGCTATGTGCCCCTCTCCACCCTGGTTTCACCATCCCGAACGCCGCCTGCTGGCGGGATTTCTCGGCCTGCTTTGGTCGGTGCTGGCCGGTGGCTGCGCGACGACGACTGCGCCGGTCGCGCCCGACACCATCGAGGAAGTCTCGGCCGCGCCCGAACCCGAAGCGCCCGAGTACATCCCGGTCGTGCGCTACGCCCGCTACACGCTGGTCGAACTGGCCCCTACAGCGGCGCAGCGCGACCTGCTGTTGCAGACCATCGACGTGTCGATGCCCGAGGATGCCCGCGCCACGGTCGGCGATGGGCTGCGGCATGTGCTCAAGCGCAGCGGCTACAGCCTGTGCCAAACGGCGCATGCCGTGATCGAGCTGTATAAGCTGCCACTCCCGGCGGCGCACCTGCATCTCGGTCCCATGACCTTGCGCGATGCGCTGCTCACCCTGGCTGGTCCGGCCTGGGAACTGCACGCGGATGACCGCGCACGACAGATTTGCTTCGAGCGGCCCGGCGACAGCGTGGCCGCCGAACCCATGCCCGAACCGACCGCCGCCGATGCGGTGCAGACCTTCCCGCTGATGCCTTCCACTCCAGGAGGCCAGCCATGAACGCTCCGCAATCTTCGCGTCGCCCGACCGCCGCCGTGGTGGTGCAAAGCCTGCTCTGGCTCTGGCTGCTCGGTCTAAGCGTCATCGTGGCCCTCGGCTACCAGGCGATGAGCGACCAGGCCGACCAGGAACGGCTCGATTCCCGTCTGCAACGCCTCGAAGCGCAGGCGGTGGCCCTGGCCGAGGCCATCGAGACCATCCAGCAGCGTCCGGCCGTCGCAACGGCGGCGGACCTCAAAGACACCCGCCAAATCCTGGAAGCACGCGCTTCCCAGGTTGAGAAAACACTAAGCGGCTACGCAGCCGCCGACGACCTTCAGGCGCTGCGCGCGGAGATCGAGCAGATCAAGACGCGCCAGACCGCCGCGCGTGCAGCAGCCCCCGTCCAGCCGCGCACATCGAGCAAGCCCGCAGCCAAGTCTGAACCGCCGCCATTGCCGTTCCGCATCGTCGGCGCCGAACTGCGCGCAGGCCAGCGCAGCGTGTCCGTCGCGCCGAGCAGTGGGGACTTCACGCCCGACCAGCTTCAGGTGCTGCTGCCCGGTGATGCGGTCGGCCCATGGCGCTTGCAGGCAATCGATGGCAGCGCCGCGGTGTTCCAAGCCGGCGACCAGACCCGTCGCGTGGCGATTCCCTGATCGGAGCACACCACATGAAGCCGTCGATCATCCTTTCCGCACTCCTACTGGCTTCAGTCCAGTGGCCCGCGTGGGCGCAGCAGTCAGCCACGGCTCCCGCCCGCAATGCGCAGAGCCAGGAGCGCCCGCTGGCCGCCCGCGTCCTGGACGACCGAGTAGCAAGCAACTGGGGCCTCCAACCCCAGGAATGGGTGCGTTACCGCGAGCTGATGGATGGGCCGCTGGGCATCTACTCGCCCAACCTGGACCCGCTGTCTGCCCTAGGCATCGAGGCACGCACCGACGAAGAACGGCGGCGCTATGCAGAGCTGCAGGTGCAAATCGAGGCACGCCGCGTCGAGAAGTTGCTCGCCTACCAACGCGCCTACGACGAAGCCTGGCAGCGCCTGAACCCCGGCATGCAGCGCGTGAACCTGCCCGACGACGGGCCGGGCGCCGGCACCGCGCGCGGCAGCGGCCGAATGGCGGTGTTCGTCAAGGACGGCTGCGCGGCCTGTGGGCAGCTCGTGCAGCGCCTGCAATCCTCGGGTGCCGAGTTCGACCTGTATATGGTGGGCAGCCGCCAGGACGATGCACGCATCCGCGACTGGGCCAAGCGCGCGCAGATCGACCCGGCGCGCGTGCGCAGCGGCAGCATTACCCTCAACCACGACGGCGGCCGCTGGCTGTCGCTGGGCCTGCCCGGTGACTTGCCCGCGGCTGTGCGCGAGGTGAACGGCCAATGGCAGCGTCAACCGTAGCGACCTCCGTCTCGCAGCTCTTGCGCGCACTGCTGCTTGCTACCGGCCTGTGCGCCTGCGCCGTCCATGCCCAGGAGGTTCCACCACCGGCCTACCAGCTCGCCGCACAGCGGGCGGGCATCCCCTCGACCGTACTCTACGCCGTGGCCTTGCAGGAGAGCGGTGTTCGGCGCAACGGGCGCATCGTCCCGTGGCCGTGGTCCCTCAATGTCGCCGGCCAGTCGCGCCGCTTCGCCACGCGCGCCGACGCCTGCTCGGGCTTGCAACAGGCAATGCGCGCCACGCCCCACACGCGCATCGATGCAGGCCTGGGCCAGATCAACCTCGGTTACCACAAGCACCGCTTCACCAGCGCGTGCGACCTGCTGGACCCTTATCGCAACCTCGCCATCGCCGCTGAGATCCTGAAGGAGCAGCACACGTCCGGCGAAGACTGGCTGTTGGCGATCGGCCGCTACCACCGTCCTGCGGGCGGCGAGCCCGCCGCCCGCTACCGGCGCAGCGTGTCGCGCCATCTCGCGCGTGTGCAGGGCGCACGCCCAAACGCCGCGGTGCTCGCCACGCGCCAGGAGACTTCCCCATGACGAAATCCCATCTGGCCTGCGGGGCCTGCTTGTGCTGCTGGCGGGTCTGCCGCTGGCATCGCGTGCCGGCGATCCGCTGATCGTGGTCGAAGATCGCGGTGGCACGTCGGCGCTGCCGTACTACGAGGCCCTCAACCTCCAGCCGCGCGCCGATGTCCCGGCCCGGCCGCCCATTCCGACGCCACAGGTTCCCGCCACACCCGCGGACGAGGCAGCGATGCTGCCGGTGCGCAGCGCCAAACTCACGCCTGGCACCGTCGCGCGGCGCGTGATCGAAGCGCCCGGCCTGCGGCCGTTCGTGGTCATCGGCGACGACGACGCCTCCCGGGCCTGGTTGCAGCGCCGCGGCATTGCTTTGCGCGAACGCGGCGCGGTCGGCTTGGTGGTCAATGTCGAGACCGCGCAGGGCCTGGCACGGCTGCGTGCCCTGGTGCCGGGCGTGCCGCTCGCGCCCGTAGCCGGAGACGACCTGGCCGATCGCCTGGGCCTGCGGCACTACCCGGCGCTGATCACGGCCACCGGCATCGAGCAATGAAGCCATGTCGGGGAAACAGCCGATCGAGGTTCTGCTACGCCCAGCGGTGGAGCTATACACCGTCGCAGCGTGTGCAGGCGCCGCGTTTCTGTCCCTGGTGGCCCCGTGGTCGCTCGCGCTGAGCCCTGCCATGGGCGTCGGCAGCGCCCTGGCGTTCGGCGCCTACGGCGCGATCCGCTACCGCGACGCTCGCGTCATCCTGCGTTACAGGCGCAACATCCGCCGCCTGCCGCGCTACGTGATGACAAGCAAGGATGTGCCCGTCAGCCAGCAGCGGCTTTTCATCGGGCGCGGATTCCTGTGGGAGCAGAAGCACACCCATAGGCTCATGCAGACATACCGGCCGGAGTTTCGCCGCTACGCGGAGCCGACACCGGCCTATCGCCTGGCGCGTCGGCTGGAGGAACGGCTGGAATTCGCGCCGTTCCCGCTGTCCCGGCTCTCCGCTCTCACGGGCTGGGACGTTCCTTTCAACCCTGTGCGCCCGCTGCCACCTGTAGGTGGCCTGCCGCGGCTGCATGGCATCGAACCCGACGAGGTGGACGTCAGCCTGCCGCTGGGTGAGCGCGTCGGACATTCGCTGGTGCTGGGCACGACGCGCGTGGGCAAGACGCGGCTGGCCGAGCTGTTTGTGACTCAGGACATCCGTCGCAAGAACGCTGCCGGCGAGCACGAGGTCGTGATCGTTATCGATCCCAAGGGCGACGCGGATCTCCTGAAGCGGATGTACGTCGAAGCCCAGCGCACAGGCCGTGAAGGCGAGTTCTACATCTTCCATCTCGGTTGGCCGGAAATCAGCGCCCGCTACAACGCGGTAGGACGCTTCGGTCGCATCTCGGAAGTCGCCACCCGTATCGCAGGGCAACTCTCCGGTGAAGGCAACAGCGCGGCCTTCCGGGAGTTCGCGTGGCGCTTCGTCAACATCATTGCCCGCGCTTTGGTGGAACTGGGGCAGCGCCCGGACTACATGCTGATCCAGCGGCACGTCATCAACATCGACGCACTGTTTATCGAGTACGCCCAGCACTACTTCGCCAAGACCGAGCCCAAGGCCTGGGAGGTGATCGTCCAGATCGAGGCCAAGCTCAACGAGAAGAACATCCCGCGCAACATGATCGGGCGCGAGAAGCGCGTGGTCGCGCTGGAGCAGTACCTCTCCCAGGCGCGCAACTACGACCCGGTGCTCGACGGCCTGCGCTCGGCAGTTCGGTACGACAAGACCTACTTCGACAAGATCGTCGCATCGTTGCTGCCGCTGCTGGAAAAGCTCACCAGCGGCAAGATCGCCCAACTCCTGGCCCCGAACTACTCCGACCTGACCGACCCGCGCCCGATCTTCGATTGGATGCAAGTCATCAGGAAGCGCGCCATCGTCTATGTGGGACTGGACGCGCTGTCCGACGCCGAGGTTGCCGCAGCGGTCGGCAACTCCATGTTCTCCGACCTGGTTTCGGTCGCGGGTCATATCTACAAGCACGGGATCGACGATGGCCTGCCTGACGCTTCGGCTGGCGCGCGCGTGCCGATCAACGTCCATGCGGATGAATTCAATGAACTCATGGGTGACGAATTCGTGCCGCTTATCAACAAAGGCGGCGGCGCCGGGCTGCAAGTCACCGCGTACACGCAGACCCTCTCGGACATCGAGGCCCGTATCGGCAACCGCGCGAAAGCTGGCCAGGTGATCGGCAACTTCAACAACCTGTTCATGCTGCGCGTGCGCGAGACGGCCACCGCCGAACTGCTGACGCGGCAGTTGCCGAAGGTCGAGGTCTATACCACCACCATCGTCTCAGGGGCGACCGACAGCTCGGACATCCGTGGCGCGACGGATTTCACGTCGAACACCCAGGACCGCATCAGCATGTCCAGCGTGCCGATGATCGAGCCATCGCACGTAGTCGGCCTGCCAAAAGGCCAGTGCTTCGCGCTGCTGCAAGGCGGCCAGCTTTGGAAGGTTCGCATGCCGCTGCCGACACCAGACCCGGATGAAGTGATGCCGGCGGATCTGCAGCAACTGGCCGGATACATGCGCCAGAGCTACAGCGAGGCCACGCAGTGGTGGGATTTCACTAGCTCCCCTGCCTTGCAGGATGCGGCCTTGCCCGATGACCTGCTGGACGATGCTGCTCCAGCCGAGCCTGCTGCGGTGGCCACCGACACCGACCACAGTACCGACGAGGCCGCGCCATGAAGGACGCCGCCTCGACCGCGCAGCGGGAGCAGAACCAGCGCCAGGGTCTGATCGTCGGCACCATCACCTTGCCATTTCGCCTGCTCGGGGTATTGATTGGCTCGCTGCTGTTCTCGATCGTGGTGGAGTGCGTCGGCATGCACCTGTTCTGGAAGGATCAGGGCTGGCGCCATTCCCAGCAGATGTTGCAGTACGAGCTTGGGCACCTGTCCAGCCACTTCACGCGCAGCGTGGTCGTGCAGGAGCCAGGGCGCACGGCGCACGAGTTGGTGGATACAGGCTACGAATGGGTGTTCGTTCGCTCGGGGCTGCTGGCGCGCATGAGCCAGACCGCCGAGCGCGTCCGCGCGCCCAGCCACGAGCAGACGCGCAACTTCCGCTACTACATCAGCCAAGTCTATGTCTGGGCCGAGAGCTACCTCATCGCCGCAGCCTTCACGACGCTGACCTTCCTGGTGCGCCTGCTGGTCCTGGTGCTCACGTTGCCACTGATCTTCACGGCCGCTTTCGTCGGTCTGATTGACGGTCTGGTGCGACGCGACGTGCGCAGGTTCGGCGCGGGCCGCGAATCCGGGTTCATCTACCACCGTGCGAAAGCCAGCCTCATGCCGCTGGCCGTGCTGCCGTGGATCACGTACCTGGCGCTGCCGATCTCGGTGCATCCATTGCTGATCCTGTTGCCGAGCGCCGCCTTGCTGGGACTGGCCGTGAGCCTGACTGCGGGCAGCTTCAAGAAGTACCTCTAGCAGATCAATCCGGTCATCTGCAGGTTCCTATTGTTTGCGGCCTGAAACAGCCCCGATCTCCACGATCGAGCCATTGCTGATCACACAGGAATGGCGCGATGTTGGCTCCGATCTGGCTGCGCGCCGCGCATCGCGGCGTGCCCACTTTTCTCGTGACGGCCCTTGTACTGGGTCAGTCCTCGATGGCGTTGGCCGAGTCCCCGGCGCAGCGTCAGGAGTTGGTCGCAGCGCTGCGCCAGCTCGACGCGCTGGAGCGCACCGTCGCCGACAGCGCTACGCATGCCCCCATCCAGCCGGGCGAGCGCTACCACTTCGATTACCCGAGGCTGCTGGCTGACCTGGCGCGCGTGCGCGCCGGCATCCAGGCCCATCTCACACCGTCGCGCGCCCAGCCGCGCGACGCCTCCGAACTGATCGGCGACTACCGCACGGAGCGGATCGTCCCGCCATCACCGCCGACGACCACGGAGGGCAAGCCATGAACGGCGCCCAGGTCTCGGCATTTCAAGCCAACAGCGGCATCGCGCCTTCAGCGATGGCGACCGTCCTGGTCGGCGTCGTGTTCGCGGTCCTGCTCGTCTGGGGCGTCTGGGCCATGCGAACGGCCTACGTGGGGTGGTCCGAAAGCCGCCTCAACCAGCGCCAGTTCCTCGGCGTCTGCATCCGATTCGTCGCGATGTACCTCGTCCTGACTTTCTTCCTCCTCTCCTGACCTGAAAGGCATGACCATGCAAAACCGCATCCTCACTTCCCGTCTTGCCCAGCGCGCCACCGTGGCCCTGGGCACCGCAGCGCTGCCCGCGCTGTCGTTCGCGCAGGGTCTGCCGCAGTTGGAGAACCCGACCCGCGGCACAGGCAACGGCATCATGGAAACGATCCGCAACTACGGCTACGACATCATCATGCTCGTGGCTCTGCTGGTGGTGGCGTCCATGTTCATCGGCGTGTGCTACCACGCCTACGGGACCTACGCGGAAATCCACACAGGCCGCAAGACGTGGGGCCAGTTCGGCCTCACGGTCGCCATCGGCGCCGTCCTGCTCGTGATCGGCATCTGGCTGCTCACCGAAGCCACCGGCATCCTGTAAGCGAGGCCGGTATGTCCGAGCAGCAGCACGTCCGTGCGGACGGGACGGTCACGTTCCTTCCGCACCGGCTCAATCGACATCCCGTTGTGGTGCGCGGTCTCACCGCCGACGAGCTGTGGATCTGCTGCGGCCTGTCCGGCGCCGCCGGTCTGCTGGTCGGCGCACCGCTGTCGTGGGTGTTCCGCACGATCGCGCTAGCACCCACGTTCGTCGTCCTGGGCGTGGCCTTCGGCGTGTTCATCGGCGGCGGCATTCTTCGCCGCCTCAAGCGCGGGCGTCCCGACACCTGGCTGTATCGGCAACTGCAATGGCGCATTGCCACACGCCATCCGCTGATGGCGGGCTGGGTAGGCGGCCATGTGCTGATCTCGCGCTCCGGCTTCTGGACCACCCGAAGGAGCGCACGATGAGCCGCTTCAAGAACGAGATCACCCACCTGCAGGCGCACATCAAGACGCTTCGCCTGGGTGCTGGCGCCCTGATCATCGTCGCCCTGGTCATGGGTGGCGGCTGGTGGAGCGCTCCCCGCGATCTGACCATCCACGTTCCGCCTGACCTGCGCTCCGGCAGTACCAGGAAGTGGTGGGAAGTGCCGCCCGAATCGGTCTATGCGTTCACGTTCTACGTGTTCCAGACGCTCAACCGCTGGCCGACGAATGGCGAAGAGGACTACGCGCGCAACCTCCACACGCTCTCGCCGTACCTCACCCCATCCTGCCAGGCCTTCCTGCGCGCGGACTACGACTACCGCCGCAGCACGGGCGAGTTGCGCCAGCGCGTGCGCGGCATCTACGAAATCCCCGGCCGCGGCTACGGCGACGACCCCACGGCCCGCGTACGCGTGGTTTCCGACCGCGACTGGGTAGTGACGCTGGACATCACCGCCGACGAGTACTACGGCGCCGAGCAAGTCAAGCGCGCTCTGGTGCGCTATCCCGTGAAGGTCACGCGGGTGGACGTCGATCCTGCCCGCAACCCGTTCGGCCTGGCGCTCGACTGCTATGAGGGCGCGCCCCAGCGCATCAGCACGCCGGAGCCGACGCGCCCGGCGTCTGGTGGCCTGTCTCCGCAAGCGCCCCAAGGAGAAACCCCATGAAGCATCCTGTACTCACGCTGCTGGGGCTGTTGGCCGTGGCCGCGGCTCCTGCTGTCCAGGCGGTGGAGATCCTGCGCTGGGAACGTATGCCGTTGGCGGTGCCGCTGAAGGTCGGCCACGAGCGCATCGTGTTCATCGACCGCAACGTCCGCGTGGGCGTACCTGCGGGCGTCGGCGAGCGCCTACGGGTGCAGAGCGCGGGCGGCGCGGTGTACCTGCGTGCTAGCGAGCCGATCGAGCCCACGCGGCTGCAATTGCAGGACGCCGACACGGGCGCGCTGATCCTGCTGGACATTGCGGCGGAGCCAGCCAAGGACGGCGAAGCCGAGCTGGAACCAGTGCGCATCGTCGAGGGCAACAGCACCCCGGCGCGCTATGGCGATCAGCCCGGCGATGACAACGAAGCTCCGGCGCGCGCCCAGGACCAGGCCGGCGCGCGAGCGGCGCGACGCGAGACCCCGGTGTCGGTTGTCCTGACGCGCTTCGCCGCACAGAACCTCTACGCGCCGCTACGCACCGTGGAGCCGCTGCCGAGCGTCATGCGGGTGAACCTGCGCAGTGGCCTCGACCTCGGCACGCTGATGCCGACGCTGCCCGTGCGCGCGGTCGCGCTCGCGTCATGGCGTCTGGAAGACCAGTGGGTGACCGCCGTGCGCCTGACCAACAGCAGCAGCGGCTGGATCACCCTGGACCCGCGCGTGCTGCAAGGCGATTTCCTCACCGCCACCTTCCAACACGAGGCGCTTGGCCCGCGCGGGACGCCCGAGGACACGACCGTCCTGTACCTGGTGACGCGCGGGCGTGGCCTTGCGCAATCGCTGCTACCAGCGGTCAACCGCTTCGACCCGGCCGTGCATCTCCCGCAACCGGAAGCCGGTTCCCAGGATGGCACCGACCGCAAGGAGGTCCGCCATGCGCAGTAATGGACTCCTGAAGTGGCTGATGATCCCGGTTGCCGTGCTGGTGCTGTTCGTCGCCATCCGGCTGTTCTCGGGAGGCAGCACTTCGGCACCACCGACCGCGGATGCCGGCGCCAAGCTCACGCCAGCGGAAATGAAGGCGCTGGGCATCGAGGGCGATACCCCGCGCGACACCGTGGCGACGCTCGTTGCCCAAGTGAAGCAGTTGCGCACCGAGCTTCAGACCGCGCTCTCGGACAACAAATCCCAGCGCGAAGAAAACCAGCGACTGCGCCAGCGCGAGAACTCCATTGACCAGCGCATCAATTCGGCCCTCGACTCCGAGCGCACCAACCTGCGTCGCGACCAAGAGCAGGCAGCCAGCGCGCGCCAGCAGACCGAAGGACTGCTGGCCGACCTGCAACGGCGCCTGGACAGTATCGGCGGACGTGGCGGCGGCCATGCCGACCTGCCGGTGGGTCTGGGGCTGCGTGACGGCGACGAGGCCGGCATGGAAGGCGGCGTGCGCTGGGTCGAACCCGACGATGCGAGGAAAGCCGAGGGGCGCAACAGCAGTCGTGGCACGGGTAGCGGCATGAGCTTCCCGACGAGCTTCGGCCCCGCGCAGAGCACGTTGGAAACCACGGCCGAAACCGTGCGAACGCGGGCGCACGCGCCGCAGGCGTGAAGAGCGCCAAGGCGGTCTATACCGTACCGACCAATTCGACACTGATGGGGTCGGTGGCGATGACGGCGCTGATCGGCCGCGTGCCGATCGACGGAACCGTCAACGATCCGTACCCCTTCAAGGTGTTGGTCGGACAGGACAACCTGACCGCCAATGGCATCGACATTCCCGACGTGGCCGGTGCCGTGTTCAGCGGCACCGCATCGGGCGACTGGACGCTCTCGTGCGTGCGCGGCCAGGTACGCAGCATCACCTTCGTCTTCCACGACGGCACGATCCGCACCATCCCCGAAGACCGCGACGGCAACCAGCAAAACAACCAGCAGCAGAACTCTCAAAGTGGAGGCCTGGGCTGGATCAGCGACCCATACGGCATTCCCTGCGTCAGCGGGGAGCGGCGCAGCAACGCCCAGCAGTACCTTGGCTCGCAAGCCCTGATTACCGCCGCCGGTGCCGGCGTCGCCTCGCTGATCGACAGCGACAGCGGCCAGATGTCCTACGTCGGCGCCGACGGCTCCATCGGCAGCGTCGGTATCTCGGGCAATGAAGCCGTGGGCCGCATCCTGGCCGGTGGCGTGCGCGACATGGCCGACTGGGTGAACAAGCTGTACGGCCAGGCGTTCGCCGCTGTCTATGTCCAGCCCGGCGCGAAGGTCGCCGTCCACCTCGAAAAGCCGCTCGCCATCGACTTCGATCCCGAAGGCCGCAAGGTCGATCACCGCGCAGGAGAAAGCCATGCTCTCGAACTTGAATAAGGCCCTGGCGCTGGCCCTCGCCGTCGCGGTGCTCGGCGGCTGTGCCACCAGCAAGGAAAAGCTGCTCCCCCACGGCGACAGCACGATGATGGACATCTGGCAGCAGAACGCCGGTGACGGGGGTGGTGGCGCCGGCCAGGTGGCGCGCAGGCAATTGCTCGATGCACGCCAGAGCCTGCGCCGGCCGCTGACCGAGGCCGACGTGGAGGCCGCGCCCACCGAGCAGATGCGCTACACGCGCACGGCGCGCAACGAGGTCTATCGCCAGTTCCACCGCCTGCCGAACCCCGATCTTGTCATGTATGTGTACCCGCACCTGGCGGGCACCGATCCCGTGCCGGTTCCGGGCTACACGACGGTCTTTCCCCTGTACCAGCGAGTGCAGTACGCCATGCCGGGCGAGCGCGTGGAGGACTACTGATGCGCTGGAAACTCCCCTGGCCGAAGCTGGCTGCATCCGATGGTGGCAATGACGAGCAGCCGGACGGCTGGCAGCGCCACGTCGAGGCGTTGCGCCAGGCCGGCATTGCCGAACCCGGAGCGACGGTCCAGGGCCGCAGGCCGGCGACCGTGGCGGACGAGCAGGCGATGTACGACGTTGCGCAGTCATTCGCGGAGCTGCTGCCGTGGGTGGAGTTCCTGCCGCCGTCGAAGTCCATGCTGCTGGAGGACGGGCAATCGGTCGCGGCCTTCTACGAACTGGTCCCGCTAGGCACCGAAGGTCGGGAGCCGGGCTGGCTCGCTCATGCCCGCGATGCGCTCGAAAACGCGCTCCAGGACTCGTTCGATGAGCTGGATGAGAACCCGTGGGTGCTCCAGCTCTATGCACAGGACGAGCCCAGCTTCGACCAGTACATGCAGACGCTACGCGACTACGTGCAGCCGCGCGCCCGCAGCACGGCCTTCACCGAGTTCTACCTCCGCTTCTTTGGCCACCACCTGCGCGCGGTGGCCAAGCCCGGCGGACTGTTCGAGGATACGGTGGTCACGCGGTTGCGCTGGCGCGGCCAGACGCGGCGCGTGCGCATGGTGGTCTATCGCCGGGCCGCCGGGCAGGCGAACCGCCGCGGCCAGACACCCGAGCAAATGCTGAACATCGTCTGCGATCGCCTCTGCGGCGGCTTGGCGAACGCCGGCATCCAGGCCCGGCGCATGGTCGCGGCCGATGTTCACGACTGGCTGCTGCGTTGGTTCAACCCACGCCCCACGATGCTCGGGCCCGGCGCAGAGGAGCGAGAGCGCTTCTATGCGCTGGCCCGCTATCCCGACGAGGTGGAGGAAGGTGAAATCGAGCTGGCGAGTGGTCGGGACTTCAGTCAACGGCTATTCTTCGGTCAGCCTCGCTCCGATGCCGAGCACGGCACCTGGTACTTCGACGGTATGCCGCATCGCGTACTGGTCACCGACCGGCTACGCATGCCGCCCGGTACGGGGCACCTGACCGGCGAAACCCGCAAGGGGGACGCTATCAACACGCTTTTCGATCAGATGCCCGAAGACACTACGATGTGTCTGACCATGGTGGCGACGCCCCAGGACATCCTCGAATCGCACCTGAATCACCTGGCGAAGAAGGCTGTCGGCGAAACACTGGCATCGGAACAAACGCTCAAGGATGTGCAGGAGGCACGCTCGCTCATCGGCAGCGCGCACAAGCTCTACCGCGGCACGCTGGCCTTCTATCTGCGCGGACGCGATGAAGCCGAACTTGACAGGCGCGGTCTGGACCTCGCCAACGTGATGCTCAACGCGGGGTTGCAGCCTGTGCGCGAGGACGATGAAGTCGCGCCGCTCAACAGCTACCTGCGCTGGCTACCGTGCTGCTACAACCCTGCGCAAGATCGACGGAACTGGTTCACCCAACTGATGTTCGCCCAGCATGTGGCGAATCTCTCGCCGGCGTGGGGTCGCAGCCAGGGTACGGGTCATCCGGGCAACACGTTCTTCAACCGCGGCGGCGGGCCGATCACGTTTGATCCACTGAACCGCTTGGACAGGCAGATGAACGCCCATCTGTTCCTGTTCGGCCCCACCGGCTCGGGCAAGAGCGCAACGCTCAACAACCTCTTGAACCAGGTCACGGCCATCTACCGGCCGCGGCTGTTCATCGTGGAGGCCGGCAACAGCTTCGGCTTGTTCAGCGACTTCGCAAAGCGCCTGGGTCTGACCGTGAACCGGGTCAAGCTGGCTCCTGGCTCGGGCATCAGCCTAGCGCCGTTCGCCGACGCTCGCCGGCTGATCGAAACGCCCGGCAACGTGCAGACGCTGGATGCCGATGCACTGGATGAAGAATTGCCAGCCGATTCCTCGGTCATGGAGGAGGACGAGCAGCGCGACGTGCTGGGTGAACTGGAGATCACGGCACGGCTGATGATCACAGGCGGCGAGGACAAGGAAGAAGCCCGGATGACGCGGGCCGATCGCTCGCTGATCCGCCAGTGCATCCTCGATGCCGCCGAGCACTGCGTGGCCGAGAAACGCACGGTGCTCACGCGCGACGTGCGCAACGCGCTGCGCACGCGCGGCCAGGACCCGACGCTGCCCGAGATGCGGCGCGTGCGGCTGCTGGAGATGGCGGACGCGATGGACATGTTCTGCCAAGGCACGGACGGCGAGATGTTCGATCGCGATGGCACGCCGTGGCCCGAGGCCGACATCACGCTGGTGGATCTCGCGACCTATGCCCGGGAGGGCTACAACGCGCAGCTCTCCATCGCCTACATCAGCCTGATCAGCACGGTGAACAACATCGCCGAGCGCGACCAGTACCTGGGCCGTCCGATCATCAATGTGACCGACGAAGGCCACATCATCACGAAGAACCCGCTGCTTGCGCCCTACGTTGTAAAAATTACAAAAATGTGGCGCAAGCTAGGGGCCTGGTTCTGGCTGGCTACACAAAATATCGACGATCTGCCGCGTGCCGCGGAGCCCATGCTCAACATGATTGAGTGGTGGATCTGCCTGTCGATGCCGCCCGATGAGGTCGAGAAGATTGCACGCTTCCGCGAACTCTCGCCCGCGCAGAAAGCGCTGATGCTCTCGGCGCGCAAAGAAGCGGGCAAGTTCACCGAGGGCGTCATCCTTTCCAAGAGCATGGAAGTGCTGTTCCGCGCCGTGCCGCCCAGCCTGTACTTGGCGTTGGCGCAGACCGAACCCGAAGAGAAGGCCGAGCGCTACCAGCTCATGCAGCACTACGGCTGCACCGAACTGGAAGCGGCCTTCAAGGTGGCCGAGAAGATCGACCAGGCGCGCGGCATCGAGTCGCCGGCCTTGGAACTGTCGTAAGACGGAGAACGCCATGGAACAGAAACGTCCTTCCATTCCGATGCAGGTCCAGGCGTTCCGCCGCCGCAACGGGCGACCCCGCTGGCCTTGGGCATTGGCTGCTGTGCTGGTCGCGCTGCTGCTGATCTGGCTTGTGTCGAGGTCGCCCGGCGAATCCCCGCCGCAGCCGCCCACGCCGGTCAGCATGGCACCGGTGGCCGGGCCGCCCTGGCTAATGGGCAACCCCAAAGGCCGTTTCACGCTGACGCTCTATGCCGACCTGGAGTGCCCGTTCTGCCGGGAATATTTCCCGCAGCTCAAGCGGTGGATCGGCAACAACACCGACGTGGCGCTGCAATGGCACCACCAGCCGCTGGCCGAGCACGAGCCGGCCGCGTCAGCCGAGGCACGCCTAGTGGAATGCGCTGCCGAAGCAGGTGGGCATGTCGCGTTCTGGCAGGCGATCGAATGGGTCTATGCCCACACGCGCAGCGACGGCCAGGGCTTGCCCGATGGCTTGCGCTACCCCGAATCGACGCCAGCCGTCGAGCAGTGCATGGCAAGCGAAAGGCCCAGTGCGGCTATCCGCGCCCAGGCTGCGGAAGCCACCAAGAGCGGCGTAACCGCCACGCCGTCGCTGCGCCTGCTCGATCGCCAAACGGGCCAGGCCATCCTGCTGCAGGGGCCGATCGAGGGCGATGCCTTGCTGTCAGCCATGGACATGCTGGCGGCTGACGGTCCGACCAGCACACCCACATCCGAAATGCCTGCCGACGTCGTCGGCGACATGCCCAGGTAGCCCCGGTCTTCAAGGCTACGGCGCAGTCCTCTGCGCTGACCGCGACTCGTTCGCCTTGCATCCTGGCCGCGAACGGTCACCCCAATCGCGGTGATGGATGCATCTTTTCATTCTCATCCCCAGGAGGGCTTGCCCTCGGGGGCGCGCGCCCTCCGATCTCACCGTCTGGAGGTTCGCCATGTCTTTCGCCATCAATGACTCCTGTGTGGAGTCGCTTTCCGCCGTAGCTGCCCAACACGAAGACTGGATCATCCAGCAGGCCATCGTGCTGCTGGAAAAACGGATCTTCAAAGCTGGACCATGCCTCAGCCGGCCGGCCGCCGTGCGGGACTATCTGCGCGTGAAACTGGTCGCTGAACCCAACGAGATATTTGCCGCTGTGTTCCTGGATAGCATGCACCAGGTGCTGGCCTACGAGCCATTGTTCAGGGGCACGATCAACTCGACTTCTGTTTATCCACGTGTCGTCGTACAGCGTGTGCTGGAGTTGAACGCCGCCGCGGTGATCTTCGCGCACCAGCACCCCTCGGGCATCTCCGAGCCGTCGAGCGCGGATCGTGTGCTGACCCAGCAACTGCAGGCCGCGCTGGCGCTCATCGATGTACGGGTACTGGATCACATCATCGTAGGCCAAGGTTCCCCGTTCTCCTTTGCGGAGTCAGGCCTGCTGTAACGGTCGCATTGCTTCATTGATCCTCGCGGAGGCTTCGGCCTCCGTTTTTTTATGGCGCGGGACAAGCAGGTATGCGGGCAGCCCGCGATGCGCATTGTTTGTTGGGGTGGCATCGGGTTCGCGTTTGACTATGGCCCTGATCAACTTTCGGGGCACGCGACATGCCGGCATCCTTTTCCACGTTCGCGTCGGGCTGGCGAACCCTTGGTCTCGTCGTGGCGCTGCCGGCGTCCCTGGCCGTGTTCAGCCCCGTCACCTTCGCAGCCGACGTACTGGTCGTCACCGACAGCCACCACCCGGTCAAGACCATGGGCGGCGAGCGGCTGATCGTGCTAGACGAAGCCCGCCGGATTGAAGCGGAGCTTTCTGCGGAACTGCCCGCCGCCCCCGAACAGGCGGCGGCCACCGTCAAGCGTCGGCTGAACCAAGGCGGCGCCGACCTACAGCGCCGCATCGCTTCCGCATACCAGGGCGTCACCGACGCATGGAGCCTGGGCATCACCAGCATCCCGGCTGTCGTGGTGGATCAGCGCTACGTGGTCTATGGCGAGCCGGATGTGGCCCGCGCTGTCGCGCGCATCGAGCAGCGTCGGAGGACCCAGCCATGACGCGACCATTCGACCTGATGCGCCGCATGCGGGCCGGCGTGGCTTCCTTGATGCTGCTCAGCGCCACGGGTAGCTACGCCTTGAACACCACCGCCATCGTTGCCTCGGTGGCCTCGCCCGATTGCTTGGAGTACCGGGTGGTGGGTATCTGCTACTGGCTCTACTGCACCTGGGGAGGATGCACGGTGCGCACCTCTGTCAAGGTGCGCCACTACATCCCCGATGCGGTCGTCTCCAGCTACAGCAACACGGGCGAGAACCCGTGGGTTGAAGTCCGGGCGATGAGTACGGCCAATCCGTCCGCCCAAGCGGGCGGCGATGGAACGACGAACGAGGATCACGAAAACAATCTCGCGAAATTCAAGAACGCCGAGGTGATCGGCCATCCCGGCGTCGAGGTGTTCAACCAGTTTGTTTCGTCCTCGGGCTACTTCTGCGAGGGCGCGGGAACGGCATTCATGCCGTATCTGCTCAGCACCTTGGACACGCTTGCCTGGCGCTACAACGTGCCCGAGATGGCCTACCCGGAGGCATTGATTCCCGGCATGCGCGAGGTCGGCGCACGCACCACGATGAGCCTTTGGGGCAACGTGTATCCCCGCGGCGGCTTCCTGCACCAGACCGACGACCACAAATCGGGGGCCGTGGTGGCCCAGCGTGCGGGAGATATCGTCACTCGCCGGGGGCAGTTGCACGTGTACCAGCCGCTGCTTGCCAACGCCCGCGATGGCTACTGGCCCGCCGGCGCGCTGATGGAGGGTGATGCCTCGACTGGCAAGTGGCAGGAACTCACGCCCGTCCTGTCCTCGTCCTGCACGGTTTTCCCACGCACCGGCTTCCTGACCCAGGCCCAGCAAGGCGACTACGCCTGGGCGCTGTGGCGGCCGTATGCCTGCTGCGAACGCCGTGGACAGGTGTTCCTTGGCAGCGTTGATTTCCTTTGAGGTGTCGCGATGAAGCGTTCCGACTCTATGCAGTTCTCCCCACCGGCTCGTGGCAAGATGATCTGTTTGGCGATTACCGGCGCGTTGGTTCTGGCAAGCGGCGTGGCCTGGGGCCAACTAGGCTACCAGACCAGCGGCAACGTCATCGGCGATGACGTCATGTACTCCATCGGCGGCGGCAGCGCCGTTTCGATGGGCCGCGCAGCCGGCATGCGCTCGCTCGGCGTGGGTGTCGGCTGGAACAGCAATCTGATCTGCGGCGACATGAGCATTCAGACCACGTTGAAGAATCAACTCAACGGTGTCACCAATGGCTTTCAGCAGATCATGTCCTCGGTGATCCAGAGTGCTACGAGTGCTGTGGCGTCCCTGCCGGCGTTGATCATCCAGCGTGCAGATCCAGGCCTCTACAACCTGCTCACCAACGGCGTTCTGCAAGCGCGGCTGGATTTCGACCGCTCGAAGCTGACGTGCCGCGCCATGGCCGAAAAGATGGCCGAAACGGCTGGCGGCCAACTCGGCTGGAGCCAGATGGCAGAGGGGTTGGCACTGCGTGACGCTGTTTCGAGCACGGATGCCGTCTCGGCCATCGAGCAGGCCGAGACGCGCCGTGGCAACGATGGCGTGCCCTGGGTCGGGGGAAGCAATGCCGGCGGCTCCGGTCAGCCCGCGATCAAGGTGGTCGGTGACGTCACCGCGCGGGCTACAACCTGGTCAATGGCCGCGGGGTGACCGACACGTCGGCAATCGCTCCGGCCAGTTGCACGAGCCTGTCGTGCCAAACCTGGACCACGCCGCAGGCGGCCATCGAGTGGGCAACACGGGTGCTCGGCGAGAAGGAGCAGCGCACCTGCGACGCCTGCACCAAGACGGAGACGGTGCCCGGCGTCGGGCTGACGCCCCTGATCCAGGAGGAGTACGACGCCAAGCTGCAGGCGCTCCAGGACCTGGTCTCCAAGGCGAAGAACACGACGCCCGAAAACCTGCGGGAGGCCGGCAGCGCGTCGCTGCCCATCACGCGCGGCGTGGTCGAGGCACTGCGCGACGAACCGGACCAGCACCTGCTGTCGCAGCGCCTGGCGTCCGAGGTTGCGCTGGCGTCGGTGCTGGAGAAGGCGCTACTGCTGCAACGCACGCTGCTGACCGGCAAGAAGGAGCCCAACGTGGCGGCCAACCAGCTCGCCGTGGAGGCGGTGAACCACGAGAGCGACACGCTCGATCGCGAGATTCGCAACCTCAAGACCGAGCTGGAGCTGCGCCGGGAGCTGGCGAACAACTCGCCCATGGCGATCATCCAGCGCCACGGCACGCGCGCGGCGGGCTCGCGTGGCATCTACGAAGGCGATCCGGTGCCTGACCGCCTCGATCAGTTGCAGAAGGGCAATCCGGGAGGCCGGCCATGAGCCTGATGCGTGCGGCCTGGCTGCGCCCGCGCTGGCTGTTCAACCGGCGCGCAGCGAAGGCGCTGCTGTGGACGGTGGTACTCGCGGCCGTCGCCGTGGGTGCCAACATCGTTGGCATCTACCTCGTCGGAAGCGTCGCGGGCTGGGAGCGTTGGCTGGCGGCAGCAGCGGGCTACTTCCTGGTCTGGCGGCTGTGCCTGTATGGCGCGACGGCCTACGGCTGGGTCTGGATGCGTCGCCGGCTGCTTGCGCGTGAGGACGACGCGCAAGCGCGGCGCCGCCTGGTACGCAGCGAGATCGCCGGCGTCGTTGCCATCGTGGCGCTTGAAGCCAGCCTGTTGATGCAGGGCTGAGGGGAAGTCCGAGCCATGACGCTTTTCACAACCGACTACCTGGAGTACTACCTGACCTTGGTGTCCTGGATCGTCAACAACGGCATCTGGGCGGTACTGGTATCCAGCGGGGTATTCGCACTGCCCTTCGTGGCGATCATCGTGCAGGAATGGCTTAAGGCCCGTGCGGAAGGTGCCGACGAAGGCAACAAGGGCGTGCTCTCGGCCGCACGCATCGAGAACCGGGTGTTCGTCGCCATCGTGGTGGTGATGTTCGCCGGCATCCCCTTCATCGACGTGGACCTCAACACAATTCAGTACGACAGCTCGCGCTCGGCCCAGTGCCAGGTCAACGTGCCGCAGCCCACGGATACCGGCTGGTCCCAGTCCTTCAGCACCATCAACAACCAGAGTGCCAAGGTGCCGGTCTGGTGGGCCTTCATGCACGCGCTCTCGCGCGCCGTCACCAGCGCCTCGGTGGCGGCAATCCCGTGCGGGACAGACCTGCGACAGATGCGCATGGAGATCGACGCTACCCGCATCAATGACCCGGTTCTGGCTCAGGAAGTGGCCGATTTCACACACGACTGCTACGGACCTGCACGCGCTAAATTGTTCATGGCGCGGCCGGAGCTGGACGAAGCTCAAATGAACGACGTGACCTGGATCGGTTCGAGGTTTTTCACGGATACCGGCGGCTACTACGACAGCTACCGTTCCAGCACGGCGCGCGAGTCATGGCCCTATGACGACACCCGCGACGCAGGGCTTGCGCAGGTGGCCAGTGGCGGCGGCTACCCGACCTGCAGGCAGTGGTGGGCCGATGGCAGCAACGGCCTGCGGGCACGGCTGCTGAGCCAGGTGGACCCCAGCCTGTTGAATCGCTTGGCGGGCTGGGCCGGGTTCCTGAGCCGTACCGAGGTGGACGATTCGGTGGTCCGTACCATCGCGTCACCGCGACAGCAGAAGCTCACCCAGGGTTCGGTCTATACCGACTACGGCGGCCAGATCGACAAGACCCTGCCGAACATCGTGACGCGGGCCACGGGGGATGTAGGAATGGCGGTCGGGGCACTTGCCGCATTTCCCGCCATGGACGTGGTGCGCCAAGCGCTGCCCATGGTGCTTGCCTTGCTCAAGATGGCACTGGTCATCTGCATCCCGCTCGTACTGGTCGTCGGAACCTATGACCTGAAGACGGTCGTCACCGTCAGCGTCGTGCAGTTCGCGCTGTTCTTCACCGATTTCTGGTTCCAACTCGCACGCTGGATCGACAGCACCATCCTCGATGCGCTCTATGGGTGGGGCTTCGGCTGGAACCGGCCACACACTAACTTCGATCCGCTGGTGGGGTTGAACAATGCCTTTGGCGACCTGCTCCTGATGTTCGTCATGGGCACGATGTTCATCGTGCTGCCTACATTCTGGATCATGGCCTTGGCTTGGGCGGGCGTTCGTGCCGGCAACGTGCTGCAAGGCCTCGCCGGGGCCACCGGAGATGCCAAGGCCGCTGGCGGCAAGGGTGGAAGTATTGCGATCAATGCAGTGGGGAAAAAGTGATCTTTGCGCCGACAACCCCCGCGGCGTAGTAGGCTTATCGTAGGGAAAGATGCAGCGATCCTGACCAACTGCAACGCCAGGATTTCACACGATGACCACCAACACTCTTCGCTACCCATCCATCGTGCCGAGCGGCGAGGGAAAGTCGGTGCTCGAAGCCGTGCTTCGGCTGCAAGGGGTCGATTTCATCACTGGCCCAATTCATCTAGACGGCTCAGCAGATTTTGCTGCGGCTGATGATCAAGCACATGACCTTGAAGCGTGCATGGCAAACCTTCATGACACAGTGTTGGATGCGACCGGCAAATCCCTGTCCGATACCGATCTCCACGAGGTTCTGCTCAACCTTCCACGCGCTATCCGAAAGCAGGTGAAAACCTGGGGAGTGGCAGACACCGAAGTACGCGAGCAGATTTATCGGCACCTCCAGAACACAGCTCTGTGACGAATTAATCGTCCTCGACATGAGGATCAATGCGAAAACCGTCGTAGGTGTATAGGCCAAACCCTGCTGGTCCGTTTCGCCACTCTGGCTCGGGCAATTCATCGCCCAGGTCGGCATTGCGGGCCATCCAGGCAACCACCATGACCAACACCAGCAGCAGAGCCAGCCAGAAGGTGCTGTAGAGCAACACTCCGAGCGCGGCCAGCTTGACTATCCACACAATCGCGGCGGCGCCAGCTCGCGGCAGTCCCTTGGATACCAGCCAGTTCGACGCCCGCCGTTCGCCGCGAGCATAGGCGCGCCATCCGCGGCCAAAGGCGCGGCCGAGACGTTCTGCAGTGCTGGTGCGGGTTGTGGTATTCATGGTCGTCTCCTGCTACTGAGGGATGCCTATTCCGGTGTGCTCCACGTCATTCAGATTGGGGCTTCAATATGTTCTCTTTCTGCTTCAGGACGATCCGTCATCCGGTTCTACCGGGCCGGGGTCGGGTTCCACGCCGATGCGGTAGGTGGCAACGAAACGCGGCCAGTCCGCATGGTCAACCAGATCGATGTCCTCGATGACGCTGACCTTCGTTTCCGCACGCTCGAACAGCGCGATGCTCTTGGCGGGATAGTTGTTGCGCGACGGATAGAGCACCCCGTCGAACAGCGGCTGGCCGTCGTCGCCGAGCATCGCATGCACCTGGGCGGACACCTGCTGCGTGTGCGTGTAGTCACGGCTGGCCAACTGCTCCAGGTTCAGACCAAAGTAGCCCGCCATGACGCCCGGTGCCGTGAGATCGGCCAGAAGCACGTCGGCCACCACCCCTACGGCGCGCACCATCCTGCCCTGGACTTCTTTCAACGCGATCGAGCGCTTCGCGTCATCAAGCCACTGATGCTTGTGAAACACCGACTCCATCAGCGCCGTGGGCAGGTCGCGCCCCAGGTAGAGCACGCCGTAGGCCCGGGCCGGGTCGTCGTAGCGATTGGTGCTGCCGCGGCCATAGTACAGCGGGCTGCCCCGATAGACGACGCGGCTCACATGCTGGAGCAGTTCACCGGCATCGATCAGGAACGAAGGCAGCTCGTGGCTCATGGCGGTCTCGCTTCAATGCACCTGAACGCCCAGCACGTTGAACACGGCCTCGGCCACGTCGTCGATCGTGCCATGCGTCACCGCATCCACCGGCGAGCGACCGCCCAAGCCTTCGAGCGGTTCGGACAGTGCGCGGTAGATCGTCCAGTGATCGATACCCTCGACCTCCTGAAGCACGGTTTGGGTCAACTGCTGCTTTACCGGGTCGAGCTGCCAGTCGGGCAGCTTCTGACCGCGCGGCCCAACGTTCAGCGCCAGCAGCCGACGCGCGAGGATGTCCTTGTAGATCTGCTGGCGCGACTTGTCCGCCAGCTTGGCGAACTCGGTGGGCGGCAGGTTGTGCGGCTGGTTGAAGGCTTCCAGCAGCACAGCGCGGCCTCGCTGGACGTCGGTTTCATTCGGTGCCCAGCGCGTGTCGGCGCGCAGCGCGGCCGCCTTGCGTGCAAGGGCCTGACCAACGGTCTCGCCCTCCAAGTTAGCGGGCAGTGTCACCGCTTCCACACGCTCGTGGACGAACGCCTGCAACTCGGCCGCGAAAGCCGTGGCATCCCGGATTTCGACGGTATCCGCGAAGCGGCGCACATCTTCCACCGTGACGCGCGGCAGACGGTCGGCAATGAATTCAATGGCAGTGGGCATGGTCATCTCCCGAGTAGGTTTGAGACAGGATTCACTCTAGTCGCCTTTGTCGCGCTTGTCAACTTTGTCGCCTAGAGAGCAACCTACCTGGCGGAAGCAGCGTCTTCGCAGCATAGACCGAGGCCAGCGCCTGGTCGCCGTCCAATGCATTCGAGCGAGTTCCACATTGACGGTGGAGCCGCAATCCAAGCCCCGCTATACCGAAACGGTTAAAGGCCAAAGGGCCGAAATGGCAAGGGAATGGGGTGCAAGGGGAAAGGCCCTACCTCGAAAAGGCCAAAAGGCCTCCCGGTCGGCCCGTCATTAGGACACCTCACATGCTCTCCCTGTTCCAGCGAAAACGGCCCTCGGTCGCTGCCGATCCATCGCCAGCACCCGCCATCGATCTCCCGAAAGGGCTGCTGCGGCCTGGGTCGGCCGCTTCGCTGCTGGCGACGCCGCGCCGACAGAAGCTGCTGGAACACATCTGGCAGCGCACGTCGCTCTCGCGCAGGCAGTTCGCCACCTTGTACCGGGCGCCGCTGGAACGCTACGCCGAGCTGGTCCAGGCCTTCCCGGCTTCCGAGGCGCATCATCACGCATACCCCGGCGGCATGCTGGACCACGGCCTGGAAATCGTCGCCTACAGCCTGAAGCTCCGGCAGTCCCATTTGCTACCCATCGGTGCCAGTCCCGAGGATCAGGCGGCGCAGTCTGAGGCCTGGACCGCCGCCGTCGCCTATGCCGCGCTGCTCCACGACGTTGGCAAGATCGCCGTCGATCTGCACGTCGAACTGGCCGACGGGACCGTGTGGCATCCGTGGCATGACCCTCTGGTCCAGCCATACCGATTCCGCTACCGCGAAGACCGCGAGTACCGCCTGCACAGCGCCGCGACGGGGTTGCTCTACCGCCAACTGCTCGATCGCCACATCCTGGACTGGCTCAGCGGCTATCCATCTCTCTGGGCACCGCTGCTTTACGTCCTGGCCGGACAGTACGAGCACGCCGGCGTGCTGGGAGAACTGGTCGTACAGGCCGACCGCGCTTCCGTGGCTCAGGAGTTGGGCGGCGATCCAGCCCGCGCCATGGCAGCGCCCAAGCACGCACTGCAACGCAAGCTGCTGGACGGGTTGCGCTACCTGCTCAAGGAACAGTTGAAGCTGAACCAGCCGGAAGCCTCCGATGGCTGGCTCACCGAGGATGGTTTGTGGCTGGTGAGCAAGACAGTCTCGGACAAACTGCGCGCACATCTCCTGTCTCAAGGGATCGATGGCATTCCTGCGAACAACACTGCCGTGTTCAACGTGCTGCAGGATCACGGCATGCTCCAGCCTACCTCGGACGGCAAAGCGGTCTGGCGCGCGACCGTGACCAGCACGACCGGCTGGTCCCATTCGTTCACCCTGTTGCGTCTCGCTCCCGCGCTGATCTGGGAGTCTGGCGAGCGACCAGCACCTTTCGCAGGCACGGTAGAGATCGACGCGACGCCCGCAGAAAACGATGCCAGCACGTCGGCTCCCGCGCCTACTGTCTCGGGGAAACCAGCGCAGGGAGGTCAAGAACCTCCAATTTGGGAGGGCGACGGCACCACCATCGTTTCACCTCCCGCAGCCCAGCCCATGCCCGACGTCATGGAGGACTTGCTCGCGATGGTGGGCTTGGGTGAGTCGGCCGGCGTTGGCCAGGATGCCGAGGAGTTCTTCCACACTCCCACGCCAGCGACAGCCGCAACCTCCCTTCCATCACCTGCACCTGCGCCTACGCCTCTGTCATCGGCGACGAAGCCATCCGGGGAACATTTCATGGCTTGGCTGAAGCAGGGAATCGCCTCACGACGGCTCATCATCAACGACGCGAAGGCGCTCGTGCATACGGTGAATGACACGGCCTACCTGGTCAGCCCTGGTGTGTTCCAACGCTATGCGCAGGAGCATCCCGAAGTGGGCGCGCTTGCCAAGCAGGAGAATCAACAGGATTGGCAGTGGATGCAGAAGCGCTTCGAGAAGCTGCAGCTACATCGCAAGCACCCCAATGGCCTGAACATTTGGACTTGTGAAGTCACGGGCCCGAGGAAGTCCCGCCGACTGCATGGCTACCTCCTGGAAGATGGGTCCTTGGCATTCCCCGAAATACCGCCCAACAATCCCTATCTTGCTCTGACTCAGGAAGGATGACGCGATTCGGGCATTGATCGCCACCACCGTGTGGCGATCAATGCCCCGCGAAAGCTGGCAACATTTAGCGAACTGAGCTACTCGGCCCGCGCCAACTCCTGTGCAAGGAACGGAGCGGTTCGGCTGCCAGACGTTCGGGCCACCTGCTGAGGGGAACCCGCCACTACGATGCTGCCGCCGGCAGCGCCCGCGCCCGGCCCCACGTCGATCACCCAGTCGGCCTGGGCCACCGCGCGCATGTCGTGCTCGATCATCACCACGGTATTGCCGGCATCGACCAGGCGCTGCAACTGCACCAGCAGCCGGTCGGCATCCGACGCATGCAGTCCGGTGGTCGGCTCGTCGAGCACGTACAGGCTTCGGCCGCGCTGGCTGCGCTGAAGCTCGGTCGCCAGCTTGATGCGCTGCGCCTCGCCACCGGAAAGCTCAGTGGCCGGTTGCCCCAGGCGCAGATAGCCCAGTCCGATATCACGCAGCAGTTGCAGTGGCCTTGCCACCGCATCTTCACCCTCGAAGAATTCGCTGGCCTCGTCCACGGTCATCTGCAACACCTCGGCGATGTTGCGCCCGTTCCACTGCACCTTCAGCGTGGCCTCGTTGTAGCGTGCGCCATGGCACGTAGGGCACGGCGCGTACACGCTGGGCATGAACAGCAGTTCCACGCTCACGAAACCCTCGCCCTCGCAAGTCTCGCAGCGCCCCTTGGCAACGTTGAACGAGAACCGTCCGGCGTCATAGCGGCGGCGTCGCGCATCGGGCGTGGCGGCGAACAGCTTGCGTACATGATCGAACAGGCCGGTGTAGGTAGCCAGGTTCGACCGCGGCGTGCGCCCAATCGGTTTCTGGTCCACCTGCACCAGGCGCTGTATGGCGTCCACGTCGCCCGCCAGATGACCACCGGTCGCTTCGATCACGGCCGGCCCTTCACTGGTGGCGTTATCGGCCGCATCGTCTTCAGGCTCGTGGCCCAGGTGTAGCAGCACCAACTCCGGCAGGGCCTGCGCGACGAGGCTGGATTTGCCGGAGCCGGAGATACCCGTGACGGCTGTTAGCACGCCCAGCGGAATGCGTGCATCCACGCCATGCAGGTTGTGGCGGTGAATGCCCTGCAGCTCCAGCCAGCCGGTCGCTTCGCGTGCTCGGCTTCCCGGCGCGGGGATCTCGTCGAACAGGTAGCGTGCAGTACGCGATTCGGCAATCTTGCGCAGGCCATCCGGTTCGCCGCTGTAGAGCACGCGGCCGCCACGCTCCCCGGCATCCGGCCCGACATCGACCAGCCATTGCGCGCGGCGCATCAGGTCAAGGTCGTGCTCCACCACGAACACCGAGTTACCCGCATCGCGCAGCCGGTCGAGCGCGTCGTACAGGGCCTGGCTGTCGGAGGGATGCAGGCCCGCCGAGGGTTCGTCGAGCACGTACACGACGCCGAACAGCAGGGAACTCAATTGCGTGGCCAACCGCAGGCGTTGCAACTCGCCGGCCGAAAGCGTCGGCGTGGCTCGGTCCAGCGTCAGGTAACCCAAACCCAGCCCACGCAGTTGACGCAGGCGCGCCATCACGCCACCGGCCAGGCGCTGCGCGGCGAGGCGCTTTTCTTCCGATAGCGCCGAGGTGCGGCGCACGTCGGGCGATACCGCATGGACGGCGCGGCCGGAGGCCGCGCGTTCGGCACGGTCGCGTCGGGTCGCTTCCTTGTCCGTAGCCGCCCCCGCTGCATGGGCGCGGAAATCGCCCTGGGCGATGGGTTCGAGCAAGGCCGCCAACTGATCCAGCGGCATCTGCATGAACTCGCCGATGTCCACGCCGGCGAACGTGACCGACAGCGCCTCGGGCTTGAGCCGCTTGCCGTGGCAGGTGGGGCACGGTTTGCCCTCCATGAACCGGGACACGCGCTTTCTCATCAGCGCGCTCTGGGTGTTGGCAAAGGTGTGCAGCAAATACCGTCGGGCGCTGGTGAAGGTGCCCATGTAGCTCGGCTCCATCTTGCGTTTGAGCGCGGCGCGGGTCTCGGCAGGCGTGAAGCCGGCGTACACCGGCACCGTCGGTGTTTCCTCGGTGAACAGAATCCAGTCGCGATCCTTCTTCGGCAGGTCCTTCCACGGTCGGTCAACGTCGTAGCCCATGCTGACCAGGATGTCGCGCAGGTTCTGGCCTTGCCAGGCGGGGGGCCAGGAGGCGATCGCCCGCTCGCGGATGCTCAGGGAGGGATCGGGCACCATGTTGGCCTCGGTCACCTCGTACACATGGCCCAGGCCGTGGCAGGTCGGGCACGCTCCCTGCGGCGTGTTGGGCGAAAAATCCTCGGCGTACAGCATGGGCTGGTTGGCTGGGTAGGCGCCAGCGCGCGAATACATCATCCGCACCAGGCTGGACAAGGTGGTCACACTGCCCACAGAGGAACGCGCGTTGCTGGAGCCCCGCTGCTGTTGCAGCGCCACCGCCGGCGGTAGGCCGTCGATCGCATCGACGTCCGGTACGCCGGCCTGGTCGATCAGTCGCCGCGCATAGGGGGCCACCGACTCGAAGTAGCGCCGCTGGGCCTCGGCATAGATGGTGCCAAAGGCCAGCGAGGACTTCCCGGAGCCGGAGACACCCGAGAACACCACCAGCGCGTTACGCGGGATGGCGACATCCACGTCCTTGAGGTTGTGCTCGCGCGCGCCGCGCACTTCCACCATGCCGCTGGCGGCAGCGGTACAAGAGGATTCACCGAAAGAATTGTTTGGCATGTTTTTATCCGGTAGTTCGTCCCGCTCAGGACGGGACTTCCTGAGTTCGGGTGCCGCGGCGGCTAGCTTCGAGCGCTGCGGTGACAGAGCGGGCGTCGTAGCTGCCGCGCAGGCGGCGACCCTCGACGAAGAACGTCGGCGTGGCGTGCGCACCGCTGGCGACCGCACTGGCGAGGTCGCGCTCGACACGCTCGATCACCGCAGGGCTGTCGAGATCCGCGATGAACCGATCGACGTCGAGCCCAAGCTCTGCGGCGTAGCCGATCAGATCCTCGCGCTCCAGCGCGTGCTGACGGGTGAACACGAAGTCCAGCCACGGCCAGAACATCCCCTGATTCGATGCCGCCTCGGACGCACGCGCGGCGATCGGCCCATGCGGGTGGTGCGGCAAGTGGCGCACCACATACCGCAGGTCGTCCCCGAAGTGGGCGCGCAGATCCTCCCAAGAACCGGTAGCGTGCGCACAGTACTCGCACTCGAAGTCCACGTACTCCACCAGCGTGAGCTGCGCGTCCTCTGGCCCGCGAATGTGATCGACCTCGGGATCGACCGGCGGCTCAAGCACCATCGGCAGATCGGCGGTCTCCTCACCCCACCTGCGAGCGGCAACCTTGAAGATGAGCCACCCGAGCAACGTGGCGAGCATCATCGACACGAGCACGCCGACCGTCGCCTGGCGGCCCAGGTCGGAGGTCGTGCCGAACGCGAGCCCGATGATCAGCAGCGACACGGTGAAGCCGATCCCGGACAGCGCCGCCCCACCGAACACGCTCCCCACCCCGACGCCCTCGGGCAGCCGGCCCAGGCCGAGACGGACGGCGACGAGCGTGGTGAGCCCGATGCCCAGGAGCTTGCCGAGCACGAGCCCCGCGATGACGCCCCAGGTCACGGGCGAGCCGAAGGCCTCAGCGAGCAGCCCGCCACGCAGGTCCACCCCGGCGTTCGCCAAGGCGAAGATCGGCACGATCAGCAGCGCCGTCGGCAACCGCAGGAACTCGTGCAATCGCTCGTTCACCGAGATACCCCGGGACAGCCCGCAGTCCACCGCGCGGGCCGATGCGGCACTCGGCGACTGCCAGAAGTCGCGGAACAGTTGTCTTGCCGCAACGACCCCGTGACGTTGCGTCGCATAGGCGGGGATCAGCAGCCCCGCGGCCATCCCGGCGAGGGAGGCATGGATGCCGGAGTACAGGGTTGCGAGCCACAGCACGATCACGATCAGCACATACGGCATTGCCCGCCACTGGCGGGTGCGCCCCAGCCACCACAGCGCAACGAGACTGGCGAGGGCGATCAACAACGGGACGACCCGGATCTCCTCGCTATAGACGATGCCGATGATGGACACGGCGAGGAAGTCATCGACCACGGTCAGGGTGAGCAGGAACACACGCAACTGACCGGACAGCCGCGGACCGACGATCGCCAGGGTGCCCAGCATGAACGCCGTATCGGTGCCGACCACCGCACCCCACCCGTGCAGGCCCTGACCTCCGGCCAGCCCCACGAGCAGGACGTACACCAGAGCGGGAAGCACGACACCCGCGACACCCGCGATCAGGGCGAGACCGGCACGGCTGCGATCCCGGAGCGATCCGTGGGCGAACTCCTGACGCACCTCCAGGCCGATCAGGAAGAAGAAGACGACCATCAGGCCGTCGTTGACCCAGTGATGCAGATCCATGTGCAGGCCCAATGGCCCAAAGTTGAACCCGACGTCCAGGTGCCACAACCCGAAATAGGCATCGGATAGCGGCGAGTTCGCCCACGCCAGCGCCACAACCGTGACGATCACCAGCAGCACCGCCGCCCCGGACTCAGTGCGTAGATAGCGGGCAACTCGACTCCGTCTGATATTCGCAGAGGATTCACCGAGAGAAGCGTCTGGCATGTTCTTATTCTGTAGTTCGTGAGGTAGCGATGGGCCGATTTCGGGGGGGATATCGGTCAAGTGTACGGGCTTAGCGGCGTCGCGTCATCGAGCGAGCGCAGCCAAGTGAGCCTTTCTCCCAGCCTTCGCTCGACGCCCCTGTCCGTTGGCTGGTACCAGCCCGGCCGCGCCACGCCCTCGGGAAAATAGGTTTGCCCAGCGGCATAGCCGTTGGGCTCATCATGCGCGTAGCGGTAGCCTTCGCGATAGCCCATCTGCTTCATCAGCTTCGTCGGCGCATTGCGAAGATGGAGCGGCACAGCCTGGGAGCCGCTGCGCTTGACGAATGCCTTGGCCTGATCCCAGGCGGCATAGGCGGCATTCGACTTGGGGGCCAGAGCGAGGTAAGTCACCGCCTGGGCCAGCGGTATCTCGCCTTCGGGTGAGCCCAGCCTGTCGTAGGCCAGCGCGGCATTGAGTGCCAGTTGCAGCGCCTGCGGGTCGGCATTGCCGATGTCTTCGCTGGCCATCACCACCATGCGGCGGGTCACCTGGCTCACGTCGCCGCTGCCGTCGAGGATGCGGGCCAGCCAATACAGGGCCGCATCGGGGTCGGAGCCCCGTAGCGACTTGTGGAAGGCTGAGAGCTGCCAGTAGAACTCGTCACCGCCCTTGTCGAACCTGCGCAGCGATGGACTCGTGGACAGATTGGCGAACTCGCCATCGACCACGGTCTTGCCCGCGCCCGACGCCGCATTCGTCACCTGCTCAAGCAGATTGAGGAAGCGCCTGCCATCGCCATCGGCAAAGCCCTTTAGCAGGTCCAGCGCGTCCGCGTCCAACTTGACGCCCTGGAGATGCGGCAGTGCGCGTTCGTAGAGCTGGTTCAGTTCGTCGCTGGACAGCGGTTCGAGGGTATAGACCTGCGCGCGCGAGAGCAGTGCGGAATTGACCGCCAACCCCGGATGCTCGGTCGTCCCCCCCACCAGGGTCAGGAGCCCCGACTCGACATGGGGCAGCAGGGCATCCTGCTGCGCCTTGTTGAAGCGATGGATCTCATCGACGAAAAGCACCGTCGATCGACCATGGTTGTCCAGTTCAGCCTGGGCCTCGTCGATGGCTTGCCGGATGTCCTTCACCCCGGCCAGCACGGCCGAGATGGCGATGAATCGGCTGTCGGTCGCACTGGCGGCCAGGCGCCCCAGGGTGGTCTTGCCCACGCCTGGCGGCCCCCAGAGGATGAACGAGTGCAACTTGCCCGCCTCGAACGCGAGACGCAGCGGCTTGCCGGGGCCGAGCAAGTGCCGTTGCCCGACGAATTCATCCAGCGTCTTGGGCCGCAGGAGTTCGGCCAAGGGAGGCTTGGGCTTTGTCGTGAATAGATCGGTCAAGTTGCTCTCCCTGGCATTTCTGATAGTTGACGTTCCGATAAGGTGGGCACCTCAATCCAGAGAGCCGGATTTATCCAACGCTGTGGGCTCTTTGTCGGCAATCGCATGCATGATGATGCGAGAGCCGCGGTAGCCGATGCTGTGGTTCCATACCCAGCTCAAAGCGACGCTGAGACGATTTCGCGTACCGATCAGAAAGTAGATATGCGCGAGCTTCCAGATCCACCACGCAAAGGCACCACGCAGCTTAACCCGCCCCATGTCAATCACGGCCAGGCTGCGGCCGATGGTGGCCAGGTTCCCCTGATGCCGGTATATGAAAGGCCCGTCAGCGGACTTGCCTTTCAAACGCCGTCCAATGAGGTTGGCGACGTACTTCCCTTGCTGTTTGGCGGCCGGGGCGATGCCCGGTACGGGCTTCCCGTCGGCCATAGTGCACGAGGCGGTATCGCCGATGGCGAAGACCTCCGGGCGACCAGCCACCGTCAGGTCGGGACCAACGACCACTCGACCCGCACGATCAGACGCAGCACCCAACCAGCGAGCCGCGGGAGACGCCTTGACCCCTGCGGCCCAGACGATGGTCTTGGCCGAAAGGGGCTTGCCGCCATACACCACGCCGTCGGCCGAGCATTCGGTGACCGGCGTACCCAGCACGACCTCGACCCCGAGCTTTTCGAGTGCCTGGCGCGTATAGGCCGAAAGATCCTCTGGAAAGACCGACAACAGACGCGGGCCCGCCTCGATCAGTACAACCCGGGACGTGCTCGGGTCAATAGAGCGGAAGTCACGCGCCAGCGTGTCTCGTGCAAGCTCGGCGATGGTCCCGGCCAATTCAACCCCGGTGGGACCACCACCGATGATGACGAACGTCTGCAGCGCGGCACGCTGCTGAGGATCGCTCGTGAGCTCGGCCTCCTCGAAAGCCGCGAGGATTCGGCCCCGAATGGCCGTGGCATCTTCCAGCGTCTTCAACCCCGGCGCAAAAGCCCCCCATTCGTCGTGTCCGAAATAGGCATGGGTAGCGCCTGTCGCGAGTACGAGCGTGTCGTAGGTTTGGCGTGAGCCATTGTTGAGAATGACCTGACGCGCGTCCTGGTCGATGCCTTCCACTTCCGCCATCAAGGTGTTCACTTCCGGGCGATTGCGGAAGAGATAGCGAATAGGCCATGCGATCTCGGATGTCGAAAGTGACGCCCCTGCAACCTGGTAAAGCAAGGGTTGGAACAGGTGATGATTGCGCCGATCGATGATCGTCACATCGACCTCGGCACCAGCAAGCTCGTTGGCAACCTCGATCCCGCCGAAGCCCGCTCCGATAATGACGACGTGATGTCGGTTTTTGGAGGTCTTTGTCATAACCTGATCTCATCTCTCTCAGCGTTTCAGCGCCGATGCGTGGTATGCCATATGCTCGCCAATGAAACTGGCAATGAAGTAGTAGCTGTGGTCGTAGCCAGGGCGCAGATTCAACGTGAGCGGGTGCCCCGTCTCGTCGCAGGCTTTGCGCAGCAGATCGGGCTGAAGCTGACTCTCCAGGAACTCGTCGCCCAAGCCCTGATCCACCAGCAGCGGCAGACGCTCCTGCACGGTGCGAATCAGCTCCACGGTGTCGTACTGCTTCCACGCCTCCCGGTCGCTGCCCAGGTACGCCTCGAAGGCCTTGTGTCCCCAGGGAACCTGGGTGGGCGCGACGATGGGCGAGAAGGCCGAGACGCTTCGATAACGGCCCGGGTTGCGCAGGGCGATGACCAGGGCGCCATGCCCGCCCATGGAATGGCCGCTGATGCTCCGCTCCGCCGTCACGGGAAAGTGGGCCTCGATCAGCGCCGGTAGTTCCTGCACCACGTAGTCATACATCCGATGATTCGCAGCCCAGGGTTCCTGCGTGGCGTTGACGTAGAAACCCGCCCCCTGTCCGAGGTCATAGGCGGGATCGTCGGCAACGCCTTCGCCGCGTGCGCTGGTATCGGGCGCGACGACGGCAATGCCATGTTCGGCTGCGTAGCGCTGGACGGCGGACTTGGTGATGAAGTTCTGCTCGGTGCAGGTGAGGCCTGAAAGCCAGTACAGCACCGGCACCTTGCTGTGCTGTGCCTGCGGAGGCAGATAGACGCCGACCTTCATCGTGCAACCGAGCGTCGTGGATTCATGCTGATAAACGTCCTGCCAACCATCAAAGCTGGCGTGATGTTCGATGCGTTCCATGGTGTTCTCCTATGTTCAAAGGAACGGCGCAGCTCTCGCGCACCAGGACGGCAGCTCTTCAGGAAGATTTCTCTTCCGCTGCCGTGTCACCGTGGGCGTGTCTGATCCTGCGCACGATCCACCAGATCGTCAGCATCACCGCAGGCACCAGAACCGCCATCACCGGCGCCACGCTGTCGTGAACCATCGGAATGCCCTTGAGTAAATAGCCGAGAAGACTCACGACGTAATAAGAAATTGCCGCGACCGACAGGCCTTCGACGGTTTGCTGAAGGCGCAATTGCATCTTGGCCCGGTTGTTCATCGACGCAAGCAGATCGCGGTTCTGGCGTTCAAGCTCGACGTCGATCCAGGAACGCAGCAACGCGATGGCCCGGGTCAGCTTGTCGGAGAGCTTGGTCTGGCGCTCCTTTACGGATTGGCATGTCCGCATGGCGGGAGCGATGCGACGCTGCAGGAAATCCGCCCAGGTGAAGTACCCGGATACGGCTTCTTCCGAAAGCGCTGCCAGCCTTTCCTCGACGATCTCGTAGTAGGCACGGCTGGCGCCGAAGCGATAGAGATTCGCCGCAACGCCAGCTTCCAGCTCGGCAGCCAGGGCGGTCAATTCGGACAGCAGCACGTCGCTGTCGCGCCGTTCCACCAAGCTCGTACACATCTCGTCGGTGATCGCCGCAAGGCGCGACTCCATGCGCCGCAGCTCCGACGTCATCGACCGCGTCAACGGCAAGGACAGCAACGCCAAGGTGCGGTAAGTCTCGATCTCCAGCAGACGTTGAGCCAGCGCACCCGCCCGCGCCGGGGTCAAATCGCGGGCCAGGACGAGCATCTGCGTCAGGCCATCCTCATCCTGTCGAAAGTCGGTCAGGATGGCGGCAGAGCCGTTCTCCACCAGCGAGTAGCACAGGCTGGCAGGATCGAAGCGATCGACCTCCTTCTCCGTTTCCGGCGTCCACGGAAGAAGTCTCAAACGGATGCCGGATACGACCGGGCCGGGAGGAACAAATCCATGCTTGAACGGATTTTCGCCGCACGGCTCTCCCGTCTCGGAATCCAGCGAAGCGCACCATAGATACGTCGAGAACTCGGTGTGCTTTTCGCAGTGCAGGTCTCCTTCATCCCATGTCACGCCGTGAAGCGGCGTAGCATGGTCGGGTTCGGCAACGCCGAAGCGATGAGACAACTCACTCATCGCCATCTGATCCCTGGCCTGATCGCCTTCGGTAATGAAAGCGAGCTGCAATATGCTGCGGGGGGCCTGAATCAACAGATGCGGGCGCGCATGCACTTCACCCACGGCCGCAGCACGATCGGCATAGGCCGGCATGCCGTACACGGTGGCGGTCGGGGCGGGTTGTACGGTCGTCGTATTGATGTTGGCCGGCTCTTGCATAACGACCTCATTTCTCATTGGTTGAAAAACACGCTTCAAAGCAAATGCCCGCAGCCATGCGTTTCGCACATGGCTGCGGGCCGATCTTCATGAGCGGGCACCGCTCTACACGGTCCGTCCAATAGGCTCGCCGTGTAGAGGCTTGTGCTGGCCTTTTCAGAACGCCCTCAGCTTCCTGGCTTTCAGACGAAGGTGTACGCGCAAACCTTGTTGCCCGCCGGATCACGCAGGTAGGCCGCATAGGCACCCGGCAGGTGGCCACGCGGGCCGGGCTGGCCCTCGTCGGTGCCGCCTGCGGCAAGGCCGGCGGCGTGGAAGGCGTCCACTTCGGCGGGAGTGGCGGCCGCAAAGCCGACCGTCACGCCGTTGCCGGAAGGCGCTTCACCATTGCCCGGACGAGCGATGATGAAAGCCGGCTTTTCGCGACCGAAAAGCACCCATCCGTTGCCGAAAGGACCGAGGTTCTTGATGCCGAGAGCACCCAGAGCGGCGTCATAGAACGCGGTCGACTTCTGGAGGTCGGCGGCGCCGACGAAGACGTGCGAGAAGATACCGTCGCCGGAAATGACAGGATTGGACATGGTTAATTTCCTTGGTGGTTGGTGTTGAATGGATAGTGGGTGATCAGTAGTGGATCACCGTGCGAATCGACTTGCCTTCATGCATCAGGTCGAAGGCCTTGTTGATGTCGTCGAGGCCCATGGTGTGGGTGACGAACGGGGCGAGATCGATCTCGCCTTTCATTGCGTCTTCCACCATGCCGGGAAGCTGAGTGCGGCCCTTGACCCCACCGAAAGCCGAACCCTTCCAGGTGCGACCGGTGACCAACTGGAACGGGCGGGTCGAAATTTCCTTGCCAGCACCAGCCACGCCGATGACGATCGACTGGCCCCAGCCGCGGTGGGCAGCTTCCAGAGCCGAACGCATCACGTCGACGTTGCCGATGCACTCGAAGGTGTGATCGACACCCCAGCCGGTCATCTCGATCAGAACCTCGTGAATCGGCTTGTCGAAGTCCTTCGGGTTGAGACATTCGGTCGCGCCGAAGGTACGAGCCAGTTCGAACTTCGCCGGATTGGTATCGATGGCGATGATGCGGCCCGCTTTGGCCTGGCGTGCACCTTGAATCGCAGCGAGACCGATGCCGCCGAGGCCGAAGATGGCCACCGAGTCGCCGGGCTGTACCTTGGCCGTGTTGTGCACGGCGCCGATGCCGGTGGTCACGCCGCAGCCCAGCAGGCAGACGTGCTCGGGATTGGCGTCCGGGTTGATCTTGGCCAGCGAGACTTCGGCGACGACCGTGTATTCGCTGAAGGTCGAGCAGCCCATGTAGTGGTAAAGCGGCTGACCGTTGTACGAGAAGCGAGTCGTACCATCGGGCATCAGCCCCTTACCCTGGGTTGCACGAACCGCGACACACAGGTTGGTCTTGCCGGACTTGCAGAACAGGCACTCGCCGCACTCGGCGGTATAGAGGGGAATGACGTGATCGCCAGGCTTCACGCTGGTCACACCTTCACCCACCTCCACGACGATACCCGCACCTTCATGACCCAGCACGACCGGGAAGAGACCTTCGGGGTCGTCGCCCGACAGGGTGAAGGCGTCGGTATGACAAACGCCGGTGTTCGTGATCTTGATGAGCACCTCGCCCTTGCGCGGCGGCTCGACGTCGATCTCGACGATTTCTAGCGGCTTTCCTGGCCCAAAGGCAACTGCTGCACGTGATTTCATGATGTCGCTTCCTTTACTAGCTAACTAAATTTGCCCTCACCGAGGGCACCCTGGTGCCTCTACCGCAGATAGGAGCGGACGATAGAGATGGTCTCGTCAATGGACTTGTTCTGCGAATCGCTCCTGATTTCGCTACTGGGAAACTCTTCCCGCAGATAGCTCTCCAGAACGGTTGCCATCAATCCGTTGACTGCCCCACGAACGGCCGCAAGCTGCTGAAGAATTGCAGGACATTCCGCACCTGCATCAAGCGCTTGCTCAAGAGTCGCTACCTGACCTTTGATGCGCCTGATGCGCGTCAGTGCTTGCTTCTTTTCTTCCGGGCTGTGTGGCATCGAACACCTCTCTACTTGGGTACATCGCCGCATTATACAATACTCCCCCATAGTATATGCGGCCGAACTTCGCCACAAATTCTGTGCTCTTCGAGCACTCTTACAGGCTAGTACAGATTTGTTCCCAAGAAGCGCAAAACATTCAAATCAATGAATATTTTTTGCATGTATCGACAGCATCGGGGCAAGTTCAAAACTGGTCAAACTGGAAAAATCTATGTGCAGATAGACATGGCCTATGTACACGGATTCATCGAGCTGAAGCTATCAAGATGACCCCGGCTAGGCGACCTTACGACCCGAGTACCGAGCATTCCGCAGTGCAGGCAACATCTGACCGTCCCAGTCGCGATCGACTGCAACCTGGGCCTGTTCTTGGTTTCGTTCGAGCGCATCTACGTCAAGATCAGCGATCGCCCATGTCTGCGTGCCGCAAGTCGTCGCGAGAATGCCATCCTCCGGGAATCCACGATCCATTGGTGCGTAGATCGTGGCCTCGCCAGTGTTCGTGTCCAGCGCCGGACTCCAGTCGGCAGTTCCAGTCGTCACGGCCTGCGCGATGAACATTCGGTTCTCCAGTGCCCGCGCCATGCAGCCCACACGGACCCGGGTTGCACCTGCTCGGGTGTCGGTACAGCTCGGGACCAGCAGCAGGCGCGCCCCCGCCTCTCGCTGGGCTCGCACGGGCAATGGAAACTCACTGTCGTAGCAGACAGCGATGCCGGCACGCACGCCTTTCAGATCGAACACCTTGAGTTCGTCGCCACCCTCGATGACGCCGGTGTCTTTCTCGAACCCCGTTAACTGCAATTTGTCCTGGTAGTCGCGTGTACCGTCAGGCGCAAACCACCAAGCCCGGTTGCGATAGCGGTTCAGTCCAACCTGGGTCAAAAACGTACCGGCCTGAATGGTCATGCATAACTCGCGCGACAAGTCGGCATACAGTGCCAGCCACGGAGACTGCAAGGCCTGCAGCGCGGCCAGAGAGGCGTTGAAATCATGGCGAATGCTCGGCTCGCACGTTGCAGCCAGTTCGAGGGATAGATACTCGGGCAACACGGCCAGTTCCGCCCCGCCACGACGCGCCTCCTCCAGAACCAGTCGCTGCCGCGCAGCAAATGCCTCGAAGTCCGTGGGCTGGCCCACTGCGTATTTCGCAACTGCCACTTTCATTTCGCGTTCTCCAGGGAGTGCAGCCACATCGTGAGCGTCTGCTCGGTTTCGCTTGGCTCACCCACCTGCTTCCAGGGCAGCGTAACCTTCATGTCCGACTGCCGCACGTAGCCACGACGGGTCCAGAAGGGATCATTACTGCGGTAGTTGGAAGGACGCCGAGGATCGTCGTCTGCTCGATCCACCGACGCAAACGATGTCCACTGCATGCCGCCCAACGAACGAGCATGCGCTTCGCGTTCGTCAAAGAAGCGGTGGCCCAGGCCAAGCCCCCGGAAGGCCGGGAGCAGGACTGATTCGCCGCAGTAAAACACTGCCTCCATCGGGACTCCTCGATCGGCGAACGGCACCTGGAAGGCCGGCTCTGCATCGCCGAGAGGCAACCCCGTGGACGCACCCACGACCAGGTCATCAGCGAGCGCGAGCACCAGCAGGCTGTCTGCCGAACGAGCGTACATGGAAAGGTAGTGCTTCTCGTATTCGATGTCGCCCTCGTACAGGTATGGAAAGCTGCGGAAGACCTTCGCCCGCAGATGTGCCACGGTGTCGAACCATTCGGCAATGTCCGATCCACGACGAACCAGCACCTGCACGTCGCTGGTCATTTCAGGCATCCCCTCCGACCTGTGCGATCCAGTCGCCGAGGTTGTAGTAGTTGGTGACACGAGCGATCTTGCCATCGCGGATGTCGAAGAACGCGCCACCCGGCAGCACGTAGCGCTGGCCCTGTGCTTCCGGCAGTCCGTCGTCCGTCACTTTGTATTCGCCATGCACCACATACTCCGCGCCTGCGCGCAGGCCGTCGGCGCTGACCATCACCACGATGCCGCGCAGTTGCTCGCCATAGCAGCGATCCATGCGCCGCAGGAAGGCGCGGAAGGCTTCGCGACCGACCTCACGAGCGCCTTGGTTCAAGTCGTGCGCAACGTCATCGGTCAACATGGACAGCATGGCCTCGCGATCGCCGCGGTTGAAGGCGTCGTAGTAGGCGGTGATGAGAGTCGCAGCGTTCATTCGCGTTCCTTGTTGGGTTGTTAGGCGCGGAGCATTCGGGGGTGTTGCCAGTTTGGGCAACCGCGCCTCCCTTGTATATGGAATTGTTGCGATTTTATAATTCCACTATCTGGAACAATTAACGAGCAGCGAAACTGGCCATGAGGTGTTCGTCATGAACAAGGAAATGGAACTACTGCGCATCTTTCGGGTGGCGGCCGAAAGCAGCAGTTTTCGCGATGCGGCCGTCCGGCTGGGGACTTCTCCGCAAGGTGTCACCCGTGCCATCCAGCAACTGGAGCAACACTACGGCGAGGTGTTGTTTCATCGAAGCACACGCCAGGTGCGCATCACCGCCTTCGGCGAAGGGCTGTTAGACCAGGTGCGCCCGGCATTGGAGCGGTTCGAGGATCTATGGCGGACGCCTGGGTCCGACCAGCAGGCATCCCTGTCCGGCACGGTTCGCATCACCGCACCGCACAGTTTGGGCACCAGAGCGGTGCTGCCTGCACTGGAACGCGTGGCCGCGCGTCATCCTGGTATCACTCTGGATGTGCGCCTGTCCGATCGCATCAGCAACACGGTTGACGAAGGGATTGACGTTGGGATCAGGGTCGGATTCATGCGCGATAGCCGCTTCGTCGCGCGCAAGGCGGCCGACATGAGACTCCCAATCGTTGCCGCTCCGCGCCTGATCAAGAAAGTGGGTGTACCTGAAAACATCGATGCGCTAAGCAGCCTGCCGGTCACCGTGGCCTTGGATATCAATACCGGCCGCCCCTGGCCTTGGCACTTCAAGGCGGGACGCCAGTGGACACCCACCGCTCCCACCCTCGTCGCCGACAACGCCGACATGGAAATGGGGGCAGCGTTGGCCGGAATCGCGTTCGCGCAACTGGCGGACTACATGGCTGCCCCCTACATTGCCAGCGGGAAGCTCGTGCGAGTGCTGGAGACCGAAGAACCTCCGGCATGGGGGTTGTACGTCTATCGGCCTCAGCGTGGCCCCATTCCGGGAAGGGTTCGAGCGGTATTTGATGAAATGCTGGTCGCCGTTGGATCGTTGCCAGCTTTGCGCTGACACGCCGCAAGACGCTGTAGGACACCTGCCTTGGAAAGCGGGGCACTGAGCCTCGGCGGTTCACCCCTCCGTTTGAATGATGAGCCGACCGTCTGCCCCTTGCGCCAAGTGCAGATCGGTCGGCCATGCAATCCAATGCCGGCGAACGATTAGATATAAATAAATTGCCGGTACAACCCATCCAACTGATGACGGATATCTTCCACGCGCTGCTCGTCGCCAGTATCAGTAAATTCGAGCAACTGTTGCTCCTTGGCAGTAATTTGGTCGCAAAGGTCGGACAAATTCTCGCAAAAAGCCTCGGTATGAACTGTGGGCTCCTCCGTACTCGTCTCTTCTCCTGCTAGTTTTCGCACAGAGGAGACCGGAGAAATTCCATTTTCTTCGTTAAAGGCAATTTGAAGCTGCCTGCGCCTATTTGTCTCATCGATCGCCTGTTTCATCGCCGGAGTCGTCACGTCGGCGTACAAGATCGCCTTTCCGTTTTCATTCCGAGCAACTCGACCTATCATCTGAATGAGTGCCTGGGCCGACCGCAGGAAGCCTGCCCGATCCGCATCGAGAATAGCAACCAATGATGCCTCGGGAATATCCAGCCCTTCGCGCAAAAGGCTAATCCCAATCAAAACATCGAACTCTCCTGCGCGCAGGCCATTGATGATCTCAACACGATCCTCCGCTTTTATGTCCGAATGCATGTAGCGCGCTCGAATCCCATGGTCCGTCAAGAAATCCGTTAGCTCTTCTGCACTGACCTTCGTCAGCGTGGTCACGAGCACGCGATTTTTCTTCTTCACGCACTTCGATATTTCAGCAAGCAGATCATCTATGTACCCATCCGATTTGCGCACCTCAACCTCGGGATCAAGCAGTCCCGTCGGCCTGATAACCTGTTCGACAACCCTGTCTTTCGACACCTTCAACTCGTAGTCACCCGGCGTCGCGGAAACGAAGATGGTCTGTGGCTTGACCTTCTCGAATTCACCAAAGTTCAACGGGCGATTGTTCTTAGACGAAGGCAAGCGGAACCCGTAATCTATCAACGTCTCCTTGCGCGCCTGATCCCCCCGGTACATTGCGGATATCTGTGGCACCATGACGTGGGATTCATCGACGAACAGAAGCCCATCTTTCGGCAGGTAATCCAGCAATGTGATCGGAGGCGAGGCCGGGTCCCGGTCGCTGAAGTAGCAGGAATAATTCTCCATCCCCGAACAATAGCCTACCTCGCGCATCATCTCCACGTCATGCGTGATCCGCTCGTACAGCCTGTTTGCCTCGACCAAGCGATTATTTCTGTTAAGCTCGGCAACCCGCTCTTCCATATCAGCGAGTATCTTCTTGGACGCGGAATCTATTTTATTCGTGGGCGGTGCAAAAAGCGTCTTTGGCGAAACCAAGTAATGGTCAATTGCCCCCAGCGTTTTACCTGTAACAGGGTCTAGCCATTGAACAGACGCAACAGAGTCATCCAGCAGTTCCACCCGAACTGCCCTATGCTCGGAATCAGCAGGAAAGATATCGATCACATCACCTTGCACCCGAAACGTTGCACGTTTGAGAGTGCGCTCAGTGCGATCATATTGCAGCAGAGCCAAGCGACGAATCAGCTCTCTCTGGTTTATTTTGACGCCAGGGGACAGAGCGATCTGTAACGCTCGGTACGCATCCGGGTCACCCAGGCCGTAGATTGAAGACACCGAAGCGACGACGATCACATCGCGGCGCTCAATCAAGGATTTGGTCGTGGACAGGCGTAGGCGCTCAAGGTGGTCGTTGATGGCCGAGTCCTTTGGAATGAAACGATCGGTGCCCGGCATATAGATCTCGGGCTGAAAATAATCGTAGTAGGAAACGAAGTACTCGACAGCATTCTCGGGAAAGAAGTGCTTCATTTCACCATAAAGCTGCGCGGTCAACGTCTTGTTAGGAGCCAAGATCAATGTGGGCCGCTTCAGACGATGAATCACATTCGCCATCGTAAAGGTCTTACCTGAGCCGGTGATACCTTTCAGCGTCTGGTGTGTCGCACCTTCTTCTATGTCCGACAGTAGGCGCGCTATCGCCTCTGGCTGGTCCCCCGCCGGCGTATAGCTGGAGTGCAGAATGAACGTACCGGTTGACATTAGATATCTCCTAATTGAGCTACTTCAATTTGTCCTGATGTATCGGCTATTTCAGAAGACCTATAGCAGTACCAAACTGGGGTGTAAATGACGGCGATCCTGCCGCGCCCCACCTGGGCGCAGGCGTCGCCAACATGATAGCCCAACACATGGGCGGGCTTCCCAGTGCATATCCGCCGATCGCCACGACGTCAGCCAGCGGCCCGTCTGCCAATGCACCTGGAGCCACTCGCCTCGTTGAGCGCCGACATCGAGCCGTGGCGGGCGAGGTTGCTCTGTACGCCCAATGTGTGGCGCCGGCTCCCGCCGATACGCGCCTTTGTCTCTCTCAGCCCTCCAGACGAGGCGTTGGAAACGTGGAGCTACGTCGCCCCTCTAAAGATGCACGATCTCAACATTCGGCCATTTGCCTGCAAGGTACTCGGCCACTAGCCTCCGATGGCAGTGATGGGGCTTGTCTTTGAATCGCCCCTGGTTTCCTAGACACTCTCCAAGCTCAGGAAATAGCGTTTCTCATATTCTATTGGAGACAGCTGCATAGCACTGCTGTGTCGGCGTTTAGGGTTATAGAACATTTCGATGTAATCGAAAATATCACTTCGGGCTTCTTCACGGGTTGTGTAGATCTTTCGTCGGATTCGCTCCCGCTTCAAAAGCTGGAAAAAGCTCTCGGCTACGGCATTGTCGTGGCAGTTTCCCCGCCGGCTCATGCTGCTGATTACATTGTTAGCCTTCAAGAAGCTTTGCCAATCTGAGCTACTGAACTGACTACCTTGATCTGAGTGAATCATCACTTGCTGCTGTGGCTTGCGTCGCCACACAGCCATCAACATTGCGTCGATAGCCAGGTCGCTGCACATCCTTGGCTTCATTGACCAACCAATTACTTGGCGTGAGAACAGATCCAGCACTACCGCCAGATAGAGCCATCCTTCATAGGTGCGGATGTAAGTGATATCTGTCACCCAGACCTTGTTCGGCTCACTGACCTTGAACTGCCGCGCGAGGTGGTTGGGCGAGGCCACTGTTGGTTTTCCACCGTAAAACCCTGGACGCCGCCGATAGCCCGTTTGCGAACGCAGCCCCTCCGCCTGCATCAAGCGCCCGACTCGATTTCGTCCGCATTCCTCTCCCAGCTCACGTAGGTCATCGTGAATTTTGCGGTAGCCGTATACACCTCCGCTTTCTAGCCAAGCGTGTTTGATCAAGCCAAGCAGACGTTGATCTTCTTTTGCTCGGGCAGATTGAGGCTCGGCCAGCCAGGCGTAGTAGCCGCTGGGGTGCACCTTGAGGGTTTGGCAAAGGCGCCGCACCGGGTAATCAGTCGAGTGCTTCTTGATGAAGGCGTACTTCAGCCGCACTCCTTGGCAAAGTACGCGGCGGCCTTTTTTAAGATGTCTCGCTCTTCCGTCACGCGCTTGAGTTCAGCGCGCAGCTTGCGCAGTTCGGCCTGCTGATCGTCGTCTTGCTGACGCTGCTCTTGGGGCTTGCTGTAGACCTTGATCCAGGCGTAAAGGCTATGCACGGACACGCCCAGGCGCTGGGCGACATCGGCGACGGGTTTGCCTTTCTCGGTCACTTGCTTGACCGCTTCGATCTTGAATTCTTCGGGGTAACGCTGACGACTCATGGCACCTCCTATTTGGGCCTCATTATGAGGCTTGGAGGTGTCTACGAAACCAGGGGCGATTCACTTCGCTGCAAAGCAGGCAACTGTTATCAATCTTTTCTTTATCGATTGACTCAATCTTTCGGGACGACATTAAATCCAGAAATTTCCTGGCGTAGATATCCCAATCTCCCCCTTTTATTTTATATTCCTCGAACATGTCTTTGGTTGGAGCAAGTGCTGGTAGATGTTCATATTCCATCCCGCACAACGCCTCGGAAAAATATCGAAGATCCTCGCGTTTAGGGAAATCCTGAAAAAGACTTCCTGATTTTGGCAAAATACCCGGACTCCACCCGCCGAGTTTTCCGATGAAGCAAATGACCTTCGCCGACGCCGAGTACGCCGGCAAGCGCAAGCAGACCCGCAAAGAGCTGTTCCTGATCGAGATGGATCAGGTGGTGCCGTGGAAGGGGTTGATTGCCCTGATCGAGCCGCACTACCCGAAGGGTGAAGGCGGTCGTCCGGCGTATCCGTTGATGGCGATGCTGCGCATACATCTGATGCAGAATTGGTTTGGCTACAGCGATCCGGCGATGGAGGAAGCGCTGTACGAGACCACCATCCTGCGCCAGTTCGCCGGGTTGAGCCTGGAACGCATTCCTGATGAAACCACCATCCTCAACTTCCGTCGCCTGCTGGAAAAACATGAACTGGCGGCCGGCATCCTCGGTGTGATCAACGGTTACCTGGGTGATCGTGGTCTGTCGCTGCGCCAGGGCACCATCGTCGATGCCACACTGATCCATGCGCCGAGTTCGACCAAGAACAAGGACGGCAAGCGCGACCCGGAAATGCACCAGACCAAGAAAGGCCAGCAGTTCTACTTCGGCATGAAGGCGCACATCGGCGTGGATGACGAGTCGGGCCTGGTGCACAGCGTGGTGGGTACGGCGGCCAACGTTGCGGACGTTACTCAGGTCGACAAGTTGCTGCATGGCGACGAGAACGTGGTTTGTACGGACGCGGGCTACACCGGCGTTGAGAAACGTCCAGAGCATGTCGATCGTAAGGTTATCTGGCAGGTGGCGGCACGCCGCAGCACCTACAAGAAACTCGATAAGCGCAGCGCGTTGTACAAGGCCAAGCGCAAGATCGAGAAGGCCAAGGCCCAGGTGCGCGCCAAGGTCGAGCATCCATTTCGCGTGATCAAGCGGCAGTTTGGCTACACCAAGGTGCGTTTCCGGGGGCTGGTGAAGAACACCGCGCAACTGGTGACGCTGTTCGCCCTGTCGAACCTATGGATGGCACGCCGACATTTACTGACGAATGCAGGAGAGGTGCGCTTGTAATGCAGAAAATGGCGCGGCGAGGTGCTCGCTGGGGCCAGAAACACCGAAATAAGCGGGCGATTTGATCGTTTTTTGATCGGTTTACCGCTTTCAAAATCAGCGTAGGCTGAAGTCAGTCAGAAATACAGGGCTATTTCAGACCATCCTTAGCGAAGCCGGCCAATTGCGAAACATTATTCAGGCGAACATCGACAAGGCGCTTGGCACCAGAAGCACTTAACTTGGTGAAGAAGGACCGCGCGGAGGTCTTAGTGAATCCAATCGTGAATATCTTCATCTGCCTCATTCCCCTCGTTCCTTCATCCATAAATGGCTGTTATTGAGCTACCGCCAGGCATGTCCGTCAATCGCAGCTAAGGAAACGCTGGGGGCATGGTGTACTAGCTGCGCCACAACGGCCACGGCAGGCTCCATTCTCTCGCCGCTTCAACGACTCGCGGCCACGACCCGAACAGCTCAAGAGCTTAGCACCGCCTTTTGCGGTTGCGTGCCTCACCACTCACGCTTACTCCCTTCCAGAACGCGCCAACTGCTAAGCTACATGAGGACGACTCGCCCCACAGCGCGAAGCACCTGTGTTCGCGCTATTGGCTGTCCCGTGCGTTGTGGTGCTGACCGTCGATGACGAGTCGAACCTACTGTATGGGCACTGCGCGCAGCAGCCTTTCATGCGTGCCAGCTATGTGTCCAAGGTTGGACGCGGATCGAAGCGTGCGCAGGGTTTTTCGTGAAAGTATAAAATCTAATCAACTTTATCAGAAGAAAATATATGATCGTAAGAAACTTTGAATACTTGCTTGCTTTGCACCGTGAAGGCCATTTTGGCAACGCGGCCAAAAGCTGCAATGTTTCTCAGCCGACACTCTCCGCGGGCATTAAGCAATTGGAGGAAGACATGGGTGTCGAGATCGTGCGTCATGGCCGACGCTATGACGGCCTCACTTCTGAAGGGATGCGCGTACTGTCTTGGGCTCAGCAGATGTATGACGACTGCAAAGGGCTGGAGCGAGAACTCTCCGCACTACGGCGAGGTATAGAGGGGCAATTCCGGCTAGGGATACTCCCAGGAACTGCCGGTGTAGCGCCCACATTAAGCATCGCCCTTGCTGAAAAAACGCCCTTACTTCAACAATCAGTTCTGGTTTCCGGCGCTTCTTCCCTGCTACAGGCGATTCGAGAAAACAATTTGGATATCGCACTCATGCATTTGGAGGATATCCCAGGGGAAGACTTCGATACTCACCTTCTGTACCGTGAACGCATTTTCCTTTTTCACGCCGCGAGAACACAGCAACCCCGAAGCACAACGTGGGACCATGTTCTCAATAGACAACTCTGCGTGCTGAACTCGGCAGTACCTGAACCCATTCAAGATAGGCTGACGCAATGTACCGCACAGACTATTCGCACTGATTCAATTGACGTGCTATCGGCACACGTGGCGACAGGAAAATATTCGGCAGTTCTTCCGCAATCTCTCGCCGGCCAACTCGCGCACATTCCAAATCTCCACGCAATCGCAATCAATGGACCAATGTCGCACTCAAATGTCGGATTCGTTGCTGGGAAAAATGCGTTCGAGGCACCGTCATCGCGTGCATTGCTCGAAATGGTGCACACCCCCGAACTCGCTGCCACGCTTCAATCCGTTATATCGATCCATCGTCGGTTCCAGCCCAAAGCAGACTCATCTCAAAGCCCCCTGAAATAGCGAGTCTTGAAGAGCAACTCTGTATTGCTTCAACCAGGCGAAGATTGCAGGCATGCCGTGTGCGCCGCTAACAGGCGCCACGTGCTGAGCAACCCATCGAAGTCCACCAGGTCCAGGGGCAACTAGGGGGACAGGAGTACCTGCTGCGTGCGGCGTCCTCATGTTTCGCTGGGTCGAGCTGACTGTTCCTAGATCAAGCTAGGAGGCGCGATGTAGCGATGATCGTTGCCCTCTCCCGGCTAGGAGACGAGCACGGCTCGACGAGCCCGCGTAGATAGATTGTGCCTATCTGCACATAGATTATTCCAGTTTGACCACTTCTGAGCTTGATCCTATGCTGTCAAGACCGCAGAAGGAGACGCGGCCAACGGCTAGGCAGTACCACGATCGTTCTTCTTGACAGCGGTAAGTCTCGTTTCCCACTTCGATTTAGAAGATGGAAACATTAACGCACAGAGGTGACGAAATGACTCCGACCGGTAACCGAATCGTGACTTTCGAGAAGCCCTTGGAAATGAAGGTCAACACCTTCAAATTTCCAGAGCTGATAACCCCTCAAGGGAAAAGCGCACCCCATGGCGCTATCCTCAAAATAGTTACCACAAATATCTGTGGCAGCGACCTTCACATTTATCGCGGTTCGTTTGCTGTTCCCAAGGGAATGACCATGGGCCATGAAATGACCGGCGAAGTGATCGAAGTGGGATCAGACGTCGAAGTCGTGAAGAAGGGCGACATCGTTTCCGTTCCCTTCAATGTGGGGTGTGGGCGTTGTTACAACTGCAAGCATATGCGCTCCGATGTATGCGAGAACACCAACCCCGAAATCGACTGCGGAGCCTACGGGTTCAACCTCGGTGGCTGGACGGGGGGCCAAGGTGATTATCTCTTCGTACCGTATGCGGATTTCAATCTCCTTCGCTTCCCTGACAAGGATGCCGCCATGGAAAAAATCCGCGATCTGACCCTTCTCTCTGACGTACTACCCACAGCTTTCCATGGGTTCGCTGGCCCAGACTGGCCAGCCGCACCGGCCTACGTCGTCGGCGAGAACATCCTGATCTTCGGTGCCGGGCCGGTCGGCAGAGCGGGTGCCGCCTGCGCCAGACTTCTGGGTGCAGGCGCCATCATCGTTGCCGATTACATTCAAGAGCGGCTGGACCTTCTCAAGCCACACGGCGTGGAAACCATCAACCTTTCCGACGGCGTGCCGATCGAGGAGCATCTCGAACGCATTACCGGGCACAGGGAGGTGGATCGCGTCATCGACTATGTTGGTGTGGACTGCCGCGGGTTTGGCGCGGAGGCTGACAAGATCGTGGAGAGCGCTGTTACCAACGCAATGCTCAAATATGTCCGCTTCGGCGGAATGACCAGTACGGTCGGTGTGTACTGCGCAAACCCGATCTCGAAAGACCCGAAAGCCAAGAAAGGCCATATGGATCTGGAATGGTCCAACGCCTGGATCAAGTCGCCGCGAATGTCGGCTGGTCAATCTCCGACGGCCAACTACAACCACGCGTTAATGCGGGCGATACTGAACGATCGCATGCCTTACCTTTCGCCGATGATGAACACTAAGTTCATCAAGCTCGAAGACGCGCCCGCCGCGTACAAGGAGTTCGACGCGGGTTCTGCATACAAGTACGTCATCGACCCGCATGGTTCAGTGCGGCAGTAAGCATCCGGCGCGGGCTAAGCATCAGGATGTCTCACACTTTCTGGTGAGAGGCATTCTGGCTCCGCAGGTCCCCGGCCAGCAACTGGAGCCGGCGAATATTTTCGCCGGCATTTGCCTGCTGCCCCAAGGCGTTGTGATTTTGACGGGGTACTTGCCTTGGCTCGGGCCAGGAGCAGAGCCTCAGCATCCGCAGGTGATGATCAACCGCAGGCGTGTTCGGGCGCCTGGTTCGCAATCGACCAAGGGTCGGACGGAGGCGATGCACGGCGTCCATTGACGTGCATGGCTGGACATAGCCTTCGTCTGATCCTGACCACCCCACGGACTTGATCAGGCTCGCCTGGTGTTGTGCCGGCCTCGGGCCATCGCACGATCAACCCAGCCCTGGCTCATTCAGCCAGAAGTTTCCAAAGACGTGGCCGAACTCGCCGCCGCCAGAATGGCAGTCACTTCTATAGGGAGATAGCACAGTGTTGGATAAGTCGGAACGGGAGGGTGGCCTATGGAGCTGCGCCATCTTCGCTGCTTCGTAGTTCTTGCTGAGGAGCTACATTTCACGCGGGCGGCTGAGCGCCTGCATATCGAACAACCACCGCTATCACGAGCCATCAAGGAACTTGAGGACGAGTTGGGCGTAGTGCTCTTCGACCGCAACCGGCGAGGAACAGTTCTGACGGCGGCGGGTGCGGTCTTCTTGCAAGATGTACGCCGTCTATTCACTGTGCTGGAACAGGCTCGTGAAAACGCCAAGGCTGTGGCAGCGGGCTTGCGCGGTAGCCTGCGCATTGCAGTATCAGATGGAGCTATCGATCCACGGCTGTCGGCATTTCTGGCTCGTTGTCGCGCCGAGGAGCCGGAGATCGAAATACGCTTGTCAGAGGTGCCTCTGGCAGAGCAAGTGCGTGGCTTGCGTTCGGGCGACTTCATGATCGGGTTCGCGCACACGGCCGATGTCGGCGACGGTATCGCTGCCGAAGCAATCTGGCGCGACCCGCTGGTGATTGCTGTGCCAGCTCGACACTCATTGCTCACCTACAAGGAGGTGCCACTTCAAGAACTCCAAGGCCATCCACTTGTCCTGTGCGACCCGCAGGTATGCGAGGGCTATTGCCGCGAACTCAAGCGGCTGCTCAACACGTTGGAGCACAAGCTGAATGTTGTCGAGGAAGTATCCTCGCTCGACATGATGCTCACCTTGGTCGGCGCCGGCTACGGCATCGGCTTCATGACGGCGACCAAGATTCCCATCTCCCAACGGCCGGATGTGGTGATCCGCCCCTTGGCGATGGATTCTGCCGTGATCACGACCTACCTGCTTCGGCCCGACGGCAGCAATTTATCGGCTTCGGTGGAGCGATTTATCGTTCGCCTACGCGACTCTTCGGACGGTTGACGAAGCCTGGCAGGCCAGACACTCAGGGATCAGTGTCGGCACGCAGATTGCGTTCGGTCGCCGTCATCAGGTCAGCCGCGCTTATTCCGAGTGCCGTAGAAATTTTCAGTATGAGCGGAAGCGTGGGCACGTGCTCACCACGCTCGATCTTACCCATGTGAGAACGCGAAATGCTTGCCCGAGATGCGAACTCGTCTTGCGCGACTCCCTGAGCGACGCGCGCAGCGCGCACGGCCTGTCCGAAGGCTAACGCCGACTCGGATTCATACGTCGATGTGCCAGAAGGACGGCCTGGCTGAATTGTTGATTTCTGCATTAGCAGAAGCGTCAAACAATCTGCCACAATTAACCACGTTAAAAATAACGACGTTAAACTTCACTCTTTCCTGCGACGCTGGTTTGCCTTTCTGGACAGATCGCTTATTGGGGGCCCTCATGCATGACGCCACCAGCCAGTTTTCCCATTTCAGGCTTGCTATCGCACCTGGAGTGCCATCCTCTTGCCTCACAACGCTTCTTGCCCTACAGCGAGCGGAGGAGCCGGAAGTCACCATCGCGTTCTTTGAGACCTCAGGCGACGACCTGATGACGGGCCTTGAGGAAGGCCGCTATGACGCTGGAATGTCGCTTCGGAACACTGGTGCTCCGGCCGTGAAAAGCCAGCCGCTCTGGGTCGAGAACATGGCCGTTGCAATGCCGCTGGGGTCCCCCTTACTTGCCCAGGCGAAAATCACGCTTGCCGAGCTTCTGGACTATCCGGTGTTTCGCTGGCCGACGGAGGCATGCCTACTGCTCGATCAGCGACTGTCTTCCCTTCCGTTGAGCCAACAGAGCATTCAGCATGTGACTTCGTTCGAGATGATGGCGCTTTGGGTCACCGCTGGCTACGGAGTGGGGCTCTCCGCGCAATCGCGCATTGAGCGTGCCCATGCGTGGGGGATCACTATGCGCCCGCTTTCAGACGGCCCCTACGAGATCGTGACATACCTGCAGCGGCCCCACGCCCAAGCCGACTCCGTTTTTGAGCGGTTCGAGCGCAGAGCGATGGAAGTTGCCAGGGCAGGCGCTGCGTAGCAGGCGCCCGCGGCCATAGGTTGAAGCGCGAGTGTCAGGCACCCTCAAGCACCACTGCGCTATCAACCAACCGGCGGACGCTTTGCCGCACATCCTCGGGGATGGGGTGCGGGGCAATAGTCTCGGGCGTATCCGCATGGTGCTGGTAGTCGCCCGTGATGACCCGGATGATCGCGGGCACGTTGGTCGGCGTGACCGTATCAATGGCCGCGCGGTCCCCCAGGTCAGGGTGCGGCTGGGTCAGCATGCGGTACAGGTCCCACGAATCCGCGTGTGGATACTGATTCATGAGCACCTGAGCCAGCCTGTGCTTGAGCGGTACAAGTTGCCAGTCGGGAACGCGTTGTCCCCGGTTGCCCAAGCTGATGGACAGCAGCTTGCCCGCCTTCAGCTCGCGGTTGATCTGGTCCTTGGATTTTCCGGCCAGCTTGCCGAACAGCGGGACCGGCAGGTTGTTCGGCGACTCGTACATGGCCAGCATTTCTTCCCGCTCGCGCTGGATTGCAGAGACTTCGGGCTCCGGGGCATGCGTCGGCGGTGGCGGCACCTGCGACAGCCGCTGGAACGTGATCCCGCCGCTGTTCGGGGTCACGACGATGGGCGTGGCCACCACTGGCGGGGCGACGGAGGGAGCCTGCTCGGCCACCGCGGGGGCCGCGTCCATCGCGTCCTCCACTTCCGCCATCGCCGGCACCCCGTCGATACGGATGGTCAGGTGCGCGCTCGCGGCTCCCACTTCGCCCTGTTCGAGCAGGTCGAGGCGATCGGCCCAGTCCTGCATCATCCGGCGGCGCGGCTCCACGTACTTGGCGTGGTTGTAGGCCGAACTCACCTTGTTCGGGTCGGAGTGCGAAAGTTGCGCGTCCACCCAAATCTTGGGGTAGCCGATCTCGTTGAGCGCCGTCGAGATGGTGCCACGAATGCCGTGGCCGGTCAGACGCCCCTCGTAGCCCATGAGCTGCAAGGCCTTGTTGAGAGTGTTCTCGCTGATGCGCTTCTTGAGTTCGCTACGGTGCGACAGCAGGTATTTTTGCGCCGGCCGCATTGCGCCCAGGAGGTAGCGGACGATCTCGATGGCCTGCAGGGACAGCGGCACGATATAGGGGGGCACGTCCTGCGGCCGCTTCCCCGCCTTGCGCATTTCGTCCTGGAGCTGCTTGACGATCTGCGGCGGGATGATCCACAAGCCCCTGTCGAGGTCGAACTGTTCAGGTTCGGCCAACCGCAGTTCGCCGGTGCGCACCCCGGTCAGGAACAGTAGCCGGACGCCAAGCTGGGTCTGCCAGCCACGGGGGTTGTAGAGCCGGAGCCTCTGAAGGAACTCGGGCATCTCGGGCAGGTGCAGGTAGGGGTTGTGGGCCACCGGGGGCTTGGGCTCGGCCACCACGTCCAGGTCCGCGGCCGGGTTGACTTCCAGTCCCTCGGCGATGACCAGCGCATATCGGAACATCTGGTTGAACCAGGTGCGGACTTTCTCGGCGGTGGTGAACGCCTTGCGCTTCTCGATCGCCGCCAGGACGCCCAGGAGCTGGGGGCGACGAATGTCGTAGATCGACATCTTTCCCAGAGTGGGCAGCACGTCCTTGTTGAAGATGCGCAGGATCTGGGAAAGCGTGCTCTGACGGCCTTCCTTGAGTTCCTTGCGGCGATGCTCTACCCAAGCATCGAAGACGGTCTTGAAGGTGTATTCGCCCGCCAGCTTGGCCGCGTGCCGTTTCTGGTCGCGCTCGACCTGGGGATCGATCCCCCTGGCGAGCAGGGCCTGGGCCTTGTCCCGCTCGGTCCGGGCCTCGCGCAGGCTGAGGGCAGGATAGCCACCCAGGCACAGGCGCTTTTGCTTGCCCAGCCAGTAGTAGCGGAATTGCCATGACTTGCCGCCTGCGGCTGAGACCATCAGGCCCAGGCAGTCGTTGTCGGAGAGGGTGTAGCGTTTTCCGGTGGTCTTCGCCTGCCGGACGGTCAGATCAGAGAGCGCCATTTCGAGACTCCTAAGTAATGACTTAGGCCCTATGCTCGTCATGGTTCCCGCTCAGCCCCAGCAACTATCCGGTAGCCAACCCACCCATATTCTTGTGCCTTATTTGGTCACTCAAAAACGGTAGCTGTGGGTGGATTTCCGTGGCACTCGCTGGAATGAAAAAAGGAGCCGAAGCTCCTTTTTTCAATGACCTACAGACCCCAGTAGAAGTCTGTGGATCAAAATTTGGAGCGGGAGACGAGTCTCGAACTCGCGACCTCAACCTTGGCAAGGTTGCGCTCTACCAACTGAGCTACTCCCGCATTCTCTACTTGGCGTCGCGCCTCCCGGAGAGCTGCGCGTCGCGTTGCGAGAAAAGAACTATAGCAAGTTTTTAAGGCTTGTGTCAAACACTCGGCAGCAGATTTGTATCTGAGTGTCACGGCAGGGCAGGTGGCGTCCGATGGCACGCCCCCGCCCATGCGCCATCAGTCGATCCGTGCGCCGGATTCCTTCACGACCTTGGACCACTTCGTCTGCTCGGACTTGATGTACTCGGCGAACTCGGCCGGGGTCATCTCCGAGGGCAAGGCGCCTTGCTTCATGAATTGGGCCTTCAGGTCTTCGCCCTTGGCAGCGTCGACGATCGCCTTGTTGAGCGTGTCGATGACGTCCTGCGGCGTGCCGGCAGGTGCCATGACGCCGAACCAGCTGGTGGCGTCAAAGCCAGGCACCGTTTCCGCAATCGTCGGCACGTCAGGCATGCCGGGGAAGCGTTCCGGGCTCGTCACGGCGATCGCCTTCAGGCGGCCGCCCTGGATGCCGCCCATCGAGGACGGCAGGTTGTCGAACATGAAATCCACGTCGCCCGCCATCAGCGCTGTCACGGCGGGGCCGCTGCCCCGGAACGGGACGTGCTCGAACTGCGTGCCCGTCATGCTCTTGAAGAGCTCGGCGGCCAGGTGGATCGACGTGCCGTTGCCGCTGGAGCCGGCGTTGGCCTTGCCTGGATTGGCCTTGAGGTAGTCGATGAGGGCCTTGACCGAGTCGATCTTGTTGCGCTCGGCAAAGGCGGGGTTGAGCACGAGGACATTGGGCACGGCTGCCGCCAGCGCGACCGGCACGAAGTCCTTGGCGGGATCGAAGGGCAGGTTGGCGTAGAGATACTGATTGATCGACTGCGTGCCGACGGTACCCATCAGCAGCGTGTAGCCGTCGTTCTTGGCGCGGGCAACGTCGGCCGTGCCGATGTTGCCGCCCGCACCGCCCTTGTTGTCGACGATGACGGTGCGGCCCCAGGCTTTGCCCAGGTCCGCCGCCACGAGGCGGCCGACGATGTCCGTCGTGCCACCCGGCGGGAAGGGGATCACCATGTGACGTCGCGCGCGGGGAAGTCCGCGGCGAGCACCGGGGCGGCAGGCGCCGCCAGGAGGGCTACACCGATCAGGCTGAGCCGCAGCCGCTGGCTCCAGAGCGTGTTCATGGTCGTTTCATCCAGGGTCGGGCCGGTGGCCCGGAAACCGGAGATTACTGAGCCTGCGCGCGGGATGTTATTAGGGAGTATCCCTAGAGTGGCGTTGCTGGCGCATGGCGCCGATCGCCTGAGCGCCGAGCAAAGTGACGCTCAGGCGCTGACCCGGCCGCCGAGCGCGGGCCGTCCGCCTGTCGCTGCATGGCCCGCGCGTCAATCAGTCCATCTTGAGCCCGGCGTCCTGGGCTGCCTTGGGCAGCACGCTCAGCTCGCGCTCGAGCACCGCCGTGAAGTCCGATGCGGCATTGCCGCTGGCCGGGGCCACGCCGCCCAGGTCGTGCAGGCGCTGGCGGAAGTCCGGCTCGGCCACGATCGCGGCGATGCGTTCGTTGAGCAGGGCCAGCACGGGCGCAGGGGTCTTGGCCGGGGCCACCACGCCGAACCACACGTCGAAGTCCACGCCGCCCGGATAGCCCTGTTCCGTCAGTGTCGGAATGTCGGGCCAAAGTTCGGAGCGATCCTGGCGCAACTGGCCGATGGCTCGCAGCTTGCCGGACTGCACGAAGCTGCGCGCGTCTGCCGTGCCAAGCAGGCCCCAGGACACCTCGCCTGCCATCAGCGCCTGCACGAGTGGGGAGCCGCCCTTGTACGGTACGTGCGTGAAGTTGCCATCTGCATGGGCGTTGATGCCCTCCGAGGCCAGGTGCGACAGCCCGCCAGCACCTGCGGACCCGTACGGCATGCCGTCCTTGCCCGCCTTCTTGCCGGCCTCGATGAGCGACTTGACGTCACGATGTGGCGAGTTTTCGGGCACCACGAGCAGCAGGGGAGCCAGCGAGACTCGCGCCACCGGGGCGAAGTCTTGCGCGGTGAAGCCGCTTTGTTGGTAGATCACCGGGTTGATCGACAGCATGCCGGTGAGCGTCATGGCCAGCGTGTAACCGTCGGGGTCGCTCTGGCGCACGTGGCTCATGGCAATGTTGCCGCCAGCGCCGGGCCGGTTCTCGACCACGACGGTCTGGCCGAGCTCGGCCTGCAGGCGAGGGCTCAGCATGCGGGCGGCCACGTCGGTGGCGCCGCCGGGCGGATAGGGCACGATGAGCCGGATCGGCTTGGTCGGGAACTTCACCTCCTGGGCCATGGCAGCGGGGCTGCCCAGGGCGATGAGGGCGGTCGATGCGGCCAGCACGGCGCGACGCCAGTGAGCGATGGGTGACATGTCTCCTCCTGCAGATGCCCGGTGGCCGGGCTTGTGATGGTTGGGGTAGCGTGTCTGGCTGCGCGCTGGCTCAGCGCGTCTCGGGATGCTCCAGGCGCTGCTGGCAGGCTTCGAGCTCGTGCCAGCCGATCAGCGTCTTGAACTGCGCCATGCTCACTTGTGCGGCGGGCAGGTTGCCGGCGTCTCCCGAGCGGCGTGCAGCGAGTTCGGCCAGGTTGGCCTGCACGCCCGCGACCACCGTCATGAGGCTGGCAATGGGGTAGGTCGCGAAAGCCGCCACGGCCTCGATCTGCGCGCGGCTCAGCCCGGCCATCCAGGTGCCGGCCATGAGTTGCAAGGACAGTCGCCGGCCGCAGGCCTCACGCAGCTGCGTGAGCTGGGCGTAGCTCTCGAAGGTGCGCGAAATGGGCTGGATGACGTCGGCGCCCGCCTCGGCATAGCGGGCGGCGCGCTCGATCGCCTCGGCGGGATCCATGGCATCGGTGCGGGCGACGATGACGAGGTCCGGATCCTGGCGGGCGTCCACCGCCGCGTGGATGCGGGCCACGGCATCGGCCATCGGCACCACGATGGACGCGGTGGCCGCCGCGGGACAGCGCTTGGGGCTCACCTGGTCCTCCAGCGACAGCGCGGCCACCCCGGCCTTCTCCAGGAGGCGCACGGTGCGGCCCACGTTCAGCACGTTGCCGTAGCCCGTATCCGCGTCGGCGAAGATGGGCTTGCGCACGACGTGGGCGATGCGGTCCACCACGCAGGCGTTCTCGGATAGCGTGTAGAGCTCCATGTCGGGCTGGCCGAGCAGCGCGGCGCTGATGCCGAAGCCCGTGGTGAAGATCCCGTCCAGGTCGGACTGGTCCACGAGCAGAGCGGTCAGCGCATCCTGCGCGCCGCCGAACCAGAATGTCGAGCCTTGGTCGACGCGCTGGCGCAGCAGTTGGCGATTGGCGGTCATCAATGTCTCCAGGTCTGGAAAGGATTCGGATACATCGGCTTGCCCTTGGCTCGCTGCGAGGTCCGGTTGGGTGCTTGCCGCCTCGGGTGCGGCCGGCGGCGGGAAGGTGCGCCGTCAGGCCGCAACCTGGCGTTGCTGGAGGTAGGGGATCAGCCCGCCCGCCTCGAGCATGCCGCGCTCGGACGCCGAGAAGGGCTGCAGGGGCAGTGCGAGGCCACGTGCGGGCAGGTGCACCAGGCTCGTCTCCCAGTCCACTTCGACCGGATCGCCGCGCGAGACGGCATCGCGGATGCCGGGACAGGTGATCAATGGGAATCCCATGCTCGTCTCGCCGCGGAAAAAGCCCGGCGAGAAGGACTCCGCGATCACGGCGGCAATGCCGAGATGGCGCATGGCACGCATGGCGGGGTAGTGCGGATGACCGTAGCCGAAGTTGTGGCCGCCGATCAGCACATCGCCGCGCTGCACCCCGGCTGCGAAATCGGGCGTGTAATCAGCCATGGCGAGCGACGCGAGCTCGGCCACATCGGTGATCTTGATGTTGCGCACGCCGACGATGAGGTCGATGTCGTAGTCGTCTTCCGGGAAGACCCAGGCCGCGCGGCCGGCGAGGTTGGTGAGGCTCATGGCGTGGTGCTCCCGGCGTTCGTGCCTGCGCTCGCCACCGTGGCGAGGTAGGGGCGCGGATCCGCGATGCGCCCTTCGAGCGCGGACGCCGCCACCACCGCCGCATTGCACAGGTAGATCTCGGAATCGACGCTGCCCATGCGTCCGGGCGTGTTGAGCGTGCCCGTGGACACGGCCCGCTGGCCATCGCTCATGGTGGCGATGCGCCCGAAGCAGTAGTCGCAGCTGGGCGAGCTCACGAAGGCGCCCGCCTCGACCAAGGTCTCGAGCAGGCCTTCGCGCGCGGCCTGCGCCATGATGGCGCGCGAGGTAGGCACGACATGCAGCTGGAAGCCCGGCTGGATCTGCCGGCCACGCAGCACGTCGGCGGCCGCGCGCAAGTCCTCGATGCGCCCGCTCGCACAGGAGCCGAGATAGCCGCTGTGCACCTCCAGTCCGGTGAACTCCGTCAGGTTGCGCGTGTTGGCTGGGCTCGGTGGCACGACCACGATGGGCTCCAGTTCGCTGACGTCGATCTTCCAGTGGTGGGCGTATACGGCATCCGCATCCGGATAGACGGGATCCAGCGTGATGCGGCTGCGTTCGCGCACGTAGGCGAGAGTCTTCTCGTCCGGGGCAATGAGCATCGTGGTCGCGCCGAGGAACATGGCCTGGCCGCAGAGCGTCTGCCGGCCCTCGATGCTCATGGCGTCGATGACGGGGCCGGAGAGTTCCACCGCCTGGAATCGACAGGAGGCAGGCCCCATGACGCGCACCAGATGGTGGAAGACGTCGCGCGCCATGACGCCGGGGCGCAGCGTGCCGGTGAGCTCGACCTTGACGGTGGCGGGAACGGTGAGCGTGGCACCATCGGTGACGAAGGACTCGATGATGCCCTTGCGTGCGCCGTAGGCGAAGGCACCGAAGGCGCCCAGCTGGCTCACGTGGCCGTCGAAGTGCACGACGAAGGCCCCCGGCACCGCGTAGCCCTGTTCCGCGCTCACCTGGTGGCCGATGCCTTCGCGTTCGACGACGGTGACGCCTTGTTCGCGACCCCAGGCGCGCGTCACCTTGTGCAGCTCTTCTTCCTTGGGCGTGGCGGCCGGCACCATGTGGTCGATGAAGAGCACGAAGCGCTCGGGCCGCTCGACCTGGGCAATGCCGAAGTCTTCACGCGTCTCCTTGAAGAACACGTCGGTGTAGCCGGGAAAGTCATAGGCGATCACGAAATCCGGGCGGGCGGTGACTTCCTCGCCGGCGTGCACCTCGCCCGGCCGGCGGCACGGGCCAGGATCTTCTCGGTCATGGTCTGGGGCATGGCTGACGTCCTCATTCCCACAATGTGGGTTTTCAATCGGCAGGATTGAGGACATCATAGGTATGAGCGCGCTGATGCGAGGTCAGGTCTTACCCTCAGTTTTTCCACATCATGGGAACGAAATGCCGCGATCAAAGAAGACGTTGCCGGATCCTCTGTCGACTACCGTCAGCGCGAACGACGATCCGCCCGTGGGAGGCGCTCAGGCGCTCCCCGATGCCAAGGCGTCGCGCGCACGGACCGGCACACAAAGCATCGAACGCGTGGTCGGCATGCTGCGCGTCGTGGCTTCGCGTGGGCGGCGTGGCATGCGCATCGGCGACGTGGTGAGCGTGAGCGGGCTGCCCCTGTCGACCTGCTTTCGCATGCTGCAGCGCTTGGAGCTCGAAGGTCTGGTAGAGCGCGATCCGGTCAGCCGCAAGTACCACCTGGGACCGCTGCTCTATGAGCTCGGCCTGCTCGCTCAGCCACGCTACCGACTGAGCGAGCTCTGCGATCCGGTCCTGAGCGCCGTGGCCGAAGCCACGCAGGACACGGCGTACCTGAGTGAGCGGCGCGGCGCCGAGTCGATCTGCACGGGACGGGCACTGGGCGATTACCCCATCAAGGCCCTGGCGCTGGACGTGGGCATTCGCCGGCCGATGGGCGTGGGCGCAGGCGGGCTCGCGATCCTGAGTGCGCTGCCGGCTGTGGAGGCCGACGCCATCATCGATGCCAATGCCCATCGGTACGCGCGATTCGGGGATTTCGATCTGGATCTGCTGCGCGAAGGCGTGGCCCAGGCGCGCGTGAACGGCTATGCGTTTCTCGATAGCGTGGCCACGCCCGGCTCGGCTGCGGTCGGCGTGGCGTTTCCGCCAGAGCATCCGGTGGCGGCCTTGAGCGTGGCGGCGATCTCTGCCCGCATGGGGACCGAGCGTCGGGCCGAGGTGGCCGCCATCCTGCAACGGCAGGTGCAAGGGCTTTGCGCCTCGATGAATATCGGCGCGCTGGCGCCGCCGTCGCGCGCCCGGCTGGGCTGAGCCGGGCGGAGCGCGGCAAGCCCGATCTGCCCGGCCTTCGAGGTGGTGTCCTGCCCGCTGCAACCATCCCGGTGCCGGCAGGCCATCACCGCCGGGGATCAGCCCTTCGCGCGCAGCGCCTGGTCGCGGATCTGCGAGAGCGACGCGGCGGGCGTGAGCGCCTCGGCGTCGAGCAGGCAGTGCAGGATCGCCGGTCGGCCGCTCGCCCGCGCTCGGGTGAAGGCCGGACCGAAGGCATCGGTCGTCTCCACGCGTTCGCCATAGCCGCCGAAGGCTTGCGCGTAGGCGACGAAATCCGGATTGCGCAGATCCGTCGCAGAGACGCGTCCCGGATAGTGACGCTCCTGATGCATGCGAATGGTGCCCAGCATGCCGTTGTCGACCACGACCACGATGATCGGCAGGTCGTACTGCACCGCCGTGGCGAACTCCTGGCCATGCATGAGAAAGCAGCCGTCGCCTGCGAAGGCCACCACGGTGCGGTTCGGATCGAGCCGTTGGGCGCCGATGGCCGCGGGCACGCCGTAGCCCATGGAGCCCGAGGTGGGCGCGAGCTGGGTGCCGTACTGCGGGAAGCGATAGAAGCGGTGCAACCACGTGGCGTAGTTGCCCGCGCCGTTGCACAGCACGGCGTCCGCGGGCAGGTTCTCGTTCAGCCACCCCATGACGCCGGCCATGTTCAGCCGGCCGGGCGATGCGATGCGCGCCGTGTCGCTCCATGCGAGATACGACGCATGCAGCGCCTGCACGCGATCCTGACGTCCGGGCATGGCAAGTGCCTGGGCGTCCACGCCCGCGAGCGCCTGGACGAAGGGGGCAGCCCCGGCGTTGATCGCCTGCGTCGCGCGATAGACGCGATTGAGCTCCTCGGGATCCGGGTGGACGTGGACGAGCGCTTGCCGCGGCACCGGCACGTCCAGCAGCGTGTAGGCCTGGCTCGGTACTTCGGAGAAGCGCCCGCCCACCATCAGGATGAGGTCGGCTTCGCGCACGGCCTGCAAGAGCTGCGGATTGGCGCCCAGCCCCAGGTCGCCGACGAAGTTGGGATGGCTGGCAGGGCACAGCATCTGTCGCCGGAACGAGACCGCCACGGGCAGGGCGGCGGCTTGCGCAAACCGCATGAACGACGCGGCCGACTCGGCCGTCCATGTGCTGCCACCGAGAATCGCCAGGGGCGCCTTGGCGTGTGCAAGCCGCTCGCGCAGCGCGGCGATGTCGGCGGCTGACGGGGCGGGCTGCACCGGCGCGTAGTGCGGCACATCGGCCACGCTCGCCATCTCCACCAGCATGTCCTCAGGCAGCGCGATCACCACCGGGCCGGGTCGTCCGGACGTGGCCACGTGAAAGGCGCGCGAGATCGTCTCGGGCAGGCGCGTGACGTCGTCGATCTCGGTTGCCCACTTGGCTAGGGGCCCGAACGCCGCCCGATAGTCGATCTCCTGGAAGGCCTCGCGCTCGCGCATGCCGCGCTCGATCTGGCCCACGAAGAGAATCATGGGCGTGGAATCCTGCTGGGCGATGTGCACGCCGGCCGAGGCGTTCGTCGCCCCCGGGGCCCTTGTGACGAAGCAGATGCCCGGGCGGCCCGTGAGCTTGCCCTGGGCCTCGGCCATCATGGCCGCGCCACCTTCCTGGCGGCACACCGTCACCGTGATGTCCGCATCATGCAGGGCGTCGAGCACGGCGAGGTAGCTTTCCCCCGGCACGCAGAAGACCTGGTCCACGCCATGGGCGATCAACTGGTCGACAAGAATGCGGCCGCCTGGGCGCGCGGTGAGGGCGGGGGTGGTCATGCAGGCTCCTCCAGGGCAGACCGGATCAAGGCGTCGGGATGTCCTCGTCCGGCGTCAGATGAAAACCGCCGGCATGAAACACCAGCGGCAAGCGTTCGGATTGGCCGCAGCGCTCGACGGTGCCCACCAGGATGACGTGATCGCCTTCCGGGTACCGGCTGCGGTTGTGGCATTCGAACCAGGCGGCGCACTCGTCCTTCAGGCGCGGCACGCCGAATTCGTTGAGTGCCCAGGGCACGCCCGCGAAGCGGTCGCCCTGCGCCGCCGGCTTGGCAAACTGACGGGCGAGGCCCGCCTGTCCGGCGGCCAGGATGTGGATCGCGTAGCGGTCCACCTGCTCGAAGATCGCCAGCGCCGCGGAGCGCTTGGCCAGGCTCCAGAGCACGAGCGGGGGGTCGAGCGAGACCGAATTGAATGAGCTGATCGTCATGCCCAGCGCCTGCCCGTCCGGCGTGCGCGCCGTGATGATGGCCACGCCCGTGGGGAACCGGCCGAGGGCACGGCGAAACCCCGACGCATCGAAATCCGGCGCGCGCAGCGTCGCGGGCGGCAGGACCGTGTCGTGGTCGGCCTGCGGATCGGCCTGGGCAGGCACCAGCATCGACGTGTCGTCCCGGCCGCGGCCGCCGGTGTCGCGCCCGCTCAAGGCGCAAGCCTCGCGATGCGCCAGCCCTCGCCGTCGGGGCGATAGGTGAGACGGTCATGCAGGCGCGAGGGGCGGCCTTGCCAGAATTCGAACGCGTCCGGCACGACGCGATAGCCGCCCCAGTGCTCAGGGCGAGGCGGGGCGTCACCAAAGCGTGCCTTGGCTTCGGCCTCGCGAGTCACCAGCACCTCGCGGTCGGGGATCTGCTGGCTCTGCGGCGAGGCCCATGCACCCAGGCGCGAGCCCAGGGGCCGGCTGGCATAGTAGGCGTCCGATTCTTCAGACGACACGCGCTCGACACGGCCCTCGATGCGGATCTGACGCTCGAGCTGCGGCCAGAAAAAGAGCAGGGCGGCCTGGTGTTGTCCGTCGAGCTCGTGACCCTTGCGGGAATCGTAGTTGGTGTAGAACGCGAAGCCTCGCGTATCGGCGCCCTTGAGCAGCACGATGCGGGCGGCCGGCCGGCCGTGCGCATCCACCGTGGCCAGGGTCATGGCATTGGGCTCGGGGACGGCGGCGGCCAGCGCCTGGTCGAACCAGCGCTGGAACTGGTCGAACGGCGATTGCGCTGCGTCGGATTCGAGCAGCGCACCCTTGGCGTAATTCTCACGGAGGTCGGCAATGGACATGATGGGTCAGGCTTGAGCGCCCGGCATCGAGTCGCCGGGCCAGTCGCACCAGTGTAACGGGCGCGGCCGATCAGCCGGCGGGGACGGCCTCGGCAGCCACGTCGAGCTGGTGCACGATGCGTTCGAGCCGATGATCGGCGATGCCGTGTTCACGCAGCGCGCGCGCCGTGCTGGCCACGTAGTCGACGCACTGGCCATAGCGCCCGCAACCGCGACGCACCGCCGCGATCACCTCGTCGCGGGTGAGCTGACCGGCATAGCCCGGGCTGTTGCGATCCATCACGAAGACGAGGGCGCGCACGTCGCCTTGCGCCGTTTCGCACCGCAGCCAGCGCGGCAGGTAGGCGCCTGAGGGCATCTCGCGCTCCCAGAGCGCCGGGAAGACCGACGGGACGTCTGCGCTCGCCAGGCGAAACGCCATGCCCCGGCAGGCGCCGCCGCGGTCCAGGCCGAATACCAGGCCCGGGTTCTGGGGGGTGCCGCGGTTCACGCGCGACCACAGGCACAGGGCGCGGTGATAACCGCGCACCATACCCAGGCGTTGTTCGGTGTGCGCGAACTCCGGCTTCCAGATGAGCGAGCCGTAGCCAAAGATCCACAGATCATCGTCACCGTTCCAGCCGGCGGCGAGCGTGGCGTGCATGGAGGCCTGGCGTTCCTCAGGGGTCAGCAGGCGAAAGTCGGTGGGGCAGGGGGCAGCAGACACGGACATGGAGGCAAATGCGGGGGCGTCAGCGCAGCGCGCGGGAGGATCCCGGCCGGCGGGATTCCGCCGATATCGCGAGGCGCAAGACGCATTCTGCGCCTTTTTGGTCTAATCCGGATAGTCGTCGTCCGTGCGCCGCCCTCATGGCGGGCCGGCGGCTTTTGCGAGATCTCATCATGTCTGACCCGACCCCCGCCCCGGCGCACGCGCGCCTGGAAGCCCTCACACTGCCCCGCGTGCGTACCGCTCGCGGCACCGTGCCGATGCCCGGTTCCAAGAGCATCTCGAATCGGGCGCTGCTCCTGGCCGCGCTCGCGCAAGGCGAGACCACGCTCACCGGCCTGCTCGATTCGGACGACACGCGGGTGATGCTCGCGGCCCTGCGCACGCTGGGCGTGGCGGTGGACGAGTCGCCGGTGCGAACGCGCGTGGGCGGCGGTGGCTTCACGGTGCGCGCGGCCGACATCTTCCTCGGCAACGCCGGCACGGCGTTTCGTCCGCTCACGGCCGCGTTGGCGCTGTCGGACGGCGAGTACCGTCTGTCGGGCGTGCCGCGCATGCACGAGCGCCCGATCGGGGATCTGGTCGACGCGCTGCGCGCCTGGGGCTGCGTGATTGATCACGAGGGCCAGGCGGGGTATCCGCCGCTGGCCATCCGGCCCGCCGGCGCGCTGCGCCTGGATGCCCCGGTGCGCGTGCAGGGCGGCGTCTCGAGCCAGTTCCTGACCGCGATCCTGCTGGCCGCGCCGCTCGCCGCCGTGCGCGCCGGGCGCCCGGTGCAGGTCGAGGTCGAGGGCGAACTCATCTCCAAACCCTACATCGACATCACGCTCAATCTGATGCGCCGCTTTGGCGTGACCGTTGCGCGTGATGGCTGGCAGCGGTTCACGGTGCCCGCCACGCCCTATGTGTCGCCCGGCACGCTGGCCATCGAGGGCGACGCGTCCTCGGCCTCGTACTTTCTCGCGCTGGGTGCGCTGGGCGGTGGCCCGGTGCGCGTGACGGGCGTGGGTGCGGACAGCATCCAGGGTGACGTGGCCTTTGCCGACACGGTCAAGGCGCTGGGCGCACAGGTCACGGCCGGCCCGGACTGGCTCGAGGCGAGCGGGGCGAGTGTGGCCGACGGTGCCCGGCTGCGCGCCTTCGACACGGATTTCAACCTGATCCCGGATGCTGCGATGACGGCCGCCGTGATGGCGCTCTTTGCCGACGGCCCGTGCCGCCTGCGCAACATCGGAAGCTGGCGGGTGAAGGAGACCGACCGCATCCACGCCATGCAGACCGAGCTCGCCAAGCTTGGCGCAGGCGTGACGGCAGGTGACGACTGGCTCGCCATCGTGCCGCCGGCGCTCGCGGGGGGTTGGACGGCTGGCGCGCGCATCGGCACCTACGACGATCACCGCATGGCGATGTGTTTCTCCCTGGCGGCGTTCGGGCCGGCCGAGGTCGTGATCCTCGACCCCGGTTGCGTGAGCAAGACCTTCCCGACCTATTTCGACGTCTATGGAGGGCTCGTGGCATGACGATTCCTGTCATCACCATCGATGGCCCGACCGCGTCGGGCAAGGGCACCGTGGCGGACGCCGTGGCTCAGGCGCTGGGCTGGCACGTGCTCGACAGCGGCGCGCTCTACCGGCTCACGGCCCTGGTCTGCCTGCGTCGCGAGATCGATCCGGACAGCGTGCGCGCGGTCGCCGACGTCGCGCGCACGCTGGATGTGTCCTTCAACGACGGCATTCGGCTCGCGGGCGAGGCGGTGAGTCTCGAGATTCGAGCCGAGGCCGTGGGCAACCTCGCCTCGCGCGTGGCTGCCTACCCCGAGGTGCGCGAAGCGTTGCTGCAGCGCCAGCGGGATTTCCGCGTGGCCCCAGGACTGGTGGCCGACGGGCGCGACATGGGGACCGCCGTGTTCCCGGATGCCGGCCTGAAGGTGTTTCTCCTGGCAAGTGCCGAGGCGCGCGCGGCCCGGCGGCACAAGCAGTTGATGGAAAAGGGGATCCCCGCTACACTAGGCGACCTACTGGAAGATCTGCGCGCGCGCGATGCGCGTGACACCGGGCGTGCGGCATCACCGCTCAAGCCCGCTTCCGATGCCAGGATTCTCGATTCGTCCGATTTGTCGATCGATGAAACCGTGCAGCAGGTACTTGCATGGTATGGCCATCCCGGTTGATGCAGCAGCGTTGATGCAGGCACGAGCCCGTCGTGAACGGGCTCCCGGGTAGGGCACATCACCACGCCCCGATTCGCAGCAAGCCCCTCGGATCTGACACTTCCGGGGTTTTTGAACTCCATCGTCAGCGGTAATCCCGCCGTTTTCGGTGTGCAACCGGCCAATTCCGGCCATGGACCTTACCTTAATGTCTTCGGTTTCCGACCAAACCCTCGATAGCGGCATGGAAAGCTTTGCCGCCCTGTTCGAAGAGAGCATCAAGAATCAACAGATGAAGTCCGGCGAGGTCATCTCCGCCGAAGTGGTCCGTATCGACCACAACTTCGTCGTCGTCAACGCCGGCCTCAAGTCCGAAGCGTTGATCCCGCTTGAGGAATTCCTCAACGACCAGGGCGAGCTCGAAGTCGAAGAAGGCGACTTCGTGTCCGTGGCCATCGACTCGCTCGAGAACGGCTACGGCGACACCGTGCTGTCGCGCGATCGCGCCAAGCGCCTGTCGGCCTGGCTGAACCTGGAAACCGCGCTGGAAACCGGCGAGCTGGTGAGCGGCACCATCACCGGCAAGGTCAAGGGCGGCCTCACGGTCATGACCAACGGCATCCGCGCGTTCCTGCCGGGTTCGCTGGTCGATCTGCGTCCGGTCAAGGACACCACGCCGTACGAAGGCAAGACGCTCGAGTTCAAGGTCATCAAGCTCGATCGCAAGCGCAACAACGTCGTGCTGTCGCGTCGTGCCGTGCTCGAGGCCAACATGGGCGAAGAGCGCGAAAAGCTGCTCGAAACCCTGCACGAAGGTGCGATCGTCAAGGGTATCGTCAAGAACATCACCGATTACGGTGCGTTCATCGACCTCGGCGGCATCGACGGCCTGCTGCACATCACCGACATGGCCTGGCGCCGTGTGCGTCACCCCTCCGAAGTCCTGTCCGTTGGCCAGGAAGTCGAAGCCAAGGTCCTCAAGTTCGACCAAGAGAAGAACCGCGTCTCGCTGGGCGTCAAGCAACTGGGCGAAGATCCGTGGATCGGCCTGGCCCGTCGCTACCCGCAAGGTACGCGTCTGTTCGGCAAGGTCACCAACCTGACCGACTACGGTTCGTTCGTCGAAGTCGAAGCCGGCATCGAAGGTCTGGTGCACGTCTCCGAAATGGACTGGACCAACAAGAACGTCGATCCGCGCAAGGTCGTGACCCTGGGCGACGAAGTCGAAGTCATGGTTCTGGAGATCGACGAAGACCGTCGCCGTATCTCCCTGGGCATGAAGCAGTGCCGCCAGAATCCGTGGGAAGAGTTCTCGATCAACCACAAGCGTGGTGACAAGGTCCGCGGCGCCATCAAGTCGATCACCGACTTCGGCGTGTTCGTCGGTCTGCCCGGCGGCATCGATGGCTTGGTCCACCTGTCCGACCTCTCCTGGAGCGAAACCGGCGAAGAAGCCGTGCGCAACTTCAAGAAGGGCGACGAAGTCGAGGCCGTGGTTCTGGGCATCGACACGGACAAGGAGCGCATCTCCCTGGGCATCAAGCAGCTCGAAGGCGATCCGTTCAACAACTTCGTGGCCACCTACGACAAGGGCGCCGTGATGTCGGGCACCGTCAAGTCCGTGGAGCCCAAGGGCGCCGTCGTGACCCTGTCGGTGGACGTGGAAGGCTACCTGCGCGCTTCCGAGATCTCCTCGGCGCGCGTGGAAGACGCCACGACCCTGCTGAACGTGGGCGACACCATCGAGACGATGATCGTCAACATCGACCGCAAGACGCGTTCGATCCAGCTGTCGATCAAGGCCAAGGACAACGCAGAGACGGCTTCGGCCATTCAGCGCATGTCCGACGCCAGCGCGTCGTCGGGTACGACCAACCTGGGCGCACTGCTCAAGGCCAAGCTCGAACAGCGTGACAACTAAGTCACGTCGATCGGCCCCAGCCCTGTGACCAAGTCGGAACTGATCGCTCGTCTGGCCGCGCGCTACCCTCAACTGGCAGCGCGCGACGTGGACTTTGCCGTGAAGACGATGCTCGATGCGATGGCCCAGGCCCTGGAGGCCGGCCAGCGCATCGAGATCCGGGGCTTCGGCAGCTTCTCGCTGTCGTGCCGACCGCCGCGCATCGGCCGCAATCCCAAGTCTGGCCAGCAGGTGATGGTGCCCGAAAAACGGGTGCCACACTTCAAGCCGGGCAAGGAATTGCGCGAGCGCGTGGACATGAAAGCAGCCGGGTGATCCCCGGCTGTTTTTTTATGGGCGCGCCGAACGCACCTTGTCCGCGTGCGCCGTGCGCGATCCATCGCCATTCGTGCAGGCACGAATCAGATCACGTAGCCACCGGCACCCGGGGTCGGCCTGGCGCCGCTCATGCCATGCCTGATGAAAGGCAAAACCTGGCAGGGCGAGCGGCGGTGCGAACGCACGCAAACCCGTGTTGCGCGGCAGCGTGTCGAGCGTGCGGCTTGCCACCGTGAGCACGAGATCGGTCCCCGCCAGCACCTGCGTCGATGCCTGCCAATGCGGCAGGACGAGCGCAACGCGTCGGCTCAGCCCCTCGGCGGCGAGCGCCATGTCGATCTCGTTGTCACCCCCGGGGCGCATGGCGACCAGCACGTGCGGGCGCGCGAGCCAGTCCGTGAGCGACAGGCGCCCGCGTGCGGGCAGCGAACGCCGATCGGCCACACTCACGAACTGTTCATCGAAAAGCGTTTCTCGCGCGATGTCGTCCGGCACGGTGGGAAAGACGCCCAGTGCCACGTCGATCTCACCATCGGTAAGCTGCGCGAGCATGGCCTGGCGGCTCGCCTGGGTGACGGCAATGTCCACCGTGGGTGCGTGCTGGCGCACGTGTCGCATCAGACCGGGCAGCACCAGCTGGGCGGCGTAGTCCGACAGTGCCAGCCGGAACTGGCGGTGTGCGTGCGCGGCGTCGAATGTCGGTGCTCGCAGCAACCCATTGAGTTGTCGCAAGGCATCGTCCAGCGGGCGTACCAATGCCTGCGCGGTGGGGGTCAGCGTCAACCGTGCGCCCTCGCGCACCAGCAGCGGGTCCTGGAACACCTCACGCAGTTGCGCCAGCGCATGGCTCACCGCCGGTTGGCTGCGGTGCAGGCGTAGCGCGGCACGCGTCACGTGGCGCTCGGCCAGCAGAGCGTGCAGCGCCAGCAACAGGTTCAGATCCATCCGTCTCAGTTCATCCATGACGCGAATGGTAGACGTGCACAGAACGAATTTCCATTCGTACGGTGGATCACGCATCCTGACGTGCCCGTTCATCGAAGGAGTCTTGCCATGCCCGCTGCCTGGTGTGTATCTGCAATCCTGCCCACGTTGGTGGCCGTCGCCGCCGGCGCCGCCGTGCCATTTCAGGCCGCCAGCAATGCGGCGCTCGGGCGTGCTTTGGGGCATCCGCTGTGGGCGACCCTCGCATCGCTTGCGGTCAGTGCACTGGTCGTGTTGCCTGTGATGCTGGCGCTGCGCGTACCCGCGCCGATGCTTGGGGCGGCGCTGCACGGTCCGGCGTGGCTCTGGTTGGGCGGGGTGGCAGGCGTGGCCTACATCACTGCAGCCCTAGTGCTCACACCCAAGCTGGGGGCGGCCGGTTTCATCGTCGCCGTGGTGGCCGGGCAGATGCTGGCCTCGCTCCTCATCGATCACGTCGGGGCGATGGGGCTGCCGGCGCGGCCCGTGGGCGCCGCGCGCCTGTTGGGCGTAGCGCTGATCCTGGCGGGTATGGTCACGGTGCAACTCAGCCAGGGTGTGCCGCCTGCCGCCACGCCGGCTCCGCAGGTCGATGCCGAGCGTCATTGAGCGGCCGCCAGACTTCGCGAAAGGCGTCTGCGCGCTCGGGCCGCGCTGGCCGAATGCCCCGAAGACGCGGCGCGCCACGACCTGTCAGCGGGGCTTTTCGCTTGGCCGGCATTCGCCCTTACAATCCCGGTTTTGAGGATTCGGAGCGAACCAATGCGTTATGTTGTCTGGGGCCTGCGCCTGCTTGTGTTCGTGGCGGTTTTGATGTTCGCCCTGAAGAACACGGACCCGGTGACGGTTCGCTTCTACGCCGACCACCTCGTGACCGAAGTGCCGCTCATCGTGGTCATGCTGTCCACCTTCGTCGTGGGCGCGATCTTCGGCCTTCTGCTCACGGTGCCCGCCAATCTGCGCCGCCGCCGCGAGCTTGCCAAGGTGCGTCGCGAGAACGAGCGGCTGCGCCAGTTCGAAGCCGAGCACACGGCGCGCACCCAGGCCAACGCCGCGCCCTCGCCGGACGAGGTCGCGCCGCTGTCTCCGCTCTGAGATCGCGCGCATCGTGGATTTCGAACTCTGGTGGTTGATCCTCGTCCCCGTGCTGTTCGGGCTGGGATGGGTGGCCGCGCGCGTGGACGTGCGGCAGATGCTCTCCGAAACCCGCAAGCTGCCGGATTCGTACTTTCGCGGCCTGAATTTCCTGCTCAATGAGCAGCCCGACCGCGCCATCGACGCCTTCATCGAGGTGGCCAAGCTCGATCCGGAGACGGTCGAGCTGCACTTCGCTTTGGGCAGCCTCTTTCGCCGCCGCGGCGAGCTCGAACGTGCGATCCGGGTGCATCAGAACCTCCTGCAGCGCACGGATCTGCCGGATCGTCAGCGCGATCAGGCTTTGCACGAGCTTGCCCAGGATTACCTGAAGGCGGGCATGCTGGATCGCGCAGAGGATGGCTTTCAGCGCCTGACGGGCACGCGCTTCGCGGCCGACGCGCTGCGCGCCCTGATCCGCATCTACGAGGCCGAGCACGATTGGCCCCGCGCGATCCAGGCGGTGCAGACGCTGCAGGGCTTGGTGGATCAGCCGGTGCCCCAGGCCGCGCATTATCACTGCGAGCAGGCCGCCACGGCGCTGGCGGCGACGCCCCCGGATCTGGAAGCCGCGCACGTGGCCCTGGACGCCGCGCAACACGTGGCGGGTGACACCGAAAGCGGCACGGCGCCGAGCCGGGTGCGTATCGGGCTGCTGCGGGCCCGGCTTGCGGCGCTCGAGAACGATGCGCGCACCGAGCGCATGCAGCTGCAGCGCGTGGTGACCGAGCAGCCTGAGTTCGCAGGTATGGCTGCGCCGGCGCTCTTTGCCAACCACCGCCAGGATGGCACACAGGACCAGGCCCTGGCGCTCATGCAGTCGGTGTACCAGCGCCAGCCGTCGTTCGACGTGTTCGATGCGATCTTCCAGGCGCTCAGCAAGGACCAGGGCAATGCACCCGCCTGGCATTTTGCGCGCGACGCGTTGAAGAAGCAGCCCTCGCTGCTGGGGCTGGACCGTCTGCTGCAAGCGCAGTTGCAGCGGCCCAAGGAAGGCGACGCACCCGCGGATGCGGACGATGCCTGGGTGTCGGACGCGGATGCTACGCTGATGCGCAGCCTCATCGGCAAGCACACCCAGCGCCTTGCGCGCCACGCCTGCAGCGCGTGCGGATTCCGCGCTCAGCGTTTCTATTGGCAATGCCCGGGCTGCAACGCCTGGGAAACCTACTCGCCTCGACGGCTCGAAGAACTTGAAGGCAACTGACTCCGTGTTTCCCGCCCAGGCGATCGCACGCACTCGCGTGCTCGTCGTGGGCGACGTGATGATCGACCGGTACTGGTTCGGCGACGTCAACCGCATCTCGCCGGAGGCCCCGGTGCCGGTGGTGCACGTCTCGCGCAGCGAGGATCGCCTGGGCGGCGCAGCCAATGTGGCGCGCAACATCGCGGTGCTCGGCGCGCACGCCACGCTCGTGGGCGTCGTGGGCCGGGACGACCCGGGTGCGGCGCTGGCGCGTCTTGCAGCGGCCGACGGCGTCACGGCGGCGCTGGTGGAGGACACCATCCCCACGACGGTCAAGATGCGCGTGATGGGGCGCCAGCAGCAACTGCTGCGGGTGGATTTCGAGGAGCGCCCGTCGGCGCTGGCGGTCGATGCCCTGGTCGCGCAGGCCGTGCCCTTGATCGCCCAGCATGACGTCGTCGTGCTGTCCGACTACGCCAAGGGTGCGCTGGACCGCGTGCAGGATCTAATTGATGCGGCACGCGCCGCAGGCAAGCCGGTGCTCGTCGACCCCAAGGGCCACGACTACGGCCGGTATCGCGGTGCCAGCCTGGTCAGCCCGAATCGATCCGAGATGCTGGATGCCGTGGGCCGTTGGCGCGACGAGGCCGAACTCGCCACGCTGGCCGAAGGCCTGCGTCAGCGCCTGGACATCGAAGCCCTGCTCGTGACCCGCTCTGAGCAGGGCATGACCCTCTTTTCGCCAGAAGGCCGCCATCACGTGGATGCACAGGCCCAGGAAGTGTTCGACGTGTCCGGCGCCGGTGACACCGTGCTCGCCACGCTCGCCGTCACCCGCGCGGCCGGGCTGCCGTGGCGCGACGCGATGGCCTGGGCCAATCGTGCGGCAGGCATCGTCGTCGGCAAGCTCGGCACATCCGTGATCCATCCGGAGGAATTGGCATGATCATCGTCACCGGCGCAGCCGGCTTCATCGGCAGCAATCTCGTGCAGGGCCTGAACGCCCGCGGCATCACCGACATCCTCGCGGTGGACGATCTCACCGACGGCGACAAGTTCGTCAACCTGGTCGATGGCCGCATTGCCGACTACATGGACAAGGACACGCTGCGCGCGCGCGTGGCGGACGGCAGCCTGCCGCGCATCGACGCCGTGCTGCACCAGGGCGCCTGCTCGGACACCACCGAGCGCAACGGCCGCTACATGATGGACAACAACTTTCGCTACACGCAGGAGCTCTTCGAGTTCTGTCAGCGCGCGAAGGTGCCGTTCCTCTATGCGTCGTCGGCGGCCACGTATGGCGCCGGCCCGGTCTACCGGGAGGACCCGGCCAATGAGAAGCCGTTGAACGTCTATGGCTACTCCAAGCTTCTCTTCGATCAGGTGTTGCGCCAGCGGATGGACGGACTGACGGCACCGGTCGTGGGGCTGCGCTACTTCAACGTCTACGGCCCGCGCGAGCAGCACAAGGGCCGCATGGCCTCCGTCGCGTTCCACAACATGAACCAGTTCCTCGCAGAAGGCCACGTGCGGCTCTTCGGCGGCTGGGATGGTTATGCCGACGGCGGGCAGTCGCGCGACTTCATCGCCGTCGAGGATGTCGTGGCCGTGAACCTGCACTTCCTCGACAAGGGCGGGCCATCCGGCGTCTACAACTGCGGCACGGGGCGCGCCCAGCCCTTCAACGATGTGGCCGTGGCGGTGGTGAACACGCTGCGTGCCGAGCGCGGTGAGATCGCGCTGTCGCTCGACGCCCTGGTCGCTCAGGGGTTGCTGCGCTACGTGGCGTTTCCGGACGACCTGAAGGGGCGCTACCAAAGCTTCACGCAGGCCGATACCACGGCCTTGCGCGCCGCGGGTTTCACCGCGCCGATGCGCGACGTGAGCACGGGCGTGGCGGATTACGTGCGGTGGTGGCGCGCGCGGCAAGGCGGCTGATCCGGCGCTGCCGGCGGCGCGTGTCCCGGGGTTGTTGCCTCGAGGCCGCGCTGGGCGGACGCCCGCGTACGTGCTGGCACCGAGTGGAATTCGCACGCAGTATGACGGCCAGCCCCGGTGGCTTCACGGCACCATGGCGCTGACTGGCGAGGACACGCGTCGCGTGCCGCAGGCCAGTCCCGTCTGGAGTTGACCGTGAACCCCTTTCTCGCTGCGGCGCCCGCCGCACCCGCTGTCCCCGCGCTGCCGCGTCATCCTCACCCGGTACGTCCCGCCGTGCGGGGCAGGCAGGCGGGACAATGGATGCGACGCTTTCACCAGGCCGCGCGTGCCATGGCGCTCGCGGCGGGGCTCGGTCTGGCCTCGGCCGCTCACGCCGTGGATGTGAACTCGGCGAGCGCCGAGCAACTGGAGACGCTGCGTGGCATCGGTCCTAAGACCGCCCAGATGATTCTCCAGGAGCGCGCTCGCAGCGGGCCGTTTTTATCGCTGCAGGATTTCACGGAGCGGATTCGCGGCATCGGCCCTAAGCGGGCCGCCGCCCTGCAGGCGGCGGGCCTTCGCGTGGGTGGGGGTGAGAGCACAGGCGCCGCCATACCCCGGTCCGCTGCCGCGCCGATCCCGCGCCAGGCCTGGAGCGAGCCGGTCATCACCGAGGTGGCGCCGTTCGATCGCTGAGGCGCGCGGCGGTATGATTGAACAATGGACACTCACGCTTATCCCACCATCGAGCAGACGGTCGGCAATACGCCGCTCGTCCGGCTCCAGCGCCTGCCGGGGCAGGCCAATGACGCCCGCGGCAACGTCATCCTCGCCAAGCTGGAGGGCAACAACCCGGCGGGCTCGGTCAAGGACCGTCCGGCACTGTCGATGATCGTGCGCGCCGAGCAGCGCGGCGACATCCAGCCCGGTGACACCCTCATCGAAGCCACCAGTGGCAACACCGGCATCGCGCTGGCGATGGTGGCCGCGATGCGCGGCTACCGCATGGTGCTCATCATGCCGGACAACCTGTCCGTGGAGCGCCGCGCCGCCATGAAGGCGTATGGCGCGGAGTTCATCCTGACACCGGCCTCGGCCGGCGGCATGGAGTACGCCCGGGACCTGGCGATGAAGATGCAGGCCGAGGGCAAGGGCAAGGTGCTCGACCAGTTCTCGAATCCCGACAATCCGCTGGCGCACCTGGAAGGCACCGGCCCGGAGATCTGGGAGCAGACCGGCGGGCGTGTGACGCACTTCGTGAGCGCCATGGGCACGACCGGCACGATCACCGGTGTGTCCCGGGCCTTGAAGGCGCTCAACCCGAGCATTCAGGTCGTGGGCGCGCAGCCGGAAGAGGGCTCGCAGATCCCGGGCATCCGCAAGTGGCCGGAAGCCTATATGCCGAGCATCTATGACCCGAGCGCCGTGGATCGTCTGGAATCCGTCAGTCAACATGATGCCGAGACGATGGCGCGCCGCCTGGCGGCAGAAGAAGGAATCTTTGGCGGCATCTCCGCCGCAGGTGCGCTCGTGGCTGCATTGCGCGTGGCCGAGACGGTCAGCAACGCCACCATCGTCTTCATCGTGTGTGATCGGGGCGACCGATATCTGTCGACGGGCGTCTTCGACTAAGCCCGCCCACCATCCGGTCTACACCAGCCAGCTGCAGTATCGGGCTGGCTTTTTTGTGGCCGAAAGGCTGGGCGTGAGCAGGAGGTGTGCCGACGCAATCGAGTGTGATGTGCGCGTTAGCGTGCGCCGCAAGTCGTGATTTGGCACAGCGCGCGGCGGGCAAGATCGGCGGCGATAAGATGAATCACGCATCACGGCACGGGCGGCATGAACCCCGTTCATGCGCTTGCCTCCGAAATCAACTGGCTGTGTACGGCAGGAGGGGGTGTGAAGCCGATGCTTGCAAGCTTGGCATTATCGACGACGATGGCTGAATTTACATCGCTTTATTTCGCAATGTGACTTTTTCGCTCGGAGGTACATGATGATCAGAATGCGTCCCTCGCAAATCAAGGTGTTGGCCGGCATCGCGCTGTCATTTCCTGGGCTCGCCCTGGCAGCCACTGCCACCACCACGCTGAGCGTCACGGCTTCCGTGATTTAGGCCTGCACGGTCACAGCCACGCCGCTTGCGTTCGGCAACTACGACCCGACAGCCGCCGCGGCGCTCAACGGCACGGCAACCGTCACGGTCAACTGCACCTTGGGCACCAACTACGCGGTCGGGCTCGGCCCGGGCTTGCACGGTGGCTCCGTCACGACCCGCCAGATGCAGGGGACGACAAACACGGCGGCCTTGCTCAACTATGCGTTGTACCGGGATACCGGCCGCACGCAGAACTGGGGTACGGCCACCGGCGCCACGGTCACGGGCACGGCCTTGGCCACCCCGACGGCGCTGACCGTCTACGGGCAGATCCCGGCCGGGCAGAACGTCGCCGCCGACGCCTTCACCGATACCGTCCAGGTCACGGTGACGTACTGATGCGCGCCCGTGCCAGGCGTGTGACAGGCAGCGCGGCGTGGTCAGGCGTGGCACTGATGGCGGGGCTCCTTGCGCAGGGGGCCGTGCTCGCTGCTCAACTGCAGATCTCCAGCACGCGGATCGAGCTGTCCCCGGAGCGGCCCATCGCCTCGCTCGAGGTGCGCAATGGCAGTGACGAGACGATTGGCGTGCAGGCGGATGTCGTGGCGTGGTCGCAGGACGCCACGGGGGATGTCTATACGCCGACACGCGATGTGCTGGCCAATCCGGCCATTTTTCGTCTCGCCCCGGATAGCGCCCAGGTACTGCGCTTCGGTCTGCAGCCTGGCGATGCCGGCGCGGCGCGCAGCTATTGGCTGTTCGTGCAGGAGTTGCCGCGCGAGAACAGCCCGCCCGGGGTCGTGCAGACCCTGCTGCGGTTCTCAGTGCCGATCTTCGTGCCGGTCGAGGGCAACGCGCCTGACCTGCGCTGGCAGCTCGTGTCCGACGGCAAGCGCGGTGCAGATCTGATGCTGGGCAACGAGGGCACGCGACACATCCAGGTCACGCGGCTGCGGCTGCGGGACGACAAGGGGCAGACGCTGGCCGATCAACGCCTCTCGGCGTATGTCCTGCCGGGCAGTGCGCAGCGGCTGCCGGTGAGCCTGCCCGCATTGCCCGTGGGCCAGGCCATCCGCATCGAAGTGGAGTCCGACTACGACGTCGGCGTCGCTCCGGTCTCGGTAGACGTGCAGCATGCGGGCCGGGCGAGCCGCTGACAGACTCGTCCGTGTCCTCGTCGCGGTCGGCTGTGTGCTGACCCTGTCAGGCCCGGGCCTCGCAGCGCCGGCCGCCGATGTACCGTGCGTGGCCGATTGTGCGACGCCGATGGCGCTGGCTGTCGTCGCCGTCGTGGTGAACGGCTATGACGCCGGCAGTCTCGTGACCGCCGCGCGGGTGGGCGATCGCTGGTTCCTTCGCCCGGCCGACATGCTCAGCCTGGGCTGGCGCCCGACGGCGCTGCCTGCGCCAGGTGCCAATGCGCCGGCCGGTTTCGTCGAACCGGCGGCAACGCCCGGCGTGCAGGTGCGGTTCGAAGAAAACAGCCAGACGCTCTACGTCACCGTGCCGGACGGCGAGCTGGAACCCCAACGTCTGGAGGCGACGTCGGCATCCGTGCCGCTGCCCACCGGCACGGTGTTCGGCGCCTTTCTGAACTACGACCTGGCCGCGGAGCGCACGCCGGCAGGGCAGTCGGCCACGGGCTACTTCGACAGCGGCATCTCGGACGATTGGGGGCTCGTGTCCAACAGCGGCGTCGTGTCTTCCTCGCCCCTGCAGCGTGGTGCAACGCGCCTGGACTCCTACTTCCAGCGCGAGGACGCGGCACGGCTGCGGCGACTGAGGATTGGCGATAGCGTGACACGCAACGCCGACTGGTCTTCACCCGTGCGATTCGCCGGTATCCAGTACGGGAGCGACTTCGCGCTGCGCCCCGACTACATCACGTTCCCGACGCCCGGGTTCACGGGGTCGGCCGCCGTGCCCTCCGCGGTGGAGCTGTACGTGAACAATGCCTTGCGCTATCAGTCCCAGGTGGATCCGGGACCGTTCGCGCTCGACCAACTGCCCGTGGTCACCGGCTCCGGCGAATTGCGTTTCGTGATCCGGGATCCGGCGGGCATCGAGCGCACCGTGACGACGCCGTACTACGTGAGTTCGCAGCTGCTGCGCGCCGGCCTCACGGCCTACTCGGTGGAGGCCGGGGTCGTACGGCGCAACTACGGGGTGCGCAGTGCCGACTATGGCCAGCCGATCGTCTCGGCCAACTGGCGCCATGGCCTGACGGATTCGCTCACCGTGGAACTGCATGGTGAAGGCAACGCCCGCCATCGTGCCGGTGGCGCGGGAGCCACCTGGGTGTGGCCGCGATGGGGCGAATTCTCCGCCGCAGTGGCGGGCAGCCAGGGGCGGGGGCAGGGTGTGCTCGGGCGCGTCGGCTATGCACGCATGGGTCGCACCTGGAATATGTCGACCACCTACGAACGGGCGAGCGATGGATACCGGCAACTGGACGAGGAATTGATCGGCACCGCGCCACGCACGCAATGGCAGACAGTGGCCGGCGTCTCGCTGGGCGGGGCGGGCACAGTGAGCTTCGCGTTCAGCCGGCTCAGCTACATCGAAGGCAGCGATGTCCGGCTCTGGTCGGCCAACTACGCCATACCGGCCTTCGAACGCGGCTACCTCAATGCCTACGCGCTGATGACTGAGGTCGCGGGCAATGCGCGCTCTACGAGCGTCGGTTTCATGCTCACCTTCCCGTTGGGCGAGCGGCGCTATGCCATGACCACGGCGGAACGGCGCGACGGCCACTGGGGCGGGCGAGCAGAGGTCCGGCAGGACGCGCCCGCGGACACCGGCATCGGCTATCGGGTTGCGGCCTCGCAAGGCATCTACAACCGCCGCGAAGCCGAGCTCGGCTGGCGCACGCGCCATGGCGTCTTCACGGCGCAGGCGGTGCATGAATCCCAGGGCGTGTCGGGCCGTTTGCTGGCCAGTGGCGGCGTGGGCTATGCCGACGGCATGGCCTTCGCAAGCCGGTGGATCGACAATGGATTCGCCGTGGTCACCGTGCCGGATTCGCCCGGCATCGGCGTGTATCGCGAGAACCAGCCCGCAGCCGTCACCAACAAGGAGGGTCGTGCGCTCGTGACCGACCTGAGGGCCTACGACGCCAACCGACTGAGCATCGATGATCGGGATCTGCCGATCGCCGCGTCGGTGTCCTCGGACGACATCACGGTGGTGCCGCGCTTTCGGGGTGCGGTGGCGGCGCGCTTCGCCGTCTCGCGCGAACGCAGTGCCACGCTCATCGTCCATCTGCCGGATGGGAGTCCCCTGCCGCCCGCGCTCACGATCAGCAGCCCCGGGCGGGCCGAGACGGCGCTGTCCGGTTACGAGGGCAAAGTATTCATCCAGTCGCCGCGGGCGGGTGAGCGCTGGACGGCTCGCGGTAACGACACGGCGTGCGCCTTCACGGTGGGTGCAGTGCCTGACAACGACGTTCTGCCTTTGCTGGGACCTTATCGATGCGAACCCGTGTCTGCGCCCTGACGCTGGGCTTTCTGGGGATGACGGGCCTCGCGTCAGGCGCGCAGGCGCAGTGCATCATCTGCAGCTGCTCGGCGAGCGTGCCGACGCCGGTGAGCTTCGGCAGCTACAACCCCACGTCCACGGTCGACCTGGATATCGCCGGCCGCATCACGCTGTCGTGCCTGTCGGTGGCCGTGCCCACGACGATCGCCGTCTCGATTGCCCTGAACGCCGGCACGGGATCCGGTGGTTCTTTCACGCCGCGGCGAATGCGTTTTGGCGCCACGAAAACATTGAATTACAATTTGTTTACTACTGCTGGCAGGACGACGATCTGGGGGACGGGCACCGGCGGCTCCTCGGTCAGGACAGACAGTATCCCGCTGTCGCTCCTGGGTACGGTCAGCCGCAGCTACGATGTCTTCGGCAGAATTCCGAGCGGTCAGAATGTCCCGCCGGGTCTTTACACCGACATGGTCACCGTCACCTTCACCTTCTAGCCTCGGCCGGCCCGAGGCTGGCGCCATGCCCGGCTTCACCATCTTTCGGGTTCACTATGCCTCGCATGGATCGTTGCATCACCGCCCTCCTGGGAGGCGTGGCCCTCGTTCTGTCCACCCAGGGATTTGCGCGCGAGCACAAGGACGGCATGCAGGTGGGGGCGATGATCCTGGCCAGTTGCCGGGTGTCCGTGCAGAGCGCCACGGATGTGGCATCGCCGCCGGCCCGGGACCGCGCCCTGTCGGTGGCTTGCCCGCGGCAGACGGCATTCCAGGTGATGATGGATTCACGGGCGAGTGACTACCCGCCGCGTGGGCTGGTGGCCACCCCGTTCATGGCGCAAGGGCTTGCGCCGGAGGTGGTGCACTTGGCGACGCCGGTGGTGGAGGTCAGTGGGGCGAACGTGCAACGCGTCACGATCGAGTACTGAATCCATCGAGCGGCAGGCACTGCCCGCCGCACGACGCCCGCATCAGCGGCCCAGGGCCTCCGGGCCCGTCGCAGGGGCTTGGCTGCGCGTGCCGGGGTTCGTGCCGCCGGCCACCGTGTTTTCCAACCAGCCACCGCCCAACGCCTTGTAGAGCGCCACGCGATTGGCCTGCTCGGCGAGCCGGGTGGACACGAGTTGCTGCTGCGCCTGGAAGAGCGTGCGCTCGGCATCCTGCACGGCGAGGAAGTTGTCCACGCCGTTGTCGTAGCGCAGCTGCGACAGCGAGAGCGATTCGCGCGAGGCGGCCACGAGTGAATCCTCGGCCTGCAGTTGCTGGCTGTAGGTGGCCGTGCCGGCGAGCGCGTCGGACACTTCGCGGAACGCTTGCTGGATGGTGCCTTCGTATTGCGACACCGCGATGTCGCGACGCACTTCCGCCAACGCCAGCTGATTGCGCAGGCTGCCCCCCGCGAAAATGGGCGCGGTGATCTGGGGCGAGAAGCTCCAGGCGCCCGAGCCGCCGCCGAAGAGCCCCGAGAGTTGGGCGCTGGCCGTGCCGAACATCGCCGTCAACGAAATCGTCGGGAAGAACGCCGAGCGGGCCGCGCCGATGTTCGCGTTGGCCGAGAGCAGCTGCTGTTCGGCGGCCAGCACGTCCGGGCGGGCCAGAAGCACCTCGGAGGACACACCCGTCGGGATGTCCGACAGCAGATCGCCGAGGATGAACGCAGCCTGGGCGTTGGTGGCGGTGCTCGTCTCGGCGCCGCCCGTGAGCAGGCGCAAGGCGTTGGCCGCCTGCAGGCGGGCGCGCTGCGCCGCGAAGAGGTTGCTGCGTGCCGTATCGAGCAGGGTGCGTGACTGGTTCAGCTCCAGCGAGGAGCCGACGCCCGCATCCACGCGGCGCTGCACGAGATCCAGCGAGGTGGTGCGCGAATTCAGCGTGCGCTGGGCAAGGTCGATGTTGACCTCCGCCGCGATGAGGTTGAGGTAGGCCTCGGCCACCTGCGAGATCAGCGAGATTTGCACGTTGCGTCGCGTCTCCTCGGTGGCCAGGTACTGGCCCAGCGCGGCGTCTGACAACGCGCGCACGCGCCCGAAGAGATCGATCTCGAAGGTGGGCATGGACACACCCACCTGATACTGGCTGCCGATCGAGGCATCGCCACTGGGCGACAGATCGCCCGGCGTGCGCTGGCGCGTGCCCGTGGCGCCCACGCCCACGGAGGGCAGGAGCGCCGCGCGCTGCACGTTGTATTGCGCACGGGCGGCTTCGATGTTGAGCACCGCCACGCGCAGGTCGCGGTTGTTCTCCAGTGCGCTTGCGATCAGGCTCTGCAGCTGCGGATCGCGGAAGAAGGCGCGCCAGCCCACGCCGGCGGCCGGCGTAGACAAGGTGTCCGCGCTGCTCGCCACGCCCTCGCCGGTGGCGGCAATGGGCCACTCGGCGGGGATCGGGGCGACCGGGCGATCGTACTTGGGCACGAACGAGCAGGCCGAGATCAGCACGGCAAGCGCCACGGGGGCGAGCATGCGCGCCGCGCGGGGCGGGCGCACACCGCGCACGGGCACGGCCGGCGCGGCAACGAGGGTATCAGTGTGCGGCATGCGGCTGTTCCTTCTGGGGAGCCTGGACGGGCGTGACATCGTCTTCGTCGTCATGGTGCAGCTTGCCCGACTTCACGCGGAAAAGCTTGAGCACGGCGACGAAGAACACCGGCACCAGGAAAATGGCAAGCAGAGTGCCCGAGATCATCCCGCCCAGCACGCCGATGCCCAGGGCACGCTGGCTGGCGGCGCTGGCGCCCGAGGCGAGGGCGAGCGGGATCACGCCCATGGTGAAGGCGAGCGAGGTCATCAGGATCGGACGGAAACGCAGACGGGCGGCCTCGATCGTGGCTTCGAGCAGGCCATGCCCTTCGGCATACAGGTCCTTGGCGAATTCCACGATCAGGATGGCGTTCTTCGCTGACAGGCCAATGATGGTCACCATACCTACCTTGAAGAACACGTCGTTGGGCATCCCGGCCAGGGTCACTGCCAGCACAGAGCCCAGAAGGCCCAGCGGCACCACCAGCACCACCGAGAACGGAATGCTCCAGCTCTCATAGAGCGCGGCGAGCAGCAGGAACACGGCGAGCAGCGAGAGCGAGATGAGCAGCGGCATCTGCGCGCCAGAAATGCGCTCCTGCAGCGACTGGCCCGTCCACTCGTAGCCGATGCCTGCCGGCAGCTGGGCCGCGATCTGCTCCATGGCATCCATCGCCTGGCCGGTACTCAGCCCTGGCTTGGCGTCACCGGCGATCTTGAACGCGGGATAGCCGTTGTAGCGGTCCATGCTCATCGGGCCTTTGGTCCAGTCGACCTTGGCCACGGTGTCCAGCGGCACGGGCTGTCCCTGCGCATTGAGCACGTTGAGCTTCAGGATGTCTTCCGTGGTCATGCGTTGCTGACCGTCGGCCTGGATGATCACGCGCTGCATCCGCCCATCGTTGGCGAAGTCGTTCACGATGCTCGAGCCGAGAGCGGCCGACACCGTGGCAGCGATGTTGGCGAAGGGCACGCCCTGCGCACTGGCCGCTTCGCGATCGATGTTCAGGTGGATCTGCGGTGCGTCTTCCAGACCCTCGGGGCGAGCGTACGCGATGACAGGGTGGTTGTTGTTCGCCATCCCGAGCATCTGGTTGCGGGCCGCCAGCAGCGTCTCGCGACCCACGTTGGCGCGATCCTGCAGTCGGAAGGTGAACCCGCTCGCGTTGCCCAGTTCCGGGATGGCCGGGGGCACCAGCGAGAAGAATTCCCCGTCACGGATCGTCTGCGAGAACGTCCCCGTGGCCATGTTGCCTTCTGCCATGGCGGTGGTGTCACGCTCGGACCAGTCCTTGAAGGTGGTGAAGGCCAGGCCTGCGTTCTCACCGGCGCCCGAGAAACTGAAGCCCATGATGGAGACCATGCCTGCGACCGACGGGCGGGCAAGGAAGTACTCTTCCATCTGCTTGATTGAATTGCTCGTGCGCTCCACCGTGGCGCCCGGGGGCAGCTGCACGTTGGTCACGACGTAGCCCTGGTCTTCCACCGGCAGGAAGGACGACGGCAGGCGCAGGTAGAGAAAGCCCAGCAGGACGACGATGAGCGCGTAGACCACCATGAAACGCCGGGGGCGATGCACGAGGCGCGTCACGCCATTCTGGTAGCGCTGGGTGCCGCGAGTGAACGAGCGATTGAACCAGCCGAAGAAGCCTTTGCGATCCGCATGGTGCTGCGGATTGATGGGCTTCAGGAGCGTGGCGCACAGCGCCGGGGTGAGCGAGAGCGCGAGAAAGCCCGAGAACGCGATCGAGACCGCCATGGAAATGGCGAACTGCCGATAGATCACGCCCACCGAGCCGCCCATGAACGCGAGCGGGATGAACACGGCCGAGAGCACCAGCGTGATGCCGATGATGGCGCCGGAAATCTGGCGCATGGCCTTGCGCGCGGCCTGGCGGGGCGACAGCCCCTCTTCGGCCATGATGCGCTCGACGTTCTCCACGACCACGATGGCGTCATCCACCAGAATCCCGATGGCGAGCACCATGCCGAACATGGTGAGCACGTTGATCGAGAATCCAGCCATGTACATCACCCCGAACGTGCCGAGCAGCGCGATCGGCACCACGATGGTGGGGATGAGGGTGTAGCGGAAATTCTGCAGGAAGAGGAACATCACCAGCACGACCAGCACCACGGCTTCGAGCAGGGTGTGGATCACCTTCTCGATCGAGGCGCTCACGAAGGGCGAGGTGTCGTAGGGAATGCTCCACTCGATGCCGGCCGGGAAGAACGGCTGGAGTTCCTCCAGGCGCTCGCGCACGGTGTTGGCCGTGGCCAGCGCGTTGCCGCCCGTGGCGAGCTGGATGCCGATGGCCGCAGCCGGGTTGCCGTTCAGGCGGGAGTTGAACTGATAGCTCTCAGAGCCGATCTCGACGCGGGCCACGTCGCGCAGATAGACGTTGGAGCCGTCCGTGTTCGCACGCAGCACGATGTTGCCGAATTCTTCCGGCGTGGCGAGCATGCCGCGCACCACGATGCTCGCGGACAATTGCTGGCCTTCGCTGGCCGGTGCGGTGCCGATCGAGCCTGCAGGCACCTGCGTGTTCTGGCTGCTGATGGCCGAGTTCACGTCCTGCAGCGAGAGCTGGTAGCCCACGAGCTTGGCCGGGTCCACCCAGATGCGCATGGCGCGTTCGGCCGCGAAGAGCTGCACCTTGCCCACGCCGGGCACGCGGGTGAGTTCCTCGATGATGTTGCGCGAGGCGTAGTCAGCCAGATCCGGTGCCGGCACCGAGCCGTTGGGCGAGCTGAGCGCCACGACCATCAGGAAGTTCGAACTGGCCTTCTCGACGTTCAGACCTTGCTGGGTCACGCTCTGCGGCAGGCGCGACTCGACCCGGCGAATGCGGTTCTGCACGTCCACGGCCGCGAGATCCGGGTCCGTGCCCGGCTCGAACGTGGCCGTGATGGTGGCGCGCCCGTAGGAGTCGCTGGAGCCTTCGAAGTAGAGCAGGCCTTGCGCACCGTTGAGCTCACGCTCGATCAGGCTCGTGACCGATTCGTCCACTGTTTCGGCCGAGGCGCCGGGGTAGACGGTCTCGATCGTGACGCTGGGCGGGGCGACGGCCGGAAACTGCGCGATCGGCAGGTTCGGGATGGCCAGCACCCCGGCAAGGATGATGAACAGCGCCACAACCCAGGCAAAGATCGGGCGGCTGATGAAGAACTGAGGCATGTGGATAACCTATCCGATAGGGTCCCGAAGGCGCGCGAGGCGCGCCGTGTGAGGCGCTCGCCGTGCCGCCCACCGATACGGGCGGCGCCACGAGCGACACGGTATCACTGGGCGTTCGCGGCCTGACCTGAGCCAGCTGCCTGACCTGCAGCAGCGCCGTCACCGGCGGTGGCGCCACCGGCGGGCGCTGCCGCCGCGCCTTGG
>NZ_JADCNH010000059.1 GCF_018904615.1 Verticiella alkaliphila | reverse complement strand
CCGATCGCCATGGAAGAAGGTCTGCGTTTCGCCATCCGTGAAGGCGGCCGTACCGTCGGCGCCGGCGTGGTTGCGACGATTATCAAGTAAAATAGTAGTTTCGCCAGGCGTTGGGAGTGATCTCCCGGCGCCTGTAGAAAGACCCTCCACCGGGTCTTTCCTCCGAAGGTTCTAGGGGCATAGCTCAATTGGCAGAGCGTCGGTCTCCAAAACCGAAGGTTGGGGGTTCGATTCCCTCTGCCCCTGCCATCTTTCACCCGGTCGCCTGATGGCGACCGGGTCTGGTTGCATCATGTCGAATCCTGGCGTCCAAACCGTAAGCAGCGCTACTGACAAAGTCAAGGTAGCGCTGGCCATCATCGCCTTTCTGGCCGGCATGGTTGGTTTCTATGTGCTGTCGAATCAGCCCATGATCGTGCGTATCGGCGCGATCCTCGTTGGCATTGCGGTGGCTATCGCCCTCGCGATGACGAGCGAGCCGGGCCGGCGATTCCTGGGTTTTGCGCAGGATTCCTACAACGAAGTGCGCCGGGTGGTGTGGCCCAGCCGCAAGGAAACCATCCAGATGACGGCGACGGTGTTCGCCTTCGTCGCCGTGATGGCGATTTTCCTGTGGCTGGCCGACAAGCTCATCGAGTGGGTCCTCTACGGCCAGCTCCTGGGCTGGACCTGATCACTTCACGGAATCCAACATGAGCAAACGCTGGTACGTCGTGCACGTTTATTCCGGGATGGAAAAGAGCGTGCAGAAGGCCCTGACCGAGCGCATCGAGCGCGCGGCCCTGCAGACCGATTTCGGTCGCATCCTCGTGCCCGTCGAGGAAGTCGTTGAAATGCGCAGCGGACAGAAGTCCGTGACGGAACGTCGCTTCTTCCCGGGCTACGTGCTGGTCGAGATGAACCTCACCGACGACACGTGGCACCTGGTGAAGAACACCAACAAGGTCACTGGCTTCATCGGTGGCTCGGGCAACCGCCCTACCCCCATCTCCGAGAAGGAAGTCGAGAAGATTCTTTCGCAGATGGAGCAAGGCGTCGAGAAGCCCCGGCCCAAGGTGCTGTTCGAAGTGGGCGAGATGGTCCGCGTCAAGGAAGGCCCTTTCACCGACTTCAACGGCAACGTCGAAGACGTCAACTACGAGAAAAGCAAGCTGCGCGTCTCCGTCACGATCTTCGGTCGTGCCACGCCGGTCGAGCTGGACTTCGGTCAAGTCGAGAAGACCTGACCCCTACCGTTTCCTGTCGCCCGGCGTTCGCCGGTGCGGCTTTCGCAGTACCCACCCTGGGGAGCCGTCGCGCTTGCGACAGCGCTTGTACCCATTAGGAGCAAAGCATGGCGAAGAAAATCGTCGGCTTCATCAAGCTGCAAGTGCCAGCTGGTAAGGCCAACCCGTCCCCCCCGATCGGCCCGGCGCTCGGTCAGCGCGGCCTGAACATCATGGAATTCTGCAAGGCGTTCAACGCCAAGACGCAGGGCATGGAGCCCGGTCTGCCGATTCCGGTGGTGATCACCGCTTTCGCGGACAAGAGCTTCACCTTCGTGATGAAGACGCCGCCCGCGACCATTCTGATCAAGAAGGCTGCTGGCATCAAGTCGGGTTCGGCCAAGCCGCACCTGGACAAGGTCGGTTCGCTGACGCGTGCCCAGGTCGAGGAAATCGCCAAGACCAAGGAACCCGATCTGACCGCCGCTGATCTGGACGCCGCCGTGCGTACGATCGCTGGCAGCGCCCGCAGCATGGGCATCACGGTGGAGGGCCTGTAATCATGGCAAAACTCGGAAAGCGCGTCACGGCCCTGCGTGCCAAGATCGACCGCACCAAGCTGTATCCCGTCAGCGAAGCGCTGAACCTGGTCAAGGAAACCGCCACCGCCAAGTTCGATGAATCCATCGACGTGGCCGTCCAGCTGGGCATCGACCCCCGCAAGTCCGACCAACTGGTCCGTGGCTCGGTGGTTCTGCCTGCCGGTACCGGCAAGTCCGTTCGCGTCGCCGTGTTCGCCCAGGGCGACAAGGCAAACGCCGCCAAGGAAGCCGGTGCCGACATCGTTGGCATGGAAGACCTGGCTGAGCGCATCAAGGGTGGCCAGATCGACTTCGACGTCGTGATCGCCTCGCCCGACACGATGCGTGTCGTCGGCGCCCTCGGTCAGATCCTCGGCCCCCGTGGCCTGATGCCGAACCCGAAGGTTGGCACCGTGACCCCGGACGTGGCGCAGGCTGTGAAGAACGCCAAGGCCGGTCAGGTCCAGTACCGTACCGACAAGGCCGGCATCATCCACGCCACGATCGGCCGTGCGTCGTTCGGCGTGGAACAGCTGCAAAGCAACCTGTCCGCTCTCGTGGATGCCCTGAACAAGGCGCGTCCGACCACCAGCAAGGGCGTGTACATGCGCAAGCTGGCTGTGTCGTCCACGATGGGCGCGGGCGTTCGCGTGGATCAATCCACGCTGGCCGCCCAGTAAAAGACTTTGGGCCGCACCCGGGTCTTGCGTCCCGGGTGCTGCTGTCAAAGACCGTTGGAGGCCCCCTCCCCCCGGGGTTGAGGCCTTAATCCCGGCACCTGCCGGATCCAACGCAGACGGCGGTCCCAAGAAGATTTCTTTGTCATAAGAACTCGACTTAGGTTCGCCGCATTCGGTCGATGCTCCGGATGCCCTCACGGGCAGTCGCAGCATCCTTAGATGGAGTGTTCAAACCGTGAGTCTCAATCGTCAAGAGAAGGCGGTCGTTGTCGAGGAAGTCGTGGCAAAGGTTGCCAAGGCTCAATCGATCATCGTCGCCGAGTACCGTGGGTTGGACGTCGCCTCCGTCACCGAGCTGCGCAAGAAAGCACGTGAATCGGGCGTGTACCTGCGTGTTCTGAAGAACACGCTGGCTCGCCGCGCCATTGCTGGCACGCCTTTCGAAGGCCTGTCGGATCAACTCGCCGGTCCGCTGATGTATGGCATCAGCAACGACCCGGTGGGCGCCGCCAAGGTGATGGCCGATTTCGCGAAAACCAACGACAAGCTGGTGCTGAAGGCAGGTTCCCTGCCCAACAGCGTGCTGAACCAGGATGGTGTGAAGGCTCTGGCCTCGATGCCGTCTCGTGAAGAACTGCTCTCGAAGCTGCTGGGCACCATGCAGGCTCCGATTGCCACGTTCGTGCGTACGCTCAACGAAGTTCCGACCAAGTTCGTGCGCGGCCTCGCCGCCGTGCGCGACCAGAAGGAAGCGGCCTGATATCAGGCCCACTTCGTCCGACAGCGACACCAAACCTAGTTTTGAATCTATATCCCGGAGTTCTTAGAAAATGGCACTGAACAAAGCTGAAATCCTCGACGCCATCGCTGGCATGACCGTTCTCGAACTGTCCGAGCTGATCAAGGAAATGGAAGAGAAGTTCGGCGTGTCGGCTGCTGCCGCCGCTGTGGCCGTGGCCGCCGCTCCTGGCGCCGCTGCTCCCGCCGCTGAAGAAAAGACCGAATTCGACGTCGTTCTGACCGAAGCCGGCGCCAACAAGGTCAGCGTCATCAAGGTCGTTCGCGAACTGACCGGCCTGGGCCTGAAGGAAGCCAAGGACGCCGTCGACGGCGCCCCGAAGGCCATCAAGGAAGGCGTGTCGAAGGACGACGCCGAAGCCGCGAAGAAGAAGCTGGAAGAAGCCGGCGCCAAGGTCGAAATCAAGTAATTTCGCCGAGGCAAACACCCGGCGGCCGCGCCCTGTGCGGCTGCCGGGTTTTTGTGTTTCTGCAGTGGCTTGCCTGTCGAGCCCCCGCATAAACACAAAAAGATCCGTCATCCCCTTGGGGGCCGCCGCCCGCGGCCCGCGCAACCTGAGTCGGAGTGCTCATGCCCTACTCGTTCACCGAAAAAAAGCGCATCCGCAAGAGCTTCGCCAAACGCGAAGACGTGCAGGACGTTCCTTTTCTGCTGGACACCCAGATCAAGTCCTATCTGGCCTTCCTGCAATCTGACACACCACCGCTCAAGCGCCAGGAAGACGGGCTGCAGGCCGCCTTCACATCCATCTTCCCGATCGTCAGCCACAACCAGATGGCGCGCCTGGAGTTCGTGAGCTATCAGCTCGGCGAACCGGTGTTCGACGTGAAGGAATGTCAGCAACGCGGTCTCACCTTCGCCTCGCCGCTGCGCGCCAAGGTGCGCCTGGTGCTGCTCGATCGCGAAGCGAGCAAGCCGACCGTGAAGGAAATGAAGGAGCAGGAAGTCTACATGGGCGAGATTCCGCTCATGACCGTGACGGGCTCCTTCGTCATCAATGGCACGGAACGTGTCATCGTCTCGCAGCTGCATCGCTCCCCGGGGGTTTTCTTCGAGCATGACCGCGGCAAGACCCACAGCTCGGGCAAGCTGCTGTTCTCGGCCCGCGTGATTCCTTACCGCGGCTCATGGCTGGACTTCGAGTTCGACCCGAAGGACATCCTGTTCTTCCGCGTCGACCGCCGCCGCAAGATGCCGGTGACGATCCTCCTGAAGGCCATCGGCCTCACCAACGAGGACATCCTCTCGCAATACTTCCAGTTCGATACGTTCCAGCTGGAAGCCGAAGGCGCGCGCCTGGCGTTCCTGCCTGAGCGCTGGAAGGGCGAGATGGCCCGCTTCGACATCCACGATCGCCAGGGCAAGCTGATCGTCGAGAAGGACAAGCGCATCAACGCCAAGCACCTGCGCGAGCTGGGCAGCATCGAGCAGATCTCGGTGCCGGAAGACTTCCTGCTGGGCCGCGCACTGGCCAAGAACGTGGTGGATCCGGACACCGGTGAAGTGCTCGCCAACGCCAACGACGAGATCACCGAGTCGCTGACGGCCAAGCTGCGCCAGGCCGGCGTGAAGTCCATCCAGACGCTCTACACGAACGACCTGGATCACGGCCCGTACATCTCGCAGACGCTGCGCACGGACGACACCGTCGACCAGACCGCCGCGCGCGTGGCGATCTACCGCATGATGCGCCCCGGCGAGCCGCCCACCGAAGAAGCCGTCGAAGCCCTCTTCCAGCGCCTGTTCTTCAACCCGGAAGCGTACGATCTGTCGCGCGTGGGCCGGATGAAGGTCAACAGCCGTCTGGGTCGTGGCGACGACATCACGGGCCCGATGACGCTCACGCACGAGGACATCCTCGAGACGATCCGCGTGCTGGTCGAGCTGCGCAACGGCCGTGGCCAGATCGATGACATCGATCACCTGGGCAACCGCCGTGTGCGTTGCGTCGGCGAACTGGCCGAGAACCAGTTCCGCGCCGGCCTCGTGCGCGTCGAACGCGCCGTCAAGGAACGTCTGGGCCAGGCCGAGACGGAAAACCTGATGCCGCACGACCTGATCAACTCCAAGCCGATCTCGGCTGCCATCAAGGAGTTCTTCGGTTCGAGCCAGCTCTCGCAGTTCATGGACCAGACCAACCCGCTGTCGGAGATCACGCACAAGCGTCGCGTCTCCGCACTGGGCCCGGGCGGCCTGACCCGTGAGCGCGCCGGCTTCGAAGTGCGCGACGTGCACCCGACCCACTACGGCCGCGTGTGCCCCATCGAGACCCCGGAAGGCCCGAACATCGGCCTGATCAACTCGATGGCACTGTACGCCCGCCTGAACGAGTACGGCTTCCTCGAGACGCCGTACCGCCGCGTCGTGGACAGCAAGGTCACGGACCAGATCGATTACCTGTCGGCCATCGAAGAGAGCCGCTATGTGATCGCCCAGGCCAACGCCGAGCTTGGCGCCGATGGCGCGTTCGTGGACGACCTGGTTGCCTGCCGTGAAGCGGGCGAAACCATGCTGACCTCCGGCGACAACGTCCAGTACATGGACGTGGCACCCTCGCAGATCGTGTCGGTGGCCGCCTCGCTCATCCCGTTCCTGGAACACGATGACGCGAACCGCGCCCTGATGGGTTCGAACATGCAACGTCAGGCCGTGCCCTGCCTGCGTCCGGAAAAGCCGCTGGTCGGCACCGGCATCGAGCGCACCGTGGCCGTCGACTCCGGCACCACCGTGCAGGCCCTGCGTGGCGGCAAGGTCGACTACGTCGATGCCAACCGGGTCGTGATCCGGGTCAACGACGAGGAAAACGAAGCCGGCCGCGTCGGTGTGGACATCTACAACCTCATCAAGTACACGCGTTCCAACCAGAACACCAACATCAACCAGCGCCCCATCGTGCGCCGGGGTGATCAGGTGGCGCGCGGCGACGTGCTGGCCGACGGCGCATCGACGGACCTGGGCGAACTCGCCCTGGGCCAGAACATGCTCGTCGCCTTCATGCCCTGGAACGGCTACAACTTCGAGGATTCGATCCTCATCTCCGAGCGCGTCGTTGCCGACGATCGCTACACCTCGATCCACATAGAGGAACTGACGGTCGTCGCTCGCGACACCAAGCTCGGCGCGGAAGAAATCACCCGCGACATCAGCAACCTGGCCGAAACCCAGCTCAACCGTCTGGACGAATCCGGCATCGTGTACATCGGCGCCGAAGTGCAGGCCGGCGACACGCTGGTGGGCAAGGTCACGCCCAAGGGCGAGACCCAGCTCACGCCGGAAGAAAAGCTGCTGCGCGCGATCTTCGGCGAGAAGGCGTCGGACGTGAAGGACACCTCGCTGCGCGTGCCCTCGGGCATGACCGGCACGGTGATCGACGTGCACGTGTTCACGCGTGAAGGCATTGAGCGCGACAAGCGCGCCCAGGCCATCATCGACGACGAACTCAAGCGTTATCGCCAGGACCTGAACGACCAGCTGCGCATCGTCGAGAACGACACCTTCGACCGGATCGAGAAGACGCTGGTCGGCAAGATCGTGAACGGCGGCCCGCGCAAGCTCGCCAAGGGCGCGGCGATCACCGCCGAGTACCTGACGGACCTGGACCGCTGGCAGTGGTTCGACATCCGCCTGGCGGACGAAGGCGGTGCCCTGGCGCTCGAACAGGCCAAGGAATCGATCGAAGCCAAGCGTCACCAGTTCGACCTTGCCTACGAAGAAAAGCGCAAGAAGCTCACGCAGGGCGATGAGCTGCCCCCGGGCGTGCTGAAGATGGTCAAGGTGTACCTGGCCGTCAAGCGCCGCCTGCAGCCGGGCGACAAGATGGCCGGTCGCCACGGTAACAAGGGTGTGGTCTCGCGCATCGTCCCGGTCGAGGACATGCCGCACATGGCCGATGGCATCCCCGCCGACATCGTGCTGAACCCGCTGGGCGTACCCTCGCGGATGAACGTCGGTCAGGTGCTGGAAGTCCACTTGGGCTGGGCTGCCAAGGGCGTGGGCCACCGCATCACGGAAATGCTCTCGCAAGAGCGCCGTGTCGAGGTTGCCAAGCTGCGTGCCTACCTCGCGGAGATCTACAATAGCTCGGGCACCCCCGCGCGTCTGGAAGAACTGGACGACGAGGAGCTGATCGAGCTGGCGACGAACCTGAAGAAGGGCATGCCTTTTGCTACGCCGGTGTTCGACGGCGCTGCAGAAGCCGAGATCCGCAAGATGCTGGACCTCGCCTACCCCGATCCGAAGGCCGAAAGCCTGCAGCTCGCGAGCGGCAAGACCCAGGCGCTGCTGTTCGACGGCCGCACGGGCGAGTCCTTCGAGCGCCCCGTCACGGTCGGCTACATGCATATGCTCAAGCTGCACCACTTGGTCGACGACAAGATGCACGCGCGTTCCACCGGCCCGTACTCGCTGGTGACCCAACAGCCGCTGGGCGGCAAGGCCCAGTTCGGCGGTCAGCGTTTCGGGGAAATGGAAGTCTGGGCGCTGGAAGCCTACGGCGCCTCCTACACCCTGCAGGAGATGCTCACGGTCAAGTCCGACGACATCACGGGCCGTACCAAGGTCTACGAGAACATCGTCAAGGGCGACCACGTCATCGACGCCGGCATGCCCGAGTCGTTCAACGTGCTGGTCAAGGAAATCCGCTCCCTTGGCCTGGACATGGATCTCGAACGCACGTAGTTTCCCCCCCCTACGCGCTGACGCGCGCCCCCCAGGGGGCGGTGCTGGCGGACTGGCAGAGCCAGATCCGCGGCACCCTGGGTGGGGTTGGGGTGACGCAGTGAGTAGTACTGGAATCTTTACGGCACGCCGCGCATGGCCGCACGCGCGGCGTGCCGATCGGCCCTGAACGGGCCGCTACATACCGGAGTATGTAAGCTATGAAAGCTTTGCTCGACCTCTTCAAGCAAGTCACGCAGGACGAACAGTTCGACGCCATCCGCGTCGGTCTGGCTTCGCCTGAGAAAGTGCGTTCCTGGTCGTATGGCGAGGTGAAGAAGCCCGAGACGATCAACTACCGCACGTTCAAGCCCGAGCGCGATGGCTTGTTCTGCGCCAAGATCTTCGGGCCCATCAAGGATTACGAGTGCCTGTGCGGCAAGTACAAGCGCCTGAAGCATCGCGGCGTCATCTGCGAGAAGTGCGGCGTTGAAGTCACGCAGGCCAAGGTGCGCCGTGAGCGCATGGGTCACATCGAGCTGGCCAGCCCGGTTGCCCACATCTGGTTCCTGAAGTCCCTGCCCTCCCGTCTGGGCATGGTGCTGGACATGACGCTGCGCGACATCGAGCGCGTCCTGTACTTCGAAGCCTACTGCGTGATCGAACCGGGCATGACGCCGTTGAAGCGCGGCCAGATCATGACGGAAGACGATTTCCTCGCGAAGACCGAGGAATACGGTGACGACTTCCGTGCCCTGATGGGCGCGGAAGCCGTGCGCGAACTGCTGCGCACGATCGACATCGACCGCTCCGTCGAGACGCTGCGCAACGAGCTGCAATCGACCGGCTCGGATGCCAAGATCAAGAAGCTGTCCAAGCGCCTGAAAGTGCTCGAGGGCTTCCAGAAGTCCGGCATCCGTCCGGACTGGATGATCATGGAAGTGCTCCCGGTGCTGCCGCCGGAGCTGCGTCCGCTCGTCCCGCTGGACGGCGGCCGTTTCGCCACGTCCGATCTGAACGACCTGTACCGCCGCGTCATCAACCGCAACAACCGTCTGAAGCGTCTGCTCGAGCTGAAGGCCCCTGAAATCATCGTGCGCAACGAAAAGCGCATGCTGCAGGAAGCCGTCGACTCGCTGCTGGACAACGGTCGTCGCGGCAAGGCGATGACGGGCGCGAACAAGCGTCCGCTGAAGTCGCTCGCCGACATGATCAAGGGCAAGGGCGGTCGTTTCCGTCAGAACCTGCTGGGCAAGCGCGTGGACTACTCGGGCCGTTCGGTCATCGTGGTGGGCCCGCAGCTGAAGCTGCACCAGTGCGGTCTGCCCAAGCTGATGGCGCTCGAGCTCTTCAAGCCCTTCATCTTCAATCGTCTGGAGATGATGGGTCTGGCCACGACCATCAAGCAGGCGCGCAAGCTCGTCGACGGTCACGAGCCCGTGGTGTGGGACATCCTCGAAGAGGTGATCCGCGAGCACCCGGTGATGCTCAACCGCGCACCGACGCTGCACCGCCTCGGCATCCAGGCGTTCGAGCCCGTGCTGATCGAAGGCAAGGCCATCCAGCTGCACCCGCTCGTCTGCGCGGCTTTCAACGCCGACTTCGACGGCGACCAGATGGCTGTCCACGTCCCGCTGTCGCTCGAAGCGCAGATGGAAGCCCGCACGCTGATGCTGGCCTCCAACAACGTGCTCTTCCCGGCCAACGGTGAACCCTCGATCGTCCCGTCGCAGGATATCGTGCTGGGTCTGTACTACACGACCCGCGAGCGCGTGAACGGCAAGGGCGAAGGCATGTTCTTCCAGGACGTGCATGAAGTCCTGCGCGCCTACGAGAACCGCCAGGTCGAACTGCAGACGCGCGTCACCGTGCGCCTGCCGGAGTACACCAAGGACGAGTCCGGCAACTGGATTCCCGAGATCAAGCGCTTCGAGACCACGGTCGGCCGCGCCATCCTCTCCGAGATCCTGCCGCAGGGCCTGCCCTTCTCCGTGCTGAACAAGCCGCTGAAGAAGAAGGAAATCTCGCGCCTGATCAACCTGTCGTTCCGCCGTTGCGGCCTGCGCGACACGGTGATCTTCGCCGACAAGCTGATGCAGTCGGGCTTCCGTCTGGCCACCCGTGGCGGCATCTCGATCAGCATGAACGACATGCTGATCCCGGACGCCAAGGAAGTGATCCTGAACGAAGCCAGCAACGAGGTGAAGGAGATCGACAAGCAGTACTCGTCGGGTCTGGTCACCTCCCAGGAACGCTACAACAACGTGGTGGACATCTGGGGCAAGGCGGGCGATCGCGTGGGCAAGGCGATGATGGAGCAGCTCGCCACCGAGCCGGTCACCGACCGTCACGGCAACGAGACGCGCCAGGAATCGTTCAACTCGATCTACATGATGGCTGACTCGGGCGCCCGCGGTTCGGCCGCCCAGATCCGTCAGCTGGCCGGCATGCGCGGCCTGATGGCCAAGCCGGACGGCTCGATCATCGAGACGCCCATCACGGCAAACTTCCGTGAAGGCCTGAACGTTCTGCAGTACTTCATCTCCACCCACGGTGCCCGTAAGGGTCTGGCGGATACGGCGCTGAAGACCGCGAACTCGGGTTACCTGACGCGTCGTCTGGTGGACGTGACGCAGGATCTGGTCATCATCGAGAACGACTGCGGCACCAAGCAGGGCTTCCCGATGAAGGCGCTGCTCGAGGGTGGTGAAGTCATCGAGCCGCTGCGCGACCGTATCCTGGGTCGTACGCCGACCGCCGACATCGTCAATCCGGAAACGCAGGAAACCGTCATCGAAGCCGGCACCCTCCTCGACGAGGATCTGGTGGACGTGATCGATCGCCTGGGCATCGACGAGATCGTGGTGCGCACGCCGCTCACCTGCGAGACCCGTCATGGTCTGTGCGCGACCTGCTACGGCCGCGACCTGGGCCGTGGCCACACGGTCAACGTCGGCGAAGCCGTCGGCGTGATCGCGGCACAGTCGATCGGTGAACCGGGTACCCAGCTGACCATGCGGACGTTCCACATCGGTGGTGCGGCTTCGCGTGCAGCGCTGGTGTCGGCCATCGAGACCAAGTCCAATGGTACGGCCCGCTTTGCGAGCACGATGCGGTATGTGACGAACTCGCGTGGCGACCAGATCGCGATCTCGCGTTCGGGCGAAATCCTGATCGTTGACGAGAGCGGCCGTGAGCGCGAGCGCCACAAGGTGCCGTACGGTGCCACGCTGCTGGCCGCCGATGGCAGCCCGGTCAAGGCCGGTGCGCAGATCGCCACCTGGGATCCGCTGACCCGTCCGATCATCACCGAGTACGCCGGTACGATCCGCTTCGAGAACATCGAGGAAGGCGTGACCGTGGCTCGCCAGATGGACGAGATCACCGGTCTGTCGACCCTGGTCGCCATCACGCCGAAGACGCGTGGCACGACCAAGCAGACGGTTCGCCCGCAGGTGAAGATCATCAACGAGCAGGGCCAGGAAGTGAAGATCGCCGGGACGGATCATCCCGTGAACATTTCCTTCCCGGTCGGCGCGCTGATCACCGTTCGCGATGCGCAACAGGTTGGCATGGGTGAAGTGCTGGCCCGTATCCCGCAGGAATCGCAGAAGACGCGCGACATCACCGGCGGTCTGCCGCGGGTGGCCGAGCTCTTCGAAGCGCGTTCGCCCAAGGATGCCGGTCTGTTGGCCGAAGTCACGGGTACGGTCGGTTTCGGCAAGGACACCAAGGGCAAGCAACGCCTGGTGATCACGGATTTCGACGGCCAGAGCCACGAATTCCTGATTCCCAAGGAAAAGCAGGTCCTGGTCCACGACGGCCAAGTCGTCAACAAGGGTGAGTTCATCGTCGATGGCCCGGCCGATCCGCACGACATCCTGCGCCTGCAGGGTATCGAGCGCCTGGCCAACTACATCGTCGACGAAGTGCAGGACGTCTATCGTCTGCAAGGCGTGAAGATCAACGACAAGCACATCGAGGTGATCGTTCGCCAGATGTTGCGTCGTGTGCAGATCGTCGACGCCGGCGACACGTCCTTCATCCCGGGCGAACAGGTCGAGCGTTCCGAAATGCTCAACGAGAACGATCGCATGCATGCCGAGAACAAGCGTCCGGCGACGTATGAGAACGTGCTCCTGGGTATCACGAAGGCCTCGCTGTCGACGGATTCGTTCATCTCCGCGGCTTCCTTCCAGGAAACCACCCGCGTGCTGACCGAAGCCGCCATCATGGGCAAGCGCGACGATCTGCGTGGCTTGAAGGAAAACGTCATCGTCGGTCGCCTCATCCCGGCCGGTACGGGTATGGCGTACCACGACGCCCGCAAGGACAAGGAAACGTTCGAGCACGCTCAGCGTGCGGCGGCGCAGGCCGAGGCCAATCCGTTCATGGATCCGGTCACGGTCGACGCCCCGGCGGACGACAGCACGGGCGAGGCGCCTTCGAGCGACACGCCGGCCGCTGGCGACACCGGTTCGAACGACTGACGCCTGCCGTCCAGCCCGCCGCAAGGTGGGCGGCGTCTGCGCCCCGGGGAGAAGTCCCCGGGGCGCTTTTTTTCCGCCGGGCCGTGCCGTTCACGACGCCCCAGGCAGGCATTGGGATTGCACCCGGACAAATTCACGGAAGACAGCGCGCGTACGTGCCCTCCCCTGTGGATAACCCGTCCCGGACACGGTAAAATCGAGGTTTAAGGGCCACGCATTCGATGGAAAAATTCTGGCAAGCCTGCGTCCATCAGCTGGAGCAGGAAATCCCTCCCCAACAGATCAGCGCGTGGATCCGCCCGCTGACGCCGCTCGCCTTCGATGAAGACGAGTCTGTGCTGCGGGTGGGGGCGCCGAATCGCTTCAAGCTCGACTGGGCCCGCAGCAATTTCTCCAGCCGGATCGCGTCCATCGCCGCGGCGTGGTTCGAGCGGCCGGTGACGGTACGCTTCGAGCTCGACCCCGCCGTGGCGGCGAGCCGGCCCGCGCCGCCTGCGCGCGCGCCAGAGCCACCCCGCACCCCGGCAGGCGG
>NZ_JADCNH010000058.1 GCF_018904615.1 Verticiella alkaliphila | reverse complement strand
CGCAGGCGCGCCAGACGGTGGCCGCCACCCGGCGCGACGCGCCTCGCGCGGCATCGGCGCGAGGGCCGGCCACATGCACCCAGAGCCCGAACGGCCCCACCGCGACGACATCCGGCGACGTGCCGGCCCACTGCCCATCGCGGTGCTGCCAACGCCAGGCGCCGGTCGCATCGACTTCGATACGGCGCACGGCCGGCCGCCAGCCGCGCACGCGGTGAACGCGAGCGCGGGTGCGCAGGTGGCCGGACACTTCCTGGCGTGGATTCAAGCTACACCCGGCGCACCAGCATCGACCCGTTGGTGCCCCCGAAACCGAACGAATTGGACAGCGCATACTCGATCGCCATCGGGCGAGCGGCGTTGGCGCAGTAGTCCAGATCGCACTCCGGATCCTGGTTGACGAGGTTGATGGTGGGCGGCGAGATCTGGTGATGCACCGCGAGCGTCGTGAAGACGGCCTCGATGCCACCGGCCGCACCCAGCAGGTGCCCCGTCATGGACTTGGTCGAATTGATCGTGAGCTTCTTCGCGTGGTCACCGAAGGCGAGCTTGAGGGCCTCGGTCTCGTTCTTGTCGCCCAGCGGCGTGGAGGTGCCGTGCGCGTTCACGTACTGCACCTGATCGACGTTGATCTTGGCGTTGGCGAACGCGTTGAGCATGCCGCGACGCGGGCCATCGCGATCCGGGGCCGTGATGTGGTGCGCGTCGGCGCTCATGCCGTAGCCCACGAACTCACCGTAGATGCGCGCGCCGCGCGCCTTGGCGTGTTCGTACTCTTCGAGCACCAGCACGCCGGCGCCCTCGCCCAGCACGAAGCCATCGCGATCGCGGTCCCACGGGCGCGAGGCCGTCTTGGGATCGTCATTGCGCGTGGACAGGGCACGGGCCGCAGCAAAGCCACCGATGCCCAGCGGGGACACGGTGGATTCGGCGCCGCCAGCCAGCATGACGTCGGCATCGCCGTACTCGATCAGGCGCGCCGCATCACCGATGCAGTGCAGGCCGGTCGTGCAGGCCGAGACCACCGAGTAGTTCGGACCCTTCATGCCGAAGAGGATGGAGAGCTGGCCGGAGATCATGTTGATCAGCGCGCCAGGCACGAAGAACGGGGAGATCCGACGCGGACCGCGGGCGGTCAGTTCGGCATGCGTTTCCTCGATGCGCGGCAAGCCGCCGATACCGGAGCCCACCACCACGCCGATGCGGGCTGCGTTCTCTTCGGTCACTTCCAGGCCGCTGTCACGCCAGGCCTGCATGCCTGCCGCGATGCCGTAATGGATGAAGGTATCCATCTGGCGCGCATCCTTGGCAGGGATGTAGTCCTCGATGTTGAAGCCGCGGACTTCGCCAGCGATGTGGCAATTGAACGGGGACGCATCAAACCGGGTGATCGTGTCGATACCCGAACGCCCCTGGATGATGTTGTCCCAGGCGGTATTGATGTCATTGCCCACGGGCGAGACGATGCCCAGGCCGGTGATCACGACACGTCGCTTCACTGATGGCTCCTCGCAGGTCGACAGGCGCCCGCGTGATGATGCGTTTGAAAAACCCCGAAATCCAGCGCCACGAGGCGGCAAGCGCCGCCTCGTTCCACCCTGATACGCCGCGGCCCGCCCGCCTGGGCTAGCCGGCGCGCAGAGTGGCCGCCGAGCCGCATTACTTCTTGATGTTGGCGCTGATGTAGTTGAGCACGAGCTGAACGGTGGTCAGCTTTTCGGCTTCTTCATCGGGGATCTCGGTCTCGAACTCGTCTTCCAGAGCCATGACGAGTTCCACCATGTCCAGCGAATCGGCACCCAGGTCGTCAACGAAAGAGGACTCGTTCTTCACTTCGGCCTCATTGACGCCGAGTTGTTCAGCGACAATTTTCTTGACGCGCTGTTCGATGCTTTCCATGCGGATCTCCAAAGAGTCAAATCTTGCGAATTATAGCCAAGTGCCGCAGGATGCAGCAGGTGGCGGGAAAAGACGAGCAGGAGGTTTCCGGCTCGCTGCGTGCCCCCTCGGACGACCCCGCCGTACAGCTGACAAGGCGTCACGCGGGGACGTCGCGTGATCAGTTCATGTACATGCCGCCGTTGACGTGCAACTCAGCGCCCGTAATGTAGCCTGCCGCGGGCGAACACAGGAAGCCCACCGCGTGCGCGATGTCTTCCGGCGTACCCAGACGGCCCAGCGGGATCTGGCCGAGCAAGGCTTCGGTCTGACCTTCACCCAGGGCACGCGTCATGTCCGTATCGATGAAGCCCGGGGCCACGCAGTTCACGGTGATGTTGCGGCTGCCCAGCTCGCGGGCCAGGGCGCGCGTCATGCCTGCCACGCCGGCCTTGGCAGCGGCGTAGTTGGCCTGACCGGCGTTGCCGCTGGCACCCACCACCGAGGTGATGTTGACGATGCGGCCCCAGCGCGCCTTCATCATGCCCTTGAGCACGGCACGAGACAGACGGAACACCGACGACAGGTTGGTGTCGATGACGGCACTCCAGTCATCGTCTTTCATGCGCATGGCGAGCGTGTCGCGGGTGATGCCGGCATTGTTCACGAGGATGGCGGGACCGCCCTCCTTCGCGAGCTCGGCCATGAGCGCATCGACTGCAGCCGCGTCCGTGACGTTGAGGACGACGCCGCGCCCACCGTGCGCCTGCAGCGCAGCGGTGATGGTCTCGGCGCCAGCGGCGGACGTGGCCGTCCCGATGACGCGGGCGCCACGGGCGGCGAGGTCACGGGCGATAGCTTGGCCGATACCACGGGTGGCACCGGTGACGAGCGCAATCTTGTCTTGCAGATCCATGGATGATTCCTGGCGGTCGCGGTTAGGCCGTGGCGGCCAGAGCGGCTTCCAGGGAAGCCGGATCGGTGATGGCGAGCGCCGTCAGGTCACCGTCGATGCGCTTGACCAGGCCGGCCAGGACCTTGCCGGGTCCGCACTCGACGATGTGGGTGACGCCCTGGGCCTTCATGGCCTGGATGGTCTCGACCCAGCGCACCGGATGCCATGCCTGGCGCACCAGGGCATCGCGGATGGCGGCCGGGTCGGCCGGACTCGCCACGTCCACATTGTTCAGCACGGGGATCACCGGCGCATTCACGGTGACCTCAGCGAGCGCGCGCGCGAGCACGTCGGCCGCCGGGCGCAGCAGGCTGGAGTGGAACGGGGCGGACACGGGCAGCGGCAGCGCGCGCTTGGCGCCCGCCGCCTTGGCCGCGGCGCACGCGCGCTCGACGGCACCCTTGTTGCCGGCAATCACGACCTGCGCCGGCGCATTGAAATTGACGGCTTCGACCACCTCGCCCTGCGCACCTTCGGCACAGGCACGGCGCACGGCGTCGTCGTCCAGGCCCAGGATGGCAGCCATGCCGCCCTCGCCCACCGGCACGGCCGATTGCATGGCGTCGGCGCGGATGCGCACCAGGCGCACGCCGTCTTCCAGCGACAGGGCACCCGCAGCGACGAGCGCGGTGTACTCACCCAGGCTGTGGCCAGCCACGACGTCAGGCGTGCGGCCGCCAGCGGCCTGCCAAGCGGCATAGACCGCAGCGCCGGCCGTGAGCATGACGGGCTGGGTGTTGGTGGTGAGATTCAGCGCGTCGGCCGGGCCTTGCGCGATCAACTGGGCCAGGTCCTGGCCGAGCGCGCCGCCGGCGCGCGTCAGCACGTCGGCGACAGCCGGGTTGCCGGCGAAGGCGTCGAGCATGCCAGCCGATTGCGAGCCCTGGCCCGGAAAGACAAAAGCGATCTTCATGGAGTTCCCCTGTAGGCGCATGCGGGCGACGCCAGCCGGCACCGGCATGCGCCGGGCCGCGACGGCCGCGCCAGGATCATAGACGGGCCAGCACGCTGCCCCAGGTGAATCCGCCGCCCACGCCCTGCATCAGCACGGTGCTGCCGGTGCCGATGCGGCCATCGCGGCGCGCGGTGTCGAGGGCCAGCGGGACGCTGGCCGCGGAGGTGTTGGCGTGCTGATCGACGGTGATCACCACCCGCTCGGCGGGGATGCCGAGCTTGCGACCCAGCGCATTGATGATGCGCACGTTGGCCTGGTGGGGCACAACCCAGTCGATCTGTTCAAGCCCGATGCCGGCACTCTCGCAGGCTTCGCGCGCCGACTGTGCCAACACGTTGACGGCCATCTTGAACACAGACTGGCCGTCCATGCGCAGGAACGGATCGCCCATGACTTCGCCATAGGCCACGTTGCCTGCCGCGCACAGGATCTTCATCTGCGAGCCATCGGCATGCAGGTTGGCCGCGATGATGCCCGGCTGCTCAGAGGCGCGCAGCACGACCGCGCCAGCACCGTCGCCGAAGAGCACGCAGGTGGCGCGATCGTTCCAGTCCAGAATGCGGGAGAAGACTTCGGCCCCGATCACGACGGCACACTTGGCACGGCCGGCCTGGATCAGGCTGTCGGCTGTCGTGAGCGCATAGGCGAAGCCCGAGCACACCGCCTGCACGTCGAAAGCGGCGCCACCGGCAATGCCCAGGTTGGCCTGGACCAGACAGGCCGTGCTGGGGAAGACGAAATCCGGCGTGGAGGTGGCCACGATGATGAGATCCACCTCGGCGGGCTCGACGCCGGCGTCGCGGATGGCGCTGCGCGCGGCTTCGGTGGCCAGCATGCTGGTCGTGACACCCCGCTCGGCGAGGTGGCGCTGACGGATGCCGGTGCGCTCGACGATCCAGGCGTCGGACGTCTCGACGCCGCGCTCGGCCAGCTCGGCCGCCAGCATGTCATTGGAAACGATACGCGGCGGCAGGAAGCTGCCCGTGCCGACGATGACCGATCCTGTCATTCCCGTGTCTCCTGAACGCCCTTCGTGAGTTGGGCAACAGCGGCGGCTGTACGTTCCTGCAAACCGCCGGCGACGGCGTCATACGTGCGTTGCAGCGCCCAGCCGAAGCTGAAGGCGTCGGCCGAACCGTGGCTCTTGAACACCACGCCACGCAGGCCCAGCAGGGCCGCGCCGTTGTAGCGCCGCGAATCGACCTGCTCGCGAAAGCGGTTGAGCACGGGCGTGGCAACGAGCCCGGCGGCCATGGTGAGCGGGCTGCGCTTGAATTCCTGGCGGATCATGCCGGACACCATGCGGGCAAGGCCTTCGGTGGCCTTGAGCACCACGTTGCCGACGAAGCCGTCGCACACGACGACGTCCACCCGATCCTGGAAGATCTGGTTGCCCTCGACATTGCCCTGGAAATTGAGCGTGCTGGCGCGCAGCAGCTCGGCGGCTTCCTTGACGATGTCGTTGCCCTTGATGACTTCCTCGCCCACGTTGAGCAGGCCGACGCGCGGCCGCTCCTTCTGGTCGAGCGCCGACACCAGGGCAGAGCCCATGATGCCGAACTGCAGCAGATGTTCCGCACTGCAATCGACGTTGGCGCCCAGATCCAGCATGGTCGTGGCCCCGCCTGCCCCGTTGGGCAGCGACGCCGTCAACGCCGGGCGGTCGATGCCGTCCAGCGTCTTCAGCACATAGCGGGTGATCGCCATCCAGGCGCCGGTATTGCCGGCAGACACGCAGGCATCGGCGCGACCATCCTTCACCAGGGTGGCCGCTACGCGCATGGACGAGTCTTCTTGCGGCGCAACGCAACCTCGACCGGGTCGTCCATCGTGACGACTTCCGAGGCGGGCACCACCTCCAGGCGCTCGCGCACCCCGGCAGGAACGTCGCCCAGTCGGGCTTGGATGGCGTCGGCCTGACCGACCAGCAGCAGACGGACGTCCGACTGACGCTGAGCGAAGGCCACGGCGGCCGGCACGGTGACGGGCAGACCGTGGTCTCCCCCCATGCCATCAATCGCGATACGGATCATATCCGCGGGCGAACGACCAGCGGGCCGCGAGTTATTCGTCGTTCTTGGTCTTGAGGACCTTGCGCCCACGGTAGAAACCGTTCGGCGAGATGTGGTGACGCAGGTGCAGTTCACCCGTGGTCGGCTCGACGGCCGTCGGCGGGGTGGTCAGAAAGTCGTGCGAACGGTGCATGCCGCGCTTGGAGGGCGACTTCTTGTTTTGCTGAACAGCCATGATGACTCCTGGAAACGGCGCGCATTGTACGCCAAGCGCGGCGTGTTGGTTTACGACTACACAAAAAGCCCGCGGCAAGCCGGGGACTCAATCCTTTTTCAACTGCCCCTTCAGGCCCGCCAACTTGGCGAACGGATGAGGGCGTCCGGGATCGGCCTCCCGGCTGGGCTCGTCTGCGGCATCTTCCGGACAGACGTCGTGCCGCGCAATATACGGCATGGCGAGGATCAATGCGTCCTCGACCTGGGCCTGTACGTCGAAACGGACAGACCCGAGCACCTTGTCATACCCATCGAGGTCAGCCTCGTCGGGGTCGCCGTCCTCGAGATCCTCTTCGCTGCGCACCAGGTGCAGCGTGGTCTCCTCGTCGATCGGCCAGGCAAACGGCTTCAGGCAGCGCTGACACACGACCTGGGCTTGCGCCTTCACGGCCAGGTGCAGCAACGGCTCGCCCAGCGCGCCGACGGCCCCCTGGATGGACCACTGCGCCACACCCGCCTGCTGCGGCAGCCCTTCGGCAAACCGCGCGAACTGGGCCAGCGGCACTTCGCCATCGTAGGCCAACCCGCGCGTGGCGCAGTCGAAGGCGTCGATGACGCGCGCACCCGCGCGGCCCGCTCCGGGTTCGTGCTGATTCGCCATGAATTCGGTCTCCTAGCGCTGCGCGACTGGCGATCTGCGGGCAGGCGTGCGTCCCGGCTGCGACTGCAGCGTGATCCCGCAGGGATACGCCCGCGCGCCCAAGGCACGATTCGCGCCCGACAGAAGCATCTCGATCTGCGTCCTGATGATGGCCCCGAGGGCTTGTCGTCACGCGCCTACGCAATGCACTGCCAGATGCAGCCAACTGAGTTACAGCTTGGTGAGTTGCAGCCTACCTGCGCGCGCCCGCACAACCCCCGAGCAGCACCGCAAGATACCGGCGAGGACTCAAAGCCACCGGCCAAGTGCTCACCAAAAGCGTAAAATGATAGCCCGAAAAGTCGCCACCCGTCAAAGCTTCGCGCCGGGCCTGCCAGCCTCGTCGCCCTCTGCCAACACCTGCATGCCTACTGACCGCCCTCGCCTCATCCTCGCCTCCACGTCCGTCTATCGAAAGCAGTTGCTCGAGCGGCTGCGCCTGCCCTTCGACACTCAGGCGCCTGGCGTCGATGAAACCGCGCTGCCTGGCGAGACGCCGGCGGACCTGGCGCTGCGGCTGGCCCAGGCCAAGGCTCACGCAATCGCCGTCAACGCACCGGGCGCCGTGGTGATCGGCTCCGATCAGGTGGCCGTGTGCGCCGGCGAAGCGCTGGGCAAGCCGGGCGACTTCGACCACGCGTTTGCGCAACTGCGTCGCATGGCTGGCCAGGATGTGGCCTTCCACAGTGCGCTCGCCGTTACGGACGGCACGCGCACCGAAGTGGCCGATGTGATCACGCACTGCCGCCTTCGCCCGCTCACCGACGCCCAGCTCATCGCCTACCTCAAGGCCGAGACGCCCTACGACACGGCCGGCAGCGCCAAGGCCGAGGCCCTGGGCATTGCGCTCATGGAGCGCATCGACAGCGACGACCCGACGGCCCTGATCGGTCTGCCGCTGATCGCGCTCACGCGCATGCTCGCAAGCTTCGGCCTGGATCCGCTCGACGGAGGTGCGGCATGAGCGCGACACAACAGCCGGACGACGCGCGCCAGACCGAAGCGCCCCCCGCCCCGCCGCCGCGCGTCGACGGGCCCGGCCGCCTGCACCTGATTCCGGTGTCGCTCGGCGACGCCCCCAGCACGCGCTGGCTGCCCGCCGAAGCGCAGGAAGTGGCCGGCCGGCTCGACACCTACATCGCCGAGAACGCCAAGACGGCGCGGGCCTTCCTCAAGCAGGTCGGCACCGTGCGTCCGATCCAGGAGATCACTATCCACACCCTCGCCGAGAAGACATCGGCGGGCGACATCGACAGTTGGCTGCGACCGCTGCGTCGCGGCGGGGAGATCGGCCTCGTGTCCGAGGCCGGCTGCCCGGCCGTGGCCGACCCCGGCGCGCGCGTCGTGGCCGCCGCTCACGCGCTGGGCATCGAGGCCGTGCCGTGGGTAGGCCCCTCCTCCATCCTGCTGGGCTTGATGGCGAGCGGACTGGACGGCCAGCGCTTTGCCTTTCACGGCTACGCCCCCGTGCAGGAAGCCGAACGCGCCCGCCAGCTGAAGGCCTGGGAACAGCTCTCCGCCAAACACAGCCAGACACAGATTCTGATCGAGACGCCCTACCGCAACCGCGCCATGTTTGCTACGCTCACCCAGCACCTGCGCGGCGACACCCGCCTATGCGTGGCCCGGGCCCTCACCACCGACGCCGCCTGGGTGCGCACCAAGACGATCGAAGACTGGAAGCGCAGCCCCCCGCCCGAACTCGACAAGCTGCCGACATTGTTTCTTTATCTCGCCAGAGGCTGACCGGCCGGGCCTTGATCAAACCAGAGCCCAGAGGCCCAGGGCGTGTGATTGCGCCCTCAGTCTGCCAACGACCTCACCCGCGGCAGCAGCCAATCCGACAATTCTGTGACGTTGTGCACGATGCCCGCAGGCGAACACGCCTGCAGTTCGGTGATCGGATGGGCGCCGTAGGTCACGCCCAGCCCATGCACTCCGGCGCTGCGCGCCATGTTCAGGTCGTGCGAGGTGTCGCCGATCATGAGCGTGCGCTCGGGTGGCACCATCAGTTCGTCCATCAACTCCAGCAGCATGGCCGGATGGGGCTTGGAATGGGTCTCGTCGGCGCAGCGCGTGGCATCGAATCGCGGGCGCAGGCCGGTGGCGTCGAGCGAGCGGTCCAGACCCTGGCGACTCTTGCCGGTGGCCACGGCCAGCGAGGCACCGGTGGCGGCGACCGCCGAGAGCAGCGCCTCGATACCGTCGAAGAGCCGCAACTCGGGATCCCGCGTGAGGTAGTGATACCGGTAGCGCTCGGAGAAGGCCTTCCACTGCTCGGGCTTGAGTTCAGGCACCGCAGCACGTAGCGCATCGGCCAGGCCCAACCCGATCACCCAGCTCGCGGCTTCGTCCGGCGGCACAGGCAGGTCCATGTCCCGGCACGCGCCCTGGATGGCGGCCACGATGGCCGGCGTCGAATCCATCAAGGTACCGTCCCAGTCGAACACCACCAGCGAATACGTCATCGCGTCTTTCCCGTCGAGGTAGCGGCACGCGCGGCGCGCAGGCGCGTGAGCAGCTGCTCACAGGCCGGCGGCAGCGGCGCCGAGAAGGCCAGCGGCTCGCCCGTGATCGGGTGGGCAAGCGCCAGGGAATGCGCATGCAGGAACATGCGCTTGAAACCGTATTGCCGCGCCATGCGTTCGCGCACGGCGTCGTCGCCGTACTTGTCGTCGCCCACCAGCGGGTGGCCACTCGAGGCGAGGTGCACCCGGATCTGGTGCGTGCGCCCCGTCTTCAGCTCGGCCTCGACGAGGCTGAACTCGCCCAGACGCTCCTGGCCGGAGACGATGGTGTGCGCGCGCTGGCCCGTCTCGTGCACACGCACCCTGCGCTCACCCGAGGGTGTCGTCCACTTCAGCAGCGGCAGGCGGATGTGCTGCCGCGCATTTTGCCAATCGCCCTGGACCAACGCGAAGTATTTCTTGGTGGTGCGGCCCTCGCGCAGGGCGTCGTGCAGGCCCATCAACGCCGTGCGCTTCTTGCCCACCATGAGCAGGCCGGAGGTCTCGCGATCCAGCCGATGGGCGAGTTCCAGGAAGCGGGCATCCGGCCGCGCCGCACGCAGTTGTTCGATCACCCCGAAGGACACGCCGCTGCCGCCATGCGCGGCCACGCCCGAGGGCTTGTCGATGACGAGCATGGCGTCGTCCTCGTAGACCACGGGGAAGTGGCCCGCAGGCACGAACTTCGGCACTTCTTGCGGCACACGCAACGGCGGCACGCGTACGAGATCGCCTTCGTTGATGCGGTAATCCACGGCAACCCGCCCCTTGTTCACGCGCACCTCACCGCCACGGATCGCCTTGTACAGGTGGCTCTTGGGCACGCCCTTGCACAGCCGCAGCAGGAAGTTGTCCAGGCGCTGGCCGTGGTGTTCCGGACCGATTTCGACCATGCGGACCGAGGGTACGTTGTCTGAGGACTTGATTTGCACGATGTGGAAAGCGGCCTATAATCATTGAGCCTGGAAAAGGACCAGGCGCGGGGTTGCATCACGCCCTGGCGTCGAGACGCGCAGCTGTCAGTGAAAAATAACGATTCACGACGGCTTCGATGGTCTCCGTCGGCGTGCCAGCATGATGGGCCAGACACATTGTAGCGCCCACCCGCGAAGGTCCCTTCGGGCCGTCACGGCCGTCAATCGCGCAGTCGCCGCTCCAACAGAGCCCGGCGCGTGGTTCGCTCTTTCGCCGACGCCAGCAGTTGAACCCGTCGTATACGCACTTGGGCGCCTGAGACTTACCGTGATTGTGGAATGCAAGAGCCGCGACACGAATCATGCGCCCCCCGGCTTGTAGTCCCGACATGACCTTCCCAGACGCTTTGCCCCGTTCCAGCCCGCCGCGCCATCTCGCGCGGGCCGGCCGTGGGCAATGCCGCCGCGCCGATCACCCGGCCGCGCCCCGTTCTGGCCTGTCCGGATCCCACTACCTCTCCTGTTCTACGTACGCCGGCCGGCGTACCGTGCACGTCCGATCCTGATGGGGCGTGCGCTTCTCGCGCGCGCCGGTTTCTCCTGCTCGTCTGCCCGCCGGATGGCCCGCAAGGCGGTGTGTCGATCATCGACGCGCCAACCCTACGGAGAAGCACATCCATGAAGCGCATGCTGTTCAACGCGACGCACCAGGAGGAACTGCGCGTCGCGATCGTCGATGGGCAAAAGCTCATCGACCTTGACATCGAGACTGCCGGGCGCGAACAGCGCAAGGGCAACGTCTACAAAGGTGTCATCACCCGGGTCGAACCCAGCCTCGAAGCCTGCTTCGTCAACTACGGCGAGGAACGCCACGGCTTCCTGCCGTTCAAGGAAGTCGCCCGCACCTACTTCAAGGAAGGCGTGGACGTGCGCGGCGCGCGCATCCAGGACGTCCTGCGCGAAGGCCAGGAAATCATCGTCCAGGTCGAGAAGGAAGAACGTGGCAACAAGGGCGCGGCCCTCACCACCTTCATCTCGCTGGCCGGCCGCTACCTGGTCCTGATGCCCAACAACCCGCGTGGCGGTGGCGTCTCGCGCCGCGTCGAGGGCGAGGATCGTCAGGAACTGCGCGAGAACATGGACCAGCTGGACGTGCCCGGCGGCATGAGCCTGATTGCCCGCACTGCGGGCATCGGCCGGACCGTCGAGGAACTGCAGTGGGACTTGTCCTACCTCATGCAGCTCTGGCGTGCCATCGAGAGCGCCTCCAAGGAAAACGCCGGCCCGGTCCTGATCTACCTGGAGTCGAGCCTCGTCATCCGCGCGATCCGCGATTACTTCTCGCCGGACATCGGCGAGATCCTCATCGACACCGATGAGATCGCCGAACAGGCCACGGCCTTCATGAGCGTCGTGATGCCGGACAACGTGCATCGCGTGAAGCGCTACCGCGACGACGTGCCGCTCTTCTCGCGTTTCCAGATCGAACACCAGATCGAGACCGCCTACTCGCGCACCGTGCCCCTGCCCTCGGGCGGCGCCGTGGTCATCGACCACACCGAAGCCCTGGTCGCCGTGGACGTGAACTCCGCGCGCGCGACGCGCGGCAGCGACATCGAAGAGACCGCCCTGCGCACCAACATGGAAGCGGCCGAGGAAGTCGGCCGCCAACTGCGCCTGCGCGATCTCGGTGGCCTGATCGTCATCGACTTCATCGACATGGAAGACAGCCGCAACCAGCGCGCTGTCGAGCAATGCCTGCGCGACGCCTTGCACCTGGATCGTGCACGCGTGCAGATGGGCAAGATCTCGCGCTTCGGCTTGATGGAGCTGTCGCGCCAGCGGCTGCGCCCCGCGTTGAACGAGGGCTCGCACATCACCTGCCCGCGCTGCAACGGCACCGGCGTCATCCGCGACACCGAGTCGAGCGCCCTGCACGTGCTGCGCCTGCTGCAAGAAGAGTCCATGAAGGACAACACTGCTGCCGTGCATGCCCAGGTGCCAGTGGAAGTGGCCACGTTCCTGCTGAACGAGAAGCGCTCAGACATCGCCAAGCTGGAAGCCCGGCTCAAGGTGAACGTGGTGCTGATCCCCAACAAGCACCTCGAGACGCCGCATCACCACCTGGAGCGCCTGCGCCACGACGACCCGCGCCTGGAAGAGGCCAAGTCCTCTTTCGAGCTCGTCGAAGCGCCGAGCACCATCATGGACTGGGTGCCGCCGGGCGCCGATGCCAAGCCGCGCCCCGAGGCGCTGGTCAAGGGCATCACGCCGGCCCAGCCCGCCCCCACGCACACCCCGCACCAGCCGCAGCCGCTGCCCCCAGCGCCGCGCCTGCCGAACGTGCGCCCGCGAGCTTCCTGAAGCGCCTGGCGTCCTGGCTGGGCCTGCAGAGCGCCCCGCCCGCCGTCGAGACCCCGGTGCCCGCCCCTGTGGCGCCGGCCAAGCCGGAAGGTGGCCGTGGCCGCAACGGCGAGCGCAATGGCCAGGGCAATGGCCGTGGTGGTCAGCGTCGTCGCAACCCCGATGAAGCCCGCGCCGAGCGCGGTCCGAAGACGGATCGCCCCGAACGCGCGCCGCGCGCCGACAAGGCCGAGCGAGGCGAACGCGCCGAGCGTCCGGAACGCGGGGATCGTCCTGAGCGGGCCGAACGTGGCGAACGTGGCGAGCGCGGCCGCCGTTACGACGCCGAGCTGGACGTCCCGGCGCAACGCGAGGGGCTCGACGATGCCAGCGGCCAGGATCGCGGTACGCGCGGCCGTCGCGGTCGTCGTGGCCGTCGTGACGACGCCCGCAATGACACCCTCGGCACCGAGGTGAGCGCAGGCGTGGACGCGACGGTCGCCGCCGTGGCGAGCGCCGAGCTCGCACCGGCGCCGGCCAGCGCCGAGGACCGACCGGTCGACGCCCGTCTGAACGAGATGGATCTGCCCAGCCTGGAGCTCGACAGCCCGGAAGGCGTTGACGCGGATGGCACGGACGAGAACGGCGAACCGGAACGCAACCGCCGCCGCCGCCGCCGTGGCCGTCGCGGTCGCCGCACGGGTGAAGGCGATCTGGCCCTCGATGGCGAAGGTCTCGATGGCGACGCGGACGCACCGGCCCAGCCGGCTTCGGTCCAAGCAGTGGTGGCCACGGCTGCCACGGTGGCCGCCGCGGTCGAGTCGCCCTCGGCCCTGCGACGGATGCTGCCGCGCCTGCGCACCGGT
>NZ_JADCNH010000057.1 GCF_018904615.1 Verticiella alkaliphila | reverse complement strand
CATCCGCCGCCGCGCGCCGCGCCGCCCGCGCCCGCCACCAGCACGTGGGCCCCGGCCAACATGACACCCAGGCGTTGCAGATCGCGCAGCAGTCCCACGCCGTCGGTGTTGCAGCCGATGAGGGCGCCGTCCCGGGGCCAGAGCGTGTTGACGGCACCGGCCTCCCGCGCCCGCGGGGTGAGGTGCTCGCGGGCGCGTTCCCAGGCGAGCTCCTTGAACGGCACCGTCACGTTCAGGCCTTGGCCGCCCTCGGCGAAGAACGCGTCGATGCTGGCATCGAAGCCGTCGAGCGGGGCGAGGCGTCGTTCATAGACGAGCGCAATGCCCGTCTGTTCGGCGAACCGGGCGTGGATGTCCGGCGAGCGGCTGTGCGCGATCGGGTTGCCGATGACGGCAAAGCGAAGGGGGCGGTCGCCCATCAGGGAGTCTCCGTGGTGAAGGCGTCGTTCTGGAAGTGCCAGGTACGGGTGATGGCGATGACGTCAGTCTCGCGCTGGATGCCGTCCGGGAACGGCGCGAAAGGCGCCGCGCGGCGCACGATGTCCTGCGCGGCGTTGTCCAGCACCGTGTGCCCCGACGAGGCATCGAGCGCCATGCGTTCCACGCTGCCATCGGCCCGCACGAAGACCGTGAGGCGCAGCGAGCCGTACACGCGGCCGCGCGCGGCGGCGGGATAGAAGCGGTTGCCCACCTCCTCGACCCGCTCGCGCCAGGCTTCGACGTACGCCGCATAGGGCCAGGCCGAGGCCGACGGCGCAAAGTAGTGGCGGCGTGGCTGGCGCTGGTAATCCTCGACGCGGGCGGAGATCGCCGCGTACTGCTGGGCGAGCTCGGCGAGCGTGGCGGCGTCAGCGGGTGTGCCAGCATCGGCCGGGCGGTCGTCGTCGTCGGCCGCGGCCGTCTGGGCCTGGCTGGCGAGCAGCGTCAGCCAGGCGCGCTGTTGGGCTTCGAGTTCACGCTGGCGCTCGGTCTCGCGCGCCAGGGCAAGCTGGGTGTCCGCATCCGGGGCGGCCGGCAGGGGCGAGCGGGCGAGGCCTGCGGCATCGTCGCCGCCACCGTCCAGGTTGGCCTGGGCGCGCACGTCTGCCTGCACCGGCGGGCTCTCGGCGCGCATGTTGAGCAGCACGACTTCCAGGCCCAGGTCGCGCACGGGCGCGGGCGGCGGCGGCCCGCGAAACTGCAGCGAGAGGACGAGGGCGTGCACGAGCAGCGACACGACCACGCCCGCCACGAGATAGCGCCGCGCGACCGGCCGCGGTGTCGCCAGGGAAAGTGTGGCATCCGGGGTCACGCGGGCATTGTAAGTCGGGTGGCGGCGCCCGCAAGCGGCGGGCGCGTCAGACCATCACCCCTCAGTTGACCAGGAGCCGCCAGATCACCGGACCGGCGAGCAAGGCCCAGGTGAGGCCGCACAACCCCAGGGCGAGCAGCACGGCGGCACTGCCGTAGTCCTTGGCCCGGCCCGCGAGCCGATGCACGTCCAGGGAGATGCGGTCCACGGCCGCCTCGATGCCCGAATTCAGGAGCTCCACGATGAGCACCAGGATCACCGAGGCGATCAAGGCCAGGCGCGGCACGGGCTCCAGCGGCAGCAGCAGGGCGAGCGGGAGCAGCAGGGTGGCCAGTGCGAGTTCCTGCCGGAAGGCGCTCTCCAGGCGCCAGGCCGAGCCCAGCCCGCGCATGGAATAGCGCAGCGCGTTCCAGACGCGGCGCACGCCGCCGTGGCTCTTGAAGGGGCTCTCGCCACCGCCGGAGGGCGGGGGCGGGAAGGGGTGCAGGTAGGACAGGAAGGTCTGCGTCGCGTTGGCCCAGGAGAATCGCTCGGCATGCGCGCGCGGCAGTTCGCGCGGGATGTCGAGCGCGCGCAGGCAGGCCGCGCGCAAATCTTCGTCCATGACGCCGGCGGGCGAATCGCCCAGCACGTCCAGCGGCCCGGTCACCGGGAAGGCCGCGACCGGACAGCCGCAGGCCATGGCTTCGAGCAGCACCAGACCGAAGGTGTCCGTGCGGCTCGGAAAGACGAAGACGCTCGCCGCGTTGTAGAGGCTCGCGAGTTCGGTCTGGCCCAGCACGCCCGTGAAGCGCACGTCGGGATAGCGTCGGCGCAGCTCGTCCAGCTGCGGGCCTTCTCCCGCCACCCACTTGGTGCCTGGCAGGTCCAGGTGGAGAAAGGCCTCCAGGTTCTTCTCGACGGCCACCCGGCCCACGCACAGGAAGATCGGCGGGCGCGCGTCATTGGCCATCGCCGGGCCCGGCTGGAAGATATCCAGATCCACGCCGCGCGACCACAGCACGACCTGCTCGGGCGGAAAGCCGTTGGCGACGAGGTCGCGGCGCACCACCTCGGTCGGCACCATGATGGCCCGGCTGCCGCCATGGAACCACCGCAGGAATCGGTACGTGGCCGACAGCGGCAACCGGATGCGCGCATGGACGTATTCCGGAAAGCGCGTGTGGTACGCCGTGGTGAAGGGCAGGTTGCGCTCGCGCGCCCACGCGCGCGCGGCAAGACCCAGCGGCCCTTCGGTGGCGATGTGCAGGGCCTGGGGGCCCGCCTCGGCCAGCAGGCGCGCGAGCTTGCGCCCGGGAAAGAGCGAGAGCCGGATGTCCGGGTAGGTCGGGCAGGGGATGGTGCGGAATTCGAGCGGGGTGATGAGGACGACCTCGTGGCCCAGGCGTTCCAGCTCCAGCCGCGTCTGCGTGAGCGTGCGCACCACGCCGTTGACCTGGGGCTTCCAGGCATCCGTGACGATGACGACCTTCATTCGGGCACGACTCCTTCTGGGATGCGGCGATCCGGACGGGCGGCGCTCGCGCTAGGCGGGGCAGAGGGGCGGATGGCCACCGACGCGGCGGCAGGCGTGGGCATGCTCGGCGCGGGTGGCGCGGACGGCACCACCGGGCTCGGCTCGAGGCCCGGTGTGGCAGCGAGCGGCGCGGTCCACTCGAGAACTTCCAGGCGCCCGTCCCAGTGCTCGACGAGCGCCGTGCGGCTCTCCACCCAATCGCCGTCGTTGCAGTAGAGGATGCCGTCCACGTCGCGCAGCTCGGCCTTGTGGATGTGGCCGCAGACCACGCCGTCGTAGCCACGGCGGCGCGCTTCCTGGATCAGCGCATTCTCGAAGGCCGTGATGAAGGACACTGCGTCCTTGACCTTGTGCTTGAGGTACTGGGATAGCGACCAGTACCCCAGGCCCATGCGGGCGCGGGCGCGGTTGAACCAGGCATTGGCCTTCAGCGCGCCCTGATAGAGTGCATCGCCCAGGTAGGCGAGCCAGCGCGCGTACTGCATCACGCCATCGAAGAGATCCCCGTGCGTGATCCAGAGCCGCTTGCCATCGAGTGTGACGTGCTCGGCCTCGTACAGCACCTCGATGCCGCCGAAATGATGGTCCACGTACTCGCGGGCGAAGTCGTCGTGATTGCCCGGCACATAGATCACCTGCGTGCCCTTGCGGGCTTTGCGCAGAATCATCTGCACGACGTCGTTGTGCGACTGCGGCCATACCCAGCGCCGCTTCAGTTGCCAGCCGTCGACGATGTCGCCCACGAGGTAGAGCGTCTCGCACTCGTGGTGGGTGAGAAAGTCCAGCAGGGCCTCGGATTGGCAGCCCGAGCTGCCCAGGTGCAGGTCCGAGATCCAGATGGTCCGGTAGCGGCGCGAGGTCTCGTGGGTCAAGGGCGTCGGCCTCTCGTGGGCGTTGGAATGTGCCCATTACGCCATCGGCGCTTGACGCGGATGTGACAGTGCGGCCTGCTATTCTGGATGCCGCACGGCGAAGCAACGCAGGCGAGGCGACAGCATGAACGACGAACGCGAGTTCAATGCCGGGTCAATTCCCGACCAGGGCCATGGCGCGGGCGCGCCGGCGGCACCCGCCCGCTGGCGGGATGCCGGTCGCCCGGGGCCCGTTCCGCGCTTGCTGCAAGTCACCGAGTCGCTGCGCCTGCGCGCCATCACCCCGCCCGATGCGCCCGACGTGCATGCGCTCGTCACGCGCAATCAGCCGCGCCTGTGTCACACCCTGCACTGGCCCCGCTTCATCCGCCAATACAGCGACACCGTGGACTTCTGCAAGAAGGCGGCCGACACCTTCGGCAAGTCCAACGCCGTGTACGTGATGGAACACGACGGGCCGCTCGCCGGCGTCGTGTCGTTCAACGTGCTCGACGTGCCGAACGGATGTGCGGACATTGGCTACTGGATCGATCAGCGCCAGGAGAAGCAGGGTCTGGTCACGGCCAGCGTGCAGGCCCTGATGAACGCTTACCGCGCGCAGCGCCTCGTGCGGCGCTTCGTCATCATGTGTGCAACGCCGAACCAGCCCAGCCGCGCGGTGGCCGAGCGGCTGGGGTTTGTGCGCGAAGGGGTGCTCGCGCAGGCGGAGAAGATAGGCGATGAGGTGTTCGATCAGTATGTGTACGCGTTGACCGCAGACTGATCGTGAGCCTGTGAACGGCGGTTCGCCCGCTCACATCCTCAAGACACCCCAGGCGGCTCGCCTTCGGGCTTGTCCGTGGGCGCCGGCACCGTCGCTGCGTCCACCGGCACGGGCTCGGCTTCCTGCGGCACGAAGCCCATGTCCTGCGCGTCGGCCGGGGTGCCGTCGCCGGCGTAGCGGCACTCCAGGGTGAGTTCGACTTCATCGATGCCGATGATGTCCAGGCTCACGACGTGGCCACGGGCGAGCTGGGGTAGGCCGGGAATGCGGGTGTAGAAGGGCAGGTCTGCCAGGCGCACCACGTCGTCGCGCACGACGACGGCGTCGGTGCGCGTGACGCCTTCCTGCTGCAGCCAGCGCAGGCACCAGTAGCGCTCCATGGCATCCTGGAACTCGTGATACGCGGCGTGCTTGGCTTCGAACGCGCCAATGATGGCGAAGAGTTCGGCGTCCTTGGGCTTGAAGGGCGCGGCCAGCGGGGCGGAGATGCCGTGCTCGGCGATGGCGATCAGCTGTTGCTGGTTGACCAAGTCCACGTAGCGGCGCAGGGGCGACGTGCACCAGGCGTATTGCGGCACGCCCATGGCTTCGTGAGGCAGGGCGTGTGTGCTCATGCGCACGCGGCCCGCCTGCTGCGAACGGTAGATCCCCGGCACGCCGTGCTGGGCGAGGATGCCGCCCCATACGCTGTTGGCGAGGATCATGTATTCGGCCACCATGCGGTCCAGGGGCGCGCCGCGCTGGCGCGGCACGATGCGCACGTGGGCGTTGTCCGGATCGTGCGGGTCGCCATCCACGTAGAAGCTATATTCCACGCGGTTGTTGAGCTCGGGCTTGCCGCGCACCGTCTCGCGCACGCGCAGCAAGGCCTTGGCGCCGCGCCACAGGGGGCGCAGCAGCTCGGGGTGGGGCAGCTCGCGCTCGGCGTCTTCCAGCGCGGCTTCGCTCACCAGCGGCTCGAGCACCGGGTGGCGCAGGTTGGCGGCGATCGCGAGCGTCTCGAGCTTGGTCTCGACGTCGGTCACGTCACCCGTGAGCGTATCGATCGTGGTGTAGAGCGAGAGCGCCGGCACCGGGCGGCCCGCGTCCAGCGAGTAGGCGCGGATCACCTCGTCCGGCTGCATGGGGATCTTGTCGCCGGGCATGTAGACGGTGGACATGCGCGCACGCGCGAGCACGTCCAGCGGCGAATCGCGCGTCACGCCCAGGGCGGGCGCCGCGATGTGCACGCCCACGCGGATGTGCGTGTCGTCGATTTCGCGCACGGACAAGGCATCGTCGATCTCGGTGGTGACCGTGTCGTCGAACGAGTAGGCCTGGACGTCGGCAAGCGGCGGCTCGGCGTGGGTGGGGATCTCCACGGGCGCGAATTCGACGCCGCGGCCGAAGTGTTCCTGCAGGAAGCGGCGGCGCAGCAGTGCGAGCGGATGCGGCCAGGCGCCCAGCTCCAGGAGCAGGCGAATGGCGCTCTTCTGGGATTGCTGGCAGGCCAGGTCCAGCGCCTTCCATTCCTGGCTGTTCTTGTCCGGGCGGAACGCGAGGGCATCGGCCTGACGACCAATGGCCTCGGGCAGCGTGCCGGCGAGCATCTCGTCGGCCCAGGCCTGTTGCTGCTCGGCCTGGCGCTTCTTCTTCTCGAGCGCGGCCAGCGCGGCTTCGAGAATGTCCGGGGGCGCGGGCCGATAGCGGCCGCGGCCGCGTCGGTGAAAGTACACGGGGGCCGCGTGCAGACTCAGCAGCACGGCGGTTTCTTCGACCGGGCTCGGCGTATGGCCGAAGTACTCGGCGGCCAGATCGGCCACGGCGAATTCATCCTTGGGCGCGACTTCCCAGAGAAAAGGCGGATCGAGCTCCTGCGCGGCGGCCTCGGCCTGGCGCAGCAGCTCGGCCGGCTCGGGGCTGGCAAAGCGCAGAATGACGTTGTTCTTCTTGATCTTGCTGCGCTTGCCGCTGGCCGCCTCGACCTGCAGGCTGGCGTCGGCCTCGTTGAAAATGGTGGCAGCCTTGAAGCTGCCATCGTCTTCGTACAGAACGTGCATAAAGAAATGGGGCCGTTGCGAGCGGCGTGTCGGCGAATGCTTGGGATTAGGAAGTCGGGGCGTCGATGCCAGCGAAGGCGAGCACCTCGGGCAGCCAGCGGGCGAAGTCGGAAATGCTGTGGTCGCTGCCGGGAATCACGCGGTGCCGGGCGTGCGGGTAGTGCGCCACCATCTCGCGCCAGTCGAGCACTTCGTCGCCCGTGGCGGCCACGAGGAAGTAGCGCTCGGGCCGGGTGATCTGCGGCACGGCGAGCGCGCGCAGTTCATCGACGTACTCCGGACGGAAGACGAACGGCGCGTCGCTGTGGAACATCGCCTGCTCGCCCACGTGCTTGGCGAGTTCGCGGGCGGGATGCACGGCGGGGTTGAGCAGGATGGCCGGGCAGCCCACGCGCTCGGCCAGCCAAGTGGCGTAATAGCCGCCCAGCGAGGAGCCCACCAGCACCAGCCGGCCGGCGTGCGGGGCGGCCAGCGACTCGATGAGCGCAGCGGTCTCGCGCGGGCTGGCGGGCAGTTGCGGGCAGATCCAGTGCAGCGCGAGATCGCGCTCGCGCAGGGCCTGCGCCATCATCTGCGCCTTGGCCGAGGCCGGGCCGGAACGGAAGCCGTGCAGGTACAGCACCACCGGCGGCAGGGAGCGGACCGCATCCGCGGCCGGCGTCATGCGCCGGCCTTGGACGCGCGCAGCGCCGCCAGGAGGCGTTCGTGCACGCCGTCAAAGCTGCCATTGCTCATCACGACGACGTGATCGCCGGCGCGGGCCGCCTGGGCGACGGCCTGCACCAACGTCTCGACATCGTCGAAGGCGCGGGCGCCCTCGCCCAGGGGGGCAAGCGCCTCGGCAAGATCCCAGCCCAGTGCGTTGCGCCCTTGAGCTGCGCCAAAGCCGAAGACGAGATCAGCGTCGGTCAGGGACTCGGGCAGACGGGCCTTCATGACGCCGAGCTTCATGGTGTTTGAGCGCGGCTCGAGCACGGCGAGCACCCGGGCGTCGCCCACCCGTTCACGCAGGCCGGCGAGGGTGGTGGCGATGGCGGTCGGGTGATGCGCGAAATCGTCGTACACCGCCACCCCGCGCTCGGTGCCGCGCAACTCCATGCGGCGGCGCACGCCCACGAAGCCAGTGAGTGCGGCAATGGACACTTCCGGGGGCACGCCAACGTGCTCGGCCGCCGCAATGGCGGCCAGGGCATTGGCGCGGTTGTGCGCGCCCTGGTGGGCCCATGCCACGGTGCCAGCCTCGCGGCCCTGATGCGAGACGACGAAGCTGCCATCGGCGGCTGGCGCGCTGGCCGCCCAGGTGGCATCGCCACCCGTGTAGACCACCTCGGACCAGCAGCCGCGCTCGAGCACGCGGGCCAGCGCCTCGTCACCGGCCGGCGCGATCACACGGCCGCTGGCGGGAATGGTGCGCACCAGATGATGGAACTGCGTCTCGATGGCCGTCAGATCCGGAAAGATGTCGGCGTGATCGAATTCGAGATTGTTCAGGATGGCCGTGCGCGGCCGGTAGTGCACGAATTTCGACCGCTTGTCGAAGAAGGCCGTGTCGTACTCGTCCGCCTCGATCACGAAGAGCCCACGGCCGTGCGCCGGGGGCGGTGCGAGCCGTGCCGAGACGCCCAGGTCCAGCGCCACACCGCCCACGAGGAAGGACGGGTCGCGTCCGGCCTGGGTGAGCACGTGCGCGAGCATGGACGTCGTGGTTGTCTTGCCGTGCGTGCCGGCCACCGCCAGCACATGCCGGCCCTGCAGCACGTGTTCGCCCAGCCACTGCGGGCCGGACACGTAGGGCAAGCCTGCGTCGAGAATGGCTTCCATGAGCGGATTGCCACGCTTGACGACGTTGCCGATCACATAGAGATCCGCGCCCAGGCCGATCTGGTCGGCCTCGAAGCCTTCGCAGAGTTCGATGCCGTGGGCCTGGAGTTGCGTGCTCATGGGCGGGTAGACGCCCGCATCGCAACCCGTCACGCGATGCCCTGCGGCGCGCGCGATCAGGGCGAGACCTCCCATGAAGGTGCCGCAGATGCCGAGGATGTGTAGGTGCATGGCGGCATTGTAGCTGCCGGGGCCCGGCCGCCCGGCGTGGCACAATAAGCCCATGGCTCTCCCCAACCTGCGCGACGAGATCGCCCACGCCGCTGCCCGCATGATCGCCGAGGATGGCCTGGACTACAGCACCGCCAAACGCAAGGCGGTGCGCCAGCTGCTTGGCCAATCGGCTTTGCCCCGCGGCGACATCATGCCCGACAACTCGCACATCGAGGCTGCCCTGCGCGAGTATCTCGCGCTCTATATGGGCGACACGCAGCCGCAGCGCCTGCGCGAGCTGCGCGAGGCCGCCCTGAGCCTGATGGACTGGCTGGCGCGCTTCGACCCCTACCTGGCGGGTGCCGTCTGGAACGGCACGGCGGGCGAGCACAGTGAGATCGTGCTCCAGTGCTTCACCGATTCCGCCAAGGACGTCGCCATCTTCCTGCTCAACGCCGGCGTGGATTTCGACACCGAGGAACGCGTGGGTTTCACGCGCGAGGTGGTCGAGGCCATGCACTTCGAGCGCCTGGACGAGGCCGTCACCGTCGTCGTGTACGACCGGGATGATTTGCGTGGCGCCTTGAAACCGGGGCCGGATGGACGCCCGGAGCGGGGCGACGCCCGGGCCGTGCAACAGTTGCTGGAGGCGGCGCCGGATAGCGCCGACGTCACGTGATGCAGGCCAAACCCTTCCCCCGCCAGGCTGCCCCTTCACCTGCGCGTCGGCGCTGGTGCACCGTCGCTGCAGTGTCGGTTCTGGGTCTGATGAGTGCCTGCAAGGACCAGGGTGCCGCGACGGCCGGGGCCGCAACGGACACGCTCTTTGCTGCCACGCTGCCTGACCTGAAAGGCACGCCACAGCCGCTGGCCCAGTGGCGCGGCAAGCCCATGCTGGTGAACTTCTGGGCAACCTGGTGTGCGCCCTGCGTCAAGGAAATGCCGGATCTGGATGCGCTCGACCGCGAATTCCCGGGCGTGACGTTTGTCGGGATCGGTGTCGATTCCCCGGAGAACATGCGCGAATTCGTGCAGAAAGTGCCGGTGGGCTATACGCTGCTGGAAGCGCGCGCCCAGGGCCTGGACCTCATGCGCGGCCTGGGCAGCAGCACGGGCGGGTTGCCTTTTACGGCGGTGATCGGCCGAGATGGCAGGATCATCCGTGCTGTTGCGGGGCAGATATCGCCCGACAATCTGCGCCCCTCCCTCGCCCAGGCCGCCCGCTGAATCCGCCTCTGTTACCAGCGATTGCTGTATAACAGGGAGCTACCGGTGGACAAGCGCGCCGTTTTGGCGCGAAAATCGCCGCCTTTGAACGCTTTTTTGCCCAATGGCCCGTAACATCCTGGTGCTGCACGGCCCCAACCTGAATCTGCTCGGCACGCGCGAGCCTCAGGTCTACGGTGCCGCCACGCTGGCCGACATCGACGCCGGCCTGGCTCGGATCGCCGATGGGGCGGGCGCCACGTTGCGCACCTTCCAGAGCAATCACGAGGGTGCCCTGGTGGATCGCGTCCAGGCAGCGCGTACCGATGGGACCGAGTTCATCATCATCAACCCGGCCGCCTACACGCACACCAGCGTGGCGCTGCGCGATGCCCTGGCGGCCGTGGCATTGCCGTTCATCGAAGTCCATTTGTCCAACGTGCATCGTCGCGAACCGTTCCGTCATCACTCGTATTTCTCCGACCTGGCCGTCGGTACGATCGTCGGACTGGGCGCTGCTGGCTATACGTGGGCGCTGCAGCATGCGCTCGCGCAGGACGCCACCGCCTGAGGCCATGCAGGCCGGTTCGATACCGGCGTGATGGCTTGTCCCCAGACCAACCCCTGTCCCGTGCGCCCTGGCCGGCGCTGCGTGTCACCTAAGAACCCGGAAGAAACTCCATGGATCTCCGAAAACTCAAAACGCTGATCGACCTCGTCGCTGAATCCGGCATCGCCGAACTCGAAATCACCGAGGGCGAAGGCAAGGTCCGCATCGTCAAGAACACGCAGGTCGTCGCCGCCCCCATGCAGGCCTGGGCTGCGCCGGCGCCGGCGCCCGAGCATGCTGCGGCACCTGCCGCGCAGGCCGCTGCCGCGCCCGCTGCCGTGCCGGAGAAGCCTGCCTTCTCGGGTCATGTCGTGAAGGCGCCGATGGTCGGCACGTTCTACCGCGCGCCGAACCCGGGTGCGGCGCCTTTCGTGGACGTGGGCCAGACCGTCAAGGAAGGCGACGCGCTCTGCATCATCGAAGCGATGAAGCTGCTGAACGAGATCGAGGCCGACCAGGCCGGCACCATCAAGGAAATCCTGGTCGAGAACGGTCAGCCTGTCGAATACGGCCAACCGCTGTTCGTCATCGGTTAAACGCCCATGTTCGAGAAAGTCCTGATCGCCAATCGCGGCGAGATCGCGATGCGCATCCAGCGCGCCTGCCGTGAGATGGGTATCAAGACGGTGGCCGTGCATTCGGAGGCCGACCGCGACGCCAAGTACGTGCGCCTGGCCGACGAATCCGTGTGCATCGGGCCGGCCCCTCGCGCGAGAGCTACCTGAACATGCCGGCCATCATTTCGGCCGCCGAAGTCACCGATGCCGAGGCCATTCACCCCGGCTACGGCTTCCTCTCCGAGAACGCCGACTTCGCCGAGCGCGTGGAGAAGAGCGGCTTCGTTTTCATCGGGCCGCGTCCGGAAACCATCCGGATGATGGGCGACAAGGTGAGTGCCAAGCAGGCGATGATCGCCGCGGGCATCCCGGTCGTGCCCGGCTCCGAGGGTGCGCTGCCCGACGATCCGAAAGAGATCATTGAGATCGCCAAGCGCGTGGGCTACCCGGTCATCATCAAGGCTGCGGGCGGCGGCGGTGGCCGCGGCATGCGCGTGGTGCACACCGAGGCCGCGCTGCCCAACGCCGTCACGATGACGCGTTCGGAAGCGGGCGCCGCTTTCAACAACCCCGAGGTGTATCTCGAGAAGTATCTCGAGAACCCGCGCCACATCGAGATCCAGGTACTGGCCGATGGCGGGCGCAACGCCGTGTGGCTGGGCGAGCGCGATTGCTCCATGCAGCGCCGCCACCAGAAGGTGATCGAAGAAGCGCCGGCGCCGCATATCGCGCGCCGCCTCATCGAGCGCATCGGCGATCGCTGCGTGGACGCTTGCCGCAAGATCGGTTATCGCGGTGCGGGCACGTTCGAGTTCCTGTATGAGAACGGCGAGTTCTACTTCATCGAGATGAACACGCGGATCCAGGTCGAGCACCCCGTGTCCGAGCTCATCACGGGTGTGGACCTGGTCCAGCAGCAAATCCGCATCGCCGCGGGCGAGAAGTTCCTGCTGCGCCAGCGCGACATCGAGTTCCGTGGTCACGCCATCGAATGCCGCATCAACGCCGAGGACCCGTTCAAGTTCACGCCCAGCCCGGGGCGCGTGACGAACTGGCACATGCCAGGCGGCCTGGGCGTGCGGGTGGATTCGCACGTCTACAACGGCTACTTCATTCCGCCCAACTACGATTCGATGGTCGGCAAGATCATCACGTACGGCGACACCCGTGAGCAGGCGATTGCCCGCATGCGCGTGGCGCTGTCGGAGGTGGTGGTCGAAGGCATCACGACCAACGTGCCGCTGCACCGCGAACTCATGCAGGATGCCCGCTTCGTCGAGGGCGGCACCAGCATCCATTATCTCGAAGAACGCCTGGCCCAGCGCCCGGTCTAGCGGTAAGCAAGGAATCTCGCCGATGCGCGAACTGGTGTTCGAATGCCTGCAGGAGCAGGCCGAGACGTGGTCCGAGGCCTTGCTGGACGCGGGCGCGCTGTCCGTGTCCGTGGCCGATGCCGACGACGGCACGGCTGCCGAGCAGCCGCTGTACGGCGAGCCGGGTCTGGAGCCCGATACCAACGCCTGGCAACGCAACCGTGTGGTGGCGTTGCTGGGTGAGGATGCCGACGCCGGTGCACTGATCGCCGCGGCGTGCGGTCTTGCCCAACTGGCTGCCGCGCCGCCCTGGACGGTACGTGAGGTGCCGGACGAGGATTGGGTGCGACTCACGCAGTCGCAGTTCGACCCCATCGCCGTCGATGGCCGCATCTGGATCGTGCCCTCGTGGCACGAGCTGCCGCAGGGCCTGGGCGAGGATGCCGTGTGCATCCGCCTCGATCCGGGCCTGGCCTTCGGCACGGGCAGCCATCCCACCACCCATCTGTGCCTGGGCTGGCTGGCCGCACATCTGCCCGAGGGGAGCCGCGTGCTCGATTATGGCTGTGGTTCCGGCATTCTCGCGATCGCCGCTCACAAGCTGGGTGCGCGCGAGGTGATTGGCGTGGACATCGACGCGCAGGCCGTGCAGTCTGCTCAGGACAATGCCGAGGCCAACGACGTCACCCTCCAGGCCATGCTGCCCGACGATCTGGCCGAGGGTGAGTTCGATGTCGTCGTGGCCAACATCCTGTCCAATCCGCTCAAGGTGCTTGCCCCCATGCTGTGCGGCCGCGTGGCCGCCAATGGGCGCCTCGTACTCTCGGGCGTGCTTGAACGTCAGGCCGAGGAGGTCGCCGCGGCCTATGCGCCCTGGATGGCGATGTCCGTCTGGAAGGCGCAGGACGGGTGGGTTTGCCTGCATGGCGTGAAGACCGCCTGATGGCCGACCTCGTCACTCGCTGCCCGTCTTGCCGGACGGCCTTTCGTGTGGTGCAGGATCAGCTGCGCCTGCGCGATGGCCGCGTGCGTTGCGGCGTCTGCCACCATGTCTTTGATGCGCGTGCCGAGGAAGTCGCCTTCGATCCCCGTGATCTGGGGGCGGGCGTCGAGCGTCAGCGCGTGCCCGCGCCGACGGTCGCGCCTGCGTTCACGCCCACGCCCGCTGCATCGACGCGTCCGGCCAATCCGCCCGGCTCGAATGGGTCCGCCGCGCCGGGCCGTCGTGCCGAACCGCCCGAAGCGCCACGCGATGACGCCTGGCCGCGGGCCGGGATGCGTCCCGAACCAGGCCAGCTGACGCCACCCCCGGGCCAGGGCCTGCCGCCGTTCGTGGCGCGTCGGCCAGAACCCCACGCGCTCGTCGCTCGATCCGCGCGGCGCACCCGTGCAGCCGCGCCCCCATGCCGCCGTTCGTCGC
>NZ_JADCNH010000056.1 GCF_018904615.1 Verticiella alkaliphila | reverse complement strand
CGGGGGCGGGCGCGTGGCGCGCAGGATGGCTTCGGTGGTGGACTCCGGCGCCGGTGGGCGTCGGGCCGCGGCATCGACACGGGCGAGGGCGGGCGGGGTGCTGGGTGGCGCTGGCGCCACCTGGACGGGTGTGTTCGAGCCGGTGGAGGGCCCGATGCGCAGCTCTTCGATCACGCGGGCGAGCGGGTCGTCTTCCGGACCAAGGAGCGCCATGAGCGGATCGCGCGCCTGCGTGGGATACAGATCCATCACGAAGCGATGCTGATACTCGGCCACCGGCTTCAACGAGAAGACCTGCGGCACCACGGGCTGCTTAAGGTCGAACACCAGGCGTACCACGCCCGGCACGTTCTGGCCCACGCGCACGCTCCCGATGTACGGGTCGTTGGGCTGGATCTTGGAGACGAGATCGCGCAGCTGCGCGTTCAGGTCCACACCCTTCAGATCCACCACGAGCCGGGTCGGATTGGCGAGCATGAAATGCTCGGCATGCAGATCGCGATCCAGCTCGAGGGTGACGCGGGTGTATTCGTCGGCCGGCCAGGTCCGCACCGCCACGATGTTTGCCGCGTGGGCAAGACGCGGGATCAGCGGGACGACCAGCAGGGTGGCGGCGCTCGCGAGGAGACGTCGGCGTGAAACGGCGCGCGCGGGCAGGCCGCGATTCAAGACGGGGTCGGACCCGCCGGGGGATTCATCGTAGGGCTCACGCTCGGGCCTATTGCGCTCAGCCATGATCGTCCTCGTTCACTCGACGCTGTCAAGGTTGCCAGGCGGCCGTCGCCGTCGACATCCAGTGCGATTTCCATATCGGGCGGGGGCAGGGCTTCTCCTGCTTTTTCCGCCCATTCGATCAATACCAGCGCATCGTCTCGAAGCGCGTCGCGAAAGCCTGCGTCCAGCCATTCGCGAGGATCTGTAAATCTATAGAAATCAAAGTGATAGAAGTATAAGTTAGAAAGCTCGTAAACTTCAACCAGCGCGAAGGTGGGACTCTTGATTCGGCCCGAAATGCCGCATGCGCGCAACAGTGCCCGGGCAAACGTGGTTTTTCCGGCGCCCAGATCCCCCGCGAGGTGGATGCGTCCGCCGTGTCTGACCAGCGGCGCGATCCGTTGGGCGAGCGATTCGGTGGCGGCCTCGTCGGGCAGCGCCAGGGTGAGGACGGTATTGGTCATGGCGGGCTCTAGAAGGAAATCTGCATCCAGATCGGCAACGTGACGAGCGAGGCGATCGTGCCGAGCGAGATCAGGGCGGCGACGAGTCGCCCGTCGCCTCCCATGCGCGCGGCGAGCACGTAGGCGCTCGAGGCCGTCGGCAGGGCGGCAAAGAGCAGAAGCATCTGACGCTCCAGCGGCGACAGGCCGAATGCGGGCACCGCGCCCACGAGCAGGGCGACGCCGGGCAGCGCGAGCAGCTTGACGGCCATCATCCAGCCAAGCAGACGTTCGGCCCCACGCACCGCATGAAAGGTAAGGCCCGCGCCGACGCAGATGAGGCCCAGGGCGAGGGCGGCCGCGCCCAGGCGGGCGAGCACGGTGTCCACCGGCCCGGGCAGTCGCAGCCCGGCCAGATTGGCCGCCAGGGCGACGGCGGTGGTGACGAGCAGCGGATTGCGCAACAGCGATCGCCAGAGCCCGCCGCTGCCATGGCGGGCGAGCGCCAGCACGGCCAGCAGATTGGCCACCGGCACGCCGAACCCGATCAGCAAGGCCATGACGGCAGCACCCTCCACCCCTGCCAGGTTGTGCGCGAGCGCGAGCGCAAGATAGGAATTGAACCGGAATGCGCACTGCACGGTGGAGGCGAACCGCACCGGGTCTGGTTTCAACACCCAGAGCGCCAGCCAACCGAGGAGCGCGCCCGCGCCCAGCAGGGCCATTTCGGCCTGCACCAGGCCTGCGGCGGCGGACAAGTCGATCGGCCGGGCGAGGATGGCCTGAAAGAGCAGGGCAGGGAACAGGACGTAATAGACCAGTCGCTCGACCTCGGCGAAGAAAACGCCGTCGAATCGCAACTTGTGCCGCAACAGCACGCCCAGCGCGAGAAGCAAGAAATCGGGGAAAACCAATACGGCGGTATGCATGCGGCTTTGTTATGCTCCGTGGGCTGGCTATCGTTACCAGAAATAGCCGTGCGTCCGGTTCTTGCTACCAAGCACCGGGACTCACCCAAAACACCCACAAGGATATTGGACGATGAAGAGACTGCGTAGAACGACGTTGGCTGGCCTGATGGCCGTGGCAGCGGTGGGAATGGCTGGTGTGGGCACTGCCGCCCATGCTCAGGCGAACTACCCCAACAAGCCCATCCGGTTGATCGTGCCTTTCGCCCCGGGTGGCTCTACGGACATTATCGCCCGCCTCGTCGGCGAACGCATGGGCCGCGAGCTCGGCCAGCCGGTCGTGATCGAGAACAAGGGCGGTGGCGGTGGCGCGATCGGGGCGGCTGAAGCTGCCCGCGCGTCGGCCGATGGCTACACGCTGTCGATCGCCACGGTCTCTACCATGGCCGTCAATCCGGCTTGCAATCCCAAGCTCACCTACGATCCCCTGAAGGATTTCCAGGCCGTCACGAACTTCGCCAACACCGCCAACGTCGTGGCCGTGAATCCGAAGTTCCCCGCCAAGAACTTCGAGGAGTTCGTCAAGGAGATCAAGGCCAACCCGAACAAGTATTCGTACGGCACGTCGGGCACCTGCGGCGTGAACCACCTGGCCGGTGAAGCCTTCCGCGTGGCCACGGATACCGACATCGTGCACGTGCCGTACCGTGGCTCCGGCCCGGCAGTGGTCGACACCGTCGCCGGTCAAGTGCAGATCCTGTTCGACAACATCCCGTCGTCCATGCCGCAGATCGAGGCTGACCGACTGCGCCCGATCGCCGTGGCCTGGCCCAAGCGTCTGGCCAACCTCCCGGATGTACCCACCTACGCTGAAGTCGGCTTCCCACAGCTGAACCAGCCAGTCTGGTACGGCCTGCTGGCCCCGGCCGGCACGCCTATGGAGATCGTGAACAAGCTGCGCGACGCGGCCGTCACCGTGCTCAAGCAGCCGGAAGTGGTGGCGGCGCTGGAAAAGCAGGGTGCGGCACCGTCGGGCAACACGCCCGAGGAATTCGCCGCCGAGATCAAGCAGCAGTATGACTGGGCTGCGGGCATCGCCAAGCAGCAAGGCATCACGCTCGAGCAGTAATCCTGGCTGAACGCCGGATGTGACAAGGCCGCCCTCCGGGGCGGCATTGTCGTTTGCGGGCGGTTGGCGCCGGCGCGGCGCGCTGTCGTCGGTCTCAGCCCGGCAGCATTTCCAGATTGTCGATGAGACGCGTGCGTCCGAGCTTGGCCGCGGCCAGCGTCACGAGCGGCGTGCCCGCCTGCATGTCGTGGGCGGTGGGGGCGTTCAGATCGTGCTGACGACGCAGCGCGATGTAGTCCACCTGCCAGCCGCGTTGCTGCAAGACGGCCGCGGCTTCCTGCTCCAGGGCCAGCGGATCGCGGGCACCCTGGGCAAGGCGTGTCTTAACGTCGTTGAGCACACGGTACAGGGCGGGGGCCTCGGCACGCTCGTCGGCGGACAGATAGCCGTTGCGCGAGGACAGGGCCAGGCCGTCCTCGGCACGCACGGTCTCCTGCGGCACGATCTGCGTGGGCAGCTGGAACTGGCGGCACATCTTGCGCACCACCATGAGCTGCTGATAATCCTTCTTGCCGAAGACGGCCACCTGCGGCTGCACACAGGAGAAGAGCTTGAGCACGATGGTGCTCACGCCCTCGAAGAAGCCGGGACGGAACTCGCCTTCCAGCATGCCGCCCAGGTCATCGGCCGGCTGCACGCGGAACTGCTGGGGCTCGGGGTAGAGCTCCTTCTCGTCCGGCGCGAAGAGCACGTACACGTTGCGGTCGCGCTCGAGCTTCTCGATGTCCGAGGCGAGCGTGCGCGGGTAGCGGTCGAAGTCCTCGTTCGGGCCGAACTGCAGGCGATTGACGAAGATGCTCGCGACGACCGGATCGCCGTGGTGCCGCGCGGTCTTCATCAGCGCGAGATGACCCTCGTGCAGATTGCCCATGGTGGGCACGAACGAGACGCGGAGCTGGCCGCGCAACTGGTCGCGCAGTTCTTCGATGGTGTGGACGACTTTCATGGGAAGGCACAGGTGGGCCGCATCCGGGCCCGGACGGCGTATTGGCGCGGCAAAGCGCGTTTATACCACTCCCGAGGCCTCGTCCGCGGTCTCCTCGTTCCGGCTGGCGGTATAGGCCAGGCGAACGTAGATCGGGGCGTAAGGCTCGGCCTGCGTGATCTCCAGGAGGGATTCGCGGGCCAGCTCGAGCATGGCGATGAAGTGCACCACCACCACGGCCGGGCCCGCACCTTCGCGGATGCGGGCTTCGAAGAGCTCCGTGAACTCGACGAAGCGCTCGCCCTGCAGGCGGCGCAGGATCTGGCTCATGTGCTCGCGCACGGAGAGCGCTTCCCGGGTGATGTGGTGGTGTGCGTTGAGCTTGGCGCGTTTCAGGATGCCGGCCCAGGCCTCGCGCAAATCCACCGCCGTGACTTCCGGCAGGCGCTCCTCGGCATCGAGCTCGGGGTGGGCATTGGCAGCCAGAAAATCCCGGCCCAGCTGCGGTACGGTATCCAGCTTGCGCGCGGCGAGCTTGATGCGCTCGTATTCGAGCAGCCGGCGCACGAGTTCGGCGCGCGGATCCTCCGCTTCCGGATCCGGGTCGTTCTTCTTGACCGGCAGGAGCATCCGCGACTTGATCTCGATCAGCATGGCCGCCATCAGCAGGTACTCGCCCGCGAGCTCCAGATTGTGCGCGCGGATCTGGTCCACGTAGACCAGGTACTGCCGGGTGACCTCGGCCATCGGGATGTCGAGGACGTTGAAGTTCTGCTTGCGGATCAGGTAGAGCAGGAGATCCAGGGGGCCCTCGAAGGCCTCCAGGAAGACTTCCAGTGCCTCGGGCGGGATGTACAGATCCTGCGGCAGCTTGAAGAGCGGCTCGCCGTACAGGCGAGCGCGTGCCGCGTTCTCGTCAGCACTGACGGACGCGGTCTCGGGGGGCAGGGCGCCCGGGTCGGCGCCTGTGCTCACTCGGTCTGGTAGACGTAGGGCTTTTGCGGCACGCGCGCGGCGCGGAATTCATCCTGCTGGTCCGCGTCGATCTTGCGGTCCCAGAGGCGGGCGCGGCCTTCGCGCTGATCCTGCTCCAGCGACGGGTGGTCTTTCTTCAGCTGGTTGATGAACTGGGTGATGTCGGATTCGAAGTTGGCCATGACGATGCGCGAAGACAGAAGAGCGAGACCGGCATTTTACCCCTGCCGGCGGCAGGGTTGCCTTCAGGCGATGAGCACGTCGTACCCGAGCTTGCAGATGAGCACGACGAGCAGCACCAGAAAGAGGATGCGAATGAAGTCCGCCCCCTTGCGCACGGCGAGCCAAGTGCCCGCGAGCGCACCGAGGATGTTGCACACCGCCATGGGGATCGCCGCGGTATAGAGGACGTGCCCGGCGGGGATGAAGAACACCAGGGCCGCCACGTTCGTGGCGATGTTCACGATCTTTGCCGAGGCCGAGGCGTGGACGAAGTCGAGCGCGAAGCAGCGGATGAAGAGAAAGATGAGGAAGCTGCCGGTGCCCGGGCCGAAGAGGCCGTCATAGAACCCGATCGCGCCCCCGGCGAGCACAGCGATGACGCTCTCGCGCCGGCCGACCTCGCGCGGGCGGTGCAGCTTGCCGAAATCCTTGCGCCAGAAGGTGTAGATGGCCATCGCCACGAGCAGCACCAGCACGAGCGGGCGCATGATGGTGGGCGGAATGAGCGATACCGTGGCTGCGCCGGCAAATGACATCACGAACGCCGCGGCCGTCGCTGGCAGCACCAGCCGCCAGGGCAGCCGAATCTTGCGAACGAAGGAGCGGGCGGCGAACGCGGTGCCGCAGACCGAAGCGAGCTTATTGGTGCCGTACAGCGTGGCGGGCGGCGCCTGCGGCAGCAGATTGAGGAGCGCGGGAAGCTGGATGAGACCGCCGCCGCCGACGGCTGCATCGATGAGACCGGCAGCGAATGAGAACAGGCACAGCGACAGGATGACGATGATGACGGGCAAGCCGTCGGCCCACAAGGCCATGATGAAGGAACGCGCGCAGAGGACAGGAAGGGCGCAAGTATACGGCGCGCAGGCCGCATCGCAGCATCGGATCTTGGCGAAAACCCTAGGTCGGATTTTACTTGCCGGCCGGCTAGTTGATTGGCATGATGGCGAAAAAATCGATGTCCTGTCCAGCACCGCGGGGTGCGCGCGACAGGGTCGGAATCCAAGGAGACCATCATGACAGCAGTGGCCAACGCATCCTCGTCTTCAGGCGCCTCTCCCCGGCGCGTCGATGTTCTCATCGTGGGCGGCGGATTCGGCGGCATGTACGCCGTGTACAAGTTCCGCGAGATGGGCTTGAGCCTGCAGGCATTTGAGGCTGGCGGCGACCTCGGTGGCGTCTGGTACTGGAATCGTTATCCGGGTGCCCGGGTGGATCTGCCCAGCATCGACTACAGCTACTCGTTCTCGCGTGAGATCGAGCAGGAGTGGACGTGGTCCGAGCAGTATGCGGCGCAGCCCGAACTGCTGCGCTACATCGACTTCGTCGCCACACGCCTGGATCTGCGCCCGCATTTCCAGTTCAACACCCGCGTCGAGAACGCCGTCTGGAGCGAAGACCGGCAGGTGTGGACGCTCACGACGAAGGCGGGCGAGGTCTGGGAGGCCCCGTACTGCATCATGGCCACGGGCCCGCTCTCGGTGCCGAAGAAGCCCGAGATCGATGGGCTGGACCGCTTCCACGGGCAAACCTACTATGCCGCGCGCTGGCCGCACACGCCGGTGGATTTCACCGGCAAGCGGGTCGGCGTGATCGGCACGGGCTCCACGGGCATTCAGATCATCCAGACCGTCGGGCGCGAGGACTGCGAACTCTTCGTCTTCCAGCGCACGCCAAGCTTCACCATGCCGATGCGCAACGTGCCGCTCGAGCCCGAGTACATGGCCGAGGTCAAGCGTCACTATGCCGGCATCCGCGAGGTAGCGCGCAACAGCCCGATCGGTGGCGCCCGCCCCCAATCGACCCGCGCTTTCTTTACCGTGACCCCGGCCCAGCGCCTGTCGCTGCTGGAGGACTCCTGGAAGCAGGGCGGGCTCGCCATGCTCGGCACCTTCGGTGATCTGATGATCAATGAGGAAGCCAACGAGCACGTGGCCAACTTCGTGCGCGGCAAGATCGCCGAGGTGGTGAACGACCCGGACACCGCCGAGCGCCTGAAGCCCAAGGGCTATCCGATCTTTGCCCGCCGCCCCTGCCTGGATACCGAGTACTACGAGACCTTCAATCGCCCCAACGTCCACCTCATGGATTGCCTTACCGATCCCATCATCGAGGCCACGGAGAAGGGCATCCGCACCGCTGCGGGCGAGACGGAGCTCGACATCCTCATCCTCGCCACCGGCTACGACGGCCTCACCGGTGCGCTCATGGCCTTCGACGTGCAAGGGCGCGACGGGCGCACGGTGCAGGAGAAGTGGAAGGATGGACCGCGCTCGCATCTGGGCATCATGCTCGAGGGCTTTCCGAACCTCTTCATGACGACGGGCCCGAACGGCCCGGCGGCACTCGCCAACATCATCCGCATGAGCGAGAACGATGTGGACTGGATCGCCGCGGCCATTCTGCATCTGCGTGAACACGGGCTGGGCAGCATCGAGCCCACGCGTGAGACCGAGGACAAGTGGATGGAGCTCGTGCACACGCTCGCCCGTCCATCGCTCATCAACAAGGCCAAGACATGGTGGGTGGGCGCGAACGTCGAAGGCAAGCCGCAGGGGCTGACGCAGTTCGTGGGCGGGTTCATGAAGTACCGCGAGCATTGTGCGGCCGCGGCGGCAGGCGGCTATGCCGGGCACCGCAAGGAGCCCCTGCGCCGGGCCTCGCAGGATCTGGCTGCCTGAGGTGAGGCAAGCCCGGGCGCGGTGCCTGGGCCTGCCGCCTGGGGGGCGTTGACGAGATGCCCTCGATCGCGCTCAGCGATCCAGCGACGCCAACAGGGCATAGACGGGATCGCTTCCGTGCAGCGCTCCCAACGGACGCCGCAGATCGCCGAAGTGCTGCTCCTCGGTGGTTTCCAGGGTGCCGAGAGGCCGCATCCAGTCGTAGACGACCGTGCGCTCTGCAATGCGCCACTCGTCGCCGCGCTTCTCGAAGCGGTCTACATAACGTCCGGCGAGGAAGACTTCGCGCTTGACGCCCTGGGCATCACGATCCCGTTGCAGAGCGAGGAAGTACGTCTCGACTCCCGCCTGGGTGCCCCGCAGGGTGATGGACATGTTCGCAATCGCGTGGATGGACCGATCACTGTCGGCCGCGAGCTTCTGCAGGGCCCAATCGATGAAGCCCGTCGCGCTCCCCTGATAGGGGCCGTGCCGATCCGTCGCGTCAGGCCAGTAGGCGCTGCGCAGAGCCGCTTCGTCCTGCCGGTCGATGCCGCGGCAATAGCGGTACATGCATTCGCGGATGGCCTCGCGGTCCATCAATTCCGTGATTTGGCGGGACATTTCCTGATCGCTCATAGGGTATCTCCTCAGTACGTTTGGCGATCAAATTCTACCTGTCGGCCGGTAGAATTTGGCATATCAATGGTCGGGGTCTTCCCGTGTTCCGGGCGGTGGCGACCCGTGTGTGACATCCATTCCTGATGGAGGCTTACCCCGCATGAGCATGCTCTTCACGCCCTACGTCTGCCGCGGCGTTCGTGCCCGCAACCGCGTGGTCATCTCGCCCATGCAGCAATCGAGCGCCGCGCAGGGCGTGGCGAGCGACTGGCACCTGGCGCATCTCGCGCGCTTTGCCATGGGCGGCGCGGGGATTGTCTTCGTCGAATCCACCGCCGTGGAGGCCCGCGGGCGCAATACCCATGGTGACACCGGCCTCTGGCACGATGGCCAGATCGAGCCGCTCGCGCGCATCACCCAGGCCTTGCGACGGGATGGCGCCGTGCCGGCCATTCAGCTGGGGCACACGGGCCGCAAGGCGGGCGTGCAGACGTGGTGGAACGGCCATGCGCCGTTGACGCCGGCCGACGCCGAGCGCGGTGAGCCGCCCTGGACGGCCGTGGGTCCGAGTGCCTTGCCGGTGGGGCCAGACTGGCCGACGCCGCAAGCCCTCACCACGGACGAGGTGCGTGCTCTCGTCCTGGCCTGGGGCGCTGCGGCGCGCCGCGCGCGCGAGGCCGGCTTCGAGATGCTGGAGGTGCATGGCGCGCACGGCTATCTGATTCACCAGTTCCTCTCGCCCGTGGCCAATCAGCGCAATGATGCCTATGGCGAGGACCGCACCCGCTTTGCGCTGGAGGTGGCCGAGGCGGTGCGCCGTGAATGGCCCGACAATCTTCCTCTCTTCTGGCGGGTGTCACTTGCCGACGCGGTCGATGGCGGCCTGGCGCACGATGACATGGTTGGCTTGCTGCGTGCGCTGAAGGCGCGCGGCGTCGACGTGGTCGATTGCTCCTCGGGCGGCGGTATCTCCAGTTATCCGACGCAGGGGCGTTCGGTGTCCAACGATCTCACCTTCCGCGCGGCGCTGGCCAGGCAGCTGCGTGAGGCCAGCGGCCTGGACGTGATGGCCGTGGGCCTGGTCATCGATCCCCACACCGCCGAGCGCTATCTGCAGAATGGCCAGGCCGACCTCATCGGCGTCGGCCGCGAGGCGCTCTACAACCCGAACTGGGCCGTTCACGCCGAATCTGCCCTGGGCGATAACCGTGACTACGCGACCTGGCCGCTGCCCTATCGCATGTACCTCGCGCGACGCGCCGCCACGGCAGATGGGTTGCGACGCGCCGTCCGTTGATCCTGGAGACCCTGATGGACACTGCTGCTTCTTCCTCCCGCCTGCTGGACGGTCGTCTTGCCCTCGTCACGGGAGCTGCCGCCGGTATCGGCGCGGCCATCGCCCGCCAGTATGCTCAGGCAGGCGCCCGCGTCGTCCTGGTGGACCTGCGCGCTGACGATTGCGAGCCCACGGTTCAAGCCATCCGCGCGGCCGGCGGGCAGGCCTGGGCCTTTGCGCTCGACATCACCGATGTCGCCGGGTGCGCCGCCCTGGCTGCCCAGGTGGGCGAACAGATCGGCCCTGTCGAGATCCTGGTGAACAACGCGGGCCTGCTCGTGCGCGAAGGCGTGGATGCGCCCGACGTCCATCGCAAGATCCGCCAGGTGTTCGACGTCAACGTGCTGGGTGGCTTCAACGTATTGCACGCGTTCCTGCCCGCGTTGCGCCAGACGCGCGGCAATGTCATCAACATCGCGTCGGGCGCTGCCTTCGTGGCCCAGCGCGGCTGCATCGGCTATTCGGGATCCAAGGGGGCCGTGAAGATGCTGACCCAGAGCATGGCCGTCGATCTTGGGGCGGACGGTATTCGGGTTAATGCCATCGCGCCCGGTGTGATCGAGACCGCCATGACCGACGCCACCCGGGCCGATCCGCAGCGTCTCGCTGGTTTCCTGCAGCGCACGCCGCAGGGGCGCATCGGCCGGCCCGAGGAGATCGCCGCACCGGCTGTGTTCCTGGCGTCGTCCATGGCGAGCTATGTGAACGGGGTGACGTTGCCGGTGGATGGCGGCTTTCTGGCCAATTGAGACCGTGCGGTCACGGATACATCGGCTTGCGTCCCGCGGGGGGCCGGCGCAGTAAAATGGAGATTCTTCAACCCCGAGGACGGTCCTTATGAAGATGTCCGCCAAATGGCTGGCGCGCGGTGCGGCTCTCGTGGCTGCAACGATGGCTGGCATGGCCCTGGCAGCCCCGAGTCAGCCGGTCTCCGGCGAGGTGCGCCGCATCGATGCCGCGAACAACAAGGTCACCCTGAAGCACGGCCCCATACCCGAACTGGAGCTGCCTGCGATGACCCTGGTGTATCTGGTGAAGGATCCTGCCTTGCTCGCGAATCTGCAACCAGGCGACAAGGTCCGTTTCAGCGCCGACAAGGTCGACGGCCAATACACGGTGGTCCAGGTGTCGCGCTGATGCTTGAGGCCCACGGTGCGCGGCGCTTCCACGGACGCGCCGTCGGGCTCCCCCGGCTTGCGTGACCGGCACGGGCGTCATGCCCCTGCAAGAAGGGCCTGCATCGCGCAGGCCCTTGTCACGTCTGGCAGCGTGCGTTCTTACAGCACGTAGCGCGCGAGGTCCTGCTTGTCGGCCACGTCGGCGAGCTTGTCGTCGACGTAGGCCTTGTCCACCGTCACGGTCGAGCCGCTGCGACGGTCAGCCGCGTACGACAGCTCTTCCAGCAGGCGCTCCATCACCGTGTAGAGGCGGCGCGCACCGATGTTCTCGGTCTTCTCGTTGACCGAGAACGCGAGCTCGGCCAGGCGGGCAATGCCTTCCTCGGTGAATTCGAGGGTGACGCCTTCGGTGGCCATCAGCGCCACGTACTGCTTGGTGAGCGCGGCATCCGTGCTGGACAAAATGCGCACGAAGTCCGCCACCGACAGCGAGTCGAGTTCGACGCGGATAGGGAAGCGGCCCTGCAGTTCGGGGATCAGGTCCGACGGACGCGACAGGTGAAACGCGCCCGAAGCGATGAAGAGGATGTGGTCGGTGCGCACCATGCCGTACTTGGTGTTGACCGTCGTGCCTTCGACCAGCGGCAGCAGATCGCGCTGCACGCCCTGGCGGGACACGTCCGAGCCGCTCGTTTCCTGGCGCGTGGCGATCTTGTCGATCTCGTCCAGGAACACGATGCCGTTCTGCTCGACGCTCTGCACGGCCTTGGTGCGCAGCTCCTCCTCGTTCACGCGACGCGCGGCCTCTTCCTCGACCAGCAGCTTGAAGGCCTCGCTCACGGGCAGCTTGCGGCGCTTCTTCTTGCCTTCGGACAGGCCCGCGAACATGCCGCGGATCTGCTCGGTCATCTCTTCCATGCCGGGCGGGGACATGATCTCCATCTGCGGGGCCTGCTGGGCCACGTCGATCTCGATCTCGGTGTTGGCGAGCTGACCTTCGCGCAGGCGCTTGCGGAACGTCTGGCGCGTGGTGTTGGATTCATCGCGCACCGGCTGTCCCGCACCGTCACGCGCCGGGGGCAGCAGCACGTCGAGGATGCGGTCTTCGGCCGCGTCTTCGGCGAGCGTGCGCACGCGGCGCATCTCGCTCTCGCGCATCTGCTTGACGGCCACTTCCGTGAGGTCGCGAATGATGGTGTCGACGTCGCGGCCCACGTAGCCCACTTCGGTGAACTTGGTGGCCTCGATCTTCACGAACGGCGCATCGGCGAGCTTGGCGAGACGGCGAGCGATCTCGGTCTTGCCCACGCCGGTCGGGCCGATCATGAGAATGTTCTTGGGCTGGATCTCGTGGCGCATCGGCTCTTCGACCTGCTGCCGGCGCCACCGGTTACGCAGGGCGATCGCGACCGATCGCTTGGCGCGATCCTGGCCGACGATGTTCTTGTCGAGTTCGGAGACGATCTCGCTCGGGGTCATGGTGGTGGCGGACACGATAGTTTCCTGGCGTCAAAAGGCAAAAGGGCGCGGGAGGTGCGACAGCCGGCGTTGGACGCCCGCGATGCACCTGCCGCGCCCGAACATGCGCTGGTTTACTCGAGGATTTCGAGCGTGATGTTGTTGTTGGTGTAGATGCACAGCTCGCCGGCGATCTGCAGGGATTTGCGCACGATGTCCTCGGGCGGCAATTCCGTGTTCTCGAGCAGGGCGAGGGCTGCGGACTGGGCATAGGAGCCGCCCGAGCCGATGGCGGCCAGGCCCTTCTCGGGCTCGAGCACGTCACCGTTGCCGGTCAGCACCAGGGTGGATTCGCGGTCGGCCACGATCAGCATGGCTTCAAGGCGACGCAGCACACGATCCGTGCGCCAGTCGCGCGTGAGCTCGACCGCGGCACGCAAGAGGTGGCCCTGGTGCTTTTCGAGCTTGGCTTCGAACCGCTCCAGCAGCGTGAAGGCGTCCGCCGTGGCGCCGGCAAAGCCGACCAGGACGGAATCCTTGTAGAGCCGGCGCACCTTGCGCGCCGTGCCCTTGATGACGATATTGCCCAGGGTGACCTGGCCGTCACCGGCAAGCGCTACGCGCTCGCCGCGACGGACACAGACGATGGTCGTCCCGTGAAACTGCTCCATGCTGGGGTGTACTCCGATGTTCAGTCGCCGTACAGCTTCTGACGCATTTCGCGACGTTGCTGGGCTTCGAGCGACAGCGTGGCGGTGGGACGGGCGAGCAGACGCGGGATGCCGATGGGCTCACCGGTCTCTTCGCACCAGCCGTACTCGCCGCTGTCGATGCGGGCGAGGGATTGTTGGACTTTCTTGAGCAGCTTGCGTTCCCGGTCGCGGGTGCGCAGCTCAAGCGCATGCTCTTCCTCGATGGTGGCGCGGTCGGCAGGATCCGGCACGAACTGCGTCTCGCGCAGATGTTCCGTTGTCTGGTCGGCATTCTGCACCAGGCTGCGTTCCAGCTCTTCGAGCCGGTTGCGGAAGAACGCGAGCTGGGCGTCGTTCATGTAATCCGCCTCGGGCATCGCGAGCAACTCAGCCTCGCTGATGAGGCTGGACACGAGAGGGGCGCCGACCGGACGGTCGGCGGTGGTGGGTGCCGTGTTGCTGATCATGTAGAACGCTCCATTTCTCGGAAGAGTGATTCAAGTCAAGCCAGGCACTGCTCCAGCCCGAGGGTGAAGACATCCTGAGGAAGCTTGCGGCCAATGAAGACCATCTTGGTCGAGGGCTTCTCGCTGGCGAGCCAGGCTCGCCCCGGTTCGGCGCCCATCAACATGTGCACGCCCTGGAACAACAGGCGGCGCGGCGACCCTTTCACGTAAAGAATGCCTTTGTAACGCAAAAGGTCGGGTCCGTATACCTGCACGATCCCGCCCAGGAATTCCTCCAGGCGGTCCGGATCGAACGGGCGATTCGACTTGAAGACGAAGGCCTTGATGGCATCGTCATGCTGATGGTGGTGATGGCTGTGGCTCGGGTGATCACACGCCTCGCCATCGTGATGATGGTGATGATCGTGGTCATGGGCCACCTTGGCGTCCGGATGCTCCGGCGCGAGAAATTGCGGGTCGATGTCCAGGATGGCATTCAGATTGAAGCCGTGGATATCGAGCACGTTGGCGATCTCGACCTTGCCGAAATCCACCGGCGTGATCTGGGCACGCGGGTTCATGCGCACCAGGCGTGCGCGCAGGGCCTGCAGATCCGCCTCGGTGACGAGATCGGCCTTGGAGAGCAGCAGCCGATCGGCGAAGCCGACCTGGTTCTGCGCTTCCGGCTGCTCGTCCAGCGTCTGCATGCCGTGCTTGGCATCGACGACGGTGATGACGCCATCGAGCATGTACGACGCCGAGATGTCGTCGTCCATGAAGAAGGTCTGGCACACGGGTCCGGGGTTGGCCATGCCTGTCGTCTCGATGACGACGCGATCGAAGGCGAGTTCGCCCGCAGCGCGCTTGGTCTTCAGTTCGCCCAGGATGCGCACGAGGTCACCGCGCACGGTGCAGCAGATGCAGCCGTTGTTCATCTCGACGATCTGTTCACCGCGCTCCTGCACGAGCAGATCGTTGTCGATGCTCTCCGGTCCGAACTCGTTCTCGATGACGGCGATGCGCTGACCGTGCTGCTCCGACAGGATGCGATTCAGCAGGGTGGTCTTGCCCGCACCGAGAAAGCCGGTGAGGATGGTGACGGGAATCAGGGCCGGCGTTTTTGCCGGACGGGCTGTGCTCATGGGGTGCTCCTTGCCAACGTCACATTATGGACGATAGCGGGGCGCGATTACAGCACACGGCGTGCCCGCGGCACAACCAAGGGGAGTTACCAGGGGCGACACCCGCGCCAGGCCTCACTCTGAGGTTTTTCGACCGGCCCGGGGGTGTGCCTGATCGTAGGCGGCGGCCAGGTGCTGGAAGTCCAGGCGGGTGTAGATCTGGGTGGTGGCGATGCTGGCGTGACCGAGCATCTCCTGCACGGCCCGCAAATCCTGTGCGGATTGCAGGACGTGGCTCGCAAAGCTGTGCCGCAGCATGTGCGGGTGGACGTGCACCGGCGCGCCCGCGCGCTGCGCCCAGGCTGCGAGCCGGGCTTGGACCTGGCGCGGCGCGATGCGCG
>NZ_JADCNH010000055.1 GCF_018904615.1 Verticiella alkaliphila | reverse complement strand
ACGCGCCCGCTGCACAAGCCCGACGCCGCGCCCGCAGCGCAGGCCCCGGCCGCACAGGCTGACGCTGCCCCTGCGGCGCAAGCCGATCCGGCTCGGCTGGCCGCGGGCAAGAAGCTCTATGACACCGCTTGCGTGGCTTGCCACAGCACCGGCGTGGCCGGCGCCCCCAAATTGGGCGACAAGGCGGCCTGGGCCCCGTACATTGCCACGGGCATGGACGAGATGCTCAAGGTCGCCATCGCCGGCAAGGGTGCGATGCCGCCGCGCGGCACGGCCATGAAGGCCACCGACGACGAGCTGCGTGCCGCCATCGAGTACATGGTCGCGCAGTCGCAATAAGCGGCGTCATCGGCACGTTGTCTGCAAAGGGCGTCCTCGGACGCCCTTTTTGCCGTATTGGAGAGCGGCTTTGTGGACTACCATGGGTTCATGATGTCGACCGCCCCCTACCTCTGGGCCGCTCTGGCGGCTTTCCTCATCGCCGTGCCCGGCATGCTGATGCTCTTTGGTTCGGGCAATGACCGTGCACATCCCTGGTCGCCGCGACGGCTGCACCTCATACGCCGTTTCTTTGGCTTGGTGCTCGTGCTGCTCGCGCTGGCGGTGGGCCTGCTGGCGTTCTCCATCCAGCGTTACCTGCAGCTGTTTCAGGACAGGCCCGTGGCCGCGCTTGAGCTGGTGCGTGAGGCGCCCCAGCAATTTCGCGCACGGCTCACGCTCGTGGGCGAAGGGGGGGCGGTGGACAGCGTGCGTGAATTCACCCTGAGGGGTGACGCGTGGATGCTGGATGCGCGCGTGCTGCGCTGGCAGTTGCCTGCCGCGCTTGCCGGCGTTCCTTCGCTCTACCGGCTGGAGCGCCTCTCGGGCCGCTATGACGACATCGCGCAGGAGCGCGAGGGCGAGCGCACGGTGTACGACGTGCAATCCGACGTGCCGTTGGACCTGTTCTCGCTCAAGCAGCAGTTCTCGCGGTGGTTGCCCTTCGTCGATGCCCGCTACGGCAGCGCCACCTGGATGCCGATGCTCGACGGCGCACGCTATTTCGTCCTCTTCAACGACCGGGGCGGGCTGCTCGCGCGTCCGGCGGATGCGCACACCGCCGCCTTGCTCAACGCACAGCCGGGCTGGGCCCAACCCTGAGCGCGCTGAGCGCAGGCGTGGATCGCGCACAGACGCCTGGATAAGGGTGCAGCGCGGCTCGGTACATGCCGTGGACGAGCGCCGTCTCTGGCCTTACGCGGGCTCGGGCGGACTCAGTGCCTGGCCCTCGCGCAGGGGCGATGGGACGGGAGTGATAGCATGCCGCTTTGCCCCGACGTGCTTGATGTCCCTACTCGCCTTCTACACGACCACCCTGGGCCTGCTCGCGCCAATGCTGGCCTGCGTTGGCATCGGGACGATCTGGGGGCGGCGACGCCTGCCGTATTCGGGCGAGTTCGTCTCGCTGCTGGTTACCACGGTGGGCGTGCCTGCGCTGGTGTTCCACACGCTGGTGACGACGCAGCTGGACGACCGGCTCCTGCTCGAGATCGGCGCTGCGACGGTGCTTGCGCTGGTCTTTGCCAACGCGCTGTGCGCACTGGCGCTGCGCCTGCTGCACATGCCGGTGCGCGCCTTGATGCAGACGGCTGCCTTCCCGAACGCCGGCAACCTGGGTCTGCCGCTGGCGGCCCTGGCTTTCGGGGACACCGGGTTCTCTGCCGCCGTCGTCTTCTTTGCCGTGTGCGCCTTTGCGCAGAACACCATCGGCGTGCGCACCCTGCCGGGAGCGAACGTGGGCAAGGTGTGGCGCTCTCCCGTGCTCCTTGCGGCAGTGGCTGCCGTCGTGTGCCGAGCGTTCGACGTGCCGGTCCCGGCATGGACCTTGGAATCGGCCCAGTTGCTGGGGCGCATCACGGTGCCACTGATGTTGATGAGCCTCGGCTATGCACTCTCGGCCATTCCTTCGAGCGGATTGCGCGCCGGCAGCGTGTTGGCGGTAATGCGCCTGGGCTTCGGGGCGTTGAGCGGTTTCCTGGCGGCGTGGATGCTCGGGCTGTCGCTCGACATGCGGGCGCTCATGGTGATGCAGATGAGCATGCCGTGCGCGGTGATCAGCTATATGTTCGCCACGCGCTACACGAACAAGGGCGAGGTCTCGGCGGGCGCGGTCCTTGTCTCCACCGCCCTCTTTCTGTTGCTGCTGCCGATCACGCTTGCGCTGATCGACGCGCCGGCGGCGCAGGGACTGCACTGAGCGGCAACTTGCTGCCCCAAGACAAAAAAACCCCGCCTTGCGGCGGGGGTAGCGGCCCGGGGGTCCCTCACGAAACGTGAGGGCCGGGCAAGCGTTGTTGTGAGTATGCGTGCTGATCGGGTGAGGATCAGAACTGGTGACGCAGGCCGATGGCACCACCGGTCTGGTTGGTCTTGCCGGCGGCCAGGGCATACGGCGTGCCTTGGTCACCCGCGAAGCCCAGGTTCAGCGGACCCTTGCGGGCGTGGGCGGCCACGGCGTACAGGTTGGTGCGCTTGCTCAGGCCGTAGCTGGCGAGCAGCGAGACCTGGTGCCACTTGTCGTCCGTCGTGCCCAGGTAGCCCACCGGCGCGTCCTTGAAGCGCTCGTGGTAGTAGGCCACGCCCAGACCGGTCTGGGCATTGACCTGCCAGCCGGCGCCGATCATGTAGAAGTCGCTCTTGATGTCCGGACCGACCAGGCTTTCGACCTTGCGGTAGCGGTAGCCACCCAGGATCTTGAACTGGTTCAGATCCAGGCGAGCACCGGCCATGGCGTTGTGCGTCTTACCGACCGTGGGCACGACGCCAGCGGCGACGGCCGGCTGATTCACGCGGTCGTAGGCGGCCATCACGCGGAAGGTGTTGCCGAAGGAGTAGCCGACGGCACCGCCGAAGGCGCCGGTCGGGCTCAGATCCTGGGGCGTGAGCTGGTCAGCCTGGTTGCGGAAAGCGTAGTAGGCACCGACGGCCAGGCCGGCGACACGGGCCGAGTACAACACGGCGTTGTCGGCACGGCTGGGCACGATGCGGGGGATCGGCTCGTACTGGGCACCGTAGGCGCCGGGCACGTACTGACCCAGCATCGTGAACGCCGGGGTGTATTGGCGACCGAAGGTCAGGCGGCCCCAGTTGCCTTCCAGGCCGGCCATGGCCGTACGCTGGAACATGCGGCCGTCGCTGTTGCCGTTGCCGATGTTGAAGCCCGATTCCAGCTGGAACACGGCCTTCAGACCATTGCCGAGGTCTTCCACACCGCGCAGACCCCAGCGCGAGCCGGACAGACCACCCGAGCGCATGCCGGTGACCGTCTTGCTGCCACCCGAGGCGTCCGGCGCATTGTTGTAGGCTTCGATGTTCACGTCCACGATACCGTAGAGCGTCACGCTGCTCTGCGCGTGGGCCATGCCAGTGGTGGCCAGGCCGGCGGCCGCGAGGGAGGCGGCCAGGCAAGCGGTCTTGAATTTCATGAGTGTCTCCTCAGCAATCTTATATGTGCAGTGCACGTTTCTATCGACTGGTAGCTTGTCCTGCACTGCCGTCTGCGGGATTTCCCTCAGAACCCTTCAGCCCATGACAATCTGTAATCCAGACTACCGATGGGGTTTTTCAAAGTCAACGCGGCTGTTTATCGTCTAGGGTAAATACCGACCGGTGTCATCACGCGCGTGATGTGAAAACCAACACGGCGCCAAGGCGCACGTTTCTTGCGGGTTTACCAGCAGAACCGAACGCCAGCATGCTGGCGCCTCCTATGGGAACGCTTCATCTCGGGAACGAATTAGCACTCTCTCTGTCAGAGTGCTAATATATCTTCGTTGGGTGACGCTCAACTCAGGATGACCACTGCCATGACACAGCTTTCCGTACACCAGGCCTCGCCCAGCCAGAGCCTGGCATTGGCTATTGCCAATCCGGGCGCGCTGGGTACGATCGACGCCTATATATCTGCTGTCAACCAGATGCCGCTGCTCACGCAGGAGCAGGAGACGGCGCTCGCCCATCGGTTTCGTGAAAGCGACGATCTGGACGCCGCGCGCGATCTCGTGCTGTCGCACCTGCGCCTGGTGGTGTCGGTCGCGCGTCAGTATCTCGGCTATGGCCTGCCCCATGCCGATCTGATCCAGGAAGGCAACGTCGGCCTCATGAAGGCGGTCAAGCGTTTTGACCCCAGCCGTGGCGTGCGGCTCGTGTCCTTTGCGATTCATTGGATCAAGGCGGAGATCCACGAATACGTGATTCGCAATTGGCGCATGGTGAAGGTCGCCACCACCAAGGCGCAGCGTAAGCTCTTTTTCAATCTGCGCAGCATGAAGCGCGGCAGCGATACGCTCACCTCGGCCGAAGTCGAACATATCTCTCGCGAATTGAATGTGCGCGAGCAGGATGTGCGTGACATGGAACAGCGCTTGGCAGGCCACGAAATGGCACTCGATGGCCGCGACGACGATGACGAGAGCTATGCGCCTTCCGCGTGGCTGTCCGATGCGGGCGAATCCGAGCCGGTGCGGGTCCTGGAGCGCCGTGCGCGGGATGATCTGCAAGGCGAGGGGCTCAATCGCGCGCTCGCTACGCTGGATCCGCGTTCGCGCCGGATTATCGAAGCGCGTTGGTTGCCGGAAGAATCCGGTGCCACACTCCAGGAATTGGCGGATGAATTCGGCGTTTCCGCAGAACGCATTCGTCAGATTGAAAGTCGGGCAATGGGCAAAATGCGCGAAGCTTTAGCCGCCGCAGTATGACTGCGGTATGATGACGGCCAATGCCGGACGCAATGAGCGGCGCTTTTAGCGCCGCTTTTTGCATCCGGCGCGAATTGGCGCATAAAGCGCTGGCATTATCTTGAATCCCGCACCGATACCTCCGGTGCTGCCACGGAGTTGCCCATCATGGCCACGTACCAGAATCTCCTTACGCAGAAAGCCGCCATCGAACGCAAGCTCGCCACGGCGCGAAAGCGCGAAGTGGCTTCGGTCGTCAAGCAGATCAACGGGCTGATCGCCCAGTATCAGCTGCAGCCCAGCGAGCTCACCTTCGGTGGCAAGGCCGCGTCTGCGGGCCGCGCCAGCAAGGCAGTCAAGGCCAAGTCGGGCCGCAAGCCCAAGGCGGGCACGCCGGCAGCGCCCAAGTATCGCAATCCGGAAACGGGCGATACCTGGAGTGGTCGCGGTCGTTCACCCAAGTGGGTGGTTGGCGACAAATCGAATTACCTGATCGAATCTCAGGAATAAAAAAAGGCCGGGAATCCCCGGCCTTTTTGCTGCGCTTTATTGCAAAAGTTGCAGACGGTCACGGGCTGTGCTCGCTGCCTGGCTATTGCCGTAATCGCGTACGATTCGCTGCAGCGTGGCACGCGCGCCATTGCGATCATTCAATTCGATCTGGCTGCCTGCGATCACGAGCAAGGCATCCGGTGCGCGTTGATTATCCGGGAAGGATTGCACCATGGCATTCAGCCGCGCAATGGCGTTCTTGTAGTCCTTGAGCGCATACAGGCTGCTGCCCAGATAGAACTGGGCCGTCGGCGCATAGCCGCTGCGCGGGTATTGCTGCACGAAAGCCGCCAGCGACTCAGCTGCGTTCTTGTATTGCGCCTGACGGAAGTGGTCGATGGCCGTGTCGTAGGCCGCCTGCTCGCCATCGCTGGCAGCCAGGATGTTCCCGGCGTTGGAGCCGCTCTGTTGCTCGCTCATGTTGAGCGACATTTCCCGCTGCGCCTGCTGGCTGTCCGACACCTGCTTGCTCAGGGTCTCGATCTGGCCACGCATCTGCGCGATCTGCTGCTGCAATTGCTCGATCTGGCCCGCGAGTTGCAGCCGGCCGCGCTGGTCTTCCGCGCGCAGATTGGCGATTTCCTGACGCGCCGCGAGGATCGCCTGGCGGGCTTCATCGTCGCCGCCAAAGAGCTGCGCGCTGGCCGGGGCCGCGGCAAACGTGCCAGCCAGGGTCAGTACGGCGGCGTACAGGGCACGCCGGGCGGGAAGGGAAACCTGCAGAATCATGGACATATCACTCCTGGACTCGGTCGGCATGCGCCGGATGGAGAAAAGCCGCCCACAAGGCCGGCGAATGGCCCTGTGGACGGCTTGCAGACCCTGGCACCATAACCCGTGGAAACGGGATCATGCCCAGGTCATCAATCAACGACGGTACGTGAAATCCGCACGGCGGTTTTCAGCGTAATCCGATTCGCTCGAACCGGTCGCGCGGGGGCGTTCCTTGCCGAAGCTGACGGCTTCGACTTGGTTGTCACGCACGCCGAGCACCAGCAGCATCTGACGGACGGCTTCCGAACGGCGCTGGCCCAGGGCGAGGTTGTACTCGCTGCTGCCGCGCTCGTCGGTGTTGCCTTCGATCGTCACGGTTTGCTGGGGGTTGCCCGCCAGGTATTGACCGTGCATTTCCACCGTCGGACGGTACTGCTGCGACACGGAGTAGCTGTCGAAGTCGAAGTAGACCGAACGCTGTTGGGCGAGCGGGCTGTTCGGGTTGAACGGGTCGTACTGGTTCGCGCCGCCCGTGGCCACGCCCGAGGCGCTGCCACCATAGCCGCCGGCGCCAGCGCCAGCCTTGGATTCGTCCAGCTCAACGGAGCTGCCGCAAGCGGCCAGGGCCGCGGTAAGACCAACGACGGCAAATGCCTTCAGAAAGCGAGTTTTCATAATGGGCTCCAACGGTATAAGAGCAAAAGGGATGGCTAAACGATCAGATCGGTGCGGCCGCGGTGTTGCGCCCAGGACAACGGGCCGCTTGGGTCCAGACAGCTAGGAGAACGGGCGAATCATTTTGCAGTGCCGAACGGTCCCCAGGCGGCCGCGGTGATTCCCGCGCCCGATGCGGACAACGTCTCCTGCGCGAGGCCATCGATGGAGCGCACGTTCAACGTGCCGCCGCGTTGGCCCGCGGTGTAGAGCACCATCCCGCCGTCGGGCGAGAAGGAAGGAGACTGGTCGTCTGGACCGTTGGTGAGCAAAACCTCGTTGCCGGTGGAAAGATTCAACACCGCGATCTGAAAGTTGCCGCCCCGGCGCGTGACATACGTCAGCGCCGTACCGTCGGGCGATACCCGGGGGCTCACATTGTGGCCGCCGTTGAACGTGAGTCGGGTTGCATTGCCGCCGCCGACGACCATGCGATAGATCTGGGCACTGCCGCCGCGGTCACTGCTGAAAACGATGCTTTGCCCGTCTGGGGTAAAGGCAGGTTCCGTATTGATCGTGCCGCTTTGCGTGAGACGGGTCGGGTTGGAGCCGTCCGCATTGACCGAATAGATCTGCGACGAACCATCGCGCGAGAGCACGACGGCGAGTTTCGAGCCGTCCGGCGACCAGGCGGGGGCACTGTTGTTGCCGCGGAAATTCGCGACCACATTGCGCTGACCCGTCCGCACGTTATGCACGTAGACGACAGGCTTGCCGGATTCGAAACTGACGTAGGCCAGGCGGGTCCCGTCTGGGGACCAGCTGGGCGAAATGATGGCTTCGCGCGAACGAAGCGCCGCCTGGGGATTATGGCCGTCGGCATCCGCGACCATGAGTTCCCACAGATTGCCGCGCTTGGCCACGAAGGCGATGCGGGTCGAGAAGGCGCACTGCGCGCCGCTCAGGCGTTCACAGATGCGATCGGCCACCTGGTGGGCAGCCGAACGCCAGTTGTTCATGGACGCGCTCACCACCTGGCTGTCGATCTCGGCTTGCTGCACCGTATCGGCCATGTGGTAATTGATCTCGACCTGGGAGCCGTTGCCGCTGGACGAGCCATAGGCGACGGCGTTGGCGCCGCGATCGCGCCACATGGCGAAATCCAGGCCGCCGCCGGCATCCACGCGGGTGCCGCCGGCGTTGACCATGCGAAAGAGCCCGGAGCGCGTCAGATCGGCGCGCACCACGTCGGCCAGTTGACGGCCACGCTGGCCGTCGCCATCGGCGAAGTCGGTGACGGCAATCGGATACTGGTTGGCACCGGCACCGGAGATTTCCACCTGCAGCTGGGCGTGGGCCGTCGGCATGGCGCAGGCGGCGAGCAGGGCGAACCAGCCCAGGCTGCGCCGCGCGCTGTCTTTGGCCGCGCCGGTCAGGCGCAGGGTGACGCCGCGTTGGGAACGCGCAGCACGGGCGGTGAGGGAATGGATCGCGGGCATGTCAGGTTGCACTGTTGGGGCTCAATCGAACATGTTGTAACGGACGTCTATGGTAGACGGAAAATTGCCAGACGGCGGGCGCGGGAACGGATTGCAACGCTGAATGCCGGTCTGCACTGCGCGGTCGAAGGCATCCACACCGGATGGCCGCAAAAGACGCGGTACGCCACTCTGCTGACCCTCTCCGGACAACTGCACGCGGAATACCACGTAGGGATTGCCGCTGACCGAGTCCCGATTGGCCGAGTAGGCCACGCCGGGCTTCACGCAGGCGCGGATCAACGCGCCGTACCCACTGTCTGCGCCGCCGCCTGCCTGGCTACGCGAGGCCGTGCCGCCGGGCAAGCCGGCTGCCGCCGTCGCCGACGACTGGAAGGCCTCACGCAATTTACGTTCCCGATCGGCGGCTTCCTTGTCGGCAGCTGCCTTCTTCTCGGCCGCAGCCTTGTCGGCTGCTGCCTTCTTTTCCGCCGCCGCTTTTTCAGCGGCCGCCTTCTTTTCGGCAGCTGCCTTCTCCGCGGCGGCCTTTTCAGCAGCGGCTTTTTCAGCCGCGGCCTTTTCGGCAGCAGCTTTCTCTGCGGCAGCTTTCTTTTCTGCTGCGGCTTTCGCTTCGGCTGCCTTCTTTTCGGCAGCCGCCTTCTCGGCCGCTGCCTTTTCCACCGCCGCTTTCTCGGCAGCCGCCTTCTTCTCAGCCGCAGCTTTTTCTTCTGCCGCTTTCTTTTCGGCCGCCGCGCGTTCCTGCGCGAGCTTTTCCTGCTTCAGGCGTTCCTGCTCGCGCTGGCGCGTTTCTTCCTGGCGCTGGCGCTCACGCTCCTGCTGGCGCTGAGCCTCGACGCGCTTGCGTTGTTCTTCCTGCTCGCGCTTCTTTTCTTCCTGCAGCGCGATGTCCGCTTCCCGTTTCTGGGCCTCGAGCTGGGCCGGCGTGGGCTGAGGCTCAGGCTCGGGAGTGGGCGGCGCGGGCGGCGGGGTCGGTTCCGGCTCGGGCTGCGGTGTCGGCGGCTCCGGGGTCGGAGTGGGCTCGTTCTGGGTATTGGCGTCTTCGACGGCCTCGGCCTCCGGTAACGCCGCCCACATCTCCACCTGCATGGGCTGCAAAGGCGTGCGATTCCAGAACATGCCGATCACGGCCGCGACGACGATGAGCACGTGCATGGCAATGGCCGCAGCCAATGCCTTGCCTTGTGGCTCCTCGGGCGGCGTGCCGACGTAGCGCGACGGGATGGGGACGTGATCTTCGTCCATGGATCAGCTGCCGCCGCCTTGTTGCACGAGCAGGCCGACGCGCGAGACGCCCTGCTGCTGGAGTTCGTCCATCACCTTGATCACGGCGTCATACACCACCTTGCCGTCGGCGGCGATCACCACCGGCTGGCCGGGCGTCTGCTGCTGACGAAAGCGGATGTAGTCCGTGAGCTCGTTGGCAGGCAGCGTCTGCAGCTGGGTTTCGCCCTGCTGCAGATCGCGCACGGAGATGACGCCGTCGGCGGCCACCTGGACTTCGATCGGCTTGACCGGCACCTCGGCGGCACGCTGGCCGACCGACGGCAGTTCGATCATGCCGGGGGCGACCAGGGGCGCCGTCACCATGAAGATCACCAGGAGCACGAGCATCACGTCGATGTAGGGCACGACGTTGATCTCGTTCTTCATGCGGCGCGCCGGGCGCCCGCGACCGCGAGCCGCTGGCATCAGCGCACCTGCCGCTGGAGAATGTTGAGGAATTCGTCGATGAAGTTGTCGAAACGCATCGACAGACGATCGACTTCGTGAGAGTAGCGGTTGTAGGCGACCACCGCGGGAATGGCGGCGAACAGACCGATGGCGGTGGCGATCAGCGCTTCGGCGATCCCGGGGGCCACGGCCGCCAGGGTGACCTGCTCCATGCCGGCCAGGCCCACGAAGGCGTGCATGATGCCCCAGACCGTACCCAACAGGCCGATGTAGGGGCTCACGGAGCCGGCGGACGCGAGAAAGGCGAGATGGCGATCGAGCGCGTCGAGTTCACGCTGGTAGGAGGCCCGCATGGCGCGGTTGGCGCCATCGAGCACGACCGGAACGTCGCTGTGGGCCTTGCGCGCCTTCAGGAACTCGGACATGCCGGATTCGAAGATGCGGGCCAGCGCGCCGTGTTCGCCGCGATGGGTGGCCACCGCATGGTGCAGCATCGTCAGATCGCCGCCCGACCAGAAATCGGATTCGAACTTGTCCGTCTGGCGCTGCGTACGGCGCAGCGTGGCGCGTTTGCTGAAGATGTACGTCCACGACATGACGGAGATCACGACCAGCAACGCCATCACGAGCTGCACCGGAATGCTGGCGTGCACGATCAGAGACAGTATCGACATGTCCTGGTTGGGATTCATGGAAAGTAAGCCTTGTTGTGCAGTTGAACGGATGGATGGGGTAGTCGAGCCAATGACGCTCAGGCCGGCGCGACAGCACGCATCTGCCGGGCCAGGGCCTCGGGCAGGGCGGCCGGCCGCATGTGCGGGGTACTGACGCAGGCGATGTCGATGCGCCCTGCCGCGAGCAACTCGCCGTCGCGCAGGCAGGATTGTTCGAACAGGATCGATGCACGCCCGGCGCGCGCCACACGGCTGCGAATGACGAGCGCATCGTCGAGCCTGGCGGGACGGTGATAATCGACACTCGCAGAACGCACCACGAATAACCTGCCTTCCGACTGGGCCACGGCGGCCTGTTCGAACCCGAGACGCCTCAGCCACTCGGTGCGGGCGCGCTCGAAGAACTTGAGGTAATTGGCGTAATACACCACCCCGCCAGCGTCGGTATCCTCGTAATAGACCCGTACGTCAAAGCGGAACTGGTCAGTCTCACGGGGTACGGCAGACATGGCAAGGCAGCAGGGATGTCAACCCAGAATTGTAGCGTTTCGGCGGCTGCGGCAACCAGGTCTGAGCAACAAGATGCGACAGCGCCCACGCACCGTGGCGCGGGCCCAACGCCTGCCGCGAGGGGCCTGGACGGACCGAGCAACGGCGCGCATCGCCGGGCGGAAAACCGCCCGAGCTGGCGTCCTGATTAGGGTTTGCCCGCAGGCTTTACCGGCCTAGAACAGTTCGGATTCGCGTCCACCAGGCGGCGCGGTGAGGCCCAGGTGCCGCCACGTGGTCTGCGTGGCGATGCGTCCGCGGGGCGTGCGTTGCAGAAACCCGTGCTGGATCAGGTAGGGTTCGATCACATCTTCGATGGTGTCGCGGGCCTCGCCGATGGCCGCAGCCAGGCTGTCCACCCCCACGGGGCCGCCGTCGAAGCGGTGCACCACGGCTTCGAGCAGCTTGCGGTCCATGACGTCCAGCCCGTGCGGATCCACCTGCAGCATGCCGAGCGCGGCACCGGCGATCGCGTCGTCGATCGTGCCGTCCGACTTCACTTCCGCGTAATCGCGCACGCGACGCAGGAGCCGGTTGGCGATCCGCGGGGTGCCGCGCGAGCGACGCGCGATCTCGGCGGAACCCGCGTCGGTGATGTCGGCGCCCAGCAGGCCGGCGCTGCGCCGCACGATGTGGCCCAACTCCTCTGTGGTGTAGAACTCCAGACGGGCCGTGATGCCGAAGCGGTCGCGCAGCGGATTGGTCAGCATGCCTGCGCGCGTGGTGGCGCCCACCAGCGTGAAGGGCTGCAGATCCAGTTTCACGCTGCGCGCGCCGGGACCCTCGCCGATCAGGATGTCGATCTGGAAATCTTCCAGCGCCGGATAGAGAATTTCCTCGACTACCGGCGAGAGACGATGGATCTCGTCGATGAAGAGGACGTCGTTGCGCTCCAGATTGGTGAGCAGCGCGGCAAGATCGCCCGGGCGCTCCAGCACGGGGCCGGAGGTCTGTTTGAGATTGACGCCCATTTCGTGCGCGATGATGTGCGCAAGCGTCGTCTTGCCCAGGCCCGGCGGCCCGAAGAGCAGCACGTGATCGAGTGCCTCCTGGCGCTGACGTGCGGCGGCCACGAAGATCTCCAGCTGCTCGCGGATGCGCTGCTGACCAACGTACTCCTGCAGCATGCGCGGGCGCAGCGCCCGTTCGAGGTTTTCCTCGTTGGGCGAGGCTGGCTGGGGCGCCACCAGGCGCGAGCCGCCACCATCGAGGCGTGCGGTGAGTTGGTCGGGCTGGATGCTCATGGGCGGACTATAGCGCGCGGCGGATGGCGCGCGTGGCAAAGGCGGGTGCTGGATAAATATCCACTATCTTATCCCCAGGCTGCGTCGGCGTGAAAGCGCCTCGCCTGGCCGCTGTTCCCTGGGAAGACTGGGCGCACGCCTCGCCGGTGGGCCTCGCCTTGCGTACACTGCTGCAGACTTGTCAACAGCCCGGAGTTCTCCGCATGCCCATTCGCCGCCCCGATGCCTTGCCGCGCCGCCCTCGCATATCGTTGTTGCAGGAGGACTGACCATGGCACTCGAACTCATCAGCGAGCATCGCTGTTTTGGCGGCTGGCAGCGCTTCTACAAGCACGAATCCACCGTCATCGGGCTGCCGATGCGCTTCTCGGTGTTCGTGCCGGCCGAGGCCGCATCGGGCCGCGTGCCCGTCCTCTTCTATCTGGCTGGTCTCACCTGCACCGAAGAGACCTTCATGATCAAGGGTGGCGCACAGCGCCATGCCGCCGAGCACGGCATCCTCCTCGTGGCGCCCGACACCAGCCCGCGTGGCGCCGGCGTGCCTGGCGAGACGGACAATTGGGATTTCGGCGTGGGCGCGGGATTCTATGTGAATGCCACGCAATCGCCCTGGGATCAGCATTACCGCATGGACAGCTACATCGTGGAGGAGCTGCACGGCATCGTCACCGGCGAGCTGCCCGGTGATGCGGCCCGCACCGGCATCTTCGGCCATTCCATGGGCGGTCATGGCGCGCTGGTGCTGGCCCTGCGCAATCCGGCCAAGTTCCGCAGCGTGTCGGCCTTTGCCCCGATCGCCGCGCCCTCGCAGTGTGATTGGGGTAAGAAGGCACTGGGCGGCTACCTGGGCCCGGACACGGCCGCCTGGCGCGGCTACGACGCCACCGAGCTCATGAAGGCGGCGCAGCAGCCCTTCCCCGGCGGCATCCTCGTCGACCAAGGCCTGAAGGACCAGTTCCTGCACCAGCTCCACCCGGACGCCTTCGAAGCGGCCTGCGCCGTGGCCGGGCAGCCCCTCACGCTGCGTCGTCACGAGGGCTATGACCACGGCTACTACTTCATCTCGACCTTCATGCAGGATCACCTGGCTCACCACGCGGCGCAGCTGAAGGGATAACGCGCGCATGAAGACGCCGAAGCGGCTGGTGCCGCTCGTGGAAGAAGGCCTGGTCGACGACGTCCTGCGCCAGCTGATGAGTGGCAAGGAGGCGACTGTCTACGTGGTGCGCTGTGGCGACGCGGTGCGCTGCGCGAAGGTCTACAAGGAAGCGAGCCAGCGCAGCTTCCGGCAGGCGGCGTCCTACCTGGACGGGCGCAAGGTGAAGAACAGCCGCCAGGCGCGCGCCATGGAGAAGGGCACGCGCTACGGCCGGCAGGTGCAGGAGGAGCAGTGGCAGACGGCCGAGGTCGATGCCTTGTTCCGTCTGGCGGCCGCCGGGGTGCGGGTGCCCACACCGTATATCTGCACCGATGGCGTGCTGCTCATGGATCTGGTGGCCGATGCCGACGGCGGCGTGGCGCCGCGCCTGAACGACGTCGAGCTCACCGAGGCCGAGGCCCTTGCCATGCACGGTGAACTGCTCGTGCAGGTGATCCGCATGCTGCTGGCCGGGATGATTCACGGCGATCTGTCGGAATACAACATCCTGCTCGCGGCGGATGGCCCCGTCATCATCGATCTGCCGCAGGCCGTGGATGCGGCGGGCAACAGCCAGGCGCAGGCGATGCTCGAACGCGACGTCGCCAACCTGGCGGCGTACTTCGCGCAGTTTGCGCCAACGCTCGCGACGACGAACTACGGGCGTGAGATCTGGCGTTTCTACGAGGCCGGTGCGTTGACGGAGGACGTGACCTTGACAGGGCAGGTCGAGGCCGACACGACGCCCGTGGATCTGGAGGGACTCATGCAGGACATGGAGGAGGTCCGCCTGGAGGCCGAGGACCGGCTGCGTCGGGAGCGTGAAAGCCGGGGGGAGTAGCTGGCCGGCGGTGCAGGGCGTGCGGTGTGACGTCGCTCGCACGCTGGCATCATGGGACCGCCGCGCGCCTCACCGCCGCGACATACGGATCGCTTCCAGCGCTTCGCACAGCTGCGCAGTGGCGTCGAACAGACGCGGGCCGGGGCGGTAGAGCGCATCGGCCGGTACGGCAATGACGCGGGCCAGACGCACGGCGGGAAGGTGCGGCGCCGTGCTGCGCCAGAAGCCCACGGGATCGCGGCCGCCTTGTTCGTCAGTGGTCAGGATCACCTGAGGATTCGCTGCGATGAGCGCCTCCATCTCCACCTGCGGCGCCGCAGGCCCGGCACGGCCAAAGACGTTGACCCCACCGCACACACGCAGCGCGTCGCCCACGATGTGGTTGTCGCTCAGGGTGTAGAGCGGTGCGCTGCCCGCATGGATGAAGACCCGCACCGGGGTGCGGTCTGCATAGGTCTGTTCGAGCCCGCGCAGGCGCACGCGCAGCGAAGTGGCCTTGGCTGACGCCTGCCGGGTGGTACCCAGCAGCGTGCCCAGGCGTTCGACGTCGTCGGCAATGTCCGCCAGACGCGTGGGTGCCGTGTAGAACACGCGCACGCTGGCCGCATCGAGCGCCGTTTGCAGCGGCTGCACAGGCCCGGGCAGCCAGGCGACGACGAGATCCGGGCGCAGGCCGACGAGCGTCTCCGCATTGAGATGCCAGGCGTCGCCCACCTGGGGCACCAGCCGGGCGGCCGCGGGCCAGTCGCTGTAGCGCACGGCCCCCACGAGCTGCGGCCCGCCCCCTGCGGCAAAGACAAGCTCTGTCGCGTGCGGCGCGAGGGCCACCACGCGGCGTGCGGGCGTTGCCAGACTGACCGTGCGGCCCTGCCCGTCCGTGACGACGACCGGACCCGCGGACGGGCCGGACGCGCCTGCGGTGGCGGCCGGGATGGGC
>NZ_JADCNH010000054.1 GCF_018904615.1 Verticiella alkaliphila | reverse complement strand
GCGCAACGCGTCTTCCGACACGGTGACGCCCTGGGCGCGGGCGCGTTCCACGATCAGGGCTGCCGCCTGCGCCGGGCCCCCACTGGCGAGCACGCGGTCCTGCAGGTCGGGATCGTGCGTGATCTGATCCTCGATCCAGGCGAGTTGGTCTTGCGATAAGGACATGAATGTCTCCTTGGGGAATGGACGCGGCTGCGTCGCGAGGTGGCGCCGCCCGCGCTTCAGGAAAAGTGCGCGTGGCGCGGTCCTCCGCCAGACACCTTGCCCAGCGTGTCGTCGTCCAACGTGTCCTGCTTTGCGAAATGCTCGCGCAACGCGTCTTCCGACACGGTGACGCCCTGGGCGCGGGCGCGTTCCACGATCAGGGCTGCCGCCTGCGCCGGGCCCCCACTGGCGAGCACGCGGTCCTGCAGATCGGGGTCATGCGTGATCTGGTCTTCGATCCAGGCGAGTTGGTCTTGCGATAAGGACATGGTGTCTCCTTGGGTTGGATGGCGAGATGTCAGCCGGCTGGGCGCAGGCCCAGGCCGCGGGCGGTGAGTTCGCCCTGGGCCGCCAGGACTTCCAGATGCGAGAGGACGCGCTGTGCCTGGGCCCGCACCAGGCTCACCTGGGTATTGAAGAGTTCACGTTGCATGTCCAGCACGTCGAGCAGGGTGAGCTCGCCCAGCCGCTCGAACTGCGCCCGCATGCCTTCGTAGGCGATTTCGTTGGCCGCGACGGCCCTGGCAAAGGCCTCGGCGTCGGCCTGCGCCGATTGCAGGCCGTTCCAGGCCACCACCGCGTTCTGGCGGGCGGCAAGCCTGGCACGATCAAGTTGTGCCAGTGCCTGTACGCCGCGCTGCTCGCTTGCCCGGGTCGCGGCCTGCAGCGCGCCACCCTGATAGATCGGCACGGAGAGCGTGAGCTGTACCGACATATCCTGCTGATTGCGATAGGCGGCGCTGGGCTCCTTCACCCGGGAGTAGCTCGCGTCCACACTCACCGCTGGCAGTGCCGCACCGCGAGCCGCCTCGACGTCGTAGCCGGCTGCATCGAGGGCATGGCGCGCGCTGCGCACCGCCGGCGCATCCCGCTCGGCGAGTTCGACGAGGGCATCGAGGCGTGCAGGAATGGGCGGCAGCGACGTCGGCAACGTCAGCTCCCCGGGAATGGCCCCGATGAGACGCGCGAACTCGCGTTCACTCGTGGCGAGATCGTTGCGCGCGCGGGCCAGTTCGGCCCTGGCCGTCGCCTGTCGGGCCTCGGCCTGCGCAAGCTCGGTCCGGGTGCCGAGCGCGCGCCGAAAGAGCTCCTGCCGATACGTGACCTGCTGCGCGAGCGTGGCTTCGTTGGTCTCGTTCAGACGCAGGAGCTCGCGCGCCTGCAACACCCCCACATACGCACGCGCCGCGTCGAGCAGCACGGCCTGCTCGACCTGCAGCGACGTGGCGTCTCCCTGGCGCACGCGCGCCTCGGCCGCATCCACGCGCGGACCCACGCTGCCGTTCCAGATGGGCTGCGAGGCCGAGACGCGCACGGACGTGGGATTGGCCTGCTGGTTGAACGCATCGCCCTGCTGCAGGCGCGCACGGCTGTCATTGCGCCCTGAGCCCGCACTCACACTCACGGTTGGGCGCCAGCCGGCCTGCGCCTGGTTGACGTTCTCGTTGAGTTCGAACTGGGCGGCCCGCCGCTCGCGCAGGTCGGGGCTGGCGGTCCAGGCCTGCGACATGGCTTGCAGGAACGACTGCGCGCAGGCTGCGCCCGGCAGGACGCTGCCGGCAAGAATGAACAAGGCGATCCGGTGGGCGGCTAGAGACATGGTCAGACGATCTGGGCGGCAGCGAGGCGGGCGAAGGCACCATCGCGCTGCATGAGTTCTGCGAAGGTGCCGGACTCCACCACCCGCCCGTGCTCAAGCACGATGATGCGATCGGCCCGCTCAATGGTGCTCAGGCGATGCGCGACCACGATGCGGGTCACGGACAAGCGCTCGAGGCTTTCCGTCACCACCGCCTGCGTGCGGTTGTCCAGGGCACTCGTGGCCTCGTCCAGCAGCAGGATGCGGGGCGCACCGACGATCGCACGCGCAATCATGAGGCGTTGCAACTGGCCGCCGGACAGCGAGCCGCTGCCCTCGGTCACGACGGTATGCATGCCCATCGGCATCGCGCGGATGTCCTCGGCCATTCCCACGCGTGCCGCCGCGTCCCACGCCTGCTCGAGCGTGCCGCCCGTCACGCCGACGATGTTGTCAAAGAGAGAACCGGGCATGGGACGGCTGTTCTGCAGGACGACGCCCATCTGCCGGCGCGCCGCCAGCACGTCCAGATCGCGCACGTCCTGGCCATCGAGCAGGATGCCGCCAGCATCCGGTGTCTCGAAGCCCAGCAGCAGGCGCAGCACCGTGGACTTGCCGCTGCCCGACGCCCCGACGAGTGCGATGAACTCGCCCGGACGGGCTTGCAGAGAGACATCGTCCAGCACGAGCGGGCCGTTCTCGTCGTAGCGGAAGGTCACGTGGGAGAGCTCGATGCCGCCCGACAGCGTACCGGGATCCTCGCGCCCCTCACCGATCTCGGGGTTGGCGCGCAACAACGGCCGCGCGCGCTCGAAGAGCGGCTTCACACCGATCAGGCTCGTCAAGGTCTGGGTCATCTGCGTGACGCTGCCGTTGAACTGACTGAATGCCGTCAGGAAGGCCGCGAAGGTGCCGATGGCCATGGCGTTCTCGCTCAGCCCTTCGCCGAAATTGCCCATGACGAGAAAGAAGAAGAACAAGGCTGCGATACCGAAGAAGCTGTTGAGCACGGCCTGGGCGTTGCCCAGGGCGCTCGTGCTTGCCCGCAGCCGTTGCGCCTTGGCGAACGGCAGGGCCCAGCGCACGAAGGCGCGGTCTTCCGAGGCGGACAGACGCAGCTTGGCGATGCCGGTGATGAGTTGCAGCATGAGGCTCTGCAGCTGGCCATCGAGGCCGGCCAGCGGGCGCTCGCGCGCCAGGCGCATCAGGGTGAGCGTCAACGTGGCCGTCACGTAGATGGCCGTGATCAGCACCGCCCATAGCCCCATGCGCAGGTCGTAATAGAGCAGCAGACCGAAGCTGAAGACGGAGAAGATCCCGGCCATGACGGCTCCCGCCGCCGCGCCGGACACCATCTGCTGGATGTGCGTGACGGCACTGGCCCGCATGGCGAGATCCCCGGCCGAGAACGTGCGAAAGAAGCCCACGGGCAGCCGCAGCAGACGGTCGATCATGGCCGCCTGCACCGCCGGGCCCGCCCGGCTTTCGAAGCGGCTGAATGCGATGGCGCCGACCACGCTCATGATGAAGGCCGCCACACCCAGCACGCTGAGCACGAGCGCCATCTCCACCAGCTGCCCGCGATCGTGTGCCGGGATCACCTTGTCGATGAGGTAGCCCGACGCGATCGGGGCGGCCATGCCGAGCAGCCCGCCGGCGGCCCTGTAAGGATGAGCACGAGCAGATCGCGCCAGGTGCGCACGAAGGTGAAACGCGGCACGTCGGCCCAGGTGAGCACGCGAAACGGCAGCGGCGCCGTGAGCGCGACGGCTTGCGGCGCCAGCATGGCCAGACCGGATTCGCCCGTGTGTTCGACGCCGTGCGTGGGATCGACGATGCGCGGGCCACGGCGCCCGGGCAGGATCGCCAACGGGCGCCCATCGTCGGCCGCCTGGCCCAGGAGCGCGCCGGACTGATGCAGATGCCAGCCTGGCTCGAGCAGCACGGTACGCCGGCGCAGGCCGCTCGCCCGCGCCACGTCGTCCAGTCGCGGCGCGCGGTCCTCGTCATCGCGCGCGCGCTGCACCGGCACCTTGACAACGAAGCCTTCGACGCGCCCGACCAGCGTCAACGCCGCCACGAGCGGCTGCCCCTCGTGCGCCGCGCTGCCTGCGACGGCATCTGCGGCCATGACCGTGCCCAGGCTGCGCAGGCCCCGATCCCAGTCACGCTCGACCGATTCGACCCGCTGGCGCAGGCGATTGTGCTCATCGACCTGCGCGAGCCGCACGTTCAGCTCGGCGAGCGGGAACAGCACCGCATGCAAGGCATCCAGGCCGGCCCACAAAGCACCGCGGGCGAGACACGCCGTCGTGGTCTCGCCAGCCACGTCCAGGTCGGCGTGGGCGAGGATCCAGGTGGCCGGCGTGAGCGGCAGGCCGCAGGGCCCCGTGCCGGCCGGCAGCTCCTGCGCATCCAGGTACAGCACGGTGTCGCGCGGCAGCGCGAGCCAGACGACCCCGCGCGCCGCACTGGCACGCTGGTGGCCGGCCACCCTCGCCGTCTCGCCGGTCACCAGGGCCTGGCCGATGCGCGGACGCGGTGTGATCCAGTGCGCGAGTCCGTCGGACACGGCATGCACCCAGGACTCGACCGGCGCGATCAGTTCGTCGCGCGCCGCGGGATCGTCCGCGAGCGCGTGCAAGGCTGCCTGCGGCACGCGGCAGACCTCGGTGCCGACGTGCGGCACCGCAAGCAGGCAATAGCCCAGGTCCCCGAGGTCCGGAGACAGGCCCGGCATCAGCGCGCCGGGCGTCAGGGATGCGAAATGATGGCGCATTCCCTGGGTCTGACCGTGTTCGGCACGAACCAGGAAGAGCTCCACCGCCCCCCGCAGAAGCAGCCAGGCCCAGCCCGGATCGTCGAGCAGGAAGGGCGTGTTGCCGGCGACCTGCCGTGTCTCGCCCTGCCCGGCGCACAGCGCCGCGAGCGCAGGCCCCGGCCAGGCGGCCGGGCCTTCGCCCGTCGGCAACGATGCGCTGGCCTCAGGTTTCGATGAGTGCACGGTAGGCGCCGTCCCTGGCCATCAGTTGTTCGTGCGTGCCGCGCTCCAAAATGCGGCCACGGTCCATGACCACGATCTCGTCGCAATCGCGGATGGTGCTCAGTCGGTGGGCGATGATGAGGCAGGTGCAGCCGCGCCGACGCAGGTTGTCGACGATGGCCTTCTCGGTGACGGTATCCAGCGCGCTGGTCGCCTCGTCCAGCACCAGCACGCTCGGATTGGCCACGAGCGCACGGGCGATCTCGAGCCGCTGGCGCTGGCCGCCGCTGAAGTTGCGCCCGCCTTCGTCGACCTGGCTGTCATAGCCGCCCGGGCGCGCCATGATCGCGTCATGGATCATGGCGTCACGCGCGGCGCGCACCACGTTGATCTGCGGCATGGAATCGTCCCACAGGGTGATGTTGTCCCGCACCGAGCCTTCGAAGAGCGCGATGTCCTGGTCCACCACCGCGAGCGAATTGCGCAGCGCGCGCCTGGCGATGCGTGGCAGCGGCTGGCCATCCACGCGCACCTCGCCTTGCCAGGGGTCGAGCAGGCCGCAGGCGAGCTTGCCCACGGTGGATTTGCCGCTGCCCGAGCCGCCCACGAGCGCCACCCGGCTGCCGGGCACCATGTCGAGCGAGAAGCCCTCGATCAAGGCGGGCTCGAGCGGGGAGTAGCCGACGCTCACGTCGTGGAACGACAGATGCCCGACGAGGCGGGGCGTGCGCCCCGGGGTCGTCGCGTCCTTGGGCTGGAGCTCGTCGGCAAGCCCGTGACGCAGCGTGTCGTCCACCTGGGCGAGCGCGCCCTGCCCTTGCCGCAGCGCGCTGAAGGCGGCCGTGAGCTCCTGCACGGGCGACGTGAAGCTCGCCATGATCGCCACGAAGGCGACGAGCATGCCCACCGTGAGCGTGCCATCGATCACGAAGAGTCCCCCCAGGCCGAGCACGGCGGCCGACGTGAGGGCGCCCGTCAGCGCGGGCAACGCACTGATGACGGCCTGCAAGGGTGCCACGCGCTGCTGGGCGTTGATGAAGAGCGTCTGCAGACCGGACCAGTGACTGAAGAACATGTCGTCACTGCCGGTGGCCTTCAAGGTCTCGATCATCATGAGGCCCTGCATGACCTTGCCTTCCATCTTCACCGCCTGCATGGCGGTGCTCTCGGCCGATTCGCCCAGGCGGCCCTGCAACCAGGCAAAGATGCCCACGTTCAGCGTGGCCAGCACGAGGCAGGTGAGCGTGAGCCAGACGTTGTACTGCACCATCAACGCGGTGAAGAACACCAGGGTCGTCACGTTCACGGCCATCTGCGCGAGCTGCTGCGAGGCGAGCTGCGCGATCTGCTCGGCCAGCGGCACGCGCGCGCCGACCATCCCGCCCTGGCGTTGCGTGAAGAAGCCCACCGGCAGACGCAGGATGTGCCATACCAGCCGGCCGGTGAGCACCAGCCCGAGCTTGATGCGCAGCCGGTTGAGGAGCTGCACGCGGATCCAGGTCACGAGCGCGAGGGTGGGTGCGGCCACGGCCATCGCCACGAGCAGGGGCACGAGCCAGTCGTTCAGGCGCTCGAGCATGACGTAGTCGATGAAGACGCGATTGAACGCCGGCGTGATGAGCGTGACCAGCACCATCAGCACGCCTGCGCCGAGGATGACGGCCAGCGGCATCCAGGATTCGCGCATCAGCGCCAGCAGCGCTGGGAGCACCTTGCGCGGCGCCCCGCCCCGCTGGAATGCCTCGGTGGTCTCGAAGGTGAGCGCCACCCCGGAGAACATGCCGTCGAAATCCTCGGCTGTGACCAAGCGCCGGCCGGACGCCGGATCGTTGATGTACCACCCGGCCGGCCCGAAGCCTTCCAGGACCACGAAGTGGTTCATGTTCACGAAGAGGATGGCGGGCAACGGAATGTCGGCAAGCCCGCCGGGCTCGGCCCGAACGCCCTGGGCCTTCATGCCGAGCTTGCGCGCGGCCTTCACCACGTTCAGCGCCTTGCTGCCGTCGCGCGACACGCCACACATCACGCGCAGCTCCTCGAGCGGCTTCCAGAGGCCGTGATAGGCGAGCACCATGGCAAGCGCGGCAGCGCCGCACTCGAGCGCTTCCATCTGCAGGACGGTGGGCGTCTTCACGCGGCGCGCCCGAGGCATGGGGGCCAGCGCCGGCGGCGCGTCGGGGACAGCGGCCATCAGTGCAGCCCCAGCCAGCGAAAGACGTGATCGAAGGATGGCAGCGCGAGGCTGATGATGCGGGTGCGCCCCACGACCATGTCCGCCCGCGCCATGGTGCCCACGTCGATGCTGATGTCGGGACCATCGCCGGACGACCAGGCGTAGCCGCTTCGCGTGGCCGCGTCGCGCTCGAGCTGGACCTCGATCTCGAACGGTGCGCCCGAGCGCAGGAGATGATCGACCAGCGCGGCATTGCGCAGGCGACGCATGAGACCTTCGCGCGTGGACGGAATCTTGGCAACTTTCACGACCATGCCGCGGATGAAACCATCGCGCTGAGGACGCGTGGTCGACGGCATCACGTGCGCCGCCATGCCGGGCTCGACGCGCTTGCCATCCTCATTGGGCACGTAGAGGATGGCGACGACCGGGGCCGTATCGTCCTGGCCCACACTGCCCGCACTCAACACGCGCATGAGCGAGCCGCCGTTGCCGACGAACTCACCCGGGTTGGCGCTGAATTCCACCACGGTGCCGCTGGCCGGCGCGATCACGATGCGCTGACGCTCGTACTCGCGCTCGAGGTTGCCGAGTTCGCGTTCGAGCGCGCCCACCCGCAGCGCAGTTTCCCGGATCTGCTGGGCGCGCTGCGCGTTGTCCGACTGCCGCTGCAGGTTCTGCTCGACGAGCCCGTTGCGCAAACTCGCGATCTGGTCGTCGAGTTCAGCGATGCGCGTGTCGGTCTCGGTGAGGCGGCTGGCGGTCACGAAACCCCGGGTGAGCAGCTCGGCCTCGTTGCGCCGGCGCTCCTGCAGCTTGCGCCGCTGCGCATCGAGCGTGGCGATGCGCTCGGACACCGTGCGGCTGCGGGCGGCCACGAGTCCCTCCTGCAGCCCGAGATACTCCGAGCCGCTCGCTCGCAGCACGGCGAGCTGATCGCGCACCCCGGCAAGCTCGGCGCGTTTGGCCGTCAGGCGGTCCACGCTGTCGGGCAGCGCGAGCTCGGCCACGGGCGCGCCCGCCTCGATCGTGTCACCGACCTCGACCAGGATGCGGTTGACCCGGCCGGCGGCAGGCGCGGTGACGTCGGAGACGCCCTCCGGCGACAGCAGGATGCCCTGCCCCTGCACGGACACCGGGGCCGTAGACACCACGCCCCACACGATCGCCGCACCGAGGAGCATCAATACCAGCGCCAGCCCGAGCATATGCTGGGGCCGGACGACCTGCAAGACCTTGTCCAGCTGATCGGGATTGGCGATCCGCGCGAGCGCCTGGCTTCTGAACAGCGTGCTCACACTAGTTGGACCGCGGGGCGTTGACCGCTGCGATGAGGCTGGCTGCAAATCGATCCCACGCCTCCGGCGACGCCGGCGGGTCGGCCAAGACGCCGCCCGCGACGCCTTCGAGCAACGCATCGTCGATCACGTCCGCGGCGCCCATGGGCTGCCGGTCGAACACGCGCTCGACCGCATGAAACGCGTTGTCCAGGAAATCGATGCTCACACCGGCAGGCACGGCAATACCCATGCTGCGCAAGGCGGCGAGAGGGTCGCGCTCAGCGTGCTGCCGAAAGGCGGGGTCGCTGCGAAAACGAGAAATGAAGTCGGCGGAAGAGCTCATGGCAGGCGTTCCGAAACGGCGTGAACAGGTGTAATGAATGATAATAACCGGTTGCTTCGGATAACATTACGGCGAAATCGAGGTATCCGTCCATGGCTCTTTCTAGCCATGGCGTGCCGCGCAGGAGCAGACATTGACGCGTCAGAAAATCGTCATCGTGGCGGACGACCACCCGCTCATCCGGCAGTCGCTCGCCGGCCTCGTCTCGGGGCTCTTTCCCTATGTGAAGCTCTATAGTGGTGCGGGCGCCACACGGCTCACCGAGCTCGTGCGCCAGCATGAGCCGGCCGATGGTGAGTTTACGGTCATGGACGTCACGGTGCCCGCCGAACCCGGCGCGGGCGCGGCGCCCGCGAGCCCGGATTCTCCGCTGATGATGGTGACGGCGCGCGACGCCGACATCACCGCGCGGTGGTTCGTCGCGCTCGAGCCAACACCCAGTGAGGCCACCGCCACCGCCTCGATCGAAACCGCGCTCACCCAGGGCGAAGCGGTGCAGGACCTGATCCGCCAGCTCCAAGAGGCGGCACGGCGCGAAGGGCGGGACGTGGTCGAAGCGGCAGGCGGGCTGCCCCCGATCGAGAGCCTCGTCGCGCTGGGCCTGACGCACCGCCAGGCGGAAGTATTGCGCTACCTGGCCGAGGGGCAATCCAACAAGGAGATCGCGCGCGTGCTGGACGTCTCGGAATGGACGGTGCGTCATCACGTGAGCGCCATCCTGGAGCGGCTGGAAGTGAGCAACCGCATGCGCGCGGCCAATCTCGCCCGCTCGCTTGGCCAGGGCTGACGCGCTCCGGCGCAGCACCGGCTGCATGGTCGCCATAGAAAAAGCCGCCCGAGGGCGGCTTTTTCTATGGCGCTTGCCCTGGGTCAGGGCGCAGCGGATGCAGGCGACGGACCGGGCGGCACCGGACGGGGCACCGGCGACGTCATGCCATTGGGCATGTCGTTGAAGTACCGGAAGAAGTCCGAATCCGGGCTCACGACGAGGATGTCGTTGCGATCCTTGAACGAGGCACGGTAGGCCTCCAGGCTGCGATAGAAGCGATAGAACTCCTCATCGCGCTGGTAGGCTTCGGCGAACACCTGGCTGGCCTCGGCGTCGCCTTCACCCATGAGGGCTTGGGCTTTCGCATAGGCTTCGGCCACGATCTCGTCGCGCTGACGCTCGGCGTTGGCGCGGATCCGCTCGCCCTCGGCCGCACCGATCGAGCGCTGCTCGTTGGCCACGCGCTTGCGCTCGGCTTCCATCCGACGATACACCGACTCGGAGATCTCAGGCACGAAATCGATGCGCTTCAAGCGCACGTCCACCACATCGACCCCGACACTGCCGGCAAGCTTGGCCACGTTGTCACGAATCTCGGTCATGATGACGTCACGCTCCTTCGAGGTGACGTCGTTCACGGTGCGGCGGTTCACGGACGCGTTCAATGCGTCGCGAATGACGGCCTGCAGGCGGGCCTGCGCGCCGGCTTCGTTGCCACCGAACGTCACGTAGTAGAGCCGCGGATCGGCGATGCGCCACTTCACGTAGGCATCGATCAAGAGGTTCTTCTTCTCGGCCGTCTGGATGCGCTCGGCTTCCGAATCATCGATCGTGAGCAGGCGCTTGTCCAGATAGACCACGTTCTGGAACGGAGGCGGCAGCTTGAAGTACAGGCCTGGCTCGTCGATGACCTCGCGCACTTCCCCGAGGGCAAAGACGAGGGCGTACTCGCGTTCGCGCACGATGAACGTGCACGAGACGGCGATCACGAGCAGGATGGAGGCGACGATGGCCAGTGGCATGAGGATGCGGTTCATGGTCGTCTCCTCAGCGAGCGTCGCGGTCAAGGGTGCGCGACAGGGCGCCGCCACGCTGTACGGCACGCGTGTCGACGGCCGGCGTGCTGCTGTTCGCAGGCGCTTCCGTGCCGTTCATGCCGTGCAGGTTCGTGTTGCCCTGCCCGCTGCCGGTGGCTGCCTGCTGCATGATCTTGTCGAGCGGCAGATAGAGCATGTTGTTGCCGTTGCTGGTGTCGAGCAGCACCTTGGTGGTCTGCGTGAAGATCTGCTGCATGGTCTCCAGGTACAAACGGTCTCGGGTCACCAGGGGGGCGTTGCTGTACGCGGCCTGAATCTGGGCGAAGCGCGATGCATCACCGCGGGCATCGTTCACGACGCGCACGCGATAACCCTCGGCCTGCTCGGTCATGCGCGAGGCCGTACCACGGGCAAGCGGGATCACCTGGTTGGCGTAGGCTTCGCCTTCGTTGATCGCCCGTTCGCGATCCTGGCCGGCGCGCACGGCGTCGTCGAATGCCGCCTGCACCTGTTCGGGCGGCTGGGCATTCAGGATGGCGACGGTGCTGATCAGCACGCCCGTCTGGTAGCGATCCATGATGTCCTGCATCAGGCCGGCGGCCTGAGAGGCCACTTGCGTACGGCCTTCGTACAGCACGAAATCCATGGTGGTGCGGCCGATGACTTCGCGCATGGCGGTCTCGGCAGCCTGACGCACGGCCTGATCGGGCTCGCGGTCATTGAAGAGATAGGCGCGCGCGCCATCCGGACGGATCCGGTATTGCACGACGAACTGCAGATCGACGATGTTCTCGTCGTCCGTCAGCATGAGGGATTCTTCGAGCACCTTGCTGCGGGCGTTGCCCCGAAACCCGATCTCGAAGGTACGCAGTTGCGACACGTCCACGATCTGCACGCGATCGATGGGCGCGGGCGCATGCCACTGGAAGCCCGCGGGCACCGTGGTCTTGAAGGCGCCGAAGCGCGTCACGACGCCGACCTGGCCTTCCTGCACGATGAAAAAGCCGCTGGCCAGCCAGAGCAAAACGCCACCGACCACGATGGCCATCGCGCCGATGCGCGCACCGCGCGGCGACGGGGCGAAACCACCGCCATTGCCGCCGCCGTTGCCACCGTTGTTGTCGAACGGATTGCGGCGCTTGGGCTTGCGGCCGAAAAGGCCACCCAGGCGATTGTTGAAGTCGCGCCAGAGCTCGTCGAGATCCGGGGGACCTTGATCGCCATTGCCCCGGTTCGGTCTGCGCGGCGGCTCATTGCCCCCGGACCCGCCACCTTGGTTGCCGCGCCCCCAGCCGGGGTCATTCAGATTGAACAGTTTGAAAGGCAGGTGCATCGTTATCTGCTTTATTCCGGCTAAAGTCGGCAATGGCTTCGCGCAATCCATCCAGCCCGGCCCGTTCGATGGCGCTCACAAAAACACGCGTGATCGTACCATGGGCATCCCGCTGGACTTGCGGGGCCAATCCGAGCTTGTCGGACTTGTTGAACACCAGCAGGCGCGGCACCTCGGCCGCCCCGATCTCCTGGAGGACTTTGTCGACTTCGGCGATCTGTTCGTCACGCTGGGGACTCGCGGCATCCACGACATGCAGCAGAAGATCGGCGTGGACCGTCTCCTCGAGCGTGGCGCGAAAGGCCGCGACCAGGGTGTGGGGCAGATCCCGGATGAAGCCGACCGTATCGGACACGGTCACCGAGCCCGCCCCTTCGACCCACACCTTGCGGGTGGTGGTGTCGAGCGTGGCGAAGAGCTGGTCTGCCGCGTAGGCATCCGAATTCGTGAGTGCGTTGAAGAGCGTGGACTTGCCCGCGTTGGTGTAGCCCACCAGCGAGACCGACAGCACACCACCCCGCGAGCGCGCCCGCCGCTGCGTCTGGCGCTGACGTTCCAGCTTGGCGAGCCGTTCGCGCAGCAGGCGGACCTTGTCGCCGATCATCCGGCGGTCCATTTCGAGCTGGGATTCACCCGGGCCGCGCATGCCGATACCGCCGCGCTGACGTTCCAAATGAGACCACATCCGCGTGAGCCGGGTGACCAGATGCTGCAACTGGGCAAGTTCGACCTGGACCTTGCCTTCGTGGCTGCGCGCGCGCAGGGCGAAGATGTCCAGAATCAGGGTGACGCGATCGACCACACGCAGCTTGAGCACCCTTTCGAGGTTGCGCTGCTGTGCAGGCGACAGGGCATGGTCGACGAGGATGAGTTCGGCGTTGTGCGCGGCGGCAGCCAACGCGATCTCCTCGACCTTGCCCGAGCCGATGAAGTACGCGGCGTCCGGTCTGGCGCGGCGCGCGACGATCGTGTCGACGATGTCTGCACCCGCACCGCGGGCGAGCATCTCGAACTCTTCGCATCGCGCGTCGAAATCGGGTTCTCCGAAATCGACGCTGACGACCAGCGCCCGGACGGCGGAATTGAGATTGGCGTTATTCAGCGGATTCATCCACCTGGAAATTCACCGCGCGGGCCGGCACCACGGTCGAGATGGCGTGCTTGTAGACCATCTGGGTGACCGTGTTGCGCAACAGGACGACGTACTGGTCGAACGATTCGATCTGGCCTTGCAGCTTGATGCCGTTGACGAGATACACCGACACCGGGATGTGTTCCTTGCGCAGCGTGTTGAGAAATGGGTCTTGCAACATCAACCCTTTGTTGCTCATCGGATTTACTCCTGAATTTGTTGTGTTTTGATGGATTTGTCGCTGCATCGATGCCCCGCATCGCGAGGCATCGCTAATTTACAGGGTTTTCCCTAGGGCATCTACAACGCCGCCTCAGTTAGATGCGGCCATGTGCGCAAGGTTCAACCCACCGACGCGGGTATCAATCGACGTACGGATTGTGCGAGGCGCGGAATTCGATGCGCATCGGCGTGCCCTGCAGCTTGAAGGCGTTGCGAAAGCGCGTTTCCAGGTAGCGACGATACGAATCCGGCACGGCGTCCAGGGCGCTGCCGTGGATGATGACGAGCGGCGGATTCTGGCCGCCCTGGTGCGCATAGCGCATCTTGGGCCGGAAGATGCCCTTGCGCGGCGGCTGCTGCTGCTCGACCGCCGCATGCAGCTCGCGGGTGAGCTTGGGCGTGGACAGCTTGGCGAATGCGGCCGCGTGGGCCGTGTTCACCGCCTTGAGCAGCGGGCCGATGCCGCGGTTGTGCAGTGCCGAGGTCGTGAGCACCGTCGCAAAGGACAGGAAGCGCATCTTGCGCTCGAACTCGCGCTTGATGCGTTCGCGCTGCTCTTCGTCCAGACCATCCCACTTGTTGATGGCGACGACGAGCGCACGACCGGTCTCCAGCACGAAACCCGCGATGTGCGCGTCCTGGTCCGAGATTTCCGTGTGGGCATCGAGCATCAGCACGACGACATTGGCAGCCTCGACCGCCTGCAGCGTCTTGATGACGGAGAACTTCTCGACAGCCTGGAAGACCTTGCCACGACGGCGCAGGCCGGCCGTGTCGATGAGCAGGTAGCGGCGATCGCCCCGCTCGAACTCGATCTCGATGGCGTCGCGCGTGGTGCCGGGCTGATCGAAGGCGATCACGCGCTGCTCGCCCAGCAAGGCGTTCACGAGCGTGGACTTGCCCACGTTGGGGCGCCCGACGATGGCGAGGCGGATGCGGTGATCGCGCGCGTCCTCGGGGACGAACTCGGCCTCGGGCGCGTCGGGATCCGCGTTTTCTGCAGCCTCCTCGTCGTCATCCAGGCCGAGCCCGGCCAGGGCGAGATCGATGAGTTCGGCCACGCCATCGCCGTGGGCGGAGGAGATCGGATGCGGCTCGCCCAGACCGAGTTCATGGAACTCGGCCACGGCCACGTCGTACTTCATGCCTTCGAGCTTGTTGACTGCCAGCAGTGCCGGACGTCCCGTGCGGCGCAGCAGCGCCGCGATCTCGCGATCGTGCGCGGTCAGGCCGGTGCGGCCGTCCGCGAGGAAGATGACGGCATCGGCCTCGTCGATCGCGAGGCGCGTCTGGCGTGCCATCTCGGCAAGGATGCCGTCCTTGGCGACGGGCTCGAAGCCACCCGTGTCGACCACGATGTACGGATGCGAGCCGACCCGCCCTTCGCCGTAATGGCGATCGCGGGTGAGGCCCGGCATGTCGGCCACGAGGGCCGCGCGGGAGCGGGTCAGCCGGTTGAACAGCGTCGATTTTCCGACGTTGGGGCGCCCGACGAGGGCGACCACCGGCTTGAGCCGGACTGCAGATTCGTTCACTTAACTGCCTGTGGAGAGAAGGCGGACATTGCCGCTCGTGCCCTGGACGACCACGCCGAACGGCGTGCTCTCCAGCGGAGCCAGGATGGCGTCGCCATCAGTGGCGATGCGTGCGAGCAGACGGCCATCCTCGCGAGCGAGGAAATGCACGTAGCCCTGGTAATCCCCCACGGCCACGGCACGCGGGGTGGAAGCCGGCGCCGACAGGCTGCGGTTGCGCAGCGCATCCTGGCGCCAGATATTGGAGCCGCCCGAAAGCAGGAAGCCGGAGACGACGCCATGCGCGTCCGCGGCAAACGCCGAGCTGCCGTCGACGGCCATGCCGGAGGCGCCGGAGAAGTCGCGCGCCCAGGCGAGTTCGCCGCCACCGGCGATATCGAAGCAGGCGATGCGACCCTGGAAGGCGACGGCGCACAAGAGGTTCTGGGTGAGTGCCGGGCGACCGACGACGTCGGCCACGCGCTCGAGTTCGCTCGCGCCCCGCGGGTGGCGACCGTGCCTTCCCACTGCACCACGCCATTGCGGGTATCGATGGCCACGACCTTGCCGCCCGGCAGGCCGCTGAAGACGAAGCCACCGGCGATCTGCATCTGGTTCACGGCGCGCAGCGCCAGCGAAGGGCCGGGACGCTGCACGCTCCAGCGGCGCTCGCCCGTCTGGGCATCGAATGCCTGGATACGGTAATCGCCACTGCGCACCACGACCAGGCCATCGCCCACCGCCGGCGGCACCAGCACTTCGCTGGTGGCCTTGGCGCGCCACTTTTCCTGTCCCGCGTCGTCGAAGGCGACGATCTCGCCCTGCGGCCGGACCACGGCGGTGGTCAGGCCGTCGCTGCCCGCGCCGGCGGACAGACGACCATCGACGCTCGCGCGCCAGGCCACGCTGCCACTGGCCAGATCGATCTTGACGACCGAGCCATCGGCTGCCGCGGCGTAGACGGCATCGGCGGTCACGGCCGGGGCGAAGCCCACGCCACCGCCACGGCCGACCGACACGTTCCAGCTCACGCTGGCGTCGAGCTCGGGCGTGAACTGCGTCAGCGGCACGGGCTTGTAGCGATCATCCGACTTCGAAAACAGCGAGCAGCCGGCCACCGCAGCCAGCGAGAGGACCAGCGCACCACGCACGGCGTGCCGGCGAAAACGGGAAAATCCAGTCATGCTTGCTCCTGTCAGGCGGCCGGGCCGCCAAGCGCCTCGATCTTGATCCACACCACGTTGCGCAGGGGGTTGTCCAGCGCAAAGGCATCCAGCGCCTGCTGCCAGGCCTGACGGGCCTGGCCGGCTTCGCCCCGGGCGAAGAACACATCGCCGCGCGCATCGGCGTACACGGCCTCGAACCCTGCGGGCGGCGTGCCATTGACCTGCGCCAGCGCGTTGTCGAAATCCTTCTGGTCGATCAGGATGGACACGAGACGCACACGCGCCACCGCGGCCAGCGCCGGATCCTTGCCTTCGCCGATGACCCAGGCAAGCTCGGCGCGGGCGCCATCCACATCGCCGTTGGCCAGCCGCACGTCGGCTGCGATCAACGCGCCACGCGTGGCGTACACCGTGCTGCCAAAGCGCGAACGCAAAGTCTCGCTGGCGTTGGCGACCGGGCCGGCCTGGCCCTGACGGGCCGAACTCACGAGCGCGTCGAAGTAGCCACCGGCCTCAGCGGCCTGGTTGCGTTGATACCAGTTCCAGCCCTGCCAGGACAGCACGGCGATCAGGATCAGGGTGACGAAGCCAAGGATGACGTTGCCATACTTGTCCCACCACGCCTTCAGTGATTCGATTTGTTCCTGCTCATCATGATCGTAGGCCATGCGACACCCTGTGTGATCGAGGGACCGCGCAGCGCGACCGCAAGGCGCACTGCGCGAGAAAGATCCGCATTTTATACATGCGGGAGAATTGCCGGCGCGAGCGTCTAGACAGGCGGTGCCGCAGACGGTTCCGGCATCCCGGCATCGCCGTCTGCCGAGAGCGCGTCGACGAGCGTGCCGGCCAGGGCATCGAACCCGACCGCCTGCTGGCTGCCGTCGCCCAGGCACTTCACGCTGGCGACACCCCTGGCGAGCTCATCGTCGCCCAGGATCACGGCATAGGCTGCCCGGCTGGCGTCGGCGCGCTTCATCTGCGACTTGAAGCTCGCGGCACCGGCATGCACGATCACGTCCAGGCCGGCATCACGCAGCTGCTCACCCAGCTGCAGCGCGCGCCGGGCCGCGGCGTCGCCCTGGTGCAGCACGTAGACGTCCACGGCCTGGCCCACTACCTCGTCCTTGCTCTGCTCCCAGAGGTCCAGCAGGCGCTCCATGCCGATGGCAAAGCCCACGGCCGGTGCCGGCTTGCCGCCCACCAGTTCGATCAACCCGTCGTAACGGCCGCCGCCGCACACGGTGCCCTGCGCGCCCAGGCGATCCGTCACCCACTCGAAGACGGTGAGGTTGTAGTAATCCAGCCCGCGCACGAGGCGCGGATTGATCGTGTAGGCGATGCCCGCATCGTCCAGACGCGCACGCACGCCGTCCAGGTGGGCGCGCGAGGCCTCGCCCAGGAAGTCCAGCAGACGCGGGGCGCCGGCGGCCATCTCCTGCAGCGCCGGATTCTTCGTATCCAGCACGCGCAGCGGATTGGCGTACATGCGACGCAGGCCGTCCTCGTCGAGGATGTCCTTGTGCTGCTCGAGATAGGCGATCAGGGCAGCGCGATGCGCGGCACGCTCTTCGCCGGCCCCCAGCGAGTTGAGCTCCAGCCGGATGTCCTTCAGGCCGAGGATCTTCCAGAGACGCGCGAGCATGAGGATCTGCTCGGCGTCCACGTCCGGGCCGGCAAAGCCCAGGGCCTCGACCGACACCTGGTGGAACTGGCGATAGCGCCCCCGCTGCGGACGCTCGTGACGGAACACGGGGCCCAGCGCGTATACGCGGCGCGGGGCATCATAGAGCAGATTGTGCTCGATGGCGGCGCGCACCGTGCCCGCGGTGAATTCCGGGCGCAGCGTGAGCGATTCGCCATTCAACGCATCCGTGAAGGTGTACATCTCCTTCTCGACGATGTCCGTGACTTCGCCGATGCCGCGCGTGAAGAGCCGCGTGTGTTCAAGCACGGGGGTGCGCAGATTGGCATAGCCGTAGCTGCGCAGCCAGTCCCGCACGTGTTGTTCCAGGCGCTCCCAGCGGCCCGAGGCCTGCGGCAGCACGTCGTTCATGCCACGGATGGCGGTGACTTTCTTGAAGGTGTCCATGTGTCCGTAGGCAGCGGCGCGCTTCTGGGGCGCGCCGGCTGCGAATCAGGTTGCGGAGGGCGCGGCGGCCTGGCCGTAGCGGCGTTCCACGTAGTTCTCGACGATGGCGAGAAATTCTTCGGCGATGCGCTCGCCCTTGAGCGTGACGGTGCGCTGGCCGTCGACGAAGACCGGCGCCGTCGGCAGCTCGCCCGTGCCGGGCAGGCTGATGCCGATGTCGGCGTGCTTGCTTTCGCCCGGGCCATTGACGACGCAGCCCATCACGGCCACGTTCATGCGTTCGACACCCGGATAGCGGTGGCTCCACACCGGCATCTGCTCGCGCAGATAGCTCTGGATGCTGTCGGCCAGCTCCTGGAAGAACGTGCTGCTCGTGCGACCGCACCCCGGACAGGCGATGACCATGGGGGTGAAGGCGCGCAGCCCCATCGTCTGCAGGATCTCCTGGCCCACGATGACTTCGCGCGTGCGCGCCCCACCCGGCTCGGGCGTGAGCGAGATACGGATGGTGTCGCCAATGCCCTGCTGCAGCAGCACGGACAGCGCGGCCGTGGAGGCGACGATGCCCTTGCTGCCCATGCCGGCCTCGGTGAGCCCCAGGTGCAGCGGGTAATCACAGCGCGAAGAAAGCTCTCGATAGACCGAGATCAGATCCTGCACGTGGCTGACCTTGCAGGACAGCACGATGGCGTCGCCCGGCAGGCCAAGCGACTCGGCGCGCTGGGCATTGGTGATCGCAGACACCACCAGGGCCTCGCGCATCACGGCCTGGGCCGTCCACGGATCCGGGCGCGCGTTGTTCTCGTCCATCATGCGCGCCATGAGCGCCTGGTCCAGGCTGCCCCAGTTCACGCCGATGCGCACCGGCTTGTTGTGCCGGCAGGCGACCTCGATCATCTGCGCGAAGTTGTCGTCTGCCCGCTTGCCAGCGCCGAGATTGCCCGGGTTGATGCGGTACTTCGACAAGGCCTGCGCACACTCGGGGAACTGCGTGAGCAGCTTGTGGCCGTTGTAGTGGAAGTCCCCGATCAGTGGCACGGCAATGCCCATGCGATCGAGTTGCTCGCGAATGGCCGGCACTTCGCGCGCAGCTTCGGGCGAATTGACGGTGATGCGCACGGCCTCGGAGCCGGCCAGGGCCAGCTCCTTCACCTGGATGGCGGTGGCGATCGGGTCGGCCGTGTCCGTATTGGTCATGGATTGCACCATGACCGGGGCATCGCCGCCGACACGCACGACACGCTCGCCCCAGCGCAGGTTCACCTGGCGCGTCGCCCGGCGCGCCGCGGCGCCCGGGGTAAGAGGCTTCATGTCCATGGCTTACTCGAGGGTGAGCCGGGCCACGTTGCCCCGGCGAAACGGTGCGAGATCCACGGCGGCGCCCTGCCACTGCAGTTGCACGCCAGTGGCGTTGCCGATCACCACGCGCGCGGGCGGCGCGGCCTCCACGCTGGTCTGCGCGCCCGGTTGCAACGTGGAAGACAGCACGATCGTGCCGTTGGCATCCCGCACTTCGACCCAGCTCGCGGTCGTGACGGAGAAAGCGACTTGATTGGGCTTGGCGGTGGCCGGCGCGGGCGCATCCCCCGGCGTGGCTGCCGAAGATTGCGCCTGGGCCTGTTGCGCCCAGTTCGGTGTGCCACAAGCGGGGTCGGGCGAGACCGTGCGTCTGCCAATGCGTGAGGCAGCGCTCGGCGCTGTCG
>NZ_JADCNH010000053.1 GCF_018904615.1 Verticiella alkaliphila | reverse complement strand
GCAGCCGGGCCGTTCAGGCCCGGCCGCGCGACCGGCCCCGCCCAGCGCACCCGCACCGACGGCGCCTCAAGAACTCAAAAGGGGTTTGCAGCGAGACACCACCTCGCAGCCCATCAGAAAAGAATGACGACCTTCAAGCCGCCCAATCCATCATCCCGGTCCGCTGCCGCACCGCCGATCGCAGCCCAGCGAACGTCTCATCCAGCGAATGCCCGCTGGTGTTGTACGTCATGTCCGCCTTGGCGTAGAACCCCGCCCGTCCCTCGAGAATCCTGCGCAAGTCCTCCATCGCTTCCTTGCTGCCCGACATCGGCCGGAAGTCGCCCTGGGCGACGACGCGACGCATGTGGTCTTCCGGATCCGCCTGCAGCCACACCGTGTAGCAGTGCGACAGCAGCTGATTGAAGGTAGCCGGATCCGACACCAGACCGCCTGGCGTGGCGATGACCACTTCAGGATGGATCTGCACAGTCTCTTCCAGCGCCCGGCGCTCGTAGCGACGGTAGGCCGTGGCGCCGTACAGGGAGTGGATCTCGACGATGCTGCAGCCGGCGACCTTCTCGATCTCGCGGCTGAGTTCGATGAAGGGGTAGCCCAAGTCCTCGGCCAGCATGCGACCCAACGTCGACTTGCCCGCGCCCCGCAAGCCCACCAGCGCAATGCGCGCCGCTCGCGCGCGACTATCGCCCGCGCCGCCGAAGAGCTCGGCGAGCTGCAAACGCGCGCGTTGCAGTTCGCGCTCGCTGCGGCCTTCCAGCAGTTCGCGGATGAGCAGCCACTCCGGGCTGGACGTCGTGACGTCGCCGACCAATTCGGCCAGCGAGCACTGCAGGGCCTGCGCCACCTGCACCAATACCAGGATGGACGCGTTGCCCGTGCCGAGTTCCAGGTTCGCCAGGTGGCGTTCGGAGATGTCGGCGGCGAGCGCGGTCGCCTTGCGGGTAAGACCGCGGCGAGCACGCAGGTTCCGGATGCGCTCACCCAGGGCGAGCAGGAACGGCGGTTTGGCGGCGGACGGCGAGAGGACGGGATCAGTCATGGTTCTTGGAAAGGCACGTCCTGGGATCACCACTAGGCAGGCGCGTCACCCGCTCATCAGTGTTTACCCGGACATGCAGTATTTTGCTTGACACTCAAAACTGGCGCCGCGTATCTTTGGCTCACATATGCAGGATACTGCATGAGACCATGCAATCACCCAGCCGTCAATCCTGTCTTCACGACGGATGCTGCCCCGCTGAGGAGAGTCTTACCGCCATGACGACGCAGTTTAATTCACTCGTTCAGACCATGACCCGGCAACTGGCCGGCCGCCCGCTCGACGCGGACCTGCAAACCTGGCTGAACGCCACCTACGGCGCCGAATCCGACTGGTTCCGCGACATGCAGGAGGCCTGTACCACCGGCATTGCCGAAGGCTGGATGTGCAAGCACGAGGCCGGCGGCATCCGCTACGGCCGCGTCATCAAGCCAAGCCCCGAGACGGACGGCTTCTCCGTTGACGTGGTGGACATGCAGGACATTGCAGGCCCGCATCACGCCCACCCCACCGGCGAGATCGATCTCGTCATGCCGCTCACGCCGGACGCCCAGTTCGACGGCACGCCCGCGGGCTGGAAAGTCTACCCGCCCGGCAGCGCGCACAGCCCCACCGTCCGCCAGGGCCGCGCCCTGGTGATGTATTTCCTGCCCGAAGGGCGCATCGAGTTCACCCGCGCATGAATCTACTCCAGAACTATCTTTCCGGTCGTTGGCAAGCTGGCACCGGCCAAGGCACCCCGCTGCTGGATCCGGTGCTCGGCACCGAACTCGCCCGGGTGAGCAGCGCCGGCCTGGATCTGGCCGACGGCTTCACGTTCGCTCGCGAGACGGGCGGCAACGCCCTGCGCGCCATGACCTACCGCGAGCGCGCGGGCCTCCTGGCGGCCATCGGCAAGGTGCTGCAGGCCAACCGCGACGCCTATTACGAGATCGCCACGGCCAATTCGGGCACCACGAAGAAGGACTCCGGCGTCGATATCGATGGCGCCATCTTCACGATCGGCCAGTACGCACGCTGGGGCGAGGCTCTGGGCGACGTGCGCGCCCTGTCGGACGGGGCCCCGGCCCGCATGAGCAAGGAGCCCGCGTTCCTGTCGCAGCACGTGCTCGTGCCCACGCGCGGCGTGGCCCTCTTCATCAACGCGTTCAACTTCCCGGCCTGGGGGCTGTGGGAAAAGGCCGCGCCTGCCCTGCTCTCCGGCGTGCCGGTCATCGTCAAGCCCGCCACGGCCACGGCCTGGCTCACGCAGCGCATGGTGGCGGACGTGGTCGAAGCGGGCGTGCTGCCCGCCGGCGCCATCTCCGTGGTGTGCGGCAGCTCCCAGGGCCTGATGGATGCGCTCAAGCCTTTCGACGTGGTGTCGTTCACGGGCTCCGCCGAGACCGCAGGGGTGATCCGCAGCCACAAGGCCGTGGCGCAGCTTTCCGTGCGCGCCAACATCGAGGCGGACAGCCTGAACTCGGCGCTGCTGCTGCCGGATGCCGCCCCTGGCACGCCGGCCTTCGATCTGCTCGTGGCCGAAGTGGCCCGCGAAATGACGGTGAAGTCGGGCCAGAAGTGCACGGCGATCCGCCGCGTGCTCGTGACGGCCGCGCACTACGACGCGGTCGCGCAGGCGATCAGCGCCAAGCTGGCCAAGGTCACCGTGGGCAACCCGCGTAACGACACCGTGCGCATGGGCGCGCTGGTGAGCCGCGAGCAACTGGACAACGTCAAGGCTGGCCTGGCCGAACTGCGGGGGCAGACGGACGTGTTGCACGATGGCGCGAGCGCGCCGCTCGTGGACGCCGACCCCGCCATCGCCGCCTGCATCGGCCCGGTCCTTCTGGGCACGCGCTCGCCGGCCACGGCCGATCGGGTGCATGCCGTGGAAGTGTTCGGCCCGGTCGCCACCCTCATGCCGTACGACGGGCTTGAGCAGGCCTATGACTTCATCCGTCGCGGCGAGGGCTCGCTCGTCGCCTCCGTCTACAGCGCAGACGCCGCCCAGATTGCCGAGACGGCACTCGCCCTGGCCGACAGTCATGGCCGCGTGCATGCGATCTCGCCCGAGGTAGCTGCGGTGCAGACTGGCCACGGCAACGTCATGCCGATGTCGCTGCATGGCGGCCCAGGTCGCGCCGGCGGCGGCGAGGAGCTCGGCGGCCTGCGCGCGCTGGGGTTCTACCACCGTCGCAGCGCCATCCAGGCCGAGACTGCGGCAATCGATGCCGTGACTGCGGCGAGTACGCCGTTCGCCCGCTAGCGCCGGGCACGAGGCAAGAGGCAAGAGGAGACACATCATGACGCTGCCAGAAGCGCCCCCCGCCCAGTTCAACTACGCGCAGTTCCTGATCGAGCGCAACGCCACCCGGCAGGACAAGACTGCCTATATCGATGACGCCGGCACGCTCACGTACGGCCAGCTTGCCGATCGCATCCGCCGCATGGCCGGCGGCCTGCGCGCGCTCGGCCTGCGGCGCGAAGAGCGCGTGCTGCTGCTCATGCAGGACGTCAACGACTGGCCGGTGAGTTTCCTGGGTGCCATGTACGCGGGCGTCGTGCCCGTCGCCGTCAATACGCTGCTCACGGCGGACGACTACGCCTACATGCTGGCCAACAGCCGCGCGCAGGCCGCCATCGTGTCGGGAGCCTTGCTGCCGGTGCTGCAACAGGCGCTGGCCAGGGGCGATCACGAGGTCGGCACGATCCTGGTGTCGCGCCCCACCGGGGCGTTGCCGGAAGGCTCACACGACCTGGCTGCCTTCATCGAGGCCCAGGCGCCCCTGGCTCAGCCTGCCCGCACCTGGGCCGACGAGCCGGCGTTCTGGCTGTATTCGTCCGGATCCACCGGCCGCCCGAAGGGCACGGTGCACACCCACGGAAATCCCTATTGGACAGCTGAGCTCTACGCGCGCCCCGTGCTCGGCATGACCGAGGACGACGTGGTCTATTCGGCGGCCAAGCTCTTCTTCGCCTATGGCCTGGGCAATGCGCTGAGCTTTCCGCTGTCGGTGGGCGCGAGCGTGGTGCTCATGCCCGATCGCCCCACGCCAGACGCCTGTTTCCAGCGCCTGACGGCGCATCGCCCCACCATCTTCTGTGGCGCACCCACCGGTTATGCCGGCATGCTCGCGTCGCCCGCGTTGCCCGCACGCGATCAGGTCGCGCTGCGCCTGTGCTCCTCGGCAGGCGAAGCGCTGCCGCGCGACATCGGCGAGCGCTTCACCCGTCACTTCGGCTGCGAGATCATCGACGGCATCGGCTCGACCGAGATGCTGCACATCTTCCTGTCCAATCGTCCGGGCGACGTGCGCTATGGCACGACCGGCCGTCCGGTCGAAGGCTACGAGGTGGAGTTGCGCGGCGAAGACGGCCGCCCGGTGCCGGTGGGCGAGATCGGCGATCTCTACATTCGCGGCCCAAGCTCGGCCATCATGTACTGGAACAACCGCGACAAATCCCGCGAGTCCTTCCAGGGCAGCTGGACCAAGAGTGGCGACAAATACAGTTGTGATGCCGACGGCTACTACACCTACGCCGGGCGCAGCGACGACATGTTGAAGGTCAGCGGCCAGTACGTGTCGCCCTTCAGCGTGGAGGGCACGCTGGTGCAGCACCCTGACGTCCTCGAAGCCGCCGTGATCGGCGTGCCCGACGACAACGGCCTCACGCGCACCAAGGCCTTCATCGTATTGAAGCCCGGTCGTCAGGCGGATGCTGCCCTCGAGGACGAACTCAAGGCGTTCGTGAAGAGCCGTCTGCCACCGCACTGCTATCCGCGCCTCATGGCCTTCGTGGAGGAACTGCCCAAGACGGCCACAGGCAAGATCCAGCGTTTCCGCCTGCGCGAGACCGAAGCGCGCGGAGAAGCGGCGTGACAGCCGCGCCGGCGGTGATCGCCGTGGACGCTGGAGCCGACGCCGCACCGCGCGAGTTCGTGACCGTCGACTGGAACGGGCGCTCGGATCGCATCGAGTATCAGCGCATCAGCGCTGAGCGCCGCGATGCGCCGCTGCTCGTCTTCCTGCACGAGGGCCTGGGCTCCATCACGATGTGGCGCGATTTTCCGCGTCAACTGTGCGAGGCGGCCGGCTGTCGCGGGCTGGTGTTCTCGCGTTGGGGCTATGGGGCCTCGTCGCCGCGCGGCGGGCACGAGCGCTGGCCAGTGGATTTCATGCACCACCAGGCGCAGGATTTCCTCCCCGCATTCTTTGCCGCGCTGGGCATCGATACCCGCCAGGATCGTCCATGGCTCTATGGCCACAGCGATGGAGCGTCGATCGCCCTGCTGCATGCCGCGGCCTGTCCGGCCCACGTGGCGGGTGTGATCGTCGCCGCGCCGCACATCGTCGTCGAGGACATGACGATCCGCAGCATCGAACAGGCGCGCGACGGCTACGTCACGACGAGCCTGCGCAGCAAGCTCGCGCGCTATCACGACGACCCGGATTCGGCCTTCTGGGGCTGGAACGACGTCTGGCTCGATCCGGCCTTTCGCGCCTGGAACATCCAGGGCTCGCTGCCTGGCATCCAATGCCCGATTCTGGCCGTACAAGGCCATGATGATGAGTACGGTACGATGGCGCAAATCGAGGGGATCGCCGCCGCCGTTCCGCACTGCGAACTGCTGAAACTGGCCGATTGCGGGCATTCTCCGCACCGCGATCAGCCGAGTGCCGTCATACTGGCGACCACGGAATTTCTGCGGCGCCACCGCACCGTCCACAACCCGACCCTGGCGTAGATCAGGGCTTCACACAACGACCATGGAGACACCATGAAATCGCGCTTTCAACGCACGCTGCTGCAGTTCGCCGTCACCTGCCTTGCCGCCAGCGCGGGCTCTTTCGCCCATGCCCAGGACAAGGTCAAAGTGGGCCTGATGCTGCCCTTCACCGGCACCTATGCCGCGCTGGGCACTGCCATCGAGAATGGCTTCCGTCTGTATGTCGATGAGCAGGGCGGCAAGCTCGCCGGCCGGGAGATCGAGTTCTTCAAGGTCGACGACGAGTCCGATCCGGCCAAGGCGCCCGAGAACGCCAACCGCCTGGTCAAGCGCGACGCCGTCGACGTTCTCGTGGGCACCGTCCACTCGGGCGTAGCCATGGGCATGGCCAAGGTCGCCAAGGACAGCGACACGCTCCTGATCGTGCCCAACGCCGGCGCCGACGCCATCACCGGCCCGCTCTGTGCCCCCAACATCTTCCGCAGCTCGTTCTCCAACTGGCAGCCGGCCTACGCCATGGGCGTGGTGGCCGCGGATCGCCAGAAGCACAAGACGGCCGTGACCGTGACGTGGAAGTACGCCGCGGGTGACGAATCCGTGCGCGGCTTCAAGGAAGGCTTCGAGTCCAAGGGCGGCAAGGTGCTGCGCGAGCTGAACGTGCCCTTCCCCAACGTTGAATTCCAGGCGCTGCTCACCGAGATCGCGTCCTTGAAGCCCGATGCGGTGTACGTGTTCTTCGCAGGCGGCGGTGCGGTGAAGTTCGTGCGCGACTACGCCGCCGCCGGCCTGAAGAACACCATCCCGCTGTACGGCCCGGGCTTCCTCACGGACGGCACGCTCGAAGCGCAGGGCGAGGCGGCCAACGGTCTGCTCACCACGCTGCACTACGCCGACGGTCTGGACAACGCCAAGGACAAGGCCTTCCGTGCCGCCTACTCGGCCAAGCACACGATCCAGCCGGACGTGTATGCCGTGCAGGGCTACGATGCCGCCCAACTGCTCGCCGCCGGCCTGCAGGCCGCCAACGGCGACATCAAGAACCGCGACGCGGTCGTCAAGGGCATGGCCTCGGCGCAGATCATGAGCCCGCGCGGTGAGTTCAGCATGTCCAAGGCCCACAACCCGGTGCAGGATTTCTACCTGCGCGAGGTGAAGAACGGCCAGAACCAGCTGGTGAACGTCGCCATCGAGAACCTGGAAGACCCGGCACGCGGCTGCCGCATGTAAACCCGGCACTTCCTGACTCCAGCACCGCGGCAGCGCCCGCCGGCCGTCGTCATCCGACGGACGGACGGGTCGTCGCGGGCCTGCCCGACCCCGGGCGGTTCCTCTCCTTGCGATTCGCTCCATGGACCTGACGACTTTCCTGATCCAGTGCCTGAACAGCGTCCAGTACGGCCTGCTGCTCTTTCTCATCGCCAGCGGCCTCACGCTCATCTTCGGCATCATGGGCGTCATCAATCTGGCCCACGGCTCGTTCTACATGATCGGCGCCTACCTGGCCTTCACGCTGTCCTCCCTCACGGGTAATTTCGTCCTGTCCCTGGTGATCGGCATCGTGCTGGCCGTGGCGCTGGGCTACCTGCTCGAATGGGGCTTCTTCAGCTTCCTGTACGAGCGCGAGCACTTGCAGCAGGTGCTCATGACATACGGCCTCATCCTGGTCTTCGAGGCGCTGCGCAGCATCCTCGTGGGCGACGACGTGCATGGCGTGCCCGTGCCCAGCTGGCTTGCCGGGGGGGTGGAAATCGGCCACGGCATGACCTACCCGATCTATCGATTATTCCTCTCCGGCGTGTGCCTGGCGCTCGCGGCGGGGATGTACTTCCTCATCAAGAAAACCCGTCTGGGCATGATGGTGCGTGCCGGCGCTACGGACCGCGACATGGTCCAGTCGCTCGGCATCAACATCTCGCTCTTGTATCGACTGGTGTTCGCGGGCGGCGTGGCGCTGGCCGTGTTCGCCGGAATGATCGCCGCGCCCGTGGCCTCGGTCTACCCGAACATGGGTCACTCCATCATCATCATCTGCTTCGTGGTCGTCGTGATCGGCGGCATCGGCTCGGTCAAGGGCGCGCTCGTCGCCGCCCTGCTCATTGGTTTCGTCGATACCTTCGGCAAGGTGTTCTGGCAGGAAGCCTCGGGCGCACTCATCTACGTCCTGATGGCGATCATCCTGATCTGGCGCCCCGAGGGCCTCTTCAAGCAAGGAACCTGACGCCATGACCACGCGCTTTCGCATCCTGGGCTGGGTCGTGGCACTGGGCGTCATCGCCCTGCTGCCCCTGCTGCCCGCCCCCATCGGCACCCCTTTCCATATGGAACTGGGGATTCGCATCATCATCCTCGCCATCCTGGCGCTGAGCCTGCAGTTGCTGGTGGGCTTCACTGGCCTGGTGAGCCTGGGCCATGCCGCGTTCTTTGCTGCGGCCGCCTACTTCGTGGCGGTCATGGCGCCGCAGAACGGACCCGCGAGCGGCTGGTGGCTGCTGCCCGCCTCCGTGCTGTGCGCCGCCGTGCTCGCGCTGTTGATCGGCATGCTCGTGCTGCGTACCAAAGGCATCTACTTCATCATGGTGACGCTGGCCTTCGCGCAGCTCGTGTACTTCGTGCTGCACGACTTCCCGCTTTTCGGGGGCAGCGACGGCACGTACATCTACTTCCGGCCCGAATTCGCCATTGGCAGCTGGCTGCCGCTGGATCTTGGCGACGCGACCCACCTGTACTGGTTCAACGTCCTCATGCTGGGGCTCACCGTGCTCATCCTGAGCCTCGTGCTGCGCTCGCGCCTGGGCCATGCGCTCATCGGGATCAAGCACAACGAGCAGCGCATGCGGGCCGCCGGCTTTCGCACGGATCTGTACAAGCTCGCGAGCTTCGTCATCGCCGGCGCCTTCGCCGGTCTGGCGGGCTTCCTCTACGCCACCCAGCACGGCTATGTGAACCCTGAGATGGCGTCCTGGCACCAGTCGGCGAATTCGCTCATGATGATCATCCTGGGCGGGCTGGGCAGCCTGCCGGGCGCCCTGATCGGTGCCATCACCTTCGTGCTGCTGTCCGAGTGGTTCCAGGCCATCACGCGTCAATGGCAACTGCTGCTGGGCGGCTTCATCATCCTCGTCGTCGCTGTCATGCCCAATGGGCTCGTCGGCGGCTTGGCCAGTCTGCGCCATGGACGCGCCCGCAAGAGCGCGGCACCTGCCGCACGCGGCAACACGGAAGAGGTGTCCTCATGAGCGCGCAACCCCGCGACACCCTGGCCACGCGGCAGGCTCAACCCGCACCCGCAGCGCTGCTCGAGGCCCGCGGCCTGGGCCGACGCTTCGGCGCGCTCCAGGCCGTGAGTGACGTTTCCCTCAGCCTGGCACCCGATGCGATTCATGCGGTGATCGGCACCAACGGTGCCGGCAAGTCCACCCTCATCAACCTGCTCTCCGGCGAGCTCGCCCCCACCAGCGGGCAGGTGCGCCTGCTGGGCGAGGACGTGAGCCGTTGGTCGCAGCCACGCCGCGCCCAGGCCGGGCTGGGCCGCAGCTACCAGCGCAACAACATCTTCCCGCCGCTCACCGTGCGCGAGAACTGCCGTCTGGCCGCCCAGGCGCATGCGCAACGCCCCTGGCAATTCTGGGAGAGCGCACAGGCGTGTGCGCAGAGCCAGTCGCAGGCCGACGACGCCATGGAGCGTGCCGGGCTGACGCAAATGGCCAAGGTGCCGGCCGCAGGCCTGTCCCACGGCCAGAAGCGCCAACTCGAAGTGGCCATGTGTCTGGCCACCAACCCCCGTGTGCTGCTGCTGGACGAGCCGCTCGCCGGCATGGGACCCGAAGAGTCCGACCGCATGCTCAATCTGCTGCGCGGCTTGCGCCAGGGCCACGCCATCCTGCTAGTGGAGCACGACATGGACGCCGTCTTCGCCGTCGCCGACCGCATCACCGTCATGGTCAACGGCGCCGTCATCGCCTCGGACACGCCGGACGCCGTGCGCGCCAATGCCGACGTGCAGCGCGCCTATCTGGGAGAGCATGCATGAGCGCCGTTCACAACCCAGAATCAGCACCTGCCCGCGCGGCACGCACCCAACCGGGCGCCTCCAGCCTGCTCATCGATGCCACCGACGTGCATGCCTGGTACGGCAGCAGCCACATCCTGCACGGCGTGAACTTCCGGCTCGCCGCAGGCGAGACCGTCGGCCTGCTCGGGCGCAACGGCATGGGCAAGACCACGCTGATCCGCACCCTGCTGGGCCTGGTGAAACAGCGCTCCGGGCGCATCGTGATGCAGGGGCGTGATCTTTCCCAGGGCAAGCCGTATCAGGCAGCGCGCCAGGGCACGGCCTATGTGCCAGAAGGCCGCGGGATCTTCCCCACGTTGAGCGTGCGCGAGAACCTCATCATGTCGGCACGGGCCGGCACGCGCGGCCAGCGTGAATGGACCGAGCAGAAGGTCCTCGACACCTTCCCGCGCCTCGCGGAGCGCCTGGACAACCTCGGCTCACAGCTCTCGGGCGGCGAGCAGCAGATGCTGTCCATCGGGCGCGCCCTCATGACCAATCCGGACGCCATCATCCTGGACGAAGCGACCGAGGGTCTGGCTCCGCTCATCGTGGCGGAGATCTGGCGCGTGCTGGGCGAGATCCGCGCCACGGGGCTGGCGGCCGTCGTCGTCGATCGCAATTACCGCATGGTCATGGCCAACGCGGATCGCCTCGCCATCCTGGAAAAGGGGCGCATGGTGCTGGAGGGCAGCGCAGCCGAGCTGCAGCACCAACCCGACGAGATCGGTCGCTACCTGGGCGTCTGAAGCGGCTGCCGGCGCAGGCGCGCCTGCCCGGCCACCAACACCATCCGCTTGAGGCATTTACCCGTCGTCGCCGGGAAGGGGGCTCGCGCCCCGCTCGCCCGGCGCCGCCATACGCCGGGCATGCCGCTTGCCCTTTGCCGCGCTCCTGCCTGCCCTGGCACAGGCGCCGCGTCGATGAAAGCTGCGGTGTACAGTCGGGGTTGCCCGCGCCGCCAGCGCCTTTCGACTGCCCCGACGTATGCGACGACGCCTCTCAGCCGTTATCTTTGCCCTCTCTCTTGTCTTCCCGGTCCTGGCTGTCAGCCAGACGGCGCCCGCGCCGACGCGCCGCGGCGCGCACCCGCTGCACCGCCACGCGCAGAGACCCCCGCCCCCGATACCCGAACCGAATCCTCCGCCGAATCCGCGGCAGACGAGAGCGCGGCCGCGCCTGCCCCCGAACCTGCGCCGGAGCCTGCCCCTGCCGCCGCACCCGAGGAGCCTCAGACCCTCGTCGCCGATGGCCTGCTCGCACAGGTGTTCGCACGCGTGGAGCTCTGGGCCTACGGCCTGGCCGACGAAGTCTCCCAGGCCACCGCGGCCGTCAGCGACGTGCGCTTGCTCGGACCCTGGTGGTCGGCCCTGTGGGCGGACGATGAAGCGCGGGCGGATGTGCTCCAAGGGCTGCTGCTCTTTGCCGGCATCCTGGCGGCAGCCCTGCTGGCCGAAGGCATCCTGATCCGGTTGCTGCGCCGCGCGCGGCACCTCGTTGCCGCCCAGGCTGACGCGCAGGAAGCGCGCGCCCAGGCCCGGGCGGCGGCACGCGAAGCGGAGATCGCGGCCATGACGCCGGCCATTGTCACCGACCCGTCCGGCTCGCCCAGCGTGGTGACCGACGCGGAGGCCCAGGCGCGCGTCGCGGCCGGCATGGTCGCCACCGACACCGTGACGGCATCGGTGCCGATCGCCGCGCCCGCCCAGGCCACCGCACCAGCACCGGCGCCCGCGGTCACGCCCACCGCAGATCCGGCAGCCACGGCAGCCCTGCATCACACACTTCGCGAGACCGCTGTCGAACGCCTGCAGGAGCGTCGCAAAGCGATGCACCACTGGGGCCTGCTGGGCCGCCTGCCCTGGGCCCTCGCCCACGCCCTGCTGAGCGTATTGCCCCTGATCGGTTTCCTGGCCGCGGTCTCGCTGGGCACCGCCCTGCAAGGCGGCGAAGGCACGCGCTTTCAGGCGGTGACGCTGCCGATCTTCAATGCCTACGTGAGCGTGCGGCTCGCCATGGCCGTCATCCGTCTCATGGCCTCGCCCACCTCGCCTGGGCTGCGGCTCGTGCACATCAGCACGCCCACGGCCATGCTGCTGTATCGACGCGCCATCGTGCTCTTCATCGTCATGGCGATCGGCGTGGCGGCGGCCGACGTGCTGGTCCAGCTGGGCGCCGGCGAGCACATCCGCGTGCTCATCATGAAGACCACCTCGCTGATCGTGCATCTCATGCTGATCGCCCTGGTGTTCGCCACCCGGACGCAGGCTCAGGCGGCCATTCGCGGCAGCGGTGACCACACCGGCCGCCTGCGCCCGGTCCGCGCCTTTCTCGCCGAGATCTGGCCGTTCGCCGCCACCGCCATCATCCTCACGTTCTGGGTGGTCTGGGCACTCGGCGTGCCCAACGGCTTTCAGCGCGCCATCCACTTCCTGGCCGTGACGGCAGCCGTGCTGGCCGGTGCACGCCTGCTCTGGATCCTGCTGGTGGGTGCGCTGGATCGCTCGTTCGAACGCGCCAACCCGCGCATCGAGCATGCCCTGAGCAGTGGCGCCGAGCGCTATCACGCCTGGTTGCGCTGGCTGATCAACGTGGTGGTGGGCGTGGCGACCTTCGTCATCCTGTTCGAGCTCTGGGGGCTGGAAGCCTTCAGCTGGTTCGCTGCGGGCACGGTGGGCCGCCGACTGCTGTCGGCCGTCTGGACGATCGGCATCGCTGCCGTGCTCGCCATCGTGGTGTGGGAGTCCATCTCGCTCGCGCTGCGCCGTCGCATCCAGACCTGGGTCGATGCCGGCGATGCCGTACGCGCGGCGCGCCTGCGCACGCTGGTGCCCATGATCCGCACCGTGGTGCTCGTCGTGATCGGGCTGGTCGTCATCTTCACGGCCCTGAGCGAGCTCGGCATCAATGCCGCGCCGCTACTGGCCGGCGCCAGCATCATCGGCGTGGCGCTGGGCTTCGGCTCACAGACCCTCGTGCGCGACTTCATCACTGGCATCTTTCTCCTGATGGAGAATGCCATGCAAGTGGGGGATTCGGTGACGGTCGGTGGCGTCTCGGGCACGGTGGAGTACCTGTCGATCCGCACGGTTCGCCTGCGTGCCGGCGATGGCTCCCTGCACATCATCCCGTTCAGCTCGGTCACCACGGTGAACAACGTCAACCGCGGCCTGGGCACGGCACCCGTCAAGCTCAACGTGGTGCCCACCACCGACCTGGAGTCCACCTTCGCGCTGCTGCGCAAACACGCGGAAGAGATGCAGGCCGATCCGAAGTTCGGCCCCCTGATGCTCGGCCCGCTCGACATCTTCGGCGTAGATTCCATCGACGGTGCCACTGTGACGATCGGCGGCCAGATCCGGACCACCGACAAGGGCCGCTGGCCCGTCACGCGCGAGTTCAATCGCCGCGTGCTCTCGGAAGTCGTCGCTGGCCGTCTGGTACTGGCCAATCCGCGCGAGACGCTGCTGGCACAGGCGCCAGCCACGGCGCCGGCCAGTGATCCTGCCTGACGGTATCGAGGCTGCCGCGCTATCTCAGGTGGTCGCGCGGCGTGCCGGACCGGGGCGCACGGACGTCCCGGCATCGACGTAGCGGCGGGCAAACGCGCTGTCGCGCAAGGCCTGGCGTGCCGGGGCTTCGACCCGGCGATACAGCCAGGCGGACAACGCCAACACCACGGCCACCAAGGCGACGAGCACCGCCACCGACCCTGCAACGCCGAGCATCGGGCCGATGGGCTCGCCCGTCATGGCCCGACTCGTCGCATTGACGATCTCCAGCACGAGCATGTGCGAGAGATAGACGGAATACGACACCACACCCAGGAACACCAGCGCACGCGCCGAGAGCGCCGCAGACACGCGGCCCGCATTGTGCGCAAGACCCACGATCAACAAGGCGAAGAGCGGCACGATGGCGGCGTCGCGCACGCCCAGATGCATGGCCGCGGCCAGCGCCAGCAGCATTGCCCCTACCACCGCGTCGCTCGACAGCCGCCGCGCGAGCGGATGACAGGCGCCCCGATACAGCAACATGCCCAGGCCGAATCCCGCCAGGCAGCGCCACACACCATAGGTGTGCGTCACATCGAAATCCCGCCCGCCCTGGGTAATGACGATGAGCAGCACCGCCAAGGCGCCCGCCAGGAGCCAATGCCCGATGCCTCGCACCCCTGCCATGGCTAGTGCCGCCAACGGGAATACGAGATAGGCCACCCACTCCGCCCCGATCGACCAGGCCGGCCCGTTCCAGGTCAGCGAATCCGCCGGCAGCACGGCGTGCAGCATGCCGAGATGCGCAAAGAGCCACCCCACCGTTCGCTCCCCCGTGAAAGGCTGAAACACGCCGACACCCACCCCTACGGCTTGCAACCCCATCTTGACAAGTTCCAGCGTCACGAAGCCCATGAGCATGACGGCGTGCAGCGGGTAGATGCGCGCAAACCGCGCGAAGAGGTAGGTCCGCGTCCGACCCCAGTCCCAGCCTTGGCCGAAACTGCGCCCGTACACGTGCATCATGATGAAGCCGCTCAGGAGGAAGAAAAGGTCGACCCAGAGATAGCCCTTCTGCACGAACTGTGTCGTTTCGCTGAGATTCAGGTTCGGCAGAAAACCGCCCGTGAAGTGGTAAAGCACCACGATGAGCGCGGCCAGGCCACGAAGGGCCGTCAGGGCGTCGAGCTGACCGGTGGGGGGGCCGCCGAGTGATCGGGCGGTGGGAGAGGGAGCGGAGGAAGAGGCAGACTGGCGCAAAACGTGGGACGGGATCAAGGTCGAGCCCGCACCTTAGCAATCGCGCCGGCTCGTGACCGAAACGGCGGTCAACGAGATGCGACGAGTCGCAACGCATAGGTATCGGCGACGCGGCGCACGGGTCCCGGTAATGGCCAGACCTCTGCCGTCGTGGCCGGCACCCGATGCGCCACGCGCTACGCGCAGTGCACGGCGAATTGCGATATCGTGGCGCCTGCCCCACCGGCCGTCTCGGCCGCCCTCCGCGACTCACGCCATGTCCGACCTCCCGCTCGCCCGACGTCCCATCGGCATCTACGATTCCGGCGTGGGCGGCTTGTCCGTACTGCGCGACATCCGCACCCGCCTGGCTGCCGACACGTTGATCTACGTAGCCGATGCCGGGTACGTGCCCTACGGCGAGAAGTCTCGTCACGCGATCGTCGCGCGCGCGATTGCCCTGACTGATTTCTTCGTCAGCCAGGACGTCAAGGCCATCGCCGTGCCGTGCAACACGGCAACGGCCGCAGCCATCAATGTGCTGCGTGAGCGCCATCCAGATCTGCCTATCGTTGGCATCGAGCCGGCCATCAAGCCGGCCGCCAAGCTGACGCGATCCCAGGTGATCGGCGTCATGGCGACCACGGGCACGCTCGCGAGCCCGCGCTTTCGCGCCCTCGTGCAACGTGAGGCACCCCATGCCCGCATCGTGCTCCAGCCGTGTCCGAGCTGGGTGCTGGCCGTCGAACAAGGCATGGTGAGCGGTGCGCAAGCCGAGGCGCTGGTGGCGCCGGCGGTCGACGCCGTCCTGGCCGAAGGCGCCGACGTCCTGGTGCTGGGGTGCACCCACTTTCCATTCCTGCGCGAGGCCATCGCAGCCCGCGCGGGGGCAGATGTGCCGATCCTGGAGACGGGCGACGCCGTTGCCCGTCAATTGCAGCGCGTGCTTCAGGAGTGCGGTGCGGAACGTCAGGATGACGCCCCAGGGACGACGCGCTTCGTGACGAGCGGCGATCCCGATGCGCTCGCCCGGGTGGCATCGCGGCTGCTCGGCGTGCCGGTCACCGCCGACGTGCTGCCCGCGGCGTATCGATAACGCGTCAGCTCAACCCGGCGCCGACGCACCGCTGTTGCAAGCGGGAAGATCGCTTCGCCATGCCCGACGCCGTGCACGTCTCGCTTCAGGCCAGCGCGAAGGCCTCGGCCTGCCTCAGATCCTCGAGCCATTGGTCGAAGCCCCGTCCGGGCTGGCCGTCGGTGGCGCGCAACAGGGCAGCCGGGTGTAGCGTGACCAGCACCTGTAGGCCATCAGGCCGTGCCAGCCACTGGCCGCGCACTTCCTGCACCGGCACGGGCGCGCCCAGCAACGCCCGCGCCGCCGTGGCGCCCAGGGCCACCAGCGCGCGCGGCGACACGAGCGCGATCTCGCGCTCCAGCCAAGGCAGGCAGGCCTCGACCTCGCGTTGCCCAGGCGTCTTGTGCATCCGCCGCTTGCCCCGCGGCTCAAACTTGAAATGCTTGACGGCGTTGGTGAGATACAGGCGCTCGCGCGACCAGCCAAGCTCTTTCATTGCTTGTGCCAACAATTGCCCTGCCGGACCGACGAATGCCCGGCCGCGCAGATCCTCCTGATCGCCAGGCTGCTCACCCACCACCATGAGGCCCGCATCGCGCGGGCCTTCGCCGAACACGACCTGGGTCGCGTGCTCGCCGATCGGACAATCACGACAGGCATTGGCGGCCGTGCGCAAGCCGCCCAGTCCGACGGGCAACGGCACGCGCAGCGCGGCGGGCAGATCCGGATCGCCCAAGGCAAGCGCGCCCTCGGGCTGCAGCCGCACCCACGGCCGCGCACGGCGCGGCGCGGCGGCTTCGGCTGACAGCATGGCGCCGGTGCGCTCGGCTGCGGCATCCGTCAGCGGCGCGATCAGCGCGGCCTCTGGCAGGTTGTGCCAATACCGGCGCGGCATTTCGCGCGTCATGGTGGCGATCTTCAGTCGCGCCGGGTTGAAGGTGTTCTGGTAATACGCGAGCCACAGCGCCTCGCCGTCATCCGGCCCCGGCGCATCCTCACGCTCAGCGCCCGGACCGTGATGAAGCGTCTCACCATCCCAGCGCACGCTGCACTCGGGCGTGAGAATGGCCCAGCGCAACGTGGTGAAGCGCCGTGCGAAAAACGGCGCAGCCTCGCGCACGATGTGGTGATCCGGCTCGAACCACGCCACATGGATCACGTCCTCGCCCGGGCTCTCGCCATGCACGGGCCGGAATCGCACGAACGCGTGCATCTTGTGGACATCGCGGCTCACCGAACGGGCAAGCCGATGCACTTGGGCCAGATCTGGATCCAGGGGATCATCGCGCAACCCAGGCTCGCGCGCCAGGCGCCACAACACGCGATAGAGCAGATCGAAGCGCCCCGGATCGCGATGCAGACTGGCCAGTGCGAAGCGTTCCAGCATGGCGCGCGGCACACTGGGCAGTGGCGCCGACAGCGACGTCGATGCCGGCAAAGTCTCCGGACCGCTGGCCAACGCCGTGAAGAGATCGCCAGCCTCGCCCGCTGGCGGCGCAACCCGCCACTGCACATCATGGGGTGCCACGCCCCGACTCAACCAGCTGCGCGCCGCCGCGCGAAACGCCGGGAAATCGTCTTCGGCGGTGAGCAAGGCTTGCGCCGGCGCCGTCATGATCAGGCCGGCATGGCCGCGAAGAGATCGCCTTGCACCGGCGCAGGCGCCGCGGCGGGAGCCCGGGTGAAGCGACGGGCGAGATCGGCGGCATCCAGGGCCTTGCCCGGGGAGTGATCGGCGAGCACCACGAAGGGCAGGACCTTGCGCAGCGGCACGCGCGCGGTGGACAAATCCGCCACCCGCAGCCGGCGCACCCGCCGCGCCTGCAGGAACTGCTCCACGGACTTCACGCCCAGCCCCGGCACACGCAACAGGAGTTCACGCGGCGCCCGGTTCAGGTCGATCGGGAAGCGGTCACGATTGGCGAGCGCCCACCCCAGCTTCGGATCCACGTCCAGCGACAACATGCCTGCCCCCGAAGGCACGATCTCCTCGTGCGCGAAGCCGTAGAAGCGCATGAGCCAATCGGCCTGGTAGAGCCGATGTTCACGCATCAACGGTGCGGGGCGCAGCGGCAAGGCCTTGGCCGCGTCCGGAATGGGGCTGAAGGCGGAGTAGTACACACGCTTGAGGCGATACGCTCCGTAAAGATTCGCGCTGGTGGCGAGGATGGCCCGATCATCGGTGTCATCGGCACCCACGATCATCTGCGTGCTCTGCCCGCCCGGCGCGAAGCCTGGCGCCTTGGCACGCCGGGGCGCCCCGCCGGCACGCGACACCATGGCCGCAGGCTGCGCCGCCTCCTTGGCCTCGTCGATGTGCAGCCGCAAACGCGCCATGGTGCGACGAATGCCGGGCGCATCCTTCTCGGGCGCCAGCTGGGCGAGGCCTTGGGGCGTGGGCAGCTCGACATTGATGCTGAGACGATCTGCATAACGTCCGGCACGCTCGAGCAGCGATTCGCTCGCCTCGGGAATCGTCTTCAGGTGGATGTAGCCGCGAAAATCATGGTCTTCGCGCAGGCTGCGTGCCACTTCCACCACCTGTTCCATGGTGTAGTCGGGCGAGCGAATGATGCCCGAGCTGAGAAACAGGCCTTCAATGCAATTACGCCGATAGAAGTCGAGCGTGAGCTCGACGACTTCCTGCGGCGTGAACTTGGCACGCGGCACGTTGCTGCTGCTGCGATTGACGCAGTAGAGGCAATCGAACTGGCAGACATTGGTGAGCAGGATCTTCAGCAGCGACACGCACCGGCCATCCGGGGTATAGCTGTGGCAGATTCCCATACCTTCGGTCGAGCCGATGCCCTTGCCGCCCACGGAGTCGCGCTTGGCGCTGCCGCTCGAGGCACAGGAGGCATCGTACTTGGCCGCATCGGCCAGGATGGAAAGTTTGCGTAGGGTGTCCACTGGATGAATATACAGCAACGCTGATAGGATGCCAAACTGCCGCAGGCTGAAAATCCATCAAGCAATCGGCGAACCCGAGCGAGCGAGATCCGCCGCCGGCTCGCCTCGTCGATCATGCAGGGGTCATACAAATCCCGTAGGCTCACGCGTCACCGGCGCGCGTTGCGCCGATTTGCCTGAGCATCATGTCGCCATCCCCCCTCTCGCCGCCTGGCCATAGCGCCTGGCAAGTCTTCCTGGTCTTCCTGCGACTTGGGCTGACCTCGTTCGGCGGCCCCGTCGCGCACCTGGGTTACTTCCGTACCGAGTTCGTCACGCGGCGCCGCTGGCTCGACGAGCATGCGTATGCCGAGCTGGTCGCGCTGTGCCAATTCCTGCCGGGCCCGGCGAGCAGCCAGGTCGGCATGGCATTGGGGCTCGGGCGCGCCGGGTGGTCAGGCGCCTTCGCGGCCTGGGCTGGCTTCACCCTGCCCTCCGCGATCGCGCTCATCCTGTTTGGGATGGCCATCGGCACGCAGCCGACACTCGCAGCGGCGGGCTGGGTGCACGGGCTGAAGCTTGCGGCCGTGGCCATCGTCGCGCATGCGGTGCTGGGCATGTGGCGCTCGCTCTGCCCCGACACCCCACGGGCCGCGCTGGCGCTGCTGGCCGCGGGCTTCGTCCTTGTCGTCCCGCACGCGAGCGCGCAGTTCGCCGTCATCGCCCTCGCCGGGCTGACCGGCTGGCGCTGGCTAGACCCGCCCGCCTCGGCAACGGGCACACCGCTCGTTGCCCGGGTGGCCCATCGGGCGGGCCTCACGGCTTTCGTGCTGCTGATCGCCTTGCTGGCCGCCCTGCCCCTGGCCGCTTGGCTCACGGGCTCCACCTCCATCGCCATGATCGACGGCGTATTCCGGGCCGGCACGCTGGTCTTCGGAGGTGGCCATGTCGTATTGCCCCTGCTTCAGGGCAGCCTGATTCCGCTCGGTGTGCTCGACGACAACGCCTTCCTGGCGGGCTACGGTGCAGCGCAGGCGGTGCCCGGACCGCTCTTTACGCTGGCGGCCTACCTGGGCGCCGTGGCACAGGGGCCGCTGCATGGCTGGGTGGGCGGCCTGGTGCTGCTCGTCACGATCTTCGTGCCGGCCTTCCTGCTCGTGGTCAGCGCCCTGGCGTTCTGGCAGACGCTGCGCGAGCGGCCTGGCATCCGCCGCGCCGTCGCCGGCATCAATGCGGGGGTGGTGGGGATTCTGTGCGCGGCGCTTTACGACCCGGTCTTCACGAGCGCCGTGATCTCGCGGGCAGACGCCGCCGTGGCGCTCAGCGCCTTCGGCCTGCTCACGCTCTCGCGCACGCCGCCCATCGCCGTAGTGGCGCTGTGCGCGGTGGCCGGGGCACTGCTCGCATGACAGCTTCAGAGAATCCGGCTGCCGCCGGCCCGGGCTGCGGCCCCGTCAGGGGCTCGGCCCGGGCCTGAAGCGGCCGGGACTATGTCCGCTCGGGCTGGGGTGCCGGCGGCTCCTTGCGCTTGCCATCGTCGTCGTACACCGTCTCCAGCTCATTGCCGAGCACGTCGGCCGGATTGTGTCCGCGGTCGACCTGCAGCGGCCGGAACATGGCACCGTTGGCGGGCGCCGAGTCGTTGGCGAAGATCTCGCGCTCGTCGATGGTGTGCACGTTCGCAGCAGGCGCCTTGCCCTGCTTGTCCTGCCCGAAGTACACCACCGTGTGCGGGTACGGCAGCTCAATGTTGGCTGCGTTGAAGTGCTTCTTGACCAGGCGGTTGTAGGCACGCTGCACAGCCCACTGCATGCCCGGGGTCGTCTTGATGAGGACCCGGATGGTGAAGCCGCGCTCGTCCAGCTTGGTGACACCCGCGATGGTGATGTCCTCGAGCAGTTCCTTGGCGAGCACTTCGTCCTGCTGGAGCTCGGCGTAGGCCTGACGCAGGTGGTGGGCGACGTCGTCCACGTTCTCGCGGTAGGCCACCGTGTACTCGCCCCAGTGGTAGGAGAAGTCGCGCATATGGTTCGCGACGACACCCACCTGCGAGAACGGGATCATGTGATAGCCGCCATCGAGCGTGCGGATGTAGACCGAGCGGATGGTCATCTTCTCGACCGTGCCGAAAATGCCGGCCACTTCGACCACGTCGTTCTGGTTCATCCCGTTCTCGATCTGGATGAACACGCCGGTGATCACGTCCTTGACCAGTTCCTGTGCACCGAAACCGATGGCCAGGCCCACCACGCCGGCACCGGCGATCAACGGGCCGATGTCGATGCCGATCTGCGAGAGCAGTACCAGCACCGTCATGGTGACGATCACGATCAGCGAGGCATTGCGAAACAGCGACAGCAGCGTCTTCTCGCGGGCGCTGGGCGCGCCTGTCACGTCGCCCTCGGCCGGGATGTTCAGCCGATGCTCGATGATGCTCGCCACCACCGTCCAGGCCACCATGGCGATGCCCAGGATGATGCCGATGCGCACCAGCGTGCCGATGGCCGCCGAGCCGCTCTCGGACGCGATCCACGCCGACAGGTTGAAGACGTGCCAGGCATCGAGCACGACCAGCGCCACCACGACCAGGATGAGCAGGCGCACGCCCTTGAGCACGGCCGGCACGTAGGCGTTCAGGCGAGCCTCGAGCATCGGCAGCCGGCGCTGGATGTCCTCGCCCACGCGGATGCGACGGGCGAGCAGGGCCGTGAGCAACGCCGACAGCAGCATGCCGATCGCCACGGCCAGCAAGGTCTGGCCGGTGGCCGCAGCCATGAAGGGCAGCGCCCCCGCCGGATCGACCTGGCTCGCGATCAGGAGGATCGTGAAATAGGCGATGGCGAGGATGTGCCAGGTACGCGCCAGCATGCGCAGCAGCGTGCCGAAGAAGGCCGTGCTGGAGAGCTGGGCCCGGCGAATCAGGCGATCGCGCAGCACGACGCGGTTGCGCCAGATCACGGTCACGGCGTAGATGTAGACGCCGAGCATGATGATGAGGCCAAAGAGCTGGCCGATGGCCGGCGCGAGCACCACCGTGACGATGGGCACCACCACCAGCAGACCGTAACCGGCCACGGTGATGAGGTTGGCGAGCCAGGCATTCCAGTAGCGCGCGACTTCATCGGGCATGGGCAGCAGCCGCAGATGCTCGAAGCGCGTGGCAAAGACCACCCGCACCAGGCACTTGGCCAGCTCGACCGCGATGAAGGCGTTCACGAAGAGCGCGTCGAACGTGCCCATCGCGCCCGTCGTGCCCCAGAAAGCGGAGACGGCGTAGCCCAGCGCACCCGCGAGCAGGATGACGGCGGCATCGACGATGAGTGCCAGCACCATGGCGATGGTGCGCGTATAGAAGTGGGCCAGTCGTGAGCCGAACGCGGCGAGGCGATGTCGACGCGGCGGCTCCTGTGGCGTTGCGCCGCCCTGGCGCACCACCCAGCGATCCAACTTGCGGAAGATGCCCGTGGCGAGCAGGCGCAGGACGATGAAACCGGCGACCGTGGCGAGGATGACCACGCCCAGCTGGCCCAGCACGGCCGGCCAGTCGACCACGCGTCGCGCGGGATCAGTGTCGCCGGTGAAGAGGTCGCGCAGGGAAGCGACGGCCGCCTGAGCATCGCCCGAGAGATTGCCCACGAACGATTGCGCGCTGTCGGCCAGGCGGGCGGCAATGGAGCTGTCTGCCGGGACCGCGACAGCGGCCGGGTCGGCCGGCGGCGCAGCCACGCGTCACATAGCGCTCATGGAAGAGCGTGGCGTGCTGCGTGACGTCCACGATGGGCTGCAGGTTGCCCACGGCCAGATCCAG
>NZ_JADCNH010000052.1 GCF_018904615.1 Verticiella alkaliphila | reverse complement strand
AACTCAAACGCGACATCGACCGCTACATCCACTACTACAACCACGAGCGCATCAAGCTCAAACTCAAAGGGCTGAGTCCTGTGCAGTACAGGACCCAGCCCTCATAGCCTAGCCTACAGACCAACCGTCCAACTGTTGGGGATCAGTTCATCGCGGGGCCTTTCTCATGTCCAGGCGCGACCGGGACGAGCCCGGCCTGACATCCTGATCAGTGCTTCACCACGCCATCCCGGCTTTCCGCACCTTCAGCCTTCACCGGCACTTCGGGCTTTTCCTCTTCCGGCAGGGCCTCCGGCAGACGCTCCAGCGCATGGGAGAGGACCTCATCGATCCAGCGCACCGGCACCACTTCGATCTCGCCCTTCACATTGTCCGGGATGTCCTGCAGATCCTTGACGTTCTCGTGCGGGATCAGCGCTTTCTTGATCCCACCGCGGTGGGCGGCCAACAGTTTTTCCTTCAGGCCGCCGATGGCCAGCACCTCGCCACGCAGGGTGATCTCACCCGTCATGGCCACGTCGGCGCGCACCGGAATGTGCGACAGCGCCGACACCATGGCCGTCGTGATCGCGATACCGGCGGACGGGCCGTCCTTGGGCGTCGCACCTTCCGGCACGTGAACGTGCATGTCGCGCTTTTCAAACACGGCATCGGTCAGGCCCAGCCGACGGGCACGCGAGCGCACCACCGAACGTGCCGCCTCGACGGATTCCTTCATGACGTCGCCGAGCGAGCCCGTGCGCTGAATCACGCCCTTGCCGGGCATGTCCGCCACTTCGATCGTGAGCAGATCGCCACCCACTTCCGTCCATGCCAGCCCGGTGACCTGACCAATCTGGTTTTCCTTTTCGGCCACGCCAAAGGTGTAGCGGCGCACGCCCAGGAAATCCGACAGGTTTTCGGCCGTGACGTCGATGTGCTCGAGCTCGGGCGACGTGAGCAGGCGCTTGACCACCTTGCGGCAGATCTTGCTCACTTCGCGTTCGAGCGCACGCACACCGGCTTCGCGAGTGTAGTAGCGCACGATGTCGCGAATCGCGTCTTCGGAAACCGTGACTTCCTCCGGCTTCAACCCATTGTTCTTGATGAGCTTGGGCAGCAGGTGCTCACGCGCGATGTGCAGCTTCTCTTCTTCCGTATAGCCCGACAGGCGGATCACTTCCATCCGGTCCAGCAGCGCGGGCGGGATGTTCAGCGTATTGCTGGTCGCCACGAACATCACGTCCGAGAGATCGAAGTCGACCTCGACGTAGTGATCCTGGAAGGTGTGGTTCTGTTCCGGGTCGAGCACTTCGAGCAGCGCGGACGCCGGATCACCCCGGAAATCCATGCCGAGCTTGTCGATCTCGTCGAGCAGGAAGAGCGGATTGCGCACGCCGACCTTGCCCAGGTTCTGCAGGATCTTGCCGGGCATCGAGCCGATGTAGGTACGACGGTGGCCACGGATCTCGGCCTCGTCGCGCACGCCGCCCAGGGCCATGCGCACGAACTTGCGGTTCGTGGCCTTGGCAATGGACTGGCCAAGCGAGGTCTTGCCCACGCCCGGTGCACCCACCAGGCACAGGATCGGCGCCTTCACCTTGTCCACGCGCTGTTGCACTGCGAGGTATTCGAGGATGCGTTCCTTGACCTTCTCGAGACCATAGTGGTCGTCGTCAAGCACCTTCTCGGCATTGCCGAGGCTGTTGTTGACGCGGCTCTTCTTCTTCCAAGGAAGACCAATGAGCGTGTCGATGTAGTTGCGCACCACCGTGGCTTCGGCAGACATCGGCGACATGAGCTTGAGCTTCTTCAACTCGCTGTCGGCCTTCTTCTTCGCTTCCTTCGGCATCTGCGCCGCGGTGATCTTCTTCTCGAGTTCCTCGAGATCCGCGCCGTCCTCGCCCTCGCCGAGTTCCTTCTGAATGGCCTTGACCTGCTCATTCAGGTAGTACTCGCGCTGGCTCTTCTCCATCTGCTTCTTGACGCGGCCGCGGATGCGCTTCTCCACCTGGAGAATGTCGATCTCGGTCTCGAGCTGCGCCAGCAACGCTTCGAGGCGCTCGCCCACGCCCACGATCTCGAGCATCTTCTGCTTCTGTTCGAGCTTCAGGGGGAGATGGGCAGCGATGGTGTCCGCCAGACGGCCCGGCTCGTCGATACCGGCGAGCGAGGTCAGGATCTCCGGCGGGATCTTCTTGTTCAGTTTGACGTACTGGTCGAACTGGGAAACGATCGTACGGCGCAGGGCCTCCGTCTCCGGGCTCTGGCCCAGATCCGGTTCGACGGGAACGAGCTCGCAGGAAAAATGCGAGCCATCATCGGTGATCTTCGTGATGCGCGCGCGTTGCGCGCCCTCGACCAGCACCTTCACGGTGCCGTCGGGCAGCTTGAGCATCTGGAGAATGCTCGCCACGCAGCCGAGTTCGTAGACGTCCTCGGCCGACGGTTCGTCCTTGGCGGCAGACTTCTGCGCCACCAGCATGACGTTCTTGCCGCTTTCCATGGCTGTCTCCAGCGCCTTGATGGAGCGCGGACGGCCAACGAAGAGCGGAATGACCATGTGCGGAAACACCACGACGTCGCGCAGGGGCAACAGTGGCAGGTCGATCGGCTCCGAGGCAAGTACCTGACTGGCAGACATGAAGGATCCTTAAAGCGTGAATGCAAGCACTATGGGGACAAAAAAGCGGGGTTCAAGACCCCGCTCGCAAACCACGCGCCCGCCTACTTGGTGCCCGAGGCCGCCTTGGGCGACTCCTCGGTATAGATGAGCAACGGTGGCCCTGCCCCATCGATGGTCTGTTCGTCCAGGACAACCTTGCTGACCCGCCCCCCTTCGGACGGCAGATCGTACATGGTGTCCAGAAGCGCAGCCTCGACGATGGAACGCAGACCACGCGCACCCGTCTTGCGCTTGAGCGCCTTGCGCGCAATGGCCGACAGCGCAGCCGGACGCACGTCCAGCTCGGCGCCTTCCATCGCGAAGAGCTTCTGGAACTGCTTGACCAGGGCGTTCTTCGGCTCGGTCAGGATCTGGATGAGCGCGGGCTCGTCCAGCTCCGTGAGCGTCGCCACGACGGGCAGGCGCCCGACCAGCTCGGGGATGAGACCGAACTTGATCAGATCCTCGGGCTCGACCTCGTTGAACATCTGGCCCACCGAGCGCTCGGTCTTGGACGACACGGAGGCCGAGAAGCCGATGCCCGAGCGTTCCGTGCGGCCCTTGATGACCTTCTCCAGGCCATCGAACGCGCCACCGCAGATGAAGAGGATGTTCGTGGTGTCGATCTGCACGAAATCCTGGTTCGGGTGCTTGCGGCCACCCTGCGGCGGCACCGAGGCCACGGTGCCTTCGATCAGCTTCAACAGCGCCTGCTGCACACCCTCGCCCGACACGTCGCGCGTGATGGACGGGTTGTCTGCCTTGCGCGAGATCTTGTCGATCTCATCGATGTAGACGATGCCGCGCTGCGCCTTCTCGACTTCGTAGTTGCAGTTCTGCAGCAGCTTCTGGATGATGTTCTCGACATCCTCGCCCACGTAACCAGCTTCGGTCAGCGTGGTGGCGTCGGCCATCACGAACGGCACGTTCAACAAACGCGCGAGCGTCTGCGCAAGCAGCGTCTTGCCCGAGCCCGTGGGCCCGATCAGGAGGATGTTGCTCTTGGTGAGTTCGATGTCATCCGCGCGCCCGGAGGCGTGGCGGATGCGCTTGTAGTGGTTGTACACCGCCACCGCGAGCATGCGCTTGGCCTTGTCCTGGCCGATCACGTACTGGTCGAGAATGTCGCGGATCTCTGCCGGCGTGGGCAAGCTGGTCTTGCCCGTCGCCTTGTCCTCCGCCGCCATCTCGTCGCGGATGATGTCGTTGCACAGGTCGATGCATTCATCGCAGATGAACACCGACGGTCCGGCGATCAGCTTGCGGACTTCATGCTGGCTCTTGTTGCAGAACGAGCAGTACAGCAGCTTCTCACCGGAGGCTTTCTTGTCGGGCATGCTTTATCAACCCTCGTCGGAACGGGAGGTCAGAACCTTGTCGATCAGGCCATACGATACCGCATCGGGCGCGGCCATGAAGGTATCGCGCTCCGTGTCACGCTCGATGCGCTCGATCGGCTGACCGGTGTTCTCCGAGAGAATGCGGTTCAGACGTTCGCGCAGATCGAGAATCTCGCGGGCCTGGATCTGGATGTCCGAGGCCTGGCCCTGTGCGCCACCCGAAGGCTGGTGGATCATGATGCGCGAGTTGGGCAGCGCAAAGCGCTTGCCCTTCTTGCCGGCGGACAGCAGAAAGGCACCCATGCTCGCGGCCATCCCCGTACACAGCGTGGAGATGTCCGGCTTGACGAAATTCATGGTGTCGTAGATCGCCATGCCGGCGTACACCGAGCCGCCCGGCGAGTTGATGTAGAAGCCGATGTCCTTGTCGGGATTCTCGGATTCGAGGAACAGCAACTGCGCCACGACCAGGTTGGCCGTGTGGTCATTGACGGGACCCACCAGGAAGATCAGTCGCTCCTTGAGCAGGCGCGAGTAGATGTCATAAGCGCGCTCGCCGCGGCCGGATTGCTCCACCACCATGGGCATGAACCCAAGACCGGTGGGCACCATCGACTCGCCGCCATGCATGGCGGCATAGAAATCATTGAAGCGATGCATCGCGGGTTCCCCTGAAATGTGTCACCAGCGGCCGCCCAGACGGGCGGCCTGCCGCTCAGTTGGCAGCGTTGTTGCCCATGAGTTCGTCGAACGGCACTTCCTGCTCGGTGACCTTGGCCTTCGAGAGCACGTGTTCGACGACGTTGTCCTCGAGCACGACGGCTTCGACTTCGGCCAGACGGCTGCGGTCCGACAGGTAGTAGCGCACGACTTCCGTGGGCTGCTCGTAGTTCTTGGCGAAAGTCTCGATCTTGGCGCGGACCTGGTCAGGCTTGGCCTGCAGGTTGTCGCGACGCACGAGTTCGGACACCAGGAGGCCAAGACGCACGCGGCGCTCGGACTCGGTGGCGAAGGCTTCGGCCGGGATGGGCATGCTGTCCGCGTTGGGCACGCCGCGCTGGCGCAGTTCTTCGCGGGCGGCCTGCACACGGCCTTGCGTGTCGTTCTCGACCAGCGCCTTCGGCACGTCGAACTGGGCAGCGCCAGCCAGGGCGTTCATCACGCTGGCCTTGGTACGTGCGAGGGTGCGGTTCTCGACTTCGCGCTCCAGATTGGCACGGATGTCGTCACGCAGCTTCTGCACGTCGCCTTCGGCCTGGCCGAGCGACTTGGCGAATTCGGTATCGACTTCAGGCAGCACACCCTGGGCAACCTGCTTCACGGTGATCGTGAATTGGGCCGTCTTGCCAGCCACCGTCGGCGAACCGTAGTCTTCCGGGAAGACGAGCGGGAAGGTCTTGGTCTCGCCAGCCTTCAGGCCGCGGGCGGCTTCCTCGAACTCGGGCAGCATGCGGCCCTGGCCCAGCACGAAGGAGAAGTCCTCGGCAGTGCCGCCTTCAAAGGCGACATCGTCGATCTTGCCTTCGAAATCCAGCGTGACCTGGTCGTTGTCTTCGGCAGCACGGCCTTCGGCCGGCTCGAAGCGGGTGCGCTGCTGGCGCAGGATGTCGAGGGTGCGCTCGATCTCGGCGTCGCCCACGGCGGTCTTGGCGCGTTCGACTTCCAGCGCGTCCAGTTCAGGCAACGTCACTTCCGGGTAGACCTCGAAGGTCGCCACGAACGCAATCGCGTCTTCCGGGGCGTCTTCGGTCTTGGGCTCAATACGGGGCATGCCAGCCACGCGCAGCTCGGCACCGGAGACGGCCTTCTCGAAGGCATCGCCGACCTTGCTGTTGATCACGTCCATGCGGATGCCAGGCGCATGCGTGCGCTCGAGCATCGACATGGGCACCTTGCCCGGGCGAAAGCCGGGGGCCTTGGCGTTGCGCTGCGCAGCCTTGAGCTGGGCCTGCACTTCCTTCTCGACTTCCGCCACGGGGACGGACAGTTCGACGCGGCGCTCCAGGCCGGACAGAGTTTCAACCACAGGCTGCATGCAAAAACCTATTTGAAGAGATGGTGGAATGGGTATCGGGCATGTCGTTCAAGGCATCAGTGTGGCACTCAGGACCGCACGCGAGGGCCCTGTGCCTGCCGAAGCCGTCGCGTAGCGCAAAAGCCACGTCGACTGTCATGCCGCGGTTGACAAACGTGTAGTATAAAACATGCGCGCTTCGGGCCCGTCAGCGGCCCTCAGCGCCCGATTGTCGGGGCTCGCGGCCGCAGGATGGCATAGAGCAAGATGGCGCCGAATGTCGCCGTTCCAATCCCGTTCAGCGCAAAATTTCCGAAGGTCAACGTGAAGTCGCCTGCACCCAGCACGAGGGTCACGGCGGCCACGATCAGGTTGCGGTTGTTGCTGAAGTCGACCTTGTTCTCCACCCAGATGCGGGCACCGGCCACCGCGATCAAGCCGAACACCACGACGGACATCCCGCCCAGCACCGGGCCGGGGATCGCGCGGATCAGCTCGCCAAACTTGGGCGAGAAGCCCAGCAGGATCGCGATCAGCGCTGCGATCACGAACACCAGCGTGGAGTAGATGCGCGTCACGGCCATCACGCCGATGTTCTCGGCGTAGGTGGTCACGCCCGTGCCACCCACGCTGCCCGAGAGCATCGTCGCCACGCCGTCACCCACGAAGGCACGGCCCATGTAGGGATCCAGATCGCGGCCCGTCATGGCAGCCACGGCCTTCACATGGCCAAGATTCTCGGCCACCAGGATCACCACCACCGGCACGATGAGGCCCATGGCCTCGGCGCGGAACACCGGCGCGGAGAACGTCGGCAGGCCGAACCAGGCGGCTTGCGACAGACCGGACAGGTTGATCGGCGTGCCCAGACCCGCCACGTTCGCCGCGAGGAAATAGATGACGCACGCCAGCACGAGGCCTGCGAGGATCAGGAGCCGCTGGAGCACGCCGCGCGTGTAGACGGCCATGCCGCCCACGCACAGGATCGTGATGATCGCCATGGTGGCATCGAATCCCGAGGAGCCCACCGCACCGCGCACGGCGATCGGCGCGAGATGCAGGCCGATCACCGCCACCACGGCACCGGTGACCACGGGCGGCATCAAGGTCTCGATCCAGGCCGTGCCGCCGCCCGGGCGCGAACTCTGCCACCAGACCAGCGCGCCCACGATGGCGTAGACCAGACCGCACAGGATGATGGCGCCCAACGCCACGCCGATGTTCGGGTTGGGGCCGCTACCGGCATAACCCGTCACCGCCACCACGCCGCCGATGAAGGCGAAACTCGAGCCCAGATAGCTCGGCACGCGTCCGCCCACGAACAGAAAGAAGATGAGCGTGCCCACGCCGGACATCAGGATGGCCACGTTGGGATCGAAGCCCATCAGCAGGGGCGCGAGCACCGTCGAACCGAACATGGCAACGACGTGCTGAGCGCCCATGGCCACGCTCTGCCCGGCGGGCAGGCGTTCGTCGGGCGCAACCACAGCGCCCTCGGCACCATCGACGCGGCGCCAGCGGGGGAAGAATGTCTCGGACATGGGATACGACGGGAAAGGTTGGACGGCGCGAATCGCGGCCGGTGCGCATTATCGCCGGGTTTGCCCGGTGCGCGCGTGTGAATCGGCCTGGGAATTGCGAGGGGGCGTGGCAAAATCGTCGCATCTCGACGATGGAGAACCCGCATGACGCAGAAATCCTTCCACGTGGACGGCGTGGACACCGCCTTCATCGCCCGGCTCGAAAGCGAAACCAGCCGCATGGTGCGCATCAGCCGCGAGGACGACCCCCAGGCACCGCTCATCACCCTGGATCCTGTCGATCACGACGTGGCCCACGCCCTGCAGGCCTTGCCGGACGACGCGTTCCTCGATCGGGCCATTCGCCAGGCCATCGACGATGGGCTGATCGCCAAGGCGCTGGAATCCGGCGGGCCAGTGGTCGCCTTGCTCAAGCCTTGAACGCACTGGCGCCTTTCACGCGCCACGCAACCTGCGGAACTGTACGGCGATAGCCCGAGTCTCTACGATGCTTGACCGGCGGCAGACTTGCCGCCCGGAAACCACAAGGGCGCGCCAACGTCGCGCCCTGCAGCCGATGTCCTGGCGCCTTCGCCGGGTGTCGCGCTGCCATCGAGGAGACAAGGACATGACCGCAATCGATCGTCGCACGTTTCTGGCGTGCACCAGCGCTGGGCTAGGGCTCGCCGCGCTGCACCGCCCCGTCTGGAGCGCCACCCAGCAGGACACCCTGCGCGTGCTGATCGGCTTTGCGCCGGGCGGCACTTCGGACACTGTCGGGCGCCGCGTGGGCCATCACCTGACGGGCAACTACGCCAAGACGGTGATCGTTGAGAACCGTGCCGGCGCCGGCGGGCAGATCGCCATCCAGGGCCTCAAGGGCATGCCGGCGGATGGCTCGGCCATGCTCATGACCCCGGCGTCCATGTTGATGATCTACCCCCATATCTACAGCAAGCTCAGTTACGAGCCCCTGGTGGACGTCACGCCGCTCTCGCTGGCATGCACGCTGGATTTCGCGCTCGCCGTGGGGCCGTCGGTGCCGGCCGAGGTCAAGGACGTGCGCGGCTTTCACGCCTGGGTCAAGGCCAATCCCGGCCAGGGCAGCTTCGGTTCGCCTGCCCCCGGTTCGGTGCCCCACTTCCTGGGCGAGCTCATGGCGCGCGCAGGCGACGTCTCCATGACCCACGTGGCCTATCGCGGCAGCCAGCCGGCCGTGCTGGACCTCATCGGCGGCCAGATTCCCTGCGTGTCCGCACCCCTGGGCGAATTCATCCAGCATCTGCCGACAGGCAAGATCCGTCTGCTCGCCACCTCCGGCGCCGGCCGCAGCCGCTTCGCGCCCGATGTGCCCACCTACGCGGAACAGGGCTTTCCCGATCTCGTCATCAATGAATGGTTTGGCTTCTTCGGCCCGCCCGCCATGCCGGATGCCGCCGTGCAGTCGCTCAATGCGGCGTTGCGTGAGGCCCTGCAGGCCAAGGACGTCGTGGATGGCCTGGCCACCATGGGACTGGAAGCGCAGAGCTCCACCTCGGCGGAGCTGCGCGAGCGCCTGAAACGGGATCACGACAGCTGGGCCGGCATCGTCAAGCAGGTGGGATTCAAGGCAGATTGACCCGTCAAAGGGGGACGCAAGCCGGCAGGCACACGCCTGCCGGCCTTGGCGCGCTCGGCAGTGCGGCGCAAAACTTGCTACAGGCCCGTTGCATTTGCAAACCATCCCGAGGCCTATCGTGAAGCCCCCCTATAAGAATCTGAGAAAACTCAGTCTTGCCTTGACCCTCGCCGCGCTGCCCGTCTTTGGCCAGGCGGCAGATACCCCCGCCACCATCGCCAAAGGCACAGCGCCCGATCGCGCGCCGTTCCTGGTCGATGCGCAAGGACGCACGCTCTACATCCTGGGTGACGGCAAGGAGGCCGCCGCCTGTGACGCCGAGTGCCGCAAGCAATGGGAACCGGTCCTGACGCAGGGCCGCCCCCTCGGCCAGATGATCCTGCCCGGCCTGCTCGGCACGGTCGATCACGAGGGCAAGCAACAGGTCACCTACATGGGCAAGCCCCTGTTCCGCTTCACGGGCGACAGCGCGGCGGGCGACATGAAGGGGCTGGACGCCGGCACGCAAGCCTTCGCCCTCTCCGTGCTGGGCGAGCCGGAAGGCCAGCCCGAAGCCGTGGCCGATGCGGGCCCCGTTCAAGAGGAAGTCATGGCCAAGGGCCGCGAGCTCTTTGCCCAGAATTGCGCCGCCTGCCACGGCGCCAATGGCGAAGGCGCCTTCGGCACGAAGCTCGATGGCTTCGCGCGTCTGAGCAACGCCTCGGCGCTCGCGCGCACCGTGGTGCATGGCATGAACACGATGCCCGAGTTCGGCTCGAAGCTCTCGGACGAGCAGGTTGCCGCCATCGGCACGTTCGTGCGCAACAGCTGGACGAACGATTTCGGCGCCATGTCTGCCGAGCAGGTCAAGGCCGTGCGATGAACGCGCCCGCCACCTCTGCGGCCGCCATGGCCTCGAACGACACCCGATCCGGAACTCTCATGACACGCACTGTCCTCTCTGCCGCACTGGCGGCCTGCACCCTGTTCGCTGCAGGCGCGCACGCACAAGTCAAGAACTACCAGCCCGTCACCGACCAGGAAGTCCTCGCACCCAAGGCCGAGGATTGGCTGATGTGGCGCCGCACGGTCGACAACCAGGCCTACAGCCCCCTCGAACAGATCAACACCGGCAACGTCACGAACCTGCGCATGGCGTGGTCGTGGACGCTGCCGGTCGGCGGTCTTCAGGAAGCCGCGCCGCTCGTGCGCGACGGCGTCATGTTCCTCGGCCTGAACCTGGGCGTCGTGCAGGCGCTCGACGCCAAGACCGGCGAACTCATCTGGGAACACCGCCAGAAGCTGCCGACGTTCACCGGCGGTTATCACGATCGCCAGGCGAGCCGTCAGCGCAACAACATCACGCTGTATCGCGACAAGGTCTACCTCACCACCCCGGATTCCAAGCTCGTCGCGCTCAACGCCGCCACGGGCGAGGTGGCTTGGGAGCACCAGGTGCTCGATTGGGAGAAGGGCTACAGCTTCACCGCCGGCCCGCTCGCGGCCGACGGCAAGATCTTCACGGGCACCTCGGGCTGCAGCATCGCCGGCACCGCGGGCGGCTGCTTCATCACCGCGCACGACGCCGAATCGGGCAAGGAGCTCTGGCGCCTGAACACCATCGGCGGCCCGGAAGTCGACGACACCTGGGGCGGCCTTGCCCAGGAGAATCGCTGGGGTGGCTCGCCCTGGATCACCGGCGCCTACGATGCCGAGCGCAAGACGCTGTACTGGGGCGTGGGCATGCCGCTGCCCTACCCCGCGATCCTGCGCGGCAGCGGCGATGGCGCGGCGCTCTACACCAACAGTACGCTCGCCATCGATGCCGAGACGGGCAAGGTCAAGTGGCACTACCAGCATCTGCCGCAAGATGACTGGGATCTGGACAGCCCCTTCGAACGCGTGCTCGTCGACAGCGAGATCGCGCCTGCCAAGGAAGACGTCAGCTACCTGAGCAGCAAGGTGAAGTCCGGCCAGAAGTACGACGTGATCGTGAGCGTGCCGGGCAAGTACGGCACGGTCTTCGTGCTCGATCGCGACAGCGGCGAGTTGCTGTGGGCGCGCGATACCGCTCATCAGAACGTCATCAAGGGCTTCACGGCCGATGGCAAGGTGCAGACCAACACGGAACTCTTCCAGAAGGCGATCGACCAGACCGTGACGGTGTGTGGCGGACGTGACCTGGGCAAGCTCTGGATGGCCGGCGCCTACAGCCCGCTCACCAACGCCTTCTACGTGCCCGTCAGCGAATCCTGCAAAGAGTTGACCCCGCAGGTGATCGAGGTGCGTCAGGGCGAATCGGTGGGCGCGCAGGCGTCGGGCAAGGCAAGCTTCGCGCCGGGTGAAGACACCGTAGGCCGCGTCTACGCCGTGGACGTCAAGTCCGGCAAGCTGCTCTGGGTGCAGAAGCAGGCCGCGATCTTCAGTTCGTCCGTGATGACCACCGGCGGCGGGCTCGTCTTCACCGGCGACAGCATGCGCGAATTCGCGGCCTATGACCAGAAGGACGGCAACAAGCTCTGGCAAGTCAAGCTCAACACCACGGTGGGCGGACACCCCACGACGTACAGCGTGGACGGCAAGCAGTACGTGGCGGTGGTGACGGGCCCCAATGCCCAGACGCCCGTGGCGCAGACCTTGTCGCCCGAACTGAAGAACGTGGTCGACGGCGGCCACTCGCTCTTCGTCTTCGCCCTGCCCTGACGGGCAGGACAGGCCTGGCGCTCCGGCGTCAGGCCTGGGCGCGGAACGCCAGATCCTGCAGCCGACCCAGCGACCGTGACATCTCGATGGCCTCTTCGCTGGGCAGTTGACGCACCACGTCGCCGGACTGGCTGTCGATCACCTTGACCACCACACGCCCGGCTTCGTCGTCGATCTCGAACTTCAGGTGCGTGGACCACGCGCGCACATTCACGTTCAGCAATGCGATCGCTTCCTGAAGCTCACGCTCGTCAGGTTGCAAAGCGGACTCGTCGGCATTGCTCACCGGCGTGACAGGCGCTACGGCGGGCGGCACCAGCGACTCGGGCAACGCGGTCGGCGCTGCCGTTGGCACGACAGCGGTGGGAACAGGGGTAATGGCCATGCGGACTCCAGGTCGGGGACGAACGGCGCAGCGCCGAGATAGCGCTGCCACGACATAACGGCACCCTCAGCAGAAACTTTAGGTTTCAACCTGCAACACTCCTGTCGTTAGCGTCACGAAAACGGCAGGCGATGCCATACGCAATGCCCCGCATGGGCAGGCCCTTGCCAATGGGATAAGCTCGACGACAAACAAGAGCCATCCACAGGAGACAACCCATGCCGCGAGCGCAGGTCAACGGCGTCAACGTATATTACGAAGAGACCGGCGCGCCCTCTGGCAAGCCCATCGTGCTCATCAGTGGTCTGGGCACGCAGCTCACCCGCTGGGCCGAGCCCTTCGTGCAACGCCTGGCGCAACGCGGCTATCGCGTCGTGCGCATGGACAATCGGGACGCGGGGCTATCGGAATCGTTCGATGCCGCCGGCGCGCCCGACCTGAAAGCCGTGGCTTCCGCGAGATCGGCGGGAACGCAGCCCGCTTTGCCCTACACGCTGGACGACATGGCCGACGACGTCGCCGCCCTGCTCACCCACCTCGGCATCGAACGCGCTCACGTCGTGGGCTCGTCCATGGGCGGCATGATCGCGCAGCTTCTCGCCATCCGGCATCCCGATCGCGTCCTCACGCTCACCTCCATCATGTCCACCACCGGCAACCCCGAATTGCCGAGGGCCACCCCGCAAGCCCAGGAAGCCTGACGCGGCCGCGCCCGGATCCGGTACGCGAGCGCGAGGCCTACCTGGACGACAACGTGCTTGCCGCCCAGATCATCGGCAGCCCCGCCTACCCCGTTGCCGTGCCCGTGCTACGCGAGCGCATCGCCGCCGACCTCGATCGCGCCTACCGCCCCGAAGGCTTCGCCCGCCAATACGCCGCCATCCTCGCCGCCCCCGATCGCCGCCCCGCCCTGCGCACGCTCGATGTGCCCACCCTCGTCATTCACGGCAGCGACGACCCGCTCGTGCGCATCGAAGCCGGCCGCGACACCGCCGCGGCCGTCCCGGGGGCACGGTTGCTGGAGATTCCGGGCATGGGGCATGACCTGCCGGAGGGCGTGCATGCGGCGGTGGTGGATGCGATCGTGGGGTTGGGGAGTACGCTATAACCCCCCAACGGCAAGGACGGCCTTGCCCTCTCTCATCACCCGCCCATGACAGACCGCATGACGCCCGAACCCCGGGACGCCTTTCGCCACTTCGCCCCCGTCACCACGCGCTGGGCAGACAACGACGTGTACGGCCACGTCAACAACGTCGTGTACTACGCGTGGTTCGACAGTGTGGTGAATGCCATGTTGATCGAGCGCGGCTTGGCGCCGCGGCATGGCGACGGCGCGGCACAGACGCTGCCGATCGGGCTCGTGGTGGCCACGAGTTGTCAGTATTTCGCGTCGGTGTCGTTCCCGACGCCGGTGGAGATCGGCGTGCGGGTCGAGGCCCTTGGCCGCTCCAGCGTCACCTACCGGCTGGGCGTCTTCACGGCCGAGGCCGAGACGTGCCTGGCGGCGGGCCGCTTTACGCACGTCTATGTGGACAACGCCTCGCGCAAGCCGGTGCCACTGCCTGAGGGGCACCGCGCGGTGTTCGAATCGCTGTCCTGATCCCTGAGCCCTCGCGGCACCGGTGCGTACGGCCACCGGTGCGCCAAAACGTCCTCAGTACGCTGCCGCGTAGATGGCCCGCGCGTCCGCGCGCGTCACTTCCCGCGGGTTGTTCACGAGCAGCCGGGTCTGCAGCATGGCATCGTCGGCAAGACGGTCAAGATCCGCTTCGGTCACGCCCACGTCGCGCAAGCGGGCAGGAATGCCGGCCTGGGTCGAAAGCCCTTCGCACCAGGTGATGAAGGCCTCGGCGCGCTCTGCTTCGCTGCCCCCCGCTGCAGGCAGCACCGTTGCCGCCAATTCGGCATACCGCGCCTGTGCCGCCGGCGCATTGAAGCGCAGGACGTGCGGCAGCACCAGCGCGTTGGACAAGCCATGCGGCACATGGAAGTGGCCGCCCAGCGGATAGGCCAGCGCGTGCACCGCGGCCACAGGTGAATTGGCGAATGCCTGGCCCGCCAGCATCGCGCCCAGCAGCATGGCCTCGCGCGCTTCGCGGTCCGCCCCATCCTGGCAGGCACGCATCAAATGACCTGACAATAGCGTCAACGCCTGGCGCGCCAGGCTGTCGGACAAGGGGTTCTTGCGATGGGCGCTGGTGTACGCCTCGATGGCGTGGACCATGGCGTCGATGCCCGTGGCAGCCGTGACGGCGGCGGGCAGGCCCAGGGTGAGCTCGGCATCGAGCACGGCCAGATCCGCGTACAACACGGGCGAGACGATGCCCGCCTTGGTCGTGGCACCAGTGGTGACGATGGACACGCACGTCACTTCGGAGCCGGTGCCGGCCGTCGTCGGGATCTGTACCAGCGGCAGCCGATGCCCCGTGACCTTGTCGACGCCGTACATCTCGGCCAGCGGCTGGCCGGACGCGCCCAGCACCGCGAGGAGCTTGGCCACGTCCATCGACGAGCCGCCGCCCAGCCCCACCACCAGCTCCACGTTGGCCGCCTTGGCTTTCTCCACCGTCTTCAACACGACCTCGTCCGGCGGATCGGCCACCACGTCGTCGATCACGGTGACCGCCCAGCCTGCCGCGGCCAGGCTATCGAGCGCGGGCTTCAACACCCCGCTCTGCGCGAGGAAGTGATCGGTCACGATCCCGACCTGGCGCAGCGTGGGGAACTTGCCTCGGAGGATGTCGCCGAGGCGGCGCGCCGCGCCGAACTCGAGCAGGATATGGGGAACGGTCTGGAAGGCGAACGCTTGCATGCAGGGTCTCCGTTGAGCGCGACGACTCGTCGGCCGCTTCGCGCAGGTTTGATACCCATTATGCCTTTACTGAGCCGGCTGCCTGGCAGGGCCCGGCGTGCGCGCTCGGGCACGCCGTCTGCGCCGCAACGCTGCCGGTGTCAACGCGGGCCGAAGCTGTAGAGCCTGGCGGGGTTGTCCACCAAAATCTGCCTCCTCTCCTGGTCGGTCAGCCACTGGGGCAACACATCCATCAGCAACGCATCGTCCGGCTTGGTCGCTTCCGTGACGTGCGGCCAATCCGTGCCCCACACGAGCTGCTCGAGATGATCGGCCGCAAGCTGTCTCACAAACATGCCGAGCATGTCGTCACCCTGCGGACCGGGCGCTCCGATGTACGGCGCGGACAGCTTCAGCCAGACACGGCCCGTGGCCAGCATGCGCCGCACGGTGTCGATGATGTGCGGGGTCAGCGCCGGCTCGGTGCCGACACGCGCATAGTGATCGATGACGATGGGCATGTCCAAGGCCAGCAAGCGCGCCTCGAGCGCCAGCAGATCTTCGCTGCGCGCATGGATCTGCACGTGCCACCCCAACGGACGCACCCGCTCGGCCACTGGCGCCAGCATCTCGGGCGTCGTCGCCCCCACCTGCACCAGGTTGAAGCGCACGCCGACGACGCCGTGTTCGTTCAGCGTGCTGAGCTCAGCTTCGTCCACGGACGGCTGGACCACAGCCACCCCACGCGCCGTACCGCCGAAGGCGCGCAAGCCGGCCAGCAACACCTGGTGATCCACGCCGTAGCTGGACGGCTGGACGATCACGTTGCGCGTCAGGCCCAGCCTCGCCTGCAGGCGTTGATAGTCCGCCACGCTGGCCTGCGTGTGCTGGAGAACGGGCCCGGGCGCGTAGGGCGCGACCGGATCGTAAAGGTGCATGTGGCAGTCACACGCGCCCGCCGGCACGGCCTGGGCCGGCGCCGAGTCCCCCGCGGAGTGCGGCGCGACCAGGGGCGACGGGTGTGTGAACTGGCTCACGAATACCTCACTTCTTACCGATGCCGGACGCGTTCCAGAACGTGTACGACTTGTTGAGCTCCGTGGCGGATTGGGCGAGATCGGTGGGCGCGAGCTCCAGCGACATGTCCTTCACCCGAGCCTGCACCTCCGGGTCCGCCAGCACCTTGCGCAGCGCGGCGTTGAACGTCTGTGCTGTCTCGGCGGGCAAGCCCTTGGGTGCAAAGAACGCATTGAAGCTGTTGACGTTCACCCCGGTGTAGCCCAGCTCTTCGAACGTCGGCACGTCCGGCAGCAGATCGGAGCGCTTGCCGCCCGAGATGGCCAGGATGCGCACCTTGCCGCCGCGATACATGGTCACGCCCTCGGGCTCACCGGTCACGCCGGCGGCGAGCTGTCCGCCGATCAACTGCGGCATCATCATCCCGGATCCGCCAAAGGGAATCGGCTCCATCGGCACGCCAGCCTTGCGCGTGATGGCGGCCCCGATGATGTCGGGCACGCCACCGATGAGCGGCACGCCATAGTTGCCTTGTGCGGGCTGCTTGCGCACCAGATCCACGAAACCGTCCAGCGACTGGGCGGGGCTGCTCATGGGCACGGCGAACGTCCATTGGAATCTCGCCACCTGGCCCACGGGGACGAAATCCTTCATGGCATCGTAGCCGGCCCCCGGCGTGATGAGCGGCACGACAACGACCGAATGATCCAGGGCCAGCAGATAGGTGGTGCCGTCCGGCGCGGCTGACTTCACCGTCGAGGTTCCGATCTGGCCGCTTGCGCCAGGGCGGTTCTCGATGATGACCTGGGGGCCGAGCTCCTTGCTGAGCCTGGGCGCGAGCACGCGCGCGAGGGCATCGGTGGCCCCGCCTGCCGCGAAGGGCACCACGATGCGGATCGGGCCCTTGGCCTCCTCGGCCATGGCACCTGCCGAGAACGCTGCCACCGCCAAGGCGGCCACTGCCTGTCGAATCTTCATTTTTTATCTCCCCTACCCTGCTCTCGTTATTCGGCTTTGGCGCCGGTATCCTGGATCACACGTGCCCAGCGCGAGCCCTCGGCACGCATGTAGTCCACATAGTCTTGTTGCGTGCCCCCGAGCATGATCGAACCCTGGCTCTGGAGGCGGTCCGTGAGGTCCGTGCTCTGCACGGTCTTCTGCAAGGCCTCGCTCACCTTCGCCACGACGTCCTCCGGCGTGCCCTTGGGCAGCATCACCCCTTGCCAGGCGCCCATGTCCATCGTGGTCTTGCCGGTGGCCTCGCGCAGCGTGGGCACGTCGGGCAGCAAGGCGACGCGCTCGCTGTGCGAGACCGCCAACGCCCGCAGGCCCCCGCCCTTGATGTGCGGCATGGCTTCATTGATGGGCAGGAACATGAACTGTGTGGCGCCGGCCAACAGATCCGTCACAGCAGGCGCACTGCCCTTGTAGGCGATGTGCGTGGCGTCGATGCCCATTTCCTTGCTGAGCAAGGCCCCGCCCAGATGCAGCAGGGCGCCCGTGCCGGACGAGCCATAGTTCAGGTTGCCCTTCTGTGCCTTCGCCCACTCGAAGAACGTCTTGGCGTCCTGCGCCGGCACGTTCTTGTTCACGACAAGCACCAGCGGGATCGTGGCGGTCAGCGACACCGGCACGTAGTCCGTGTAAGGGTCGAAGCCCGGCGAGGCATAGAGCGAGGGCGCGAGCACGACGGCCGAGGTCGCGTAGAACAGCGTGTAGCCGTCGGCGGGCGAGCGCTTGACGTCCACGGCCGCGATGTTGCCGCCTGCACCGCCCTTGTTCTCGACGAGGATGGTGCCGCCGAGATCCTTCGACAGCTGCTGGCTCACGGCACGGGCGTTGATGTCGGCAGACCCGCCCGGCGCGAAGCCCACCACCATGCGGATCGGTTTGCTCGGATAGGTATCGGCGTGGGCGCCTGCGACCAGGCTCACGCTGGCGGCCAGCGCGGCGAGGGTTTGAATGAAAGTTCGCATGATGTCTCCTCGTGTGTTCGATGGCTCAGACCAGGCCGAAGCGCTTGAGCGTGTCGGTGAGCTTGAGCAGCTCGACGGTGGTCGTGCCGGCTTCGATGGCCTGCCGTTGCGAGGCTTCCTTCTCTTCGCGGGCGAGGCTGCTCGAGATGGCGTGCTCGACTTCGTCCTGCTTGACCACTACGAGGCCGTCGCGGTCGCCGACGATGATGTCGCCCGGATGGATCAGCACGTCACCCATGACGATCGGCACGTTCACCTTGCCCGGCTGGTTCTTGCCCGTACCCTTGATGGACAGGCCACGGCAGAAGACCGGAAAGCCCAGGTCGATGATGAGGTTGGCATCCCGCACGCAACCATTGATGACCAGCCCGGCGATGCCAAGCTTCATGGCCTGGATGGTGAGCACGTCGCCCCAGGGGCCGGCTTCCATGAAGGCCTTGGCATCGACCACCAGCACGTCGCCCGGTTTGGCCTGAAGCACGGCGTAGTGAAGAATCAGGTTGTCCGACGGACGGGCATCCACCGTCAGCGCGGGGCCTGCCAGACGGACGGTGGGATCGATCGGCTTCATGCCGCTGTCGAGGGCGCCCTTGGCGCCTTGCGCCTCGTAGACGGTGGCGGCGCCCAGATCGCGCAGCTGCTGGAGTTGTTCGGAAGTGGCCATGTCAGGTCTCCGGAAAGACGAAAGGGGATGAGCGGCCGCGTCGCGCACGACATGGCCGGATCAAGAGAAGAATCAGTCAGCGGATGGATTCGCGAGCAGCCAGGCGATGGCGTCGTCCACCGTGGGCGCTTCCACCGGCAGCGGCGAGCGCTCGAGCGCGGAGACGGTGTGCTGAAAGCGCATCGAGACACCCGGCAACACGACGGACGGCAGCCCCTGGGCGACCAGTTCGCCTTGCGCATCGTGCACTTCGTGCGCGCGGCGCTTCGCATGGATCACGTGCGTACGCACGAGCATGTCCATGAAGTCGCGAAGCGGCGTCTCGTCGATGTCGCGAAGCTGGTGGTACAGCTCGCTGCGCACGCCCTGCTTCTCCGCACTCACCAGAAGTTCGACGCAGAGCGCCTCCATGCCTTTGGTGTAAACGCTGCGCAGGATCTTGAGCGACATCGCGTCGCCCGCCTTGCCGTCGGCGATCACCTGCACCTTGGCGCCGGCCGCAGTCAGCACGTCATGCAACGACGCTGCGCCCGTGCCTGCGATCAGCAGCGGTGTCCGCACGAGGTTGAGGGAGATGGCACCCATGATGGCCGTGTCGACGTACCGTACACTGGCTTCGGCCGCCAACGCGGCGCCCTCGCGCTTGGTCTTCGGGCTGGCGGTGGTGAAGTCGGCGAAGACGGCCTGCTGCCGCACGAACCGCAGCGCCTGGGTGAGCACAGGGAGCGAGGTCGTGCCTGTTACGCACGACAGCACGATGTCGGCCTCGGCCAGCCATGCGCCGATCGTCGGTTGAACCGCGAGGCCGGCAGACTCGGTGAATGCCTTGGCTGCATCCGACAGGCGCGATTCGCACAGCAGCAGGGTGTGGCCGGCGGCGTGCAGAGGCGCGGCGTAGCACCGACCGACCTCTCCTAGACCAATGATGGCAATGTTCATGTTCGCGCTCGATGAGAAGTGAGCGCAGAATACAAATAAAGTACAAAATCGGCAATGCATCCAAGGGTTAACACCTAATCACGGCGTTATGTGCCCTGGAGAGATACAGAAAGAGTACAAAGAATGAACAAAAAACGAACGGACGCGACGAATCCGCCAGCACCCGAAGTGCGCGATCACAGCGACGAAGCCACCCGCCCCGCCGCCCAAGCGGGACGAGACAGGGCCTATGAGGTGTTGCGACGGCGTCTGGTGGGCGGACACTTCAAGCCGGGTCAGCAGTTGAAGGAAGAACCGCTCGCCAAGGAACTGGGCCTGAGCCGCACGCCCGTGCGCACCGCGCTGCGGCGCCTGGTCGAGGATGGGCTCGCGACGGACACCGCCGGTCAAGGCGTGCGCGTCTCGGAATGGAGTGACTGGGACGTCGAGGAGACCTTCCAGCTTCGCATGCTGCTGGAGCCGTACGCCTCATCGTTGGCCGCGGAGCGGGGCGGCCCTGAACTGCTCGACGCCCTCGAGGCGAGCAACCAGGCCATGGCCGAAGGCATCGCTGCACGGCCCACGGATATCGGACGGATCCAGGCGGCCAATCGCGACTTCCATCATGCCTTGATGGAAGCGTCAGGCTCGCCGCGGCTTCGCGGCATTCTCGTGACGATGATCGACATGCCGATCATCAAGCGTTCGTTCTACATCTACACGCGCGAAGAGCTGGAGCAGAGCCTGCACCATCACCGCGACCTCACCCATGCGATCCGGGCAGGCGATGGAGAACTCGCGCGCCAGGTGATGCAGCTGCATCTGCGCATGTCCTACCATCGCTTCATGGCGCACCGCGGAAAGTACCGACAAATGCCGGGAGCGTCCGACTCAGCGTCGTGAGCGGGCGGGTAGCCGTCCTCAGCCTTCAAGGCGCTCGCACACGTACGCATCGGTCCGATAGGGGAAGCGGACCACGTCCCGTCCGCGCAACGCCGGATGCGTATCGATGAGCTCGCGCACGCGTTGCGCCACCCTCGCCTTCTCGTCCGCAGGCAGTGCGGCGATGAAGCTCACGGACAGGATGCGGTCGAGGATCACTTGCTGAGGTGGACCTTCGTGGCCATGCGGGAATGATGTGGGAGTACCCAGCGTGAAGAGGCCGCCTTCAGTCAACGGCGCCTGCCACTGGCCCAGGTGATGGGTGGCTATCCGAATCGCTTCATCGCTACCCGTGCAGGCAGGTCATGTCCTACCGGCGTACGCCACGACGCCCTGCCCGGCATGGCGCCCGCTGGCCATCACGGCCGTGAGCAGGTAGCCCCCCGTGGGAGCCTCCCAATCGAGCATTTCGCCGGCGCAGAACACGCCCGGCAACGCGCGGCATTGCAGGTCATCGCCGACAGACGACAGCGCCACGCCGCCTGCGGTGCTGATCGCCTCGGCGAGGGGACGCGCAGGGCCCAACGGAATCGGCAATGCCTTGATCGTTTCGGCCAGTGCGTCGGTATCCGACCAGACCGCTGCCGGCGCACACTCGCGCAACAGCGCGCCGCGCACGCCTTTGAGGCCCAGCACACTGCCCAGGAAGCTGGACCATGACTTGGCGCCGCGCCCGCGCGCCAGCCCCTGCCGCACCCGCGCCAGCGTGTGCTCTGGCAGGAGATCGACCATCAGCGTGGCGCCGCCTTGCGCCTGGGCTTCGCGAATGTTCCGCGACAGCGCGTACACCAGCCCCCCTTCGATGCCGGCATCGGAGACCAACATTTCTCCCGCGCGGGCGCGCAGAGGGCTTGCCACCCGCTGGCGTGGGGACGTGCAATCCAGGCCCGCACGTTCTTGACCGGCGCGCCGGCATGGGCGTTGAGAAAGATGGGGGACCAGGTCACTTCGAAGCCGCAGTTGGCAGCCTGCAAAGGCGTGACGGCCACGCCCTGCTTGGGCAACCAGTCTGCCCAGGCCCCATCGGATCCCAGCCGCGGCCAGCTGGCGCCCCCACACGCCAACACCACGGCACCGGCTTGGTACGTACGGGTGGCAGCCGACGCAAGCTGCGTCTGCGCAGGGTCATACCCGGCCTGGGGCATCTGCACGGCGGCGGCTTCGCTGGCTGCCGTCGCAGTGGGCATGTCTGCCTGCCGCACAGCAAACGTGAGCTCTCGGTCAGCAGAGAGCTGAATCAGCCGGTGGCGCATGTGAAAGGACACGCCCTGCCTGCGCAGCCTGGCGAGCCAGGCCCGCAACAACGGCGCGGCCTTCATCTCTTGCGGGAAGACGCGCCCGGAGGACCCGACGAACGTCGACACGCCCAATGCGTGTACCCAGGCGCGCAATGCCTGTGCGTCGAAAGCCTGCAACCACGGCGCGACCGTCGGCTGATCGGACGCATATCGGCCGAGAAACTGATCGGCAGGCTCGCTGTGCGTGATGTTCAAGCCGCCGAGACCCGCGAGCAGGAACTTGCGACCCGCCGAGGGCATGCCGTCGAACACGTGCACGGACAGACCCGCCTGGGCGCAGATCTCGGCTGCCATCAGCCCGGCCGGACCGGCCCCGATGATTGCCACCTCACAGTGCCCGGCGCTCATGCGTCTGAAGCCTCATTGCGGTCGTCAAATACAAAAAGGCAGTCAACGATTGCCATTGACTGCCTCTGGATCGATGCTGGTGAAGAACCTCAGTTCCGCAACATCACCGCTGCTCAATTTGTTGGTGCCGTCGGCGAGACTCGAACTCGCACAGCTTTCGCCACTACCCCCTCAAGATAGCGTGTCTACCAATTCCACCACGACGGCTTGGGCTTCTGCGCAAAAATCACTGCAGCGCCAAGACAAAGATTATAGCACGACTTTACGACTTGTGAAGCAGCACGCGCCGAAATGTATCGGCGCTTGCATCACCGCCTATTGCGGCTGCGCGGGCGTCGTTTCGCCTGCTGCAGCGGCGGGGGCTTCGGTGGCCGCCGCGGGGGGGCGGGGTTGCGCAGCGGCAGGGCGCTGCGGGCGC